>NZ_SRUU01000030.1 GCF_004791585.1 Mesorhizobium sp. M1C.F.Ca.ET.210.01.1.1
GGTGGTGATCAGCGTCGCCATGAAGGCGGCCCGATCGGCACCACGATCAGAACCTGCAAACAGCCAAGCTTTCCTGCCGAGAGCAAAACCACGCAGCGCACGTTCGGCGGCGTTGTTGGTGAGGCAGGTCCGGCCGTCGCTGAGGAGTAATCATCCGGTGAGGACCGCGGTACCTTAGATTTGGTGCAAGCGTCCGTGAAGGCGGAGTTGGCAATCCGGCTGCTAGGGGCTGTTCTGTTCCGCTCGCATCAGCAGGCGCAGCCAGTCTGCGAACGAGTTAGAAATCACTTCCGGAATCCGAGCGGTGCCTGCTTCGTGGTCCCAAAAACGATACGATGCTCGTTATCGATGACCACGCTGGTATCCGGGCAGTGCTGATTGCCGAAGCCGTCATTGTAAAAGGTCACGAGGTGCGGTGGCAGAGGAGGATGCATCTCCGTGCGTTCGGATAGCGTCATGTCTTTCAGGCGGCGCCAGGATTCGAGGCTAGCACCCAAGCCATAAAGCTCGCTCGACCCGACGGTGAGCCAGCCGTATCGTCGCAAGTACTGAGCAAAGCTTCCAATGAAGCGGACGCCAAGGTCGCTCTCGCAATCGGCAATCTCCTCAGCTGTCGCACCCTGACCGTGCTCGATCTCGCCTGAGAAGTCTCGCAATATGACGTCAATCACGTCTTCCATGGATCGCTCGACTTCCAGTTCCAGGGGAGTAGTTCGTCGATCCGCTGTGCGGGGTGGGCTGGGATGCGCGCGAGGACGTCGGCGAGCCAAGCCTAAGGGTCGATGTCGTTCAGCTTGGCAGAGGCGATCAGGCTGTAGAGGACGGCGGCGCGCTGTCCGCCGCGATCGGACCCACAGAACAGCCAGGACTTTCTCGGGCCCGCTCGGCCGCGTTGTTCGAGAGGCAGGTCCGGCCATCGTCGAGGAAGCGGGTGAAGGACGACCATCGGCGTAGCATGTAGTTGAAGGCCTTGCTCAGATCGTGTCCGCGCGAGAGCTTGTCGCGCGTCTCGATCATCCAGCGCTCGAGTTCGGTGACAGCGGCGGAATCCAAGTAAAGAAAATTCTAGTTTGGTTTCAGATGCTTATTGGAAGGCCAAAACAGCTGTTACCAACAGAAATACCAACAAAATATTTTTGTGGATAGGTTCGGTTTCAGGACCGTCAGTCCCATGCCACTCTGTGTTAGATGGCGCGGGTGGGTCGAGTCAGAGGACCGCTACATCGCAAGACCCACTCTCGAAGAAGCACTCTTCTGCTATCGGCGACGCTCAACATAGAGCGTAAACGTCGCCGAAGATCGCTCGGAATTAGGGTGGCTTGGCTCACGGTCTCGATTGGCTAACTGCCTCTGACGGCGCGCCCGAGGTTGACGCACCGACAGCTAGCCTTCACTAAGCCCTAGGCTTTCGTTTGGCAGGCACCTTTCGGGTAGGTTGCGGTTTGCGTCCGAGCCCCGCCGCCTTCGCGAGCGTAGATCTTTGGGCCGCGTAGTTCGGCGCAACCATCGGATAATCTGGCTTCAATCCCCACTTTTCGCGGTATTCGTTTGGAGTGAGCCCGTAGTGCACCGCGAGATGACGTTTTAGCGATTTGAATTTCTTCCCATCTTCCAGGCAGATGATGTAGTCCGGCGTTACCGACCTTTTCGGATTGATTGCGGGTTCATGCTTAGGCGGCTCGGCCGTATTCGGCTGACCAAGGCCGGCCAGCGACGAATGGATCGACGCGATGAGATCTGGCAACCCAGTGACGGGCAGGGGATTTTGGCTGACATAGGCAGAGACAATGTCTGCCGTCAGCCCGACGAGATCGGCCGTCACGGCTTCGTTTTGATCGCTCAAGTATTCGCTCCTAGCAGGGGTCAAATTCACTTCGCCCATTTGTCGTATATCGCAATTTTGAGCGATGCCGAGATAAATAGCACTGCGGAAGCTGTGAGACTGGGCTCTGGGCAAGCAGCCAATCCCGGAGGGCATCTAATCCGCCTGGGGCTCCTGGAAGCTTTTCGAACTTTTTGCATCGCTCGAGGCTGGCCGATCTCTCAGATCGACCAGCTCATGCCGTGGAACTTCAAGGCCTGAAAGGCCTAACCATTGGATCGCCGATGGAGAAGATCGACAGATCGTTGCCTGTCAGCGCTCAGGCCTGACCGCATCGATCAGTTCGGTGGTAGCGCCTCCGGAATCTCCTGCGCCTCGCTCGCGTCGGCAAAGACCTCATCGCGGATCACGCGCAGCGTCACCTGATGAAGATAGGCCTGCAGGGCCTGGTCAAGTTCGGAGAACTCCGGCCACAAGACTTGATCGAGAAATCGTTTGGGTGCGCGAACCATGACCGTGTTGCGCCGTTGCCGATAATAGCGATAGGGCTTCATGCCATAACGCCGGCACAAGGCGAGAAACAGATGGCGCGACCATTGATCCGGCATCGAGAATTGCATCTCAATTGAGGGATCTTGCCGCCCAAGTTCCGTCAAACGCTCCCGCACACGTTCCAGCGCCGCCTCCGCCGCGAGCCGCTCGCCGGCCGTTCCAGCACCCACGAAAAGGGCCTCGATCTTCCGCAACTTCTCACGCAACTGGGATTCGGTAGACATCGGCAGGGCTCGCGGCTGAGTTTAAAAAACCCACCATTCGGCGATATCGACGTCAATCGCCGGGCCATCGATATCCACGTCATTTACTCGCCGTGGGGCAAACGATCGCTATCCCCCCAACGGCCTCAGCTCGACGCTTACATCTATTCAAACTACCCGCTGTGATGACGCCCATGCGCTTGAAAGCGAAAGGCGAAAAGGCCATTTTTTGGCGGCGCACACATGTCGACTTTACGGGCACGGTCGACGGCAGCGGACGCTGATGGTGTTTCGCCAAATGTACTGGACTTATGGCAAGCGGTCTGGTGTCGGGTTCTCGGCAAGTGTGCCAGCGAAATGCTTCGATCAGGGAAACAGATATGAGGCGATCGTCGCATCGACCACGCGCGCAACTGGAAAGACCGACGGGTCGGTCGCGAATGGCTGATTCTGGAAGACGACGACGAATTGTCGTTGCGTCGTGTTCTCCTGAATAATCAGGGCCTCGGAAGCCACCGCGAACCCCGCATTGACCGGTCCCAGCCCTATCTTGCTATGCGTCGTGACGTACTGGACCGTCGTGTCCCGGTTGAGGAAAAGATGCAGCCGGACGACGGCCTGCTGCAAGAGGTTCAGCATCGCCGCGTCGCTGGCCGGATCCACCAGTTGCGCATCCAAGAGTAGGGTGAAAAGCTTGGCCATCTGATAGGCCGTCGCGCCCTGTGCCGTCGGCCCGTCATTGCTGCAGGAAATCCGCTGCGGCGGATACCCCAAGCCGAAATCGCCACAGAGCCACATGCCGAGATTCGTATCGGCATCGAAGAAATTCGCCTCCGACGCCGCAGTCGTGATGTAGCCGAAGCCCAAGCGTTGGATGCACCGACCGGCGGCGGCGTTGTTGCCATCGGCGATCGCCGAAAACAAGTCATCCCAGAATGCCTGTGAAAAGTTCACGGTATTGGACGCCGGGTCATAGGTGAAAATCTGATTGTATTTCGGCAGCAGATGGAGGTCGTCCAGGTCTGCAAGCTTCGGCAGGCGGTTAGCTCGGATCACGTCGTCGAAACTGCTACTCACCGTTTGAAAGACATCCCCTGCCACGCCGCCCGCCACCAGGTCGTTACAGGCCTTGCGCAGTTCGAAAGCGGCATACATGGCGGCAACCTTCAGCAGGCTGGCCGAATAGCACTCGATATATTCCAGACGCCCGGCATAGCTGCGGGTCCCGTCTGGGTTAATGGAAACGATCACGATCGGCGCGCCGTTGGGTGGATTGGGCGTCGATGCCATCGCGCCATCCAGCGCCGCCTGCAGCGCCTCATCATGGACAATGGGATCATCTTTGGCATTCGGAAAGGGTGTCATGCAATTCTCCCAAATCCTTCACAGGAATAGCCACATAGCTACTGAGATAACGTCGTCGGACCGCGCCGACCGATGGGATCGACCACAGCCAGTTCATAGCGTGCGCCCGGCGGAACCGGCGCGGCGTCTGTCCAGGTAAGTTCTGAAGCCACTATGTCGATCGTGTCCCGACGGACCGTAGCAACGCCCGGGTCCTTACGATAGACCTCCAACCTGTAGGGTGCACCGCCAGCATGGAAAATAGAGAGCTCGGCGATTGTGATCTTCACCGAGCCGTCTACCTCCCGGGTGATTGCCGGCTCCGGTGGAGCATCTGGCGCATGGGGTGGAACGAGCAGCGACCCCGCGGCGAGCGATGGTTCACTCCAAAGCCTTTCTGAGGCATCGCCCATCGCTCCCCAGAGGGGCCCGACACCCCCATCCGCCGGCAGCGGAGCCTCGCCCGGTGGAATGGCCGGCTCTGGCGGATAGCGAACTTCGGCATACCAGGACGCGCCGACAAAAGGCTCGAGTTGGTCGAGCGGCACCTCAACTGTGGCGGTCCAGTTCCCCGCGGCGTCCGGGCCGGCCATGTCGCCGGCGGTCCAGACCGGGGCAAATCGGCGGTCAACGTTGCGGCTGGTGCGACGTAGGCGGAACTGAGCCGGTCCACCCGGCGCGGCAGCAAGCAAATCGGGTCTCAGGCCTTGAGCCCGGATCGTCAAGGTAAGCCCCACAGCCGGTTCGGTGAACGCATCGAGCAGCGGTGGTGGCGGACGGTCGATCGTCGGGACAGCTACCGGCACAAGGCCGCAGGAGCCAAACGCGGACTCGGCGCCGCCTGCGCTGACTGGAACGACGCGGACAAACTGCACCGACCGCAGCCCTCCGGGGATGCGCGTCGAGAAATGGACCAAGCCGTCGGATGCGGTCGAGCCGGGGGTTTCACCAAGGAAAGTGAAGGCCGCTTTGTTCGTCAGCTGTAAGCTGGCGAGGTGGATCGGTTTCGCCTGCGCGGCACGGATCGGCGACTCTGGGAAAGGCGCGCCAAGTTCTCCGGCCAGGCGACGTGCATCGCCGAAGTAAACCCGGTAGCGGCTGGCTCCCTCGCGAGGCGGCCACCGCAGCGCGAGCTCGGCCTGTCCAGTAGCATCAATTTGACCGCTCCAGATGACCATGGGCGAGGTGGGGATGGCCTTTGGGGCACGCGCATCATAAGCAGCGCAGGATACCCGCCGCGCGGCAGACGGTGTACCTGAAGCATCGACGTAGGTGCCTACAATCGGAACGTCTCGCTGCTCCCCGACGCCAAAAGGCCTGGGCTCTGCCTCGACGATGATCGTGCCACCGGGTGCTGCCACCCTTTCTGGAAGGTCGACCCCGTCGACGCTCAGACGAAGCCTGGCCACGGGCAGGCCACCAGGCTCGGTGCGAGCAAGTTCCGGGACGTCGATCTTGAGGCGCAGGATACCGGGAATACGCGGACCCAGCGAGTCGTCGTCAGGCTTGGCGCGGTAAGTGGCCTCGACCACGGGCTCGGGCGGACTGGGTCGTGGCGGCGGAGGCTGCGAGAAACCGGCGCCATCGGACCACTGACCGAACTCGTCAGCCTGCCAGATCGTCCAGCTCGCTCCATTTGCATCCGCGGGGACATTTCGATCCTCGACGATGCGTCGGTTGTTGCTGGCCCAGTTGGGGACGATCGGAAGAGCGCGGGAAACGAAGCCCTCACCCGTCGGGGGTTCCAAGCGGTGGAGGGGCAAGGGACCATCGGGCTTGGTGCGGGCGAAGCCCACCATGCCGCGGGCCGGGCTGGATCCAAGTGAAATCACCTGCTGCCATGTCTCAGGACCCGGATTGGCGGGGTCGGCCTGCGGGTTCCAACTGCCGGCGCCCGCGGAGGCCAGTCGGAAGGGGTCGGGCGGATCCGGCGGCGCGTCGCCGGCAGCCACCGCGACGGCGAGCAAGGGAAGATGCGTCCACGGTCCGTGACCTTCTTCCGGACGGTTCGGCAAGTCGGCGATGATGTCGTCCGCCTCCGGAAAATAGCCGCCCATAATGCCGTCGAGCCAGCCGGCCGGCGCCAACGAACCCTTGAGCAGGTCGCCAACGGTTACAGGAACGCCGAAGGGATTGCTGGCTGGCTGGATCACGCGCTTGAGCTGTACGGCCCAGCGCGCCGCGATGATCCAGGTGTTTGCAGGATGAACAGGCTTCGTCTCTCCAAAGGGAATGATAGTCGAAAGGCCGATGTAGCGGGCAATCTGAGGATCAACCGCCATGGTCAGCAATGACGGCGTGATCGGTGCATTGGCCTCTAACCGCTGGTTGTCTGGCGTCGTCGTGGTTCCGCGCAGCACCGCGTGGATCGGTGCTTTGCCCCCGTCAGCCCAACCTTGCTTCATCCAGGGGTCCACGAATTCCGGCGCGATGCGTTCCATGATGCGCCTTGTTTCCTCGCCCGGGTCAGTGTCGTCCGGCAGTGTGCCTGCCGGATTGTCGGGCGGGCTGAGGCGGATCGGTGCTGCAAGCTCGAGCCGCCGGCGGGCCGCCTCGAGCGGATCAAGGTTCGGATCAGGAACGAACCAGTCGTTGCGGCCGAGCGGCAAGCCGAATGTGAGGTCGGGCTTGCGCTCGATGAACTCGCGAATGGCGAGCCGCGCCTGCGACATGGCGCGAACTCCATTGATCGTCCCGGCGCCCTTCGCGCGAAGTCGCATGATGCTGGTATGACCGAAGCGGAACGGGCTGTGGCTGCGACTTGCGACGAGGCGCGCGCCACCGCTTGCCCCGACATGGCCTTCGAGCAGATCAACGCGAAGTCCCCGGTCGTCCGCGTCGATCTCCATCCAGATGTAGGGTTCGTCCGCGGGGACGCCGAACACGGACGCTTCGGCATAGCCGCCGACACCTTCCAGGTCGAAGGGCATTGTCAGGGCGTTACCGCGCTGATCGCGCCATTGCAGCGTCGGCCCCTCGGTCTCGAACACTTCAAGCCGCCAGGCTGCGAATGAATGAAGGGGGAAGCCTATCCAGGGATTGAGCTTGACCCGCAGATGGAACCCATCGGCGACCCAAGGAACTCCCGAAGCAGCGATTGCGCTCGCGCGAAAGAACGAGGCAGGGGCAACATTCGTGGTCATGTCAAATCCTCCGCGAATGCGGGCGATGCGGATATCGGACAGGCAAAGACACCATCCGCCGCAGCCGTCGTGCTTTCCAGCGGGATGGACTGCATCGTCACCGCCAGGTTGAGGGAGGCGGCGGGAGCAAAGGGGTTGCCGGTCAAAAAGAGCAGACGGTCACCCGATGACGAGCGCAGCACCGCCTCGAAGGCATTGCCGCCACAACGCATCGCGTTCACCTTGATCCTGCCGCCGAAGTTGGCAAGTCCGAGCGCATCCGGACGATGGATCGGCTCCGGTGCTTCGAGCAAGACGCCATGGAGCGCCCAGGCAGGTCCAACCTTGGTCCAGAGAGCGATGCTGCGAGCCTCGCGCACGGGCGCCAGCCGGCCAAGGCCGAGCGCGCCAAGGGCGCGCTGGACCGCGCCGTCCGCCGTGACGTCGCCGGCGCCTGCCGCGAAGCGTTTCACCTCGATGTCGCCGGCAAGTGTCCCGGTGCCGAAGCCGAGGTCGGCCAGAAGGTCGTTCGGCGTTGCGTAGCGCGAGGTACCGAATACTCCACCCCGGATGGTGGTGCCGCCCGTCAGCCCGCTGTTAGCGGAATCGAGGAAGGGGAAGGCGAGCGAGAGCTCATAGTCGGAGAGAGGCTGCAGCTTGGGGCGCCCTCCCAGGGTCGCGCCCGGCGACGGATACGGGCAGGCCCCGGCGACGATGGAGGCCGCGTGGAGACGGAGATCCGATTCCGGATGCAGCAGGGAAACGGCGGCCTGCCAGATGTTTGACTTGCCGAAATCCTGCACTTCGAACGGATCGGGGCGCCCTTTGGTTGGATCGGTGCGATGCACACGCACGACGGTATCATGGTCGTATGCCGCCGCGAGGTCCGGAACGTGATTGACTTCGAGCTGCACCCCGACCGGGTCATCCAGGAACCAGTGACGGCTCTTGTCCTGCGGCATCCAGGAGAGGATGTAGCGCTCCAGATAGACGGGATCGAACCGGTCCTTCCTCTGGTGCACGGCCGGAGCGAAGACGAATTCCTTGTAGTGCTGCACCGCCTCGGCCGCGGGGACACGCTGAAGGTATTGCTTGCCTTTGCTCGGCGCGGGACCGGACATGTCGGCGGTCCGGAACCAGTAGGATTCGTCATGCGGGACATCGTTGCCGGCGGTCCCCTCGCGTTGTCCCTTGCCGTTGAAGCCGGCATCGATCCGATAAATTCTGTCTGGCTTCAGCATCGCTCGAGGCTTGACCGCCGTTGCCTTCTTGGCGACATCGTCGGCAACGGTGTTGGTGGCCTTGGTCGCGGCATCGGCGGCCTGAGCCTCGCTTTCGGTCACACCGCACACGCCGAGGACCTGCGGCGCAAGGGCCGCGTGATATTCGAGCTGGAGTGCGGTGAAGGGACCGCCTGCCTGTTCGTAGCCGCGGACGACGCTGTCACCGATCCCGGGCCGGTCTTCGCCGACCATGGGAACCAAAATCGTGCCATTCGGTCCGAAAAGGGTCACTCGCAGCCGATCTGCCATCCCAGGTGGCCAGAGCGGAAGGTGAAGAGCAAGCTGGATGTCACGCAGCGGCTCCGAGAAGCTGAGCATGACGTGAACCGGAACCTCGCCGATCCCGCGAGCGATCTCGTCAGGACGACGATCGAGGGGAAGATCCACCACGTGAAGCAGGTCGAGTGCGCCGTCGAAGCTGCGACCCATGCCCTCGATTGGCATACGAAAGACAAACGGAGCCGGCAACCGGAGCGGGAAGCCAAGCGGTATCATGGGGGTGGTGAGAACGTCGATTTGCACTCCCCACCACTCGGTGGCGACGGCCACCGAGAATACCGACGCGAATGGACCTGGCTGTGGTTCTGTCGGCAGCTGCCAGCTGTCGCCGGGGGCGTGGCGATTTCCGAGACCGCCGAGCGCCCAGCCGGGCTTTGCGAAATACCTGTCGTGGCACCTGTTGGGAATGGCGGGAATGGGGTCGTTGGGGTCGTTGGCAGCACCGTCGACCAGCTTGCGTGTCCACAGATGCGATTCCCATGTGAGCAGGGCGAGTTCGCGCGCGCCCGGCTCGCCGAGCGCGCCGGCCTTTGCCTGCTGCCAGGCAGCTTCCAGTGGGCCCGCGACGACAGTCTCGGCGCCGGTGTGCGGATTGATTTCGGTCAGGGCCAGGCTGGTGAGCGTATAGGTGTAGCTCAGCCGGTCATTGCCGACGACGCCCGCTCCGACTGCCGCTGCGTTCCAGGAGAGCTTGTCCTTGAAGGGTCCGGCCTGCAGGCCGTTGGCCGGCCCGTTCGTGAACTGCAGGATCGGGATCACGTCCGGCCATACGGTGGGTAGCTCCGCGATCGGAGGGCGCGTAGGCGAGCGGACCGCGTCTGCCAGCTTGGTATAGCGATGGTCGGCAAGCGCGATCGATTCCAGCGGCCAATCCTGCGGATCGGGTACCATGCTGCCCTTCTCGCCGAGCTCGATGGTGACGCAACCCTCAAGGCTGAAGAAGAACAGGTCGACCTCGCCGCAGACTTCGAACTTGACCCAGTTATCCCCAAGGTCCGGGGCGATCAGGAAGGAAATGTCGGCGCTCGCGCCGATCGATACGGGTCCCAGATGGAGGCTTCCCGACAGGTGGCCAAGGCCGCCGAGCAGGAGCGGCCGGGTGCCAAGCGCGAGGATCACCGAAGCTGAAACGTCCAGATGGATCAGCGGGATGCCGTAGACGGCGGTAAAGCCGGCGCCGAACCCAAGCGCGAACCCGGTCGGGGACAGCCCCGAGACGCCGCCCAGACTCGGGATGCCGTCGCCCTCCATCATGAAGAAGGCCCAGGCATTGATGGGGAGAATGCCCGGTAGAATATTGGCCTGTATCGGACCTGGCCCACGGCCCTGCTGCCCATCTGAACCGAGCCGCACAAACCAGTTGCGCCCGCTCTTGGGAAAGCGCGCGCCGAACGGAACGTCGATGGTCAACAGGAACGGCACTTTATATTGGCCGCGCATGGCGAGCGTGACCGCGCTTGGTTCTACCGCAAGCACGCCCTTGAATGACAGACCGGCCGCTGCGTCCGAGAATTCCTCGGTCATCATCACCCGCGGCGACAGCACACGTCCCTGGAGGCTGGCGCGGAGCGCGAAGTCCGGCACGCCGATGACCACGACCCCTTTGGCGCTGAAAGTGAAGCCGAGATCGGGCGCCGTGCCGACGACGGCGCCAAGCCCAAAGATGCTGTTGCCTGGCAGGCAGGTGTACAAGCTGGTCTTGAGTGGATTCTGCCCCAGATAGAAGTCGATCGGGTCGGCATTGGGCGCGGGTGACGGGAAACCGGAGTTGACGCCGAAGATGCCGCCCAGCCCGTAGAGCCCCAATCCACTGTTGGCGAGCGGGATCGGACCGGGCAGGTCCACCCCGAGCGCGAACAGCAGTTCGTTGATGCCTTCGCCGCAATCCACATATGTGACGCTGGCAAAGGCCGCGACGTTGAGCGGAACGATCTTGGCCGCGAGCGCGAGGTCCAGTTGGCCGGCGCCGAGAGATGCTTTCCCGCTCGCTTCGAACAAACCCGGCATGACCATCGACGCGTCGAGCCCCCGCAATTCGGGGTCGAGCGGACCGTTCGCACCGAGAGTGACGCGCACGGTGGCGCCACTAACCTTCACCGGGCCGAGTTCGAGCGCGAAGCGCAGGTCGACCTCGAACCATTGTGAGCCGCGACCGGAGCGGCTGCCCAGAACGTCGAAAAGGTCCTTGAGCGTGCCCGGCGACTGGACCTGCCAGCCGCCGGGGTCCTCGACGTCGACGTCTGCTTCGCCAAAAGACAGATGGAAGCGCTCGAGGCCGGTCTGGACGAAGTCGACCAGGAGGCGAACGTTGCGATAGCGAAGACGCATCGGCACTCGAGGCTTCATACCGATGCTCATGAAACCCAGGTCAATGGTCTTGACCATTACGTCGACGCTATAGTCGACGCGCAGCGTCAGCTTGGTTCCGGCGGAGCCAAGGCCCGCATCGATCTCGACCGCATGAACGACGACGTTGCCGTCATCGAGGAAGGCGCTGAGACCAGCGGCCGCCACGAGCAGCGCGTGGAGGGTAGCCCCGAAACCATCATATTTGGGCTGGCTCGCCGATGGCGGGTTCGCATCCGCGATGAAGGCTGTCGCGAGTGCTGCGGCAGTAACAACGACCTTGCCGGCGGCGGACGAGCCCTTGACCGAGAGCAGCCCCTGGTCTCCGCCCGCTTCGACGACGAGACCGAGATCAAAATCGGACGTGCCGGGCTTGCGCGCGAAGCGGGCCGTGACACGCAGCGGCCGGCCGCCAAGCAGTTCGATGTTGCCGACGCCTGATGGATCGGCGGCGGTGTCCAGATTCCAGCTTGTGCGGATTTCGACCATCGCCGGCAAGGCCGAGGCCAGGGAGGTTGCGCCCGGGTCGTCCCACACAATGGTCGCGTCGAAAGCAGGCCTGGGACCATTCTCAGCAACATGTGCTTCTGTTCGCCCATAGAGGCCGTTCGGCATGCCCAGATCGAGTTCCACCGGGATGGGGCCGGCGCCGACAAGCGGCGTATCAGGGGGAAGGAAAAGCTCGGCATTGCGAATGGCGACGCCTTGCCAGGCAGAGGTCGCTGACGGCGCTGGGCCGCCGACGCCGCCGGTGACAGGCGCTGGAGCATTCTGAGAGGAGGAGTCGACTGTCAGGCCACCGGCCAGATGCAGGCCGAAGCCTTGCGCGCCGAGGAAGAAGGCTGCTGGGTTCGTTCCGACACTGAGGACCCCGGACTCCGCAGCATCCAGGGCGACGATCCCCTGCCGCGCCGGTTGGCCGATGCTTCCTTCGATCCTGATCGCGAGCGGGTCGGCGCCGTTGAGTGTCAGCTTCACCCTGCCGCCTGCCGTTGGGTCGGCCACCAGCATGCGCCCGTCAGGTTGGACTTTGGCTGGAGCGCATCCCGCAGGGAGCTTGAGAAGACCGTCGGCTGGTTTCAGGTCCAACTGAAATCCAATTGGATTTGCCGCAGGGCCTAGGACACGCATGTCGAAGGAGATCTCAGGTCCGAGAGGGTCAATGTCGAGACTGGCGAAACCGCCGGCCGAGTCGTTGGCGGAGGCTTTGACGTTACCCGAGATCGGAGCTGCTTGCGGTCCGGCAGGCGGCGCCAAATCCGTCGACAGGTGATTCAGGATCTCGCGGACTTCGGAAGGGAATACGATCTGCTCCAGAGTGCCTGGGATCAGCGACTTGAGGAAGTCAAACATCGCAACGGCCATGGCATCCGCCTTTCTGACCTATTTGAATTCCAAGCTTCGGCTCTGCCGAGCGTTCTTGGGAAATTCACCGGCGTGGAGACGCCGATGCACCTTGTCGCGAAAGCAACAAATCAATGGGTCAAGGCCAATGGCCCGCCCACTTTGATCCTGTCGGGGGCGCCAGCTGGCGCAGGACCATCGTCGACCTACTGTGCCCGCTGCTTAAGGGTATCAAGTTCCTGACGCAGCCGGCCCACCTCCTGCTTCAAGGCTTCCGCCTCCTCCTGCCGGCCGCTGTCCTCAAGGCACTTGCTGAGGAAGCCAAGCGCCACGAGCACTGCCGCCCAAGAGAGCCACATCCTCAACGCCAGCGCCGGCTCGAGGGGCGGAGCAACGGCTCCAAAAGCGACGCCCGGCGTGGACACAACAGCGTTTCCCAAAGCGACGATGACGCTGACTTTCTGAATTTCACAAGCCATCTTGCTTCCCCCGGACTCGAACGTCCCTTGGTGTATCGCCTGTCAGTTGTTGCCGGTATCGACGCCGAGGTCGGCGAGGTAGGCGTCGGCACTTTCATCCGAGGCGTGGCTCGCAGCCAAGGTCAGTCCCGGCAGGTCGGAGATGTCGATCGAGCGCTCCTCACTGGCCTCCGGGCCCTCGAGCACGGACCATGTGGCTTCATCGACAATACCGCTGGCGACCAAGCCAACCGCCTCCTGGAACAACATGACCGCATCCACGGTCGATTGCCCGAAAGAGCCATCCGCCACTTCGGAAAAACAGCCCACGGCAATCAGATCCTCCTGAAGCCTCGTGACTTCGGACCCGGCGTCACCGAACTGGATTGTCGGTTGATCAAAAGGCATGTCTAACCCCTCCGCACTTCGCACTCGGAATGGCACAGGCGGACGCACGGAAGTAAACCAGCTAACAAGTCTGGCTATGTTGCCCAAGGAATGGGCATGCGTCTCGAATATTTAAGATTTTAGCTTTTGGCCGCCCCGATATTTCAATCTGAGACTTGATTAGATTAACAAGATCGTATCATATATTGCGGAAGGTGCCTACATAATTCTTTCTGTTTTCAGATCTCTTCTCCCCCGAAATTGGAGCTAGAGCATGGCTGCTGTCGTCTTCGCGAACCCGGACAATCCAATTACCCCTGACAAGGCGATCGTTCACGACAACGAGGCTTTTCGCGTTCAGTGGTCGGCCTTCAACGCCGGAGACGCCGATCTAATGGCGTTCATCGATCGTTTGGTCATCACCAGCATTCCGGAGGGTTGTCCGGGCTCGGACGATGTCGAGCATGAGGTCGTGTTTGATAGCGACACAGACGGCGATGCGGCGGACTACACCGAAGAGGAGCTGTTGGCAGGTCAGACTGGTTCGCTAATGGAGCCATCTGTCGGACCTTTCCCGGCCGGCAGCTATCGGCTGACAGTGACCCTAGCATCCGATATCGCGCAAGGCGACACTACCTTTAGGTGTATCGAGATAGTGCCGGCGATCTAGTGTTGTGACGCTTACGCTTGTTCGCGCGGAGACCGCGGCCGCCAAATGGTGGACCGAGTTCGGTCTCCATAGTTCTCGGCCAGACAGCTGATCGTCAAGGCCGCGGATGAGATCAGCCGCATCGGGGAATGAGCCAATCAAAATTCTCATTGCCCTTGGGCAACAGCCTGTCTGGTTAGCAACCCAAACGCGCGCGCAATGGAGGGAATATGAGTGTGCTTGGATGCAAGATTGCTGGCGCTGCTTTGCTGCGCGCGCTCTGGGTAGGGACGCTGCTCGTATGCCATGCGGCCGCACAAGGGTCCTCGACGTTCACAAGTCCGATCGACATCACCGGCGGCCGGATCACAATTGAGGCCGTTGCCCCAGATAAGGACACAGGTGTTGTCGGCGCGGTACAGTCTCCCCTCGTACAGGGCATGGCGGCGCTCGCGAGAACGCCGATCAACTCGCTGTTCGACGGGCGATGGAACGGCACGCCGGATCAGCAGGCGGCGGGTGCCTCGCCGCGCCAGACTTCGTGCGACGGCCCCGGCGGGATCAAGGAGACAATCGAGGCCAAGGCCGCCAAAATGGGCCACACCGCTTTCGAGATCACCTGTAATTTCGCGACGGCTGGGTCAGTGTTTGTCAGCAAAGCTGCCGAAGGGCTGTATGTGAGTTACCAGCTGTTCAACAACAAGGGCAGCTTCAAGGTCAGAAACGACGTCGCCGACGCGCGATTCTCTCTAACCTTTGCGCTCGAACTCACGACGCTGATCCACACCGGCAACACGATCTGCAGCCTCCGCGCTGACGCGCCGGTAGTGTTGCTGCACGGAGTGCAGATCGAACCCGAGAACGCGGCGGCGAGCATCCACGACTTCCTCAATCCGTCGGACCTCACGAAGATGGAGCTAGATGCCCAGGCCAAGGAACGAACGACCTCGATTTCGGTGAACGACGTCTTCCAGCAGCTCCAGGATGCCTGCAACCGGGGCGACATCGTCTCCAGGGTCATCGCCAAGTTCGCCCAGCTCGAAACCGATATCAGCCTCCCCCAAGGGGTGACCTTCCGGGCGGTTCATCCCGGCATCGCGGCGCCTCGCTTCCAGAACGTCAGCCTGCCATTCGGCCAGTTCACCTGTGTTGCCGGCTACGTATGGCGCAACGCCTATGAGGGCGATGTCGTGTGTGTGACCCCGCAGCGGGCCTCGCAGGTTCAAGACGAGAACGGTCTCGCCAAATCACGGCGCGACCCCAATGGCGGGCTCTACGGCGAAGCGACATGCCTCGCCGGATTTGTCTGGCGGGTGGCCCGATCCGATGACCTCGTTTGCGTGCCGCCCGCCAGCCGCGACCTTATTGCCCAGGAGAATGCCGATGCGGCCTCGAAATGGGTGACGGGCAGCACAGTGCCGAGCCTGACGCGTCCCTCGATCTCGGCTCCGCCGGTTGTGGCGGCAGGGGCGAACTTCAATGTCAGCGGCCAGTTCTTTCCACCAGTTGCTGACCCGACCCGGCTGAAGCTTTCATTCAGTCGAGATACGACCTCCGCCTGCATCGGCGGCAGCTCGCAATTGGAGGTCACCAAGGCCGGTCAGGTCGCGGCGCCCGCAACCTTAAAACCCTCTAGCAACATGAGCAGTTGTTCCTACAGCTACGACGTTGTCGGTCTGACCCCGTCGACGGCCTATAGTTTCCGGCTGCGCGACTGCGACTACGTCACCTGCAGCCCGTGGAGCGCGCCCTTCGCTACGACGACCCTCGGTCCGAATAATGGCCCCGGGCCGGTCGCGATCGTCCTCGACACCGGGGCAACGCTCGGCACCGTGGCCGTCGATGCGGCGGGAGGGTTCCTGACGTCAGTCCGGTTGCCAGCCGAGACGGCGCCGGGCGTGCATAGGCTGACGGCATCGACGGGGGGACGCGGCGACACGATCGAGCTGCGGGTCACGCCGGCGGGCGGCGAGACCGCCACGCTTATGGTGACGATTGCCTTTTTTGGCGATGTCGGCTGCCCGATGCGCGAGCTCGACCCGCCCAAGATCGCCGCGGACTACACCTTTCCACTATTTGGCTCCGGCTTTAGCCCTGGCAAGGTCAGGATCTATCTCGACAGCAGCAACGGCGGATTGAACCTGGGCAGCGCGACAGTGGGCGCCGACGGCACCTTCTGCAGCGAGTTCAGGGCCATCCCAATGGACAAATTGGGCCAGCGCAACTTGGTCGCCGTCCAAGGTGGCACGGAACGCTCCGTCCTGCCCGTCGAGGTAGTCTACGTCCCATCGGTGCACTGAGAGAGCGCAGCCTCGGCACGATCGCCACGGCTCGCGGGCTTCTCGGCCTACAATGCAGGTCCCGCCCGTTACGCGCCGCGGCTGCATCTGGTCGGCCACGAGGCGACCGGATGGTCAGCCTGGCTGCATCGCGAGCTCGATGCCGCGGCATGCCGATGGTGCTCCTGGAGACGCATCATTCGGCCCGCATGCTGGAGGCGCAGCGCAACAAGACCGACCGCAACGACGCCCGCGGCCTGGCGCATCTGGTGCGCTCCGGCTGGTTCAAGCCGGTGCACGCCAAGAGCGACGCGGCCATCCGGATGAAGCTGATGCTGGCGCATCGGCGCACGCTCAAGCGCAAGCTGATGGACATCGAGACCGAGGTCCGGCACTCGCTCAAGATGTTCGGGCTGATGGCCGGCCGGCGCGTCCAGCGCGCCTCCTTTGTCGCCCGCATCCGCGAGCTGATCGCCGGCGATCGGCTGCTCGAGACGGCCACCGAAAGCATGCTGAGGTGCTGGCAGGTGCTGTGGGACGAGTATCGCAAGCTGCACAAGCTGATTGTCCAGCTTGTCGGCCGGGAGGAGCTATGCCGGCGCTGGTGCGAGGTTCCCGGCGTCGGTCCGGTGGCGGCGATGACCTTCCTCGCCGCCTTCGACGATCCGCATCGCTTCGCCAGGTCGAAGACGCTCGGCGCGCATTTTGGCCTGACGCCGAGACGCGAGCAGTCGGGCACCTCGATCGACCGCGCCGGCCACATCTCGCGGCGCGGCGACGGCGGGTCCGCACCGCGCTCTAGGAAGCGCCGAGCGCGATGAACACCCGCTCGAGGACGCACAGCACGCTTCAAGCCTGGGCCTGCGGCTGGCGGCCAAACGCGGCCACAAGCGCGCCGTTGTCGCCGTGGCGCGCAAGCTGGCGACGATCATGCACCGCATGTGGATCGACGGCTCCAGCTTCCGCTTCTCGGACGGCCAGGCGGCGTCTGGCGGCCGGGCGCTGAGCGCGGTGGCGGCAGCATGAGCGCAGCCTGTGAGGCAAACGACCGACGGTTTTACGGCCCGGCGCCGACACGAGCTCCGCCACCGCGGCGGGGAAGACAGGTGGATCGAAGCGGATGCAGCGATCACGATATCTTGCCGGCGACAACACCCTGGAAGGGGTGGCGATCGCGCGTGATTGGATGTGTGGCCCTGCCAATCCGACGCAGATCTGTGCGCCCGCCGGCGTCGCGGGAGCGAGCACGAACGACGGCACGGACCACCCGGCTTTCCTGATCGCACGGCGGCGTGGCGTGGCGCGCTCCGGTGTAGTATTATCGAAGTATAGAGACGGATACCGACTGTGGCGACGAAGATCAGGAACAGTCGCCCAATTGTGACGGCAAGATAAAGCGAGCCCGCGCTCGCGCCTCGCTATTCTCGGCAAGGTGTTGTCTGCACATTGTTTTCGCCTGCGAAAACGAGGCGCTTTTGGAATTCTGAGATGTGTAAGATGGGGCGGTCGCGTCGCTAGCGCCTTGGTAATGCTCGCAAGTCCGTAACGCCGCCGCAACGTGCGATCCGCCGTCTCTACGCAGCAGCCTGTCTTTGCGCGCTGGAGCGCGACGGGTGCTTGAAACGTCTTGCAGAGCCCAAATTCGCTGCCGATCCTGCCGCCATGGTCGATCGTGACGGTAATGATTTCCGTGTCAGGCTGGGACGCGCGCGAAGCGGCGGGACGCGCGTCAATCCGCGCTCGCTGCCGTTCGTTGCCCAGGTCAAGATCGCCGTTCGCAGGGCTGGCGGCAGCCCAGGCCGGAGCGGCGGTCTGGCGGGGAGCAAGAAAGGCGGCAGGTTCAACGCCAGGGGCAGGGGCGCCAGCATCGCCACCGGCCTCATGCGGGACGGTGGCGGCTGGGGCCGGGAAGGGGGCAAGGGCCGCTTCCGGGCACGCCGAGTGATGGTCAAGGCGAGGGTGGTGAAGTTTACCTCCCAGCGCGGCGCGCGCGGCCCGAAACTGCGCGGTATGTCAATCCGGGCGGTGGATGCCCATCTGCGCTACCTCCAGCGCGACGGGGTAACGCACGACGGTGAGAGGGGAAAAGTCTATTCCGCCATCGAGGAAGGTCGCGACCGCGAGGAGGGGAGCGCCTTCATCGAGCGCTGCCGCGGAGACAAGCATCAGTTTCGTTTCATCGTCGCACCCGAGGATGCCGCCGAGATGGAGGATCTGCGCTCCTTCACGCGCGACCTGATGCGGCAAATGGAAAACGATCTCGGAACGCGGCTCGACTGGATCGCCGTCGACCACCACAACACCGGCCACCCCCACACCCATATCCTGGTGCGGGGCGTCACCGAGGAGGGTAGGGTGCTCAATATCGCCGGCGACTATATCGCCCACGGCATTCGCCATCGCGCCGGCGAACTGGTGACACTGGAGCTCGGACCACAGACCGAGATCGACATCGCCCAGAAGCTCAGGGCCGAGGTGGCGGCCGAACGCCTGACCCGCCTCGACCGGATGATGCTTGCCGAGCAGGAGGAGCGTGGCGTTGTAGACCTGCGTCCCGGTGTGAGCGAGAGCTACACGTTGCGCGCCAACCGCCATCTTCTGATCGACCGGGCAAAGCACCTGGAGCAGTACGGCTTTGCCTCCGAGACTGAGCCCGGCCGCTTCGTGCTCACCGACAATGCCGAACAGGTCCTGCGCGATCTCGGCATGCGCAACGACATCATCAAGACCATGCACCAGGCGCTCGCCGATCATGGCATCGCCGACGAACGCGGCCCGAACCAGTATGTCACCCACGGCAAAGAGATCAGCGAACCGATCGTCGGACGGGTGCTCGACAAGGGGCTTGCCGGCGACGGGCTGGATGGCGGGCTCTACGTCGTCGTCGATGGCGTCGACGGGCGTACCCATTATCTCGAGACAAGCGACGATACAAAACTCGGCGAGCTGAGGCGCGGCCACATTGTCGCTCTCGAGCCAATCTCGACAAAGGCCGAGCCTCGCAAAGCTGATCTCAGCATCCATGAGATCGCGGCAAGCTCCGATGGGATCTACCGGCCGAGCGAGCATCTCGAAGCAGCTCGGACCCAGATTGAGCGCATCAAGGGCGACCCCGACGCCTTCATCCGCTCGCATGTGCGCCGTCTGGAGGCGTTGCGGCGGGCCGGCATTGTCGAGCGCATCGATGCCGACCATTGGAAGATTCCCGACGACATCGCCGATCGCGGTGCAGCCTATGACGCCCGCAACCGGGGCGGGGATTTTGCCGTCCGCAGGCTCTCCTTCCTCGATCTCGACAGCCAGGTAACCAGCGATGGTGCGACCTGGCTCGACCGGGAACTGGCCTCGGCCAACCGAACTTCGCTCGCCCAGGTCGGGTTTGGCCGGCAGGTCAGCGACGCCCTGGACCGGCGCCGGCAGAACCTCCTCGACATGGGCTACGCGACCAGACTACCCGATGGTACGGTTCGAGCGTCGCGCGAGTTGCTCCAGCGCCTCGAACAGACCGAAGTCGCCCGCGTCGGCCGTAGGGTGGCGGCCGAGCGCGGGCTGAGCTTCATCGAAGCCAAACCCGGGGAATACGTCACAGGCCGACTTGCCGGCGCCGCCAACCTCGCCTCCGGCCGCTTCGCCATGATCGACGACGGCGTGGGCTTCTATCTCGTGCCCTGGCAGCCGGTCCTCGACAAGCGCATCGGGCAGCACATCACCGGGCTCGCTCGCGACAGCGGCGGTATCGAATGGGGCTTCGGTAGGAAGCGAGGGTTAGGGCTGTAAAAGTGCTCCGCGGGTAGTCCTCATACCTCAAACCAGGCTTCGTTTCCGCAGGCGCCTACTCACTGCGGCGCGCCGAGACAGCTGGATAGTCCACCATGCACAACCGGAGAGCCCGGGGCCGGGTTTGTTTCTTACTGCGAGGGTTCCCGTACCCACCCTCGCGCTTCCGCCTGCCCGGGAGTGGATTGGGCAATGTGGGGCGCTTCAGAATGGCTGCTCCAATCGTCAGCGAGACGCGGAATTGAAAGCCGGCTTGCTGCGACCGTGACGGGGACGGTATCTGATCGCGGCCGTGTCGTTTGAGCTGACTGACAGCAGTTAAAAAGCTTCGGCTGGTTGCCGGGCCGGTCGTCGCATCTCAAAGGCCACGGTGACGAAAATGGACACGGCAGCCACCAGAGCGACGCCGAGGGTCGGGTGCAAGCCCATAGCGCGGGATGCCTGTAGGACGGGCACGTGAGTGGCATAGAGCGGGTATGACAGCGCGCCGGCCCAAATAACCCACCTCATGCGAGGCAATCCAAGCGACGTTCTGATGATGAGAGGGCAGGCAACAAGCGCCATGATTTCGAATGAGGCACTGATAGATGCCAGGCCGAGCGCGAGCGCGAAAGCGCCGATCGCCAACACGGGTTTATCGCCTAGCGGTCTGTCGCCATACTGTCGAAACATCCAGATGCCGACGAGGTAGCACGACAGCTCGCGCGGTGTGAGCCCCACGATCGCGGTGATCCCCGGCCCCCAATGCGTGAGACCATTCGTTGAGAAAGCGGCGAAGAGCAGGATGCTCGCCGCGGTGGCCACTATTAACTGCATGTTCGATAGCTTCGAGAAGATCGAGCCGTGGAGGGCATTGCAGATGATCTCGATGAACAGCGACCAGGCGGGCACGTTTAGAGGAAACGCTGCAGGACCAACCGAGGGCAGGAAACAGAGGACCAGCACGTAGGATGCAAAGACTTGCGCGAAAGGGCCATACACGGCCACAACCCACGCCAGACCGACGGTCGAGCCAATGGCTAGCGGTAGGAACAGACGCCGATATCGAAGGACAATGAAGCCCGGGTACTCAGATCGGTGTGCAATAGATCTTCGTAAGTCCTGGTCATCACGAAGCCGGACAGGATGAAGAATAGATCAACCGCGATTGAAGGGCTTAGGGGTAGCAGCGGAAATCCGTAGACGGTTACGAGATGGTGTGCCGCGACAGCAATCGCCGCGACACCTCGCAGCGCGTCAAGTCCGTAAAGTCGTCTAGTCAAGGCAACATCCCGTCATCAGCGCATCACTCGGCGCCATCGCACAGCCCGAGCCCATGGCACCGCAGGTCATGGGCGTCTTCGCGCGTGAGAAATAAATCCGAATCGAAGGCGCCGGCCGCCATCGCTACCCGTCCCCGAGTCACAGAGTCACAATGTAGTAAAAATCCATTATGGAAAACTAATATCATTTTCACGTCGCCGATAGGTCTTTCTTTTTTAAGTAATAAAAGTAATGTAGTTCTGCTGAGTTGGGAACCCCATCCTTCAGCGATTATGCGGCTAAAGAGCAATTTGGAAGAACGTTTTGGCTCACCTAGAAGTGCGCCAATCGTGTGGTTGTGCTTGATAGCCGATGGAGATTGGCGGTGTTAAAGCGAGGCGCTCTTCTTGTTTTTGCAGTTGCGTGTGCGGTTGTTGTTAGCGGCAGCACACGGGCGGCCTGCACACTTCCGAACACGCTCACTAATGGTCAGCCGGCCGATGCCGCCCAGGTCATGGCCAATTTCAATGCGCTACAAACTTGTGCCACAGCACAGGCGCCGGCCGGATCAGTCGGCTCCGTTCAATACAATGCTGACGGGGCACACTTTGGCGCGGCTGGCCCGCTGGCAAACGGAGAATTGATTATCGGCTCGACGGGCAATGCCCCGCAGGCGGCGACGCTTACCGCAGGTCCGGGCATCGCGGTGACCAACTCAAGCGGAGCGATTACAATTACCGCCATAGGAAATGGCGGAGTCCTCCCAACCATCAGAGGCTCGGCCATACAGGGAGCATCCACAGGATCCAATCTGACCGTGACGTGGCCCACAGGAAGCGCCGCAGGTGACCTCGCCATCATCTTCATCGGTTCAAGTTGGGCGATGTCGGCAACGCCCGCCAACTGGGCGTTGATCGACCAGAAGATTGGGAGCTATTGGAACGGCGCCGTCATTGCGAAAATACTGACCGCCTCGGATATCACAGCGGGATCGGCTGGTATCACCTTGGGCGGTTCAAGCGATTGGATTGCGTCTACCATCTCCTTCCAAGGGAATACAACAGGGGTAGGCGGCCTTACTTCGCTACAGAATTCATCCGGTGTCGCTAAGCGATCCATCCCGGCGCCGACTACAATTGCCGGGGCCCTATATGTTCTTTTCGGATCCGGCAGGACGAATTCTGCTGTCACGATCACCGAGGGTACGCCACTGCAGTCGATGAATGACGGGGTGGCGGGATCGGGTGCGCTTTACCAGTCAACGTCCCATCCATTTTTCGGGTCCGCGGTTGTCAATTTTGCGTCGACCCCTGCTGGCGACTACGAGGCAATCATAGGCGTCACCGGGCCATAGCCTTCTACTTCTGCGGCGATCGCAGCATTTTGGAGAGGAAAATGCATGCCTAGACCTAAAGAAAGCCTGGTGTCGCGATGGAGGTGCGCAGCCCCACCCAACCCGATCGATAGCCAATGGAGATCGGCGGCGTTCAATCGAGGCGCTCGTCTTATTTTTGCGACTGCGTGTGCGGTTATCATCAGTAGCGGCGCACGAGCAGCCTGCACGCTTCCGAACACTCTCACCAATGGCCAGACGGCCGATGCAACGCAGGTTATGGCGAATTTCGGTTCGTTGAGTAACTGTATCGATGCGGCGGGCAGTGTCGGAAGCGCAACGGCCGGTCAACTAGGCTATTATGACACGTCAGGTAACGCGATACTGGGCAAAAGCCTGACAGACGTCCTCGACGCCGCCGTCGGATCCGGCCGAGGCAGTATCCTCTATCGCGGTTCTGGCGGCTGGGTTTCGCTCGCTCCGGGGACAGCGGGATATGTGCTTCAGTCGGGAGGGCCGTCTGGCGACCCGTCATGGGTTCCTGGTGGCGGATCCGGCGGAATTGGCACGATTGTGGGTGCGGGTGTTTCTTCGACCGGTCCCGTGGTCGCTCTGCCGGCACCGGTGGTTTCCCGCCCGGCATTGTCGTCGCTGACCTGGCTCAATCAAGCAAGCGCCACCGCGACTGACAATGCCAACGGCCCTCTGGTACTAAAAACCACTCAAAATACCTCGGCGAGCAGCAATCTCAATGCGCTTACAAAGAGCGTTGCGGGTGGAGATTGGACGGTCACTATCCAATATGCTCAAGGAAATCATACGTCCGGATCGAATACCGATATCTTCGGACTAATTGTTCGGAGCAGTTTCAATAACCGCATCTATGTTTGCGGTCTCAACGGCTCTTCTGCAATAGCGATATGGTCATATTCAACAGCAACTGCATGGAATTCAAGTGTTGCCAGTAAAACGATATTACCTAATTACAGCAATGTATGGGTAAGGGCCAGCTATACAAGTGCGACGACGACGCTAACTTTTTTCTATTCGATTGACGGGTACACATGGGATCAAGTTTACACGACCGCATCTCCATATACCGGCGCGCCGACAGACTATGGGATCACGGTTGGGTCGGCCGGAAACAGCACTGGCGCAATACTTTCGCTAAATTATATGGCGGAAAGCTCTCCGTGAAATGTCAAATTGAACACGTCATTTGGTATCGTTGCGGCTCACAGTTTGAAGGATCACCAAATGGTAGGAAGTTGGAGTGTAAATATGGCGGGAACAATACTTCTTCAGAGACGGAGGAGTGTTAGGATATTCTTCCTGGCTATTATTTTGCAGCCAACAATCGCCAACAGTTCGGTCAACTACGGCTACGACGCGCTTGGGCGTGTTACATCCGCGCTTTACGACAACGGGCTCTGCATCGCCTACACCTACGATGCGAACGGCAACCGAACATCGCAGGTCAATTCGACACAAACGGCGGTGTGGGGATCTGGCGCCTGGGGTTGCTTCAAATGGACCCCTTAGCCTTCCGCGCAGGATCTGTTCGCGCAACCGCAATTACCTCTGGGCTCAACCCAATTGAGCAGGCAGGAAATTTTCCGGAGACGGAACAATGAAGACATTCAGGTGGTCAACGCTAGCCGCTGTCGGGCTTGCGGCAGGTCTGCTGTTTTTGCCCAGTCTCTTCCCGCCAGCGCGGGCTGCGATCATCGGAAATTCCGAACCCATTGCTGCCGTCATCGCAAGTTCGCATTTCGAAGAGCCGCTCGTCGCGGTGGGGCCAACCAGCCCAGCGGAAGATGAGAGCCTGAAGCAGGCCCTGAAGGCATATGGGCGGCGCAGTCAACCTGGTGACCGCGGCAGCCTCGAGGTTTTTTTGTCCC
The DNA here is from genome assembly GCF_004791585.1 of Mesorhizobium sp. M1C.F.Ca.ET.210.01.1.1. Lineage (GTDB taxonomy): Bacteria > Pseudomonadota > Alphaproteobacteria > Rhizobiales > Rhizobiaceae > Mesorhizobium. The sequence goes on from NZ_SRUU01000030.1 coordinate 24,322, forward strand.
AAAACCCACGTTCCGGCTGGGCGCCGGCGCTCTGGACCAATTTGGGTCTTTCTTATTTGCACGATGGATTCTTTTCTCGTGCGATCGAGGCCTGGCAGAAGGCATGGCTGACGGGCAAATCAGCGACAGACCCACGCGCCAAAGCTCTGATTGACCGTGCGATTGGTGAACTGGCGCAGTTGTATGCGAATCTCGGCCACAATGAACAACTGGCAGCGCTGTTTGAAGAAGTTGGGCAGCGGCCGATAACAGGGTCTGCAACGGAGGCGTTTCAGAACGCGCGAGAAGAGCTCGACCTCACGGAGAAAGATCCGAGGCATCTGTTTATCTGCGGCCCGCTTGCGCTGAAACAGCTGATGCTGGCTCGAAATGTCAGCCCCGAAAAAGTCGACTTCCTCCAATGGTACCGGGCGGGCAGCACTGGCACAAGCCTGGCCGAGGTCGGACGACTTGCCGACAAAGCCGAACTGGGGCATCTGCTGATCCTGCGCGAACCGGGGCAGGCTGTTCCTGTGCCATCGATCGTCCATTGGAAGGTCGGGCACTTCGCGGCGATCGTCGGTCAGGCGAACGGCCGGTATCACGTCAGGGACTCGGTGTTTTCGGGCTCTGATCTTTGGGTCACGCAAGCGGCGCTGGATGCCGAAGCCAGCGGCTATTTCCTTGTGCCCACGGATGTTCTCCCCGATCCCCATTGGAAACCAGTGGATGCAGAAAAAGCATCCGTGATTTGGGGGAAGGGACCCACCAACGGAACACGGCCTGGTGGCCCGAACGATCCCCCCGCCAACCCTCCGCCAGACTATCCGGCGCCGCCAGCCCCACCGCCTGCCAATCCGCCTCTGCCGCGGGCGGGACCACCCCTTACACCCCCGAACCCGAACTGTCCGCTCTGCGGCTACAACATCAAGGAAGCGAGCGTTGCTGTATCCTTGTCGGATACGCCGGTTGGCTACGCTCCGCCGATCGGCCCGTCCGCCAAGGTTGAGATCAGCTACAATCAACGCGAAGACAGCCAGCCGGCGGTCTTCAGCTTCTTCAACGTCAGCCCCAAATGGACCATCAGCTGGCTGTCGTATGTCACCGATGACCCGACCAATCCGGGCGCCAACGTATCGCGCTACATGCGTGGCGGCGGGGCTTTTTACTACCTGGGTTACGATGCGAACGCGGGTACCTTCGCAGCTCAGGATGACGATGGTTCTATCCTCGTCCGTGCCTCCGGCTCGCCCATCACATATCGGCGTCAGCTGGCGGACGGCAGCACCGAAATCTACGCCCAGTCCGATGGTGCGACAGCTTATCCGCGCAGGATATTCCTTAGCCAAATCATCGATCCGCAAGGGAATGCCCTCACGCTGACTTACGATGGCCAGCAAAGGCTGATCAGCCTCACCGACGCGGTTGGCCGGCTGACGACCTTTACCTATGGGCTGGCCGGGCGTCCCTTTCTCGTCACCAAAATCACCGACCCGTTCGGACGCAGCGCGACACTGGCCTATGACGCCAATGGTCGGCTGAGCTCGATCACCGACATCATCGGTCTGACCTCCAGCTTCACCTATGACGCCAATTCCCTCGTCAATTCTTTGGCGACGCCTTACGGTACGACGACCTTTGCCTATACGGCACCGGGAACAAGTAGTCCGCCTCGCTTTGTCGAGGTGACGGATCCGCTTGGCTACCACGAGCGCGAGGAATGGCTGGAGCCATCAGTTATTCCGAATACCGATCCGGCGAACACCGTGCCGCAGGGCATGGCGGTGGTGAACAACTATCTGACCTATCGCAACAGCTTCCACTGGGACAAGGACGCCTATTTGGCTGCTGGCTGCACGCCGACTGGCGGTTGCGACTACACCAAGGCCCGGATTCGGCATTTTGTTCACATGCCGAATTCCTCGATCAAAGGCACGGCAATCGAGAGCGTCAAATATCCACTCGAGAACCGTATCTGGTACAACTACCCTGGCCAGGTGAACAGCATATATGGCGGAACGTTTGACCGCCCGACAGCGATCGGTCGCGTCCTGGACGACGGCACGACACAGCTCAGCAAGTTCTCCTACGACACCAACGGATTCTTCAATCTCACGCAGGCCATTGATCCGACGGGACGCACGACATCATACGCCTATGCCAATCAGGTCGACCTCGCCGCAGTGAGCCAGACGACGCAGGCGGGCATTCAAACCACGATCGCGCAATACGTCTACAATAATCGCCACCGGCCGCTGTTCTACACGGATGCCGCCGGCCAAATGTGGCGTTACACCTACAACGCTGCCGGTCAGGTAACCTCTTCCGTGGACCCATTGGGCCACACGACCACCTACCACTACGACTCGTCCGCAAACCTGACGTCGATCACGAACGCGAACAACGCCACCGCGGCAACCTACACGTATGACGGCTTCGATCGCGTTCGCACCTACACCGATTCTGAAGGTTGGACCGCCACCTACGACTATGATGCCGCCGACCGGCTGACAAAAATCATCTATCCGGACGGAACAACCGACCTCTACACCTACAATAAGCTCGATCCTGCTTCCTACACGGATCGCTTGAACCGGCTGTGGAGCTATCAGTACGACGCCAATAGACGCCTAACTAACGTGACAGATCCGCTGAATGGCCAGACGCTGCTTGGCTATGACGGCATGGGCCACCTCTCCAGCCTTACCGATCCGAAGACCAATATCACGACCTGGACCTATGACATCCAGGGCAGATTGAAGCAAAAGACCTACGCCGACAGCAGCACTGTCACCTACACCTACGAGAACACGACAAGCCGGCTGAAATCCGTGCTTGATGCGCTCGGCCAGACGAAGCAGTTCAGTTATGCGAAGGACGATCGGCTAACGGGCATCGCCTACCTCAATGCGGTGCATGCGACGCCGAATGTGAGCTTCGTCTACGATACGTATTTCCCGCGCCTTGCATCTATGACGGATGGCACCGGAACGACGCAATACAGCTATTTCCCGCCCTTTGCTCAAGGAGCTCTGCAGCTCCAGCAGGAGAGCGGGCCGCTGCCAAGCGCCACCATCACTTATGGCTACGATGAATTAGGGAGACCGACCTCGCGAACAGTCTCCGGAGCTGGTGCAGAAACTTTCGCCTATGATGCCATTGACCGCTTGACTGGCCATACCAGTGACCTGGGAGCTTTTGTCATTGGCTATCTTGGTCAAACCGAACAAATCACAAGTCGCCAACTGACTGGTTCGACGTTGTCGACTACATGGTCTTATCTCCCTAACTCTGGCGATCGGCGACTTGCTGGGATCAGCAATGTGGGCCTGTCAGCGGCGCAATATTCGACGTTTCTGTATACGACAACTCCTGAGAACCAAATCTCGTCCGTCACTGAAACGAGTGATGCCACAACCGTTTATCCGGCCGCGCTGACGCAGACCGCCGCCTATAACAATCTCAACCAGTTGACCAATTTGTCGGGGCAGGCGCTCTCGTTCGATGCCAACGGCAACCTGCTGTCAGATGGCCAGAGGACCTATGGTTGGGATGCCGAGAACCGCCTCGTTACGATCTCCTACCCTGGACAACCCGGCAAGGCGACTACATTCGCCTACGACGGGCTGGGGCGACGCACGGCAATTACCAGCACGCCTACCAGCGGAAGTGCGGTAACGACTTCTTACATCTGGTGCGGGTCGCGCCCCTGCCAAGCACGAAATGCGGCTAACGCTGCGACACGCGGCTATTACGATGAGGGCGAGTTTGCGCTCGGGTCACCATCGCAGGCTTATTATTATGCGCCGGATCAGATCGGCTCTGTTAGGCGCGTTTTTGCGACCAACAGCAACGCGCCCAGTTACAGTTATGATCCCTACGGCAACTCTCTTCAAGGCACTGCAGCGCTCACGGATTTTGGCTACGCCGACCTGTTCATCAACCCCGATAGTGGACTGTACCTGACCAAGTATCGCGCATACGATCCCGTTGTTGGACGGTGGTTGTCACGCGACCCATTGGGTGGTCCCTCACTACAACTTGCCCCCATTCAATTCGAGAATGAGGAGGTAAATCTTATTCGCGCTACCTCGGCGAATCCATACCGGTACGTCGGCACCGTCGAGGCAGGCGTTAGTATGAGCTATTTTACCGAGTATCAAACGTGGCTAAACGAAGTAAACCTATATTCATATGTACATAATAGCCCGGTTAACATAATTGATCCAAGCGGCGAAGGCAGCCTAGGGAATTTCATTCGAGCCTGTGGGATAATAGCAGGTTTGTCAGGCCCACCGACCGACAACGGGCCTGCGACAGCAGCTGGAAATCAGTCAGGGCCCTATCAGATGCCGCCCCCGGTAGTTGAGATACTCCCATCGGGACCTGGGCCAAAACGAAGATAGGACATAACCAATCACACTGAAGCGTTAATTGCATCCCAATGTCCATGAAATTATGCTAAGGAGCGAATCGCGATGCAAGTTTAGATAGTTATTTCAATAAAGTATCCAAATGTGCGGGTGGCTTGTGGGCAAAAAGGTACTTTGAACAAATGAATATATTGATCCCACTGATATCCTTGCTCGGCCCGGTTTATTTTGGATTCAGCGGCTATTCCATTGTTGCCGTCATAGTTTGGGCCGTAATTTGGACAGCACTTCGTTTTTTTGCGACTTGGAGGTCGGTGTACTCGACGCTTCAACGTCGTGATGGTGACGGTTCCGTAACGTGGTCCAATCGCCATCCTTATTTTGCAATGCTTTCTGCTTTTTTTGCGACGCTTGTTGGATTTGTGGCTGTACATGGAGCCATTTATTGGATCGTGTGGCGATCGACCCAAAGTTTGAACTGAGTATAGCTCCACATGCGTGATCTGCATGTCCTTCGCTGAAGGCCGAAGCGAAAATGGCTTCGCAAATCATAGGCGCTTACAAGACGATGGACTGACACGAGCGCGGATTCAGCGCGGCGCTGCATGCCGCATTGCCGCATTTCCTGTCTGAAAGTCAGAAACGCTCCCGGATGGCTTCAGATTCAGACGATTCGAAGCAATGCACCGGTAGATCAGGGCGCCGCTAGTGCCGCTTGGCTAAGCGCACACCAGGGCCCCCGCCGTTTTCTGCAATGAACTCCACGCCGGCGGCTTCCAGCACTGCACGCATATGATCAATCGTAGACTGCTTTAGGTCCTCGCCTCGTTCGAAGCGGACCACCGTGTTTGTCGATACGCGAGCCAGCTTTGCTAGCTCGATGACTCCTAACCCTAGAGCGGCTCTGGCCATCCGGCATTGTATTGGTGTCATTAAATCGGAATCGCTATATTATGGCGAAAACTGTTGATCTTCTCACGCCATTCACCTAAGATGGCTGGCATAGAACGGCCGGAAGAGGTGCTGGAACACCGACTCCGGCCTGACCACAACCAAGCTGTTGCGGAGCTCGGATCATGGCTGATTCCGACAATACCACGCCTTTGCGTCTCGTCACCCGGAGGATGATACTTCGTAGTGCAACGGCGATTCCAATTGCAGGATGGCAGCCAAAAGCGGTTGCCCACAACGATTTGGAAAAGGACCAATCCATTGATCCCGCGGTGGTGGTGTGGCGCAAATGGCAGGCGGCTCAAGAGCAGACTGAGCGGCTGTGCCGTCAGCAGCAGTACCTGGAGCGGAAACTCGCCGAAACGGTTGGATTTCCTTGTGCAACCATCCGGCTGCGTGGCGGCGAGGGCGTGAGGATGCATTCCCTCAGGGCGATTCGTGAAGTGCTCGATCTCGGTCCAGAAGACCTGACAGTGCACGCGAAGGCTGAAGCTGATTTTGCAGCTCATCAGGCGCGCTGGGATGCCGTCGATAGGGAAATTGGCTATTCCGCCGCGCTGCACGCCGAGGGCGAGGCCGCCGACCGGTCGGAAGACCTGCTTGAGATGTTGTCCGAGACCCCCGCTCTTTCCCTTGGCGGTGTGGTAGCCAAGCTTGATGCCGTGCTGAGGGAAGGAGAAGTTTCCGAAGACAGCAATGAGTTTCCCTGGCCGCAGATCCGCTCGACACTCGATGATGTCATCCGCATCGGCCAGCAGCTCGTTCCTGAACAGATGCTTGCAATCGAGATGCTCCAATTGAAACCGGCTCGAAAACGGAAAGGTAGAAGCTTGCGCGTCTGGGCCGAGGCGGATGGAGGCACAGCATGAAAAAGCCAGCCGGTGGATCGCCCATTATAATCGACGATTCTCGTTGTCACCGGGAGACTGCAGATAGCGCCGCGTTGCTTGGCGAGTGGTCCGTTATCGAAGTCGCCGATGCGGCAAGAGCGTTGTGGGGCGATTTAGCAGTAACGGCGATCGCTTGGGGCGCTCTGGCGGCGAATTGCGATGGCGATATGCCGGAATACCGCTTCTGGTTTCAGGTTTTTGATTGTCTTCGAGCGGACTCGCCAGAATCCGAGTTGGAAGGCATGATGGCCCCGGTCAACTGACGTTCCTTAAATTGAGCGCTGTCATATACAGGTTGTGCGTGGTCGGCTTTGAGGTCGGAGCGGAGCCGGCCGCCAGCCAATCGAGGCCAAAGCCGTTCTGCGCTGACACTCGCCGCGTCAACCTTGACCGGCTGATTCCGACCCGGTCGAGGTTTGGGAAGCAGACAAAGGAGGGGTGCGAGCGGGATCGCTCGACCATTCCACAAGCCAGCCCCGGTCATTTGTCGCCGGCGTACCGGCATGAGTTCTGCATTTGCGAAATTCGACTGCGGCGACCTTCGCTCGCCAATCTTGTCAGGCCGGCATCTTTCCGATTTCTACGCTGCAGTGTCCCGATTGCACGATCGATGGAACGCACCCCTTTCCGCGCGGCTCGTCATGGTGATGCGCGGCTTCGTGAAGCCGGCACAAGACAAATGCGATGCGCCATCCCACCGCAAACAGGTACCTGCGGTAACGCCGGAAGAGCGCCGCAGAGCGATGCTTGAATTCGCCGAAGCGCTTGCCATCGCCGATGCCAGGCGCGATCATCTCATCGACAACGGCGTTTCGATCGATCGAAATTCCGCGATTGATGTGGATCACACCCAGAAGGCTCCTGAGACATGATGCGGGCCGCCATTTACGCTCGCTTTTCGACCGAGCTCCAAAACGAAAAGTCGACGGAAGACCAGATTGCGCTGTGCCGTGCTTACGCAGTTCGCAATGGTCTTAGCGTTGTTGCTGTTTATGAGGACAGGGCGCGCTCTGGAGCGTCGGTCTTCGGTCGCGACGGGTTGACAACTCTGATGGAGGCGGCACGTCAGAATACGTTCGACACGGTAGTCGTCGAAGCGCTCGATCGCCTGTCACGTGACATGGCAGATCTCGCTGGGCTTTACAAACGGCTCTCTTTCCTCGGCATCGAAATCCAAGCTGTCCATGACGGCACCGCCGATGCAATCCTCATCGGTATTCGTGGACTTGTCGGTCAGATGCAAAGGGAAGACGGCGCCAAGAAAGTCCGTAGGGGCATGGCTGGAGTTATTCGGGACGGACGTCACGCCGGAGGCCGGGCCTATGGCTATCGCGCAGTCCCGGGTCGCCCAGGCGAACTCGAGATTGTCAAAGAGGAGGCAGAGATTGTCCGGCAAATCTTTGCAGCCTATGCATCCGGCCGTACCCCACGCGATCTTGCCAGGGACCTCAATCGGGAAGGCGTTGCGCCACCACGCGGAACCCGGTGGAACGGTTCCACCATCAACGGAAATGCGCAACGCGGAGCAGGGGTGCTCTTCAACGAGCTCTATGTGGGGCGCCTCATCTGGAACAAGGTCCGGATGGTGAAGAACCCTGATACCGGCAAGCGCGTCTCCCGGGCAAACCCAAAGGACCAGTGGCAAACAAAGGAAGTTCCGCACTTGCGGATCATTGACGACGAAACGTGGCAGAAGGCGCGAGCCCTCAAAACTGAGAGGGTCAGGGTATTTTCTCACATCAAACGGCGACCCTCTCATCTATTGTCCGGCCTGCTCCGGTGCGGCGTCTGTGGGTCAGGCCTGTCAGTCCACGATCGCGACAAGTCAGGCAAGACGCGTGTCCGGTGCTCGGCGGTTCGCGAAAGCGGAAGCTGCTCCAACCGGCGCATCCTTTACCTGCCTGAGATCGAAAAGGCAGTCCTCGACGGCATGCGCGAACAACTGAAGGCTCCAGAGCTGATCGAAGCCTACGTTCGCAAATACAATGAAGAGCGTCGGCGCCTGGCCGCGCAGGCCAATGCAATGCGCACAGAACTGGAAACCAAGCGCGATCGCATTGAAGGCGAACGGCAGCGCACGATCGACCTCGTCATCAAGAGCGTCATTGCCGAAGAGGATGCCAAGCAGAGCATTGCTGAACTCAAGACACAGCGGCTTCAGGTCGAAGCGCAACTTGCCGGCCTCGATGACCCGCCATCGACCGTGGCGCTCCACCCTGCCACCTTGGTGCGCTACATCGAGACTGTCGATGCCCTTTCAGTGGCATTGGCAGACCACGCAACTGCCGTGGACGACCGTGGGCCGCTCACCAAAAACTTCCGAGCGCTTGTTCACAGCGTCACAGTCCAACCCAAGCCTGCACGCGAGGGCTTCGAGATCGAGGTCAAAGGCAAGCTTGCCACCCTTATTGGTGGGCGCGCATTCCCCGACGCGCGCTATACCGAAAGGCATGCCGCATCAGGCAGCCACCACAGCCCAGCTATTACGTACGATAGTGGGTTTGAGGTGGTAGCGGAGGAGGGACTTGAACCCCCGACCCCAGGATTATGATTCCCGTGCTCTAACCAACTGAGCTACTCCGCCAGGAGTGGCGAAGATGCTCGATGAACCACCCGGCATCGCGGGCAATTTCGAGGCGTTCGCCAAGGTCGCGCGGATATAAGGTTGGCAGGGCAAAGCTGTCAAGCCGGACGCACCTCTATAATCTCATCCCCGAAAAAGCTTTGCCGGGCAGGCTCACAGCGCATGCGGCGGGGTTGAGTTCGACGGGGCACGTCGCTATGTCTCGGCGATGAAATTCTAGAGTTTGAGCGAATGAAGCCGCGCATCGCAGTCCTCGGTTGCGGATACTGGGGCAGCAACCACATCCGCACCCTCAAGGCGCTCGGCGCGCTCCATGCCGTTTCCGACGTCAACCGCGCCCGCGCCGAAGGCTTCGCCAGCGAGCAGGATTGCCTGGCGATAGAGCCGGACAAGCTGTTCGAGCGCGCCGATGTCGATGCCATCGTCATGGCGCTGCCGCCGCAATTCCATGCCGACACGGCTGTTCGCGCCGTCGAGGGCGGCAAGGACGTGCTGGTGGAGAAGCCGATCGCGCTGACGGTCGCCGACGCCGAGCGCGCGGTGCAGGCGGCCAGGGACAATGGCCGCGTCTTCATGGTCGGCCATGTGCTGCGCTTCCACCCCGCCTTCGAGACGCTGAAGGCGCTGATCGACAATGGCGAGCTCGGCGAGGTGCGCTACATCCATTCGCACCGGCTCGGCCTCGGCAAGTTCCACACCGAGAACGATGCGCTCTGGGACCTTGCGCCGCACGATCTGTCGATGATCCTTGCCATCACCGGCACCGAACCGATCGAGGTCAGAGGCGAAGGGGCGGCACTTCTCGACAACCTCAGCGACTTCGCGCATCTGCACATGCGCTTTCCGAACGGCGTGCGCAGCCATCTCTTCGCCTCGCGGCTCAACCCTTATCGCGAGCGCCGGCTTACCGTGGTCGGCACCAAGGCGATGGCGGTGTTCGACGACGTCGAGCCCTGGGAGCGCAAGCTTGCCGTCTATCGGCATGCGGTCTGGCAGGACAGCGGCCAGTGGGCCTTCACCGCCAATGAGCCGTCCTATGTGGCGGTCGGCGAAGGCATGCCGCTGACGCGCGAGCTCGCCCATTTCATGCAGTGCATCGAAACGCGCGCCGAGCCGCGCACCGACGGCGAGGAAGCGATCCGGGTGCTGCGCATCCTCACCGCGGGCACGGTGACGCATAGCGGCTCGTCAGCCTGAGCCTTGGCAAAGACAAGCTTGCGCTGAAGCAGCCGGCCGAGCTGGGGCTGGCTACTCGGCGGGGACCTGCGCGGGGCGTTGCGCAAGCCTGGACAGCATGGCCTCGGCCTCGGCGCCGCGCTCGGAACGCTCGATGAAGCCGCCGCCATAGACGCGTGCCTCGTTGCCGTCATCGGAATAGAGCACGCAGGCCTGTCCGGGAGCGATGCCGGATTCGCCGTCGACCAGCTCGACCGACGTCACGCCGTCGCGGTGATGCAGCACGGCCGGGCGCGGCGGCCTGGTCGAACGGACTTTTGCGAACAGCTCGATCCCGCCTTCCGGGACCTCGGAGAGCGGTCCGTCACCGAGCCAGTTCATGGCGCGCAGGTAGATCTTGTGCGTCTCCAGCGCCTCGCGCGGACCGACAATGACGCGGGCGCGGTCGGCATCGAGATGAACGACGTAGAGCGGCTCGCCTGAAGCGATGCCGATGCCGCGGCGCTGGCCGATCGTGTAGCGCAGGATGCCTTCATGGCGGCCAAGCACGCGGCCGTCGATATGGACGATATCGCCCGGATTGGCGGCTGCCGGCTTCAATTTGGCGATGATGTCGGAATATCTGCCCTGCGGCACGAAGCAGATATCCTGGCTGTCCTGCTTGGCGGCGACCGTCAGCCCCATCTCTTCGGCGATCGCTCGCACCTGCGGCTTGGAGAGACCGCCGAGCGGGAAGCGCAGATAGTCGATCTGCGCCTGCGTGGTGGCGAACAGGAAATAGCTCTGGTCGCGGCCGGCATCGACCGGCCGGTAGAGCGCGCGATGCGCGCCATTGGCGCGCGAGCGGATGTAGTGGCCGGTGGCCAAAGCGTCGGCGCCGAGATCCTGGGCCGTGGCCAAAAGATCGGCGAACTTGACCGTCTGGTTGCAGGACACGCACGGAATCGGCGTCTCGCCGGCGACATAGCTCTCGGCAAAGGGATCGATGACCGCCTTGCGGAAGCGCTCTTCGTAGTCGAGCACGTAATGCGGGATGCCGAGCGTCTCGGAGACGCGGCGGGCATCGTCGATATCCTGGCCGGCGCAGCACGAACCCGCCCGGTGCGTTGCCGCGCCGTGGTCGTAAAGCTGCAGGGTGACGCCGACGACATCATAGCCTTCGCGTTTCAGGATGCCGGCAACGACCGACGAATCAACGCCGCCCGACATGGCGACGACGACGCGGGTGTTTTCTGGGCGTCCGGGAAGGTCGAGGCTGTTCATGGTTCTTTCAATCTGCGTGGCGCTGGCTGCCAATGGCCGGAATATAGGTCAAGCGGTCCGGGTGCGCCAGCTTGCCTGCCAAAGCGATTTTTCCCGGCAAAATCAGGGCCGGGGCCGCGATTATCTCAAATGCCGAACAAAAGGCTAACGTGACGTTCACGATCCTTACCTAGTCATTAGGGTTCGCTTAGGCAATTTTTAAAGCTGTGGCGGTACTGTGGCGGGGATTGGGTCTTTGAGTTTTTAGTAGAGAGTACGATGACCGATCTGGTTAGACCTAGAGTCAAGTATGTTATCGGGCCTGACGGCAGCCCTCTTACGATAGCCGATCTGCCGCCGACGAATACACGGCGCTGGGTTATCCGGCGCAAGGCGGAAGTGGTCGCTGCGGTGCGCGGCGGACTGCTCAGCCTCGAGGAAGCCTGCCAGCGCTACAAGCTGACCACCGAGGAATTTCTCTCCTGGCAGGCATCGATCGACGAATATGGCCTTGCCGGGCTGCGCACGACGCGGATCCAGCAATACCGGCACTAGGCTCTGCCCACCGGAAACGAACAAGGGCGCGGAAACTCCGCGCCCTTTCGCTTTCTGAAGCGGCCTTCCAGTCAGACCGTCAACACGACCTTGCCGATCGGCCGGGTCGCGAGGAAGGCTTGGGCGGCGCCCGCCTCATCGAGCGGGAAGGTTTTCGCGACGTGGGGCGACAGCTTCTTTCCCTCGACCAGCTGGGCGAGTTCGACCAGGCCCTCGCGGTCGGGGACGACCGAGATGCGCTCGATCCGAATGCCACGCGCGCTGGCCTTCGCCCTGGTGGCGTCATGAACGTTGAGCAGTGAGACCAGGACGCCGCCGTCGCGCAGCACCTTCAGCGATTTGTCGGCATGGTCGCCGCCAAACGCATCCAGGACCAGATCGACATTGCTGACCTTCCCGGTGAAATCGTCCCTGGTGTAGTCGATCACCTCGTCGGCGCCGAGCGAGCGCACGAAATCGAGCTTGTCAGGGCTGGCGGTCGAGACGACATGGGCGCCGACTGCCTTGGCGATCTGCACCGCCAGATGGCCGACACCGCCAGCGCCGGCATGGATCAGCGCACGCTGACCGGACTGGATGCGGCCGTGCCGGACGAGGCCTTGCCAGGCGGTGAGGCCAGCCAGCGGCAGCGCCGCGGCGTGGATATGATCGATGCCGGTGGGCTTGATGGCGATCTCGTCAGCCGGCGCCACGGCGAGCTCGGCAAAGGCGCCGGCCTGTCTGGGAAAGCGCGGCATGCCGAACACCTCGTCGCCGACCTTGAAAGCGGTCACGCCGGCGCCCAGCGCTTCGACGGTTCCCGAAACATCCCAGCCGAGAATGAAAGGCGGCTCGCCAAGCAGCGGATAAAAGCCGCCGCGCACGGCGCCGTCGACAGGGTTGATGCCCGCTGCCTTGACACGAACCAACACCTCCCCGGCCTTGGGTGTCGGCTCGGGCTGTTTGGAAACGAAAAGGACGTCGGGTCCGCCGACGGTGTTCTGGATAACGGCACGCATGGAAGCCTCCTGCTGAACGAATATGCCGCTATCATTTGGATAGTAATATCCTATTGTCTAGTATGTACCTTTTCTATATATAGGCACCTCATGGATAGTAAAGACAAATCCCCATTCGGCTACGACGCGTTCCGGCGTACCTGCCCGTCGCATACCGTGCTCGAGATGCTGGCCAGCAAATGGGTCTACCTGACCGTTTGCGCGCTGCGGCGCGGCCGGCAGCGTAATGGCGAGCTGGCGCGCAAGCTGGAAGGCATCACGCCGAAAATGCTGACCCAGACGCTGCGTGTGTTGGAACGCGACGGCCTTGTCCGGCGCGAAGTGTTTCCGGTCATCCCGCCGCGAGTTGAATATGAGCTGACCGAGCTTGGCCAGAACCTGGCGGGTCTGCTCAACCAGATCCGGTCCTGGGCGGAAGAGCATGCGCCCGACATCAAGGATGCCCGTGCCAGGGCATCGGCGAACCATCAGGACGATGTGGCAATGCTACCTTGAAGCGGGATCGCGAGCAGGAGCTGTTCCGGCGCGGATTCAAGGGCGAAGCCGGCAGGCGCCGGCGGTAGCGGCAAAGCGCGCCGGCTCACCCGATCATGGCGCTGCGGCCGCCCACTTCCGCATCGCGGATCTTGCTGTCGCGCGATTCCAGCATCTCCGCCTTGGAAAGCTCCGCTTCAGCTTCGCCGAGTAATGATTCGGCCATGGTTCGCTGCTGGGCGAGGTCGCCCTGAGAGTTCCTGAGGTTGTCGCGGCGCAGGCGTGCCGCCTTGGCGAAGGTCGGATAGGCAAAATGGTTGATGTCGGTGATGCCGGCTTTCTTCTCTTCGGCGACGATCTGCGCCTCCAACTCGACGGCCATGCGTTCGAATTCGGCGATCATCATGTCCAACTGCAACAGCTGGCGCCGTTTCTCATTCACCTGAAACTGCTTCAGCCGAACGAGGTTTTCACGTGACTTCATGACTCGGTACTCCCGAAAACGCACACCTGCATATCGTCCCATCAGCCTGGAGAGACCCAAGCGTCGCCCGTTTCCCCCGGCTTTCCCCCCACTATGGGAAACAAAGCCCTAAAGATTTTTGCCGGCGGTAACCATTCGTTTACGGGCATTGTTAATCATACGGGCGAGGACTTAAGGCCGGGTAAAAATTCCGGCTGCGACGGAAAGCCGGCCTGCGAGTCTCTGGAGTCACTTAGGCTGACTAATTAATGTGGCACATGAGCGATTTGGGTCTGTGATTCGTTATTAGATTCAAGTGGGTGTAGAAAGGGGTTAAAAAATCTGATATCGTGGCGAACACGAAATTAGGATTTGTTAACCAGTCGGTGGCACCTTCTGTTCAGGCAATCACTGCTCCGGTCCCGGACGGGTCGTGACACGGTCCGGCAGCAGAAAAGGGGAATGAAATGCGTGTTCTGCTGATTGAAGACGACAGTGCAACCGCACAAAGCATCGAGCTGATGCTGAAATCGGAAAGCTTCAACGTCTATACGACCGATCTTGGCGAAGAAGGGGTCGATCTCGGCAAGCTCTACGACTACGACATCATCCTTCTCGATCTCAATCTTCCCGACATGTCGGGCTACGAGGTGCTGCGCACGCTTCGCCTCTCCAAGGTCAAGACGCCGATCCTGATCCTCTCCGGCATGGCCGGCATCGAGGACAAGGTGCGCGGCCTCGGTTTCGGCGCCGACGACTATATGACCAAGCCTTTTCACAAGGACGAGCTGGTGGCGCGCATCCATGCGATCGTGCGCCGCTCCAAGGGCCACGCCCAATCGGTCATCACCACCGGCGACCTGGTGGTCAATCTCGACGCCAAGACGGTCGAGGTCGGTGGCCAGCGCGTGCACCTGACCGGCAAGGAATACCAGATGCTGGAGCTGCTCTCGCTGCGCAAGGGCACGACGCTCACCAAGGAAATGTTCCTCAACCACCTCTATGGCGGCATGGACGAGCCGGAACTGAAGATCATCGACGTCTTCATCTGCAAGCTGCGCAAGAAGCTCGACGCGGCCTCCGGCGGCCAGAATTACATCGAGACCGTATGGGGCCGCGGCTACGTGCTGCGCGAGCCGGAAGACATCCGCGTCAGCGCCTGATCTGCGGGCGAGCAGTTAACAGAAACCCGGCGCCGGCCGGGTTTTTGTGTTTCTGAGCGTCGAAAACTCAGGCTGCGATCTTCAGGAAGCGGAAGCTCTCGAGCAATTGCGCCCGGTTGAAGGGCTTCAGCAGATAGCCCTGGGCGCCGGCCCGTTTCGCCCGCATGATCGAGGCGACGTCGACTTCGACGAGCGAAACCAGGATCTGCGGCTTGACGGGGCTTTCGATGGCGCGGATGCGGCGAATGAAGTCGACCGCCTGCATGTCCGGCAAGCCGCCGTCGACAACGATGACATCGGGCATATCGCCGGAGCAGATCTCCATCGCATCAAGCCCGGTGGCTGCTTCGAAGACCACGATGTCCGAGCCGCCAAGGATACGCTTTGCGACCTTCCTGATGACGCTCGAATCGTCCACGAATAGGCAGCGCTTCATTTCCGGGCCCTCTTTGCCATCTGCCGGACCGGCAACCTCCGGTAACCGGGAGACACCCTAGAGCAATCTGGTAAAGAAGCCGAAAAGCCGTTAGGTAAAGTTTTTCCAAACAGGCGCATCGTGGGGCTTTTCGGCGCCAAGCCAATACGCTGGAAAAAGCAGAGATTGCTTCGTTCGCACTGCAAGCGGCAATAACAGCGCAACTAAATACTTGGTTTATTCTTGGCCGTTGCCTCAGGCCGCCGACAACACGATCTCTTCGGCGGTCGCGTGGATCGAGATCGTCATGTTGGCCTCACGCGCCAGAAGCAGCGTGTAGTAGGGCTGGACCGAATGCGCGTCGATGGGTTCTTCCGGCTTGTGACCGGAATGCAGCTCGAGGAATTTCGGCGGCACGCGCAGCATCGGGCCACTGGCCGATAGCGAAAAACGCGGCTCGGTCTCGAGGTTCTCCAGCGTGACCATCAACTTGCCGCCGCGCGGTATGGCCGCGTTGGCGACAAGAATGAGATTGAGCAGCAGCTTGACCTTGTTCTTGGGCAGTAGCGCGCGGGCACCGTTCCAGACCAGTTCCGGCTTCTCGTTCTTCAAAAAGGCAATTGCCACGGCCTCGGCATCGCCGGTGTCGATCATCATGCCGGCAGAGCCCGCGGCGCCGAAGGCGATGCGGGCAAACTGCAGGCGCGCCGAGGCGTTCCTGGCGCTCTGGCGAATCAGTTTCATGGCGTCTTCGTCGGCGCCGCCTTCGTCGAGCAGTTCGAGGCCGTTGTTTATTGCGCCGACCGGCGAAATGATGTCGTGGCATACGCGGCTGCACAGGAGCGCCGCCAGATCGGGGGCGGAGAGGGTGAAGAGCTCGGCCATCGGAGAATCCCTGCTAGTTCACATATTCATGGCCGAGCGACCGATTTCGCGCCCGCCACGCGAATCACACTCTTTCCAAGGCTTTCTGAATACACAGCGCCCGCCCGTGCATCAACAAATCCGCGGCCGAGGATGGCGAAAATGCTGCTGTCACGCCGGGAAAACGATGCGGAAAGAGGCTGTGCCGGGCCTCCAGCCTTTGAACCGCCATCTTCCTGCGTCAGCTTAATGGTTGAAAAAGGATTACGGCATAGTTTGCCAGTGATAGTCATCTCGAAGCGGCCGCCAAGAGCCGCGGGGATGCGAGGCGTCGGCGAAAGTGCTCCCTGACGGAGATTGGAAGCATGTTTTCCCGATTCTATGACCGGACTTTCGTCCGCGTCCTCGCCATGACGATCGCCCTCATGGGCGCCCTCATTGTCTCAACCTCCGCGTCGCGGGCCCAGGAATACACCGCGCAGGAGATCATCGATTCCGGCCACAAGTTCTTCGGCGCGACGTCAGGCGGCCTTGCCACCGTGGTCGAGAAGATCTTTGCGTCCTACGGCCTGCCGAACGGCTATCTGCTCGGCGAGGAGGGATCCGGCGCGCTGATCGGCGGCCTGACCTACGGCGAGGGCACGCTCTACACCAAGAATGCCGGGGACCATAAGGTGTTCTGGCAAGGCCCGTCGCTCGGCTGGGATTTCGGCGGCGAAGGGTCGCGCGTGATGATGCTGGTCTACAATCTGGACGACATCAGCAGCCTCTACAACCGCTTCGGCGGCGTCGCCGGCTCCGCCTATGTGGTGGCGGGCGTCGGCTTCAACGTGCTGCAGAGCAACAGAGTGCTCATCGTTCCGATCCGCACCGGCGTTGGCGCCCGGCTTGGCGTCAATCTCGGCTATCTGAAACTTACGGAACGGGCGACCTGGAATCCGTTCTGAGCAGACAGGATTGCCACAACCGCTCGGATAAGACCGATCGCGCCGCGGCATGCTCTTGCCGCGGCGCTGGATTTCCGCCATGCCAAGGTGGCACAGTCGGCATTGGCGGGTTAGCGCCTCGCACACGGAATAGTCCACCTTGGTCCAGTCGATCCTGTTCTTCGCACTCGGCTTCCTCTGCGCCGTCTTTCTGGTGTCACTGATCGCGCCAGCCGTGTGGCGGCGAGCCGCAGTCCTAACACGCAGGCGCCTCGAGGCCTCGATGCCGCTGACGCCCGCCGAGATCGTGGCTGAAAAGGACCGGGTTCGCGCCGAGTTCGCCATGACCACGCGCCGGCTGGAGATGAACATCAAAAGCCTCAAGGAAAAGGCGGCCGAGCAGTTGGTCGAGATCGGCCGCGGCCGTGAGGCGCTGAAGGGACTGGCGGTCGAGAAGAAGGACAAGGACCAGGCGCTTTCCGACCTGCAGGCCAAGAACGCGGAGCTCAGGCAGCGCGAGGAAGAACTGCGCAGGCTGTCGGAAAAGCTGGCGCAGACGGAGCGCTCCCTGGAGAAGCGCGCGCTGGACCTGCAGAAGCTGGAGCAGATGTATGACGATGCCAGCTTCTCGTCCTCGAACCGCCAGATCGAGCTCGTGGCGCGTGAATCGGAACTGGACAAGCTCGCCAACGACATTGCGGTATTGCGCAGCCAGCGCAAGGAAGCGGACCGGCGCAGCCAGGAACTCGCGGCCGAAGGCAAAGCTGCCAGAGACATGCTCAAAGCTGAGAAGAAGCGGGCCGCCGAGCTGGACAAGAAGGTCGAACGGCTGCTTGCGACGCTTGCCGACCGCGAGGAGAGGCTCGACAGGCGCGAGAAGGAGCTTGCCCGGATGCGCGAACGCC
This sequence comes from Mesorhizobium sp. M1C.F.Ca.ET.210.01.1.1, assembly GCF_004791585.1. Classification (GTDB taxonomy): domain Bacteria; phylum Pseudomonadota; class Alphaproteobacteria; order Rhizobiales; family Rhizobiaceae; genus Mesorhizobium. Next base: position 42,280 of record NZ_SRUU01000030.1, read on the forward strand.
CAAAGCAAGGCCCTACGGCAAACGGTGGAATGCACCAGGCCGCCGAAGTCGAAGGCATCGACAAGGCCATCGCCAAGCTTGAAGGCGATCGCGAGCGGCTTGAGGCGAGGCTGACGGCGCTCGCGCGTGAGAACAAGCGGCTCAAAACCGATCTCGCCGCCCTCGAAACGGCAACGCCCGAGCAAGCCGGCGACGCGGGACTCGCCGGTGCTGCGCTTCGCGAGCAGATGAACGAACTGGCGGCCGAGGTGGTCAATCTGACGATGAGGCTGGACGGGCCGGATTCGCCAATTGCCAAGGCCTTGGAGACCCCTGGCGACGGGTTGCAGGGTGCTGGCGAGCGCGGCATCAGCCTCGCGGACCGTGTCAGGGCCCTGCAGAAGGTCAGTCCAACCAACTGATCCAGACGCTGGCAGTCAGTCAGGCAGCGCCCTCCCGGAGCGGTTGATCATTTCACGGAAACGCTGATCCGCTCATCTCTTTGTTTGAAGCAAGTCCGGACGGAAAACCGCTGCGCACTTTTTCCGGAATTGCCCTTGTCGGGCGGCTATCGTTTCGAGAAGTGATGCATGGCGACGGCCGAGGCGGCGGCAACGTTCAGGCTGTCGAAACCCTCCGCCATGGCGATCCGTACCGTCCGCAGCCGGTTGAGCAGAGTTTCGGGCAAGCCTTCGCCTTCAGTGCCGAGATAAAGCGCCAGGCGAGACGTTCCTTCCGCCGTGCGGATATCGGTTTCGCCGCGCGGTGAGAGCGCGAATTGGCTGAAGCCCAGCCGGTCAAGCGTTGCGGTCAGCCGGGAGGTGTTGTCGAAGGAGCCGAACGGAACCTTCAGCGCCGCGCCGACCGAAACGCGGATCGCCTTGCGGTAGAGCGGATCGCAGCATGTGGGATCGAGAAGCACGGCGTCCGCGCCAAAGGCAGCGGCGTTGCGGAAGATCGAGCCCATATTGTCGTGATTGGATATGCCGACCAAAACCACGGCCAGCGCGCTTGCGGGCAGCGTTTCGAGCAAGGCTTCGGCGGATTGGGGAGTACCCCGAACGCCGATCGCCAATATACCGCGATGCATATGGAAGCCGGCGATCCGGTCCATGACCTCACCGCGGGCGACATAGACCGGGAGGCCGGGCGGCGCTTTGCGCAAGATGCCTTCCAGGCCCGCCAGCCTGTTTTCCAGAATGAGGGCCGACTCCGCCGCGAAGCGTCCGCCCGACAACAGAAGATCCAGCACCACCTTGCCTTCCGCGACGAAGCGTCCGTGCCGGCCGACGAGATCGCGCTCGCGGATGTCGAGGTAGGCGGCGACGCGCGGGTCCTGGGGGTCGTCGATGGGAACAAGGTTCATGCAAATCTCGCCGGCAGAAACTGCCAGCGAGGTAAGGGGCTTCGGATGACGCGGGTCAAGCCCCGGCGCGGCGCATCCTGTAGGCCATCTGGGACAGGTCGCCGTCGCCGAAAATGCCTTCCAGCATGCGAAGCAGCTCGCGCGCCGCGTCGGACTTGCAGGAATAGTAGATCATCTGGCGATCGCGGCGCGTCTCGACGAGATCAAGCGCTCTCAGCTTGGCCAGATGCTGTGACAAAGCGGACTGGCTCAACTGGACCTTCTCGGCGATGGCACCGACCGACATTTCGCCTTCGATCAGATAGCTGACAATCAACAGACGCTTTTCATTGCCCATGAGCGTCAGAAACGCGGCAGCCGATTCGGCATTGGCGACTAGCTTGCTCGAGATCATAGATCCCCCATGGTTTCTAGCTCATCCAGCCGCCATGGGGGCAATGGTGGCTGATTCCACGATGTTCAGGTCAGGAAGCGCCGATGAATCAGCGCTGCAACGAAAGGTAGATCATTTTATCTAAATCTCAAGAGTTGCTTTCGATCTAGAGCGATGAACTTTCGCTACTGTGCCTGACCGGCGGAGCGTCCGGTCTTTGCCATCTCGACCAGCACTGTCCGCAGCTCGCGGGCAGCGCTGAGAGGCCGCGGAAAGAAGATCCTGCAGATGGCATCCGGCGAAGCCAGGTCCATGCCGTCGGCGTCGAAACCGGTGACGATCCAGCCATCGCCTTCGGCCCGGCCGAAATGGCGCGCATAGACGGTGATCGCATCGCGATGGTCGGCGTTCATATGGTCCAGCGCAGACTGCTCGCTGGCCGCCAGTTCCTCGACGACCGGGCCGCCGGTGAGCAGGTCGGCGCGATCCAGATGATAGGCCTTGCCGAAACCGCCGTTCAGGCTGGCGCGTTCAGGCTCGAGCCTGAATATCGAGAAGTCGCCAAGCCCGACATAGAGCTTCGCCTTGGGGTTGCGGTTGAGATAGCGCCGTTCGGCGCGGGCGTGTTCGGCCGAGCCACGTTCCAGCTGCAGCGCCCGGCTCACGAGCGTGATGCGCGGATGCGCAAGCGGATCGCCCTTGCCAGGTTCGCCGACGAGCAGCGAGCAGCGCGGGTCGGCGAGAATTGCGCCGGTATGGGCCGACAGCATCGAGACCAGGATCAGCGGCGCGCCGTCGATGTCGGTCGCAACGCCGACCCGGCTTGCCAACGGCGCCCCGGTGCCGGGCTCGATCACCGCGAGCGTGCCGAAGCGGGCCGAGCGGATCAGCGTCTTCGCCAGCCTGATGGCCTCGGCGTCGGTCTCGCGGATGACATCCTTCCTGGTTTCGGTCAAAGCGCTCACCGCGATAAGTTGATTTCTGCTGTCCCGTTTATTGGCCAAACAGGCCCGACCTGACAAGGGTTTCGATTTCACTTTCGTCGACGCCGAAGCGCGCCAGCACATCGGCAGGTCCACAGTCGGTGACGGTCGGCGCCGCGGCAAGCATCGGCGGGGCGTGCGAGAAACGGGGCGCCGGCGCTGGGCGCTGGAGCTCATCCGACTTCACAAAGCTTTGCCGGGCGCGGCCCTGCGGATGGTCCCTGGCTTCCCTCAGCGACAGGACCGGCGCGACGCAGGCATCGGTGGAGCCAAAGACATCGGCCCACTCGTCGCGCGTCTTCTGGCTGATCCTGCCGGCAATGGCCGCGCGCATCCCGGGCCACAATGTCCTGTCATATTGGCCGCGGACAAAATGCTGGTCGAGCGGCAGCAACGCGGCGAACTCGGCAAAGAACTGCGGCTCGAGGCAGCCGATGGCCACGTGCCGGCCATCGGCGGTTTCGTAAGTGTCGTAGAAGGGCGCCCCGGAATCGAGCAGGTTCTCGCCGCGCCGGTCGCTCCACAGGCCTGCCGCCATAAAGGCGTGGATGGGAGCGGCCAGCATCGATGCGCCTTCGATCATCGCAGCGTCGACCACCTCGCCCTTGCCGGTGCGCGAGCGCTGGAACAGGGCGGCCAGCACGCCTGCGATCAGCATCATGGCGCCGCCGCCCTGGTCGGCGACGAGGTTGAGCGGCGGCACGGGCGGCTCTCCTTGCCTGCCTATGGCGTGCAACAGGCCGGCATAGGCGAGGTAGGTGATGTCATGGCCGGCGCGGCATGAAAGCGGCCCGTCCTGACCGAAGCCTGTCAGGCGGCCATAGATCAGGGCCGGGTTGCGATCGAGCACGATGTCGGGTCCGAGACCCAGCCGCTCCATGACGCCGGGACGAAAGCCTTCGATGAGAATGTCGGTCCTTTGCGCCAGACGCAGCAGCAACGCCGCGCCATCCGGGCGTTTCAAGTCGAGCTTGAGGATGGAGCGGCCGTGGCGGTCGAGGTCGCAGGCTTCCGGCAAGGACACAAGCGGCGCTTTGGCGTCCGCCCGCTCGATGCGCAGCACCTCGGCGCCCATTTCGGACAACATCAGGGCAGCGAGCGGCACTGGGCCGAGGCCCGCCATCTCGATCACTTTCAGGCCCGCCAGCGGTCCTGTCTTGACGGTGGAGGCGCCTGTCCGCGGCGTGGTCATTACCTTCTATTTCGGCCCTTCTATTTCGGCGCCATGCGAATCGCGCCGTCGAGGCGGATCGTCTCGCCGTTCAACATCTGGTTCTCGATGATGTGGAGCGCGAGCGCGGCATATTCGGAGGGCTCGCCGAGGCGGGGCGGGAAGGGCACCGAGGCTCCCAGCGAATCCTGCACCTCCTGCGGCATGCCGGCCATCATCGGCGTCTTGAAGATGCCGGGCGCTATGGTGCAGACGCGGATGCCGGAGCGGGCGAGGTCGCGCGCCACCGGCAGCGTCATGCCGACGACGCCGCCCTTGGACGCCGAATAGGCGGCCTGACCGATCTGGCCGTCATAGGCCGCGACCGATGCCGTGTTGACGATGACGCCGCGCTCGCCGCCATCGAGCGGGTCGAGTTTCGCCGCCCGGTCAGCGACGAGACGGATCATGTTGAAGGTGCCGATCAGGTTGATCTCGATCACCTTGCGGTACTGATCGAGCGGGTGCGGACCATCCTTGCCGACCGTCTTCACGCCAATGGCGATGCCGGCGCAGTTGACCAGGATGCGCGGCTGGCCGAGCTTTTCCGCCACCTCGGCAATTGCGCCCGTGGCGCTGTCGCCGCTGCTGACATCGCATTGAACCGCGATGCCGCCGATATCGGCAGCAACCTTCACCGCGCGGTCGATGCCGATATCGAGTATGGCAACTTTGGCGCCGCTGGCGGCAAGGGCTCGCGCCGTGGCCTCACCGAGACCAGAGCCGCCGCCGGTGACGATCGCGATCTGGCCATTCGGATTCATACAGGCGTCCTCCCAGGATTCGTGATCATGCTACGAAGCACGCTGCTGGGGCGCAACCTGAATGACCGGATCGATCGAGACCTGCTGATTGACCGGCGCCCGAACCGCAGCCGGGGCCAGTTCCGCAACCTTGGCCATGTCCGCGTGGCAGACTTCGCCGACGAACCGGGCCACGGCGCCGGGCCTGATTTCGTGGTGGAGCAGCCGGTCAAGGTCGACGGGGCGGGGCATGGTGATCTGTCCGCGCGGAAAGCGCTTGAAGCCGAGCGGTCCGTAGTAGGGCTCGTCGCCGACCAGCATCACGGCCGGTGCGCCGGCTTTCGCCGCCGCTTCCAGCGCGATCGCGACCAGCCGGCGGCCGATGCCGAGATTCTTGAAGGCAGGCCGTACGGCGAGCGGTCCGAGCATCATGGCGCGGCCGGCGCCGGCGGCGACGCGCGTCATGCGCACCGAGGCGATCACCGTATCGCCCTCGACCGCGACAAAGGACATCGAGCGGTCATGCCCGCCGGACTCGCGGATCTTGTAGGCGGCAAGCACGAAACGACCGGGGCCGAAGGCCTCGTCGTTGATGGCTTCGATCTCGGCATCATGCGCCGGGGCTTCCGGCAGGTATTTCACGTCGGCAAGGCTCATGGTCTTTGCGTTCCGGTATGCGAGGAAAGGTTGCTGCAAGCGGCAGCGTTCGCCAGTCAGCGCTTCATCAAGCGCGGGCGTCCTTTCGTCGTCGGTCGAACCGGATTGTGGCAAAGTCGAACATGGGCGCCTCCGCTAGCATCAATTTTTCCCGGCTGCAATCGGCGCTTTTCGCCTTTCTGTTCGTTGTATGACGAACTTGTCCGTCGTTTGACGAACTGTTCAGCGCGTGAGGGCTTCGAGTTTCCGGTCAGAAGCCTAAATGTGTGTTGGACCCGCAAGGAGATTTCGGATGGGATTGCTGATTGAAGGCAGATGGCAGGACCGGCCCGTTGCCACAGACAATGGCGGCAGATTCGTGCGGGCCGAAGCGCAATGGCGCGATTGGGTGACGCGCGACGGCGCGCCGGCGCAAGGTAGCAAGCGCGGCTTCAAGGCCGAGCCCGGGCGCTACCATCTTTACGTCTCTCTTGCCTGCCCATGGGCGCACCGGACCTTGATCTTCCGCTCGCTGAAGAAGCTGGAAGACATCATCTCCGTCTCCGTGGTGCATCATTTCATGGGCGAGAACGGCTGGACCTTCAAGGCAGAGGACGGCGCCACCGGCGATACGCTCTACGGCCTCGAATACCTGCACCAGATCTATGCCAAGGCCGATTCCGGCTATTCGGGCCGGGTGTCGGTCCCCGTGCTGTGGGACAAAAGGCAGGAGACGATCGTCAGCAACGAGTCCTCCGAGATCATCCGGATGCTCAATTCCGCTTTCGACGAATGGGGCGATGCGAGCCTCGACTTCTATCCGCCGGCGCTGCGGGCGGAGATCGATAAGATCAATGCGCTGGTCTATCCGGCGATCAACAATGGCGTTTACCGTACCGGCTTCGCCACAACGCAGGAAGCCTACGAGGAAGCGTTCGGCGAATTGTTCTCGGCGCTCGATAGGATCGAGGAGCGGCTTTCGAAGCAGCGTTATCTGGTGGGCGAACGCATCACCGAGGCCGACTGGCGGCTGTTCACCACGCTGGTGCGGTTCGATCCGGTCTATGTCGGGCACTTCAAGTGCAATCTGCGCCGCATCGCCGACTATCCGAACCTGTCGAACTATCTGCGCGACCTCTACCAGGTGCCCGGGGTGTCAAGAACGGTCAACCTGCATCACATCAAGGCGCATTACTACGGCAGCCACAAATCGATCAATCCGACGGGGATCGTCCCGGTGGGGCCGGAGCTCGACTATGCCGCGCCGCACGATCGCGGCCGCTTTAAGAAGGCGGCTTGACCTACCAGTAAGCCGAAAACTGCTTACCGCCAAAAATCTCCGCTATCCGGCGCAATGTCGCCGGCGTGGTGGTTTCCGGCAACCGGTCGAGCGGAAAGAAGGCCGCCTCGGCGATCTCGCGATCGGGAAGTTTCGGCATGGTCTGGCTGAAGGCCTCGACCAGGTAGAGGCCGACATGGTCGCGGGTGCTGGAGCGGCGGTTGAAGTGCATCGATTTCAGCACCGGCGGCGCCGTCAGCGCGATGTTGCCTTCCTCAAGGAGCTCGCGGGACAGCGCTTCCTCGAGCGTCTCGCCATTCTCGACGCCGCCGCCCGGCAATTGCCAACCCGGAACATAAGTGTGACGGATAAGGAAGACGCAGTTGGAGGCGCGGTCATAGACGAGGCCGCGCACGCCAAGCGTCATCGGGCGCCGCAGCAGGAAATAGAAATGGAACAGCCTTGCCCGCAGCCCCGGCCAGCCGGTCTGGCGGAATGTCCGTTCCGGATCGCTGGCGCCAGTCATCCTGCAATCCGCGAGCGAACAGCAAACGGTGAGTGGAAAGCCTGAACCGTGTCGCTTAAGAAGGGGCTATGCTCAGGCTCGCACATATTTCCGATGTCCATTTGGGGCCGCTGCCCGATGTAACCTATCGCGACCTCGCGTCCAAGCGCGTGCTCGGTTACGTCAACTGGCAGCGCAACCGCCGCCGGCATATGCATGACGCCGTCATCGACACCATCGTCGCCGATATCAAGGCCAACGCGCCCGACCATCTCGCCGTCACCGGCGACCTCGTCAACCTGGCGCTCGACGGCGAGATCGAGATGGCGAAGCACTGGCTGGAGACGCTTGGCTCGCCGGACGACGTATCGGTGGTGCCGGGCAATCACGATGCCTATGTGCCGGGCGCTTTCGACAAGGTCTGCCGGTCATGGGCGCCGTGGATGACGGGGGACGGCGCCAACAGTCCGGTCGACCGCAATTCGTTTCCCTATCTACGCGTGCGCGCCGACGTCGCGCTGATCGGCGTCACGACCGCGCGGGCCACGGCGCCCTTCATGGCCAACGGCTTCTTCATGGAGGGGCAGGCGGAGCGGCTAGCCAATATCCTCGACGCCACGGCCAAACAGGGGCTGTTTCGCGCCATCATGATCCATCATCCGCCGGTACGCGGCGCGGTTTCGCAGCATAAGCGGCTGTTCGGCATTGCGCGCTTCCACAAGGTCATTCGCCGGCATGGCGCCGAGCTTGTCCTGCACGGTCACTCGCACCTGCCGTCGCTGTTCACCATCGGCCCGCGCGGCGCCAAGGTGCCGGTGGTCGGCGTGGCCGCCGCCGGCCAGGCGCCGGGCAGCAAGCATCCGGCGGCCCAATACAACCTGTTCGAGATAGACGGGGAAAAGGGCAGCTGGAGCATTCGCCTGACGCGGCGCGGCCTGACCGGTCCGGCACTGCCGCCGTCGGATCTCCAGGTGATCGAACTGGGCGCCGACGTAGCGGCGGCCCGTGAACTCGTCAGAAGCTGATCTTTATCTGGGCGATGCGGTCCCAGAACAGCAGGAGCGATACCGCCAGACCTACCAAAGCACCGGCGGTGATCAGGCCAAGGCCGGAGAAGAAGGTCGTCCAGCCGTTGCGGCGCTTTGCGGATTGCAAGGGCGGCTCCGCTTCCAGGACCCCGGCTCGATGCAGGCCAGGCACGGCGCTCTCGACCGAACCTTCCATCATCCGCTGCCGCTCGACGACACGCTCGGCCACGTATCGCGTCACGGCATCGGCGACGGGCCTCATGTCGGTCGATTCCGCCAGCACCACGCGGCCGATGCGCGTGTCCTTCAGGAAACGGAAGGTGCGGCGATCCCGTCCCATCGCGACATGGCTGACGGCGTCGATCCACAGTCGCGGCTGCAGGCCCGACGAGACGGCGAAGTCGAAATTGTCGATGTCCACCGGCACTCCGGCGAACACAGGAGCGAGCTCGGCAGCCAGAAGGTCGAGCCGCATGCGGTGCGCCTCACGCATGTCGACCACAACGTCGTCGCGGTCGGCGAAGGCATTCTTGACGTCGCGGATCGCATCCGCGAGCTTTTGCGACGGCTCGATCGGGGTGATTTTGTCGCCTGCGTCCTTCATGGCGGCTGCCTCACTGTTGGTAAACAGCGAGTTAACACAGTCGGCGGCAAAATGCACTGCGAGATAGGGCTCAGTCCGCCGCCGCGCCGGATACAGGTGGCTTGCCCCTGCCGCGGCGACGCGTGTTGCGGCGTACAGCCTCCGCAACCAGGTCGGGCGCCTCCTCGACCAGCATGTGGCCGGCCTCCAGCACGTGGTGCAGGTGGAAATGCGCCGGCAAACCCTCGGCCTGGCCGACGGGCAGGACGGGATCGTCCGTACCCCAAACCACCATCACCGGCATATTGAGGGTGTCGAGCTGTTCCCGCGGGATGACGCCTTGCCGCTCGTCCCTGGTCATTGCCGCTGCCGTATCGACCAAGGCCTGCGACTGGCCCGGCCGTTCGCGCATCCGGAAAAGCGCGTCCACCACGTGTTCCGGAGGCACGCTCGCCGACCCCGACATGGCGGCAAGGCAAGCGCTGATCTCGTTTCTGTCGTCTGCGGCGGCATAGCGGCGCAGCAGCGGACCGTTGATCTCGGGGCCGAAGCCGCCCGGCGCCAGCAAGGTCAGCGAGGCAATCCGCCCAGGATCGGCGAGCGCCATCAATGTCGCGATCGCACCGCCCATGGAATGGCCGACGAGGTGGACCTTGCCCAGCCGGCGATCGGCAAGATCCGCGAGGATGGCCTGCGCCGCCGGCCTGGCACCGCCATTTCCATCGTACCCCAACGAGTTTCCATGGCCCGGCAGGTCGTAGGCCAGCACCCTGGCACCCGGCAGCAATGCGGAAATCACGTCGCGCCATATCTCATGGCAACTGCCGAAGCCGTGCAGCAAGACGATCGTCTTCGAGCCTGCACCGTGTTCGACGACATTAAGGGATGGGAGCATGAAATCGATCGGCTGCGAGCAAAAGAAGGCTATTCCAAATGGTGGCTGCATGCTCCCCGGCCGAGTCGATAGCCAGTAAATTCTTCGCGACCGGCGGCGAGCAGCAACGAGCCAATTTTATTAGTCTACTCTAATATTTTTTGGTCGTCCTCATGCCATTTGGGCGGTATCCGAGCAGCCGAGGATCGAGGTCGACGAGGTTGAACCGGGCTTGCGGGGGTCAGCTCGGATTTCCGATACCCGCCGAGCGCAAGGACTGCACCAGCCGATCGGTGAGATCCGCGGGATATTTTCTGTCGACGAAGGTCGCGCGCGGATTGGCGGCGAATTTCGGGAATTCGGCCGTCAGCTCGTTCGCCAACTCGTCCGCGAGCTGGTCGCGGCCTGAGATCTTGGCGCCGATCAGGCGTGCGGCCAGGTAATGCGATTTGGACTTCGTGGTCCTCAGCGACTCGCTGGCGATCACAGCCCTTTTGGTGTCGCCTTGCATGAAGGCGCCGACAAACAGGCCGTAGTCCCACCAGGTCGGGTGGCCGCTGAAGGCTTCGACGGCATGGCCCAGGATCGGCGTTCCTTCCTGATATTTGCCGGCGAAGATCAGGCCGTAGCCATAGGCGGCGGCCATGCCGAGATCGTAGGTGTTGAGCTCATAGGCCTTGCGCATCCAGCGGATCGCTTCGTCCGTATTGCCGAGGCGTGAGTTGAGGTAGCCATAGGCGCGATGCGCGTGGGGGCTCATCGGCCCCATCTGGATGGCGCGGTGGGCATACGACATCGCCTGTTCGATCGTGGCATCAGGCGGATAGGCGTAGTGGTTGTTGACGGCTTCCAGATGCAGGGAAGCCAGTTCCGAGTAGACGAGCGATGATTTGGTGCCCGTACCGGCGAGTTTCTCCAGGCAGCGATACGCCGCCTCATGCGTCTTGGCGCTCTGGTCGAGATAGTAGCGGTCGTTAAGCACCAGACATCCGATCTGGCTGGTCCGGACGTCGCTTTGGTCGATATAGCTGTAGATCGCGCCGGAAGCGGGGATGGTCGAAGTCAGGAGATTGGCGACGCTGCTTTCCACCGCGCCCGGCGCGCTTTCGGCCGATGTCAGGTTGCGCGACAGGAGAACCCGTCCCGTTGCGACGCTCTGCAGTTCGATCGTGACGTCGCCGGCGGCAGGTCCGGGAACAAGATCGAAAACGAAACTGATCGGATCGGCGGACCCGTCGCGCGTTGCGTCGGCGTCGCGTCCGATGAAGTCTATGGTGTCGAAGCCGGCGAGACCGGCGCGCAGCGATGAGGCGACACGGGCCGCCTCCGGTCCATCGGCCCTGACGGCCATGTAGATCAGGGGCAGGCTATCGAAAGTCTGCGAAACGACGCTGCCGGTCGTACCTGACGTTTCGACCGGCGCGGCTGCATCGTCGTGGAAAAAGGCATTGCCCTGGCGAACCACAAGCACCCCCAGCATGGCGATGACCAGAACGATGGCAGCCCAGAAGAAGCGCAATTGGCTCGTCAGCGATGAGGCGGACACGGGTGTTGCCGGGCTCGTCATCAGCGGCGCGGCATCGGCAGGCTTGGTATCGGCAGGCGCGGGGTTTTCGAAATGCTCGGCCGAAGGCGAAGCGACCTGGCCGGCATCCGCAGGCTTGGCCGCCTCGGGCAGCCGGATGGCATTCAACTCGTAGGAAGGCACATATCCGCCGCGCGGGATTGCGATGCGCACCGGCTCGGCAATGCCCTCATTGGCGAAATAATGCTCCAGGAGCTCACGCAGCCGCCCGGCTTGGACCCTGACAACCGCATCGGTCGCCGAGTCGAAGTCACCGTCCTTGCCGAAGACGTCCATGGCGATGGAAAGGCCCTTCAGCCTGTCGCCTTCGCCGGCCTGCTCGCGCTCCACCAGATAGCGCAACAGCCTGCGGGCGCGCTCGGACCGTCCGAACGTTTCGCTGGCAAGCAGTCGCTCCAATGTCTCGCGCACTGCGGGGGCGGCAGGCGTGGCAGGCTCCAAGTGTCGATCCTTCCGAAGTCGGCACAGGTTAGGACGTGATCATATAGCGCTCGCGTCAACGCACAAGAATGCTTCTGTTATGCGATCGCGTAAGCCACCGCAAATTTCCCTGCCGGTTAATGAATGGCAGGAAAATCGCGGCGGTTTTGCAGCATTGCGCGGCTCGCCAAAGCGCCGCGCCAAGGTCAGGTGTCAGCCCGCCTTGCGGCCAAGGATGCGGTTGGCGGCCGACACCACGGCCTCCAGCGAGGCGGCGACGATGTTGGTGTTTATTCCGGCGCCGAACAGCTTGCCGCCCGGATATTCCATCTCGACATAGGAAATGGCCGAGGCGTTCGAGCCGCGCTGCAAGGAGTGTTCGGAATAGTCGAGCACCGACATCTCCACGCCGACGTGGCGCGACAGCGCATCGACGAAGCCATCGATCGGGCCGGTGCCGGAACCGGTGATGGTCATCTCCTTGCCGTTGTCGAGGATGACCGCTTCGACCACGCGCCGCCCCTTCACCTCGGTGTCGGGGTAGGTGTGATGGTCGAGGAATTTCAGCCTGGCGCCGGGCTGGTCGACATAGGCTTCGAGGAAGCGCTCATGAATGCGTTTGGCGGGCACTTCCTTGCCTTCGGCATCGGTGATGGCCTGAATGTCCTGGCTGAACTCGATCTGCAGGTTGCGCGGCAGGTTGAGGCCGTAGTCGGCCTGCAGCACATAGGCGATGCCGCCCTTGCCGGACTGCGAGTTGATGCGGATGATCGCCTCATAGGTGCGGCCGACATCGGCCGGGTCAATCGGCAGATAGGGCACCTCCCAGACCGGCGTGTTGGCCTTGCGCAAGGCCTTCATGCCCTTGTTGATGGCATCCTGATGCGAGCCGGAGAAGGCGGTGTAGACGAGCTCGCCGACGTAGGGATGGCGCTCCGGAATCTTCAGCTGGTTCGAGTATTCGTAGACGTCCTTCATCCTGTCGATGTCTGAGCAATCCAGCCCGGGATCGACACCTTGCGTGTACATGTTCAGCGCCAGGGTGACGATGTCGACATTGCCGGTGCGCTCGCCATTGCCGAACAGCGTGCCCTCTACGCGGTCGGCGCCGGCCATCAGGCCGAGCTCGGTAGTGGCGATGCCGGTGCCGCGATCGTTATGCGGATGCAGCGAGATGATCAGCTTGTCGCGATTGTCGAGGTTGCGGCACATCCATTCGATGCGGTCGGCATAGACGTTGGGCGTCGACATCTCGACCGTCGAGGGCAGGTTGATGATCAGCTTGTTGTCGGCCGTCGGCTTCACGATCTCGGTGACGGCGTTGCAAATCTCCAGCGCGACCTCCAGCTCGGTGCCGGTGAAGCTCTCCGGCGAATATTCGAACCGATAGCCGCCGCCAGCCTTGGCCGCCATGTCGGTGATCATCTTGGCGGCGTCGGTGGCGATGCGCTTGATGCCGGCGACGTCCTTTTCGAAGACGACGCGGCGCTGCAATTCGCTGGTCGAGTTGTAGAAATGCACGATCGGCCGGTGCGCGTCCTTGAGCGCTTCGAAGGTCCGCGTGATCAGCTCGGGCCGGCATTGCACCAGCACCTGCAGCGACACATCGTCCGGCACGCCGCCTTCCTCGACGCACCAGCGGGCGAAGTCGAAGTCGGTCTGCGAGGCCGACGGGAAGCCGATCTCGATCTCCTTGAAACCCATGTCGAGCAGCAGCGCGAACATGCGCGCCTTGCGCTCGTGGCCCATCGGATCGATCAGCGCCTGGTTGCCGTCGCGCAGGTCGACGGAGCACCAGATCGGCGCCTTCTCGATGACCTTGGACGGCCAGGTGCGATCGGTGAGGTTGACGGTCGGGTAAGGCTGGTACTTGCGGGCGGCATCCGCCATGTGCCCGCTCGCTTGCGCGCCCGTTTCGGCCTCGCCGGCGCGGATTGCTTCTCTTCTGTTCATCGTCGTTTCTCCCCGGCGGCTCGCGTGACCGCCTTCAGGCGGATTGGTGCCGAGCGGCGCCTTTACCAAAATTTCGTTCGCTTGATGTGACTTGCCAATCTGGCCAAGGAGCATGCGCCTCGAGCGGCGGGTATCGACCGCCGGGCGCTCCTTCAGCGAACCCGGCGATCGCCGATAAGGCCGAGAAGAAGCAGGGTCGAAGCAAGCGCGCGCACGGTCTCGCCGGCAAAGCCGGGGCGAGGAGAAGCGACGGAGCGGGTGCGCGTGGTCATGCCGGCTCTCTTACAGGAGCGGCCATCAGGAGGCAAGTGCCGGGCCGGCCGCGTGGAGCGCGGGCTCTTCCCCGCGCCGGGCAAATGCGCCACACTCGCTTCCGGAGGACCTGATCTCAGGGGGAGGTCGTGCATGAATTTCGTGTTCTTCTCGCCGCATTTTCCGGCCAACGGCGCCGATTTCTGCGACCGGCTGAAGAAGGCTGGCGCCACCGTGCTCGGCATCGGCGACGCGCCCTATGAGATGCTGGGCGCCAAGCTACGGGCAGCGCTTTCGGAATACTACCGCGTGGCGGACATGGAGGACTACGATGCCGTGTTCCGGGCGATGGGGCATTTCATCCACAAATGGGGCCGCATCGACCGTTTCGAGTCGCTCAACGAGCACTGGCTGGAGCTGGAAGCCAACATCCGCACCGACTTCAACATCTTCGGCACCAAGCTCGATTTCGTGAAGAACCTGAAACGCAAGAGCCGCATGCGCGCCTTCTTCCGCAAGAGCGGCGTCGAGACCATTCCGCAGCGCAAATGCTCCGACCGCGCCGGGGCCATGACCTTCATCCGCCGCGTCGGCTACCCGGTGGTGGTGAAGCCGGATTCGGGCTCCGGCGCCTCGAACACCTTCAAGATCTCCAACACGAAGGAACTCGACCAGTTCTTCAGGGACAAGCCCGAGGGCGTCACCTTCGTCATGGAGCAGTTCATCGAGGGGCTGGTGGTCACCTTCGACGGGCTGGTCAATCGCGCCGGTGAGGTGGTGCTGGCGGCCAGCCATCGCTACGACCAGAGCATCATGGACGCGGTCAATCGTGACCGCCACATGAGCTACACCTGCTTTCCCGAGATCACGCCTGCGGTGGAAGAGGCCGGCCGGAAAATCCTGAAAGCATTCGACGTGCGCGAACGCTTCTTCCACATCGAGCTGTTCGAAACCAAGGACAAGCGCATCATCGCGCTCGAGGTCAACATGCGTCCGCCCGGCGCCTGGATGACGGATGCCATCAATTACACCTTCGATGTGGACGTCTATGCCGCATGGGCCGACATGGTGGTCAAGGACGCCGCCGGCGGCCCCTACAAGGGCAAGTATTTCACCGCCTATGCCAGCCGCAAGCGCCATATCGACTATTTGCACAGCCATGCGGACGTGCTAGCCGCGCACGGCGACAAGATCGTCCACCACCAGGCCATCGAAGAGGTTTTCAGCCGCGCCATGGGCAACTACGCCTACCAGATGCGTTCGAAGGACCCGAAGGCGCTGCGCCAGGCGGTCGACTATATCCACGCGGAAAAGGCGTGAAGCGATGGACGTTTCCTATCACAAGGGGCATGCCCGCAATCTCGGCCGCGACATGGAATACAAGCGCTACGGCCATGCCGGCCGGCCGGTGGTGGTGTTCCCGACCTCGCAGGGGCGTTTCTACCAGTTCGAGGATTCGGGCGGCGTCGGCGCGCTCGCCGAATTCATCGACACCGGCCGCATCCAGCTGTTCACGCTCGACGGCATCGATTCTGAATCCTTCTTCGACAAGCACGGCGATCCGGCCGAGCGCATCGCCCGCCACGAAGCCTATTTCCGCTATGTGCGCGAGGAGGCGCTGCCGGAACTGCAAGCGGTTGCGGCTAAGGCCAATGGCGGACGCACCTTGAAGCCGCTGTTCTGCGGCTGCTCGATGGGCGGCTACCATTCGTCGAATTTCGTGTTCCGCTTTCCGGAGCTGGCGAGCGGCGTGATCTCGCTTTCCGGCGTCTACTCGACCCGCGACTTCTTCGGCCGGGTGCTGGAGGGCAGCATCTTCTACAACTCGCCGCTCGACTATCTGCCGGGCATCGTCGACCAGAAGCTGCTCGGGCGGCTGAGGGCGCTGAGGCTGATCTTCTGCTGCGGACAGGGCGCCTGGGAAGAGCGCATGCTTGTCGAGACGCGCGAGCTGGAGCAGGTGCTGCGCGACAAATCCATCCCGGCCTGGGTCGACTATTGGGGCGGTGACGTCAGCCATGACTGGCCGTGGTGGCACAAGCAGCTCGTCTATTTCTTCGGCCGCTGGCTGGACGACGATCTGATGCACAGGATCGACTGACCCGTGCCGATATTCAGGTGATGCCGGCCTGACCTGGAATCTCAAAAGGGCTCAAGGGCTTAAACCAATGATCACGCCCGACCCGATCCGCCGTTTTGTCGAAGCCACCAATGCCGGCGACAGCGAGGCCTTTCTCGGATGCTTCACGGCCGACGCCCTGCTCACCGACTGGGGCCGTGCCTTCCGGGGCCGCGACGGGATCGCACGCTGGAACCAGTCGGACAATATCGGCGTGCAGTCCCATCTCGACATCGTCCGCATCGCACAGCCGGACGGCGCCTACCACGTGCGCATCAAGGTGGCCGGCAACGGCTTCAACGGCGAAGGCGACATGGTCTTCACGCTGGACGGCGATCGTATTTCCAGCCTGGTCATCAGTTGAACCCGGACAGCGCTCGGCTTGACGCATTGTCATTCGCCGATGGCGATCAGAAAATATGATTTCTTTAGTCAAGTTTCTGTGGAATCCAAGGCACCGCTGTGGCATGTCGGCCTGACAAAGGCGCCCTCGCATGCGCCGGTTCCAGGAGACTTGAGCTATGGATCGATTGAGCGCGCAAGCCGATATCCGCAATGACGCCATTTTCGCGGTGATGGACAGTCTGCGCGCCGAGCACCGCGATTGCGAGATCGACACCGGTGTTGCCGGCCAGTGGGAATTCCGCATGCATTACGGCTCGCTGAATGCCACGCTCGACGACGGCGGCGTGCGCATCCGGGTCGCGGCGCAAGACGAGACCTGCCTCGCCTACATGAAGATGATTGTTGCGGGCCATATCACCGGGCAACTGGGGACCACCGGCGACCTGCGCTGGCAGGGCGACGGCCAGGACGCCGGCACGCCAGCCTTCTTCCGCGAGATCACGGTCGAGTCGTCGGCGCGGCTGTCGCCGCATATGCAGCGCGTGCGCTTTTCCTGCCGCGATCTCGGCCGCTTCGCCCATGGCGGGCTGCATGTGCGGCTCCTGCTGCCGCCGCCCGGACGGCAGCCGGTGTGGCCGTCGATGGGCGCTGACGGCATGCTCCTATGGCCGTCGGGCGCGGATTCGCTCACCGTTCGCGTCTACACGATCCGCGCGCTCGATATCGCCGACGGCTGGCTCGACGTCGATTTCGTGCTGCATCCCGGCACCGAAACGCCGGCCGCGGCGTTCGCGCAGAGCGCACGGGCCGGCGACGTCATCGGCATGATCGGTCCCGGCGGCGGTGACGTGCCGGAGACGAAGAATCTGCTTCTGGTGGGCGACGATACGGCGCTTCCCGCCATCGGCAGGATCCTCGAGGCGCTTGCGCCATCGACCTGCGCCGAGGCCCTTGTCGAGGTCAACGGTCCGGAGGACCGGATCGCGCTGACGGAGGGCGACAACATCACCGTCCACTGGCTCTACCGGCACGGCCGCGAGGCAGGCTGTGCCGGTCTGCTGCCGGCGGCGCTGCGCGAACGCGACCATGCGGCCGATAATCTCTATGTCTGGGCCGGATGCGAGTTCGCCGACTTCCGCGAGATCCGAAGGATCGTGCGCAAGGAGTGGGGCCTGCCGCGCGATCGGCACTTGGTTACCGCCTATTGGCGCCGGGGTACGCAGGGCGAAGCCGGCGAGGAATAGCGCGCCGTCCTGTCAGTCGCGGTCGCTGACCATGGCGATGGCCGGCGCCGCCAGCAGCGCGACCACGCCCGCGCAGGCAAACAGCGCGCCATAACCAAGATGCTGCGCCAGGTAGCCGGCAAGGATGCCGCCCGCCATGCTGACCAACGCGTCCATGCACTGGAAAAGCGTGAAATCGACGCCAGCCTGCCTCGGATCCGACCAGCGCATGAACTGCGCGTAAAGCGCCACGAAGCCGAGCGCCATGATACCTGAGGAACTCAGCATGGCGACGGCCGCCAGCGGGCCTGTCGGGAAAATACCGGAAAGCGCGAAGGCCGAGAGGATGAACAGCGATCCGGCCTGCAGGACAAGCGCGAGCACGAGGACGCTGCCGCTGCCAAACCATTTGACGAGGGCGCCGCCGGCAAGTGCGGCCGCGACGCCGAGGACCATGCTGCCGGCGCCGTTGACGAGCCCGATCGTGGAAAGGCTGAGCCCGGCATCGACAAGGAAAGGGCCAAGCATGGTCAGCGCCGCTTTCTGCGCCAGGACATAGATCGCCGATGCCGCCAGGCCGCGGCGGATCTGCGAGCGCCGCCACGCCGTGCCGAGCGTGGGCACGTGTTGGCGCATTTCCTCGCGCTGCCGGCCGGCGATGCCGAGCAGGAAGGGAAGGCCGAGCAGCAAGAGCAGCGAGGCCATGGCCGAGACCGCCGCGCGCCAGCCATGGACATCGACCAGAAAGAGGAACAGGCCGCCGCCGATCGCCGAGCCGAGATAGGCGCCGCCGACCTGGGCGGCATTGCCCCAGCCGAGATTACTGCCGGCAAGGTTCTGCACCGCAAAACCGTCGCAAGCGATGTCGACGGTGGAGGCGGCAAAGGCAACCACCGCCAGGCAGGCGACCACCGGCCAAAAGGTGGCCGGGCCGAGTTGGGCAACGGCCAGCAGTCCGGCGCTGGAGACGAGGCCGCCGACAAGTACGATCGCGCCGGTGCGATTCCTGCCAGCAGGCGGAAGCCGATAGCGTTCCACCGCCGGTGACCACAGGAATTTCAGCGCCCATGGCAGGGCGATCAAGGTGAGGAGGCCAATATGGTCGAGCGGCAGGCCCTGATCGCGCAGGACGGCCGGCAGGCCCGTCCAGGTGATGCCGCCGATCACGCTCTGTGCCACATAGAGGCCGCCGATCGCCGTGACGACGGCGGCAGGCGACAAGGATGCCTGGCCGGTAGCGGAGGCCGACATCAGAAGCGGTAGCGCAGACTGCCGAACAGCGAGCGCCCTTCGTCGCGGTAGCAGTAGCCGGCCGAGCAGATCGTCTGCTGGCTGTCGAACAGGTTCTTGGCGTTAACCTGCAGTTTGACGCCCTCGAGCTTCGGGTTGCGATAGCCGAAATCGTAGGACAGCGAGGCGTCGACGAAGGCGCGCGCATCGTTCTTGAAGGTGTTGGTGTCGTCGCCGAAGCTCGCGCCGGAGAAGCGTACGCCGGCGCCAAGCCCGAGCCCGGCAAGCGTGCCGTTCGCGAACTGATAGTGGCCCCAGAGCGACAGGATGTGGTTCGGCGTCGCCGACAGTTCCTTGCCGGCGGTGCCTTCGGCGCCGCGTTCGATCTTCATGCGCAGGTAGGTGTAGGAAGCGATGACGCTGAAGCCGTTGTCGAGCGAGGCGCTGGCTTCCAATTCGACGCCGCGCGAGTTGAGGTCGAGCTGGCGCTGCTTGTTGATGCCGGACGAGGCGTCGAACACGACGCCGTCCTTCTGGTCGATGTCGAACAAAGCCGCGCTGACGGTCGCGTTGTGGTCCGGGATTTCGTATTTGACGCCGATTTCCTTCTGCGTCGCGATGGTCGGGCGGGCGACGCGGCCGACAGTGCTGGTGACGTCGTCATAGACGAAGCCGATGTTGGGCGAGAACGAGGTCGAATAGTTGATATAGGGGATGATGCCCCATTCGGTCCGGTAGGAGAGGCCGACGCGGCCGGAGAAAGCGCTGTCCTTCTGCTTCGACTGGCTGAAATCTGCCGCGGTCGAAGTGGTGTCGACCCAGTCGTAGCGGCCGCTGGTGAACAGGGTGAGATCGTTCCATTCCATCTGGTCGTGCAGGTAGACGCCAAGCTGATCCATCTGCTGGCCGCCGGAATGGGGAACGGGTGCCGCCTTGATGGCTTCGACCGACACGTAGGAAAGGCCGCTGCCTGCATCGTAATCGGACCAGGCATAGTCGATGCCGCCGACCGCGGTGTGGCGGACCGCTCCGGTGTCGAATTCGAGCTGCGCCATGTTGTCGACGACGAAGTTCTTCATTTTCTCGGTGTAGTGGCCCCAGTAGCGCTGCAGCGGCTGGCCGGCGCCGATCGAATAGTGGCCGCTGTATTCTATGTCGCTGTCGACGGCGTTGTAGCGAAGGTTCTGGCGGACGGTGAGCCAGTCGTTGAAGCGGTGCTCGAATTTATAGCCGACGCGGCCCTGGTCCTGGCTGAAGTCGTTCCAGGCCGGATCCCCTTCATACACGTTCGACAGCACGCCATAGGCCGAGTTGTAGAAAGCGGCAGTGCCGCCTGTGACGGATTTCGAATATTCGCCGAGGATGGTGAGCGTTGTGTCCTCGTCCGGCGTGAAGGTGACGGCCGGCGCCAGATAGAGCTTGTCGTCGGGATAGGCGGGCAGATCCGTTTTGCTGAGCCGGCCGAGGCTGGTGAAGCGGTAAAGGATGCTGCCGCCGTCATTGACGGGTCCGGAGGCGTCGAGCGCCGCCTGGAAGCGGTTGTGCTCGCCGGCCAGCAGTTCGATCTCATGGAACGGCTCGTCCTTGGGGCGCTTGGTGACGACGTCGACGATGCCACCCGGGCCGCTGACGCCGTAAAGCGAGGACGCCGGGCCCTTCAGGATGGTGACGCCCTCGATGCCGTAAGGCTCTGTCTTGAACCAGGCCGAGGGTCCGTTGTACTGGCGCAGCCCGTCGCGGAACATGCCGTTGTAGAAGGCCGGGAAGCCGCGCAGGAAGAATGCATCATAGCGGGTGTCGAAGCCGAAACTGTTCGGGTTGGCGCTGGCCGTATAGCCCAGCGCATCGTTGAGCGTTCGCGGCTTCTGGTCCTCGATCTGCTTCTGCGTCACGACCGAGACGGCCTGCGGGATCTTGACGATCGGTGTGTCCACCTTGGTGCCGATGCGGTCTTTCTTGGCGACATAGCCGTCCTGCACCAGGATGTCATTGCTTTCGGCAGTCACCTCGATCCTGCCCAGAACGGTGGCGTCACCATTCTCCTGCGCAACCGCCGGCCAGGCGTGGCCGAGGATAGCGGTGCCCGCCAGCAATGACATCGCTTGGCGCCATCCGTTTGGACGCCATGACTTCGGCCGCTCGCGCATAAACTTGTCTCCACTTCTCATGTTTTTCTGCGCTCTCGCGCTCTCAAATATGAGAAACTGAGTCAAGTATTTTTCGGCGCTCACGCCGGAGCCGGGCCGTCTCGCTGGGTTGTCCGATGCGAAAAGGTGACGGTGGCCGCTTTCGCAGACCGTGCTCAGTAGGTGGCGCGTCCGCCGGAAAGATCGAAGGTGGCGCCGGTCGTGAAGGAATTCTCGTCCGACAGCATGAAGGCGACCATGGCCGCCGCCTCCTCCACCTCCACGAATCTGCCGCGCGGAACCTTGCCGAGCATGTAGGTCACCTGCGCCTCGGTGAGCTGTTCGAGGATGCGGGTGCGGGCGGGCGAGGGGGTCAGCGCGTTGACGGCGATGTCGTGGCCGGCGAGTTCCTTGCCGAGCGATTTGGTCAATGCGAGCACGCCGGCCTTGGCGGCCGAATAGGCCGCGGCATTGGGGTTGCCCTCTTTGCCGGCGACGGAGGCGACATTGACGATGCGGCCGTAGTTGCCCGCGATCATGCCGGGCACCAGGCGCCTGCAGCAGTAGAAGACGCCGTTGAGGTCGATGTCGACGATCTGGCGCCAGGCGGCCGGGTCATAGTCCACAACGGTCGCGGCCGGCCCGGCAATGCCGGCATTGTTGACGAGAAGATCGGCGGGCCCAAGCGCCTGTTCGGTCTCGCTGGCGGCGCGGTCGACGGCCTCGATCTGCGACTGGTCGCAAAGGAAGGCCTCGATGCGGCCAAGCGGCGCAAGCTCGGCGACTGCGTTCCTCATCGCTGCCCGGTCGATGTCCCAGATGGCGACCCTTGCGCCTGACGACAGCAGGCGGCGGGCGACGGCAAGGCCGATGCCTTGCGCGCCGCCCGTCACGACGGCGACGCGGCCAGAAAGATCGACGGCATTCAAACGGCGGCTCATTGGTGTTCTCCTCCCCCTCGCATTGAAACTGCGTGTCAGTGCCTGACGTTTCGCGCCACCAGCTCGGCTATGCTTGGCCCAATGAGCAACACGACGAGGAAGCGGGCCGACCACCGTTCCACTGAAATGGCGAGCCGCTCTATCTCCTTGTTTTCGCGTAATTTCTCACGGAAAACCGGTTCACATTTTTCCTGAAATTGCTCCAGACCGGAGACAGGCAAACGCGAACCCGGTTCCCGGCGAAGAATTCGATTTCGCGCCGGTCCCGCTTTCAGCCGCTCTTCTCGGCCGGAAGGCCGAAGCCGCCGACCGGATGGGTCTCGACCTGGAACTCGAAGCCAGCGATGAAGGGGCGCGCCCTGGCGATGGCGGCCTGGACTTCCGGCAATTGCAGGGAGGCCTTGTGGCTAGCCTGATCGGTCCACACTTCAGTGACCCAGATCGCATCGGCGTCTACGGGGTCGGTGGCGATGATGTAGCTCAGGCAGCCGGGGAGCGCAGCGGTGCTTTCGCGCAGCACGTCCATGACCGCGTCGCGCTGGCCGCGTGCCGCCCGCATCTTGCCGATCAGTCCGAACATGCCATTGCTCTCCCTGCAGGTTGTATGCCGCCCAAGTATGCAGTCGGCGGCTCACGGCATCAACTGGCCACCGTTTACCTCGATCACCTGACCGATGATGTAGCCGCTCAAGAGACCGGAGGACAGGAACAGATAGGCGCCGACGCAATCCTCGGCTGTCCCGGCTCGGCCTTGCGGTATGGTCGCAACCGTGGCCTTCATTTGTTCGGCGCTCGAATAGCGTTCGTGGAACGGCGTCAGGATGGTGCCCGGCGCCACTGCGTTGACGCGGATGCCGAAGCCGATCAGTTCCTTGGCCATGCCGCGTGTCACGTTGGAGACGAAGGCCTTGGACGAGCCGTAGAGGCCGGCGCCGCCGCCGGCTCCGTTGCGGGCCGCGATCGAGGTGGTGTTGATGATGAAGCCGCCCTGACGCTTCAGCCACGGGATCGCCTTGCGCGAGGCGGTCAGCACCGAACGCGCGTTGAGGTCCATCACCGCGTCGTAATGCGCTTCGGTCTGCTCGGCATAGGCGACGCGGCCGAGCATGCCTCCGGCATTGTTGACCAGCCCGTCGAGTCGGCCGAGATGTTGCGCGCTCTCCTCGACCACACGCTCGACGTCGGCGGGAACCGAAAAATCGCCCTGGGTCAGGAACACTTCGCCGCCTTGGTCGCGGATGGTTCCGGCGAGCTTTTCGGCGGCTTCCCGGCTCGAATTGTAGTGCAACGCGACGCGGCATTTCTGCCGGGCATAGGCGCGGGCGAGCGCGGCGCCGATGCCGGTCGACGCGCCGGTGACCAGCACCACCTTGCCGGCAAGGTCTGGAATGACAAGTGCGGTTGGGTCGGCTGTCACGTCGATACCTCCGGGATTGTCGTCGGCCATTGGTAGACGCATGCCGGCCAGGTGTTCAAGCCCAGCCGAAACCAGGGCCCGAAATCAGGGTCGGAGATAGACGTAGCCCTGCCGCTGCAGCTCCGCGAGCCTGACGACGCCGCCCTTGTCGGCGACCTGGAAGCCGGCGAGCAGGTCGGTCACGGCAATGTCCATGCCGCGCAACGTGTTGCCGCAGGCCTGCGGAACCAGCCCCTGCTGGACAAGGCCGGCAAAGCGGCTCGACGTCGCGCCGGAAGCGCTCTTGGCCTTGAAGGCCGCAAGGGCCGGACCGTGCACGACCAGCACGATCTCGACATTGCCGCCGGTGCCCTCATAGTGGTTCTTGATGTTGCCGAGTACGAAATTGACCTTGTCGGCGTCGCTGAGATGATAGGCGACCTTCAGCCTTTCCTCGCCCGCGGCGGCACTAGCCTGGCGCAGGCCGAAAAGACCTGCGGCTCCGGCAAGGCCGGCGCGGAAAATGTCACGGCGCAGCATCCTGTCCTCCTCTGCTTGCCTGCCCGATTTTGCCTCGCCTGAGCGTCGTGCCCAAAGCGCGTCGCGATCTTTCAGGTTCGCTCCGTGCGCTTTAGGTTTTTGATTTTACGCATATCTTTGTCCCGAAACCGATTCCCACTTTCGGGAGACATGCTTTAGACTAGCATATCGAAGTCCTGTCGGTGCGAGGAGGGTGGCATGGCCTCAAGGATGGTCGGGGGCGCGGCACTTGGCGCGGCATTGTTCATTTCGGGCGCCGCTCTTGCCGAGGATGCTCTCAAGCTCACCGAGCTTAGCCCCAACGGCGCCGACGCCTGCTTCGGCCGCGTCTATGATGTCGCGCACCTCAAGGCGCATTCGCACCAGAAGGTGGCGCGCATCTTCTTCTATTACGGCCATGATCCGGTCAGCCGACCGAACGAGGAACCGAGCACGCTCGGCGACGCCGCTTACAACGGCTTCCTCACCACGACGGTGCGCGGCGCCAAGAAACCGGAATGGGCGGCAGGCTGGTGCAACAAGGAGGATCCGGGCGACAAGGCGAGCGGCATCCATTGCGGCATGGAGTGCGACCGCACGCTCGCCTCGCTCAAGGTCGACGACAAGGGCCGGCTGATCCTCTCCGACCTGCAGCCTGACGTGTATCTCGACGCGGGCGCGGAGGAGGATCTCGGCAAGGCGAAGTACAACGAGCAGGCGCTCGGCAGCGAGGATGACAATTTCCGTCTCGACCCGATGCCGGCCTCCACCTGCAAGGCGGAGTTCGCTCGCATTGATCCGATCGACCCGGCGCTGGGGGCTCCGCTCCGCGAGCGGCTGAAACCTGACCAGTCCTTCTGCTACGGCCGTGACTACGATGCCGAACATCTGAAGTCGCATCCCGACCAGGTGACGCAGTCGATCCGCGTCTTCCGCGGCCCGATCGAGCTCGCCTCGTTCGCCGCCAGCGGCGATGCCGCCAACTGGCCCGACGGCGCCGATATCGCCGTCTCGGTGACGACCAGGCAGAAGGGGGCCAAGGTCACCCAGACCTATTCCTGCCAGGGCGAGGCCGACCAGTGGCGCTGCTCGGCCAGCTCGAAGATGAGCGATTTTGCCTGCGACATCTCGCAGAAGGAGATTTTCCTGAAGCGCGGCGCCAGCGCCACGATGATGCTGGCCAACCCCAACAGCGCGCTCGCCATCGTCGATCTCTGCTCGAAGGCGGCAGGCGGCAAGACGAAATCCGACGACAAGATCTACAGGCTGAATCCGATGCCGCAGTCGGCCTGCGCGCCGTAAGTCTGGCGCTTACGCGAACGGCACCGCGGTCGTGCCCTTCGGCAGTTTCGCCTCGTCGTCCGGCTCGACATGGATGGTGACGCGCACCGAAGGGATTTCGGCTTTCAGCGCGTCCTCGATGCGGTCGCAGATGACATGGCTGGCGCCGACCGACATGTCGGCGTCGACGACCAGGTGGAACTCGATGAAAGTGGCGCGTCCGGCAATGCGCGTCTTCAGGTCATGCACCTCCAGCGCGCCCTTCGAATTGGCCGAGATGATGTCGCGGATCTGCATGTGTTCCTGCTGATCGACGGCGCGGTCCATCAGGCCGTTCACCGACGAGCCGATGACGTGCCAGCCCTGCCAGAGGATGTTGAGCGCGACGATCACGGCAAGCGCCGGGTCGAGGATCTGCCAGCCGGTGAGCACCGCGCCGACAAGGCCGCCGAACACGCCGACTGACGTCACGACGTCGGTCATGATGTGCTGGCCGTCGGCGGTCAACGCGGGCGACTTGGCGTTCTGTCCGGCGCGGATCAGGGTCCAGGCCCAGATCGCGTTGATGACTGTCGCCACGCCGTTGACCGCAAGGCCTTTCCAGGGCTGCTCGAGCGGGGCGGGATGCTGCCAGGATCGCCAGACCTCGTTGAGGATCAGGAGGGCCGCGACGACGATCAGCACGCCTTCGAGAACGGCCGAGAAATACTCGGCCTTGTGATGGCCGAAGGGATGGTCCTGGTCGGCCGGCTTGTAGCTGACCTGGATCGCCCAGAAGGCGGCGACCGAAGCGATGACGTTGACGATCGATTCCGCCGCGTCCGAATAGAGCGCGACCGAACCGGTGATGTACCAGGCGACAAGCTTGAGGGCGAGCACGACGCCAGCGACGACGATCGACCAGAAGGCAAGGCTGGCGACCTTTTGCCTGGCCGCCGCCTTTGTTTCCGTCGTCGTCATCGTCGTTGCCGCGTTCATCCCAACCTGCCGCCCTAGGCGGCCTTTTCCTTGGCCTTGCGAGGCAGATGCGCGACGATGTTCTCGATGATGCGCATGCCGGCATTGTGGCCGAGCGTCATGATCGATTCCGGGTGGAACTGCACCGCGGCGATCGGTTCCTTGCGATGCTCGAAGGCCATGATGACGCCGTCCTCGGTCTCGGCGGTGACCACGAATCCATCGGGCAGGCGTACCGGATCGGCGAAGATCGAGTGATAACGGCCAACGGTCACTTCCTTGGGCAGGCCCGAGAAGATGATGCCGGGCTTGGAGACGCGGATGCGCGACGGCTTGCCGTGCATCGGGATGTGCAACTGCCTCAGTTCGCCGCCATAGGCTTCGGCGAGCGCCTGCAGGCCAAGACAGACGCCGAAGATCGGCAGGTCGCGAGCGCGCGCCCTTTTGATGGTGGCCGCGCAATCGAAATCCTTTGGCGTGCCCGGGCCGGGCGAGAGCACGACGAGATCGGGCTTCAACCGCTCAAAAACCTCCTCCGGCACCGGCGTGCGCACGGTGGAAACATTGGCGCCGGTCTGGCGGAAGTAATTGGCCAGCGTGTGGACGAAGGAGTCCTCGTGGTCGACGAGCAGGATGTTGACGCCGTCGCCGACGCGCGCGGTGGCGCGTTCGGCGCCGGCGGCGTTGCCGGCCTTGGCGTCGCGGATGGCGGAGAGCATGGCTGATGCCTTCAATTCGGTTTCGGCTTCTTCTTCCTCGGGAACGCTGTCGAAGAGCAGCGTGGCGCCGGCGCGCACTTCGGCGATGCCGTCCTTGATGCGGATGGTGCGCAGCGTCAGCCCGGTGTTCATGTCGCCGTTGAAGTTGACCATGCCGATGGCGCCGCCATACCAGGCGCGCGGGCTCTTCTCGTTCTGCTCGATGAAGCGCATGGCCCACAGCTTCGGCGCGCCGGTGACGGTGACCGCCCAGGCATGCGACAGGAAGGCGTCGAAGGCGTCCATACCTTCGCGCAGCCGCCCTTCGATGTGGTCGACGGTGTGGATGAGGCGCGAATACATCTCGATCTGACGGCGGCCGATGACGCGCACCGAGCCCGGCTCGCAGACGCGCGACTTGTCGTTGCGGTCGACATCCGAGCACATGGTGAGCTCGGATTCGTCCTTCTTGGAGTTGAGCAGCTTGAGGATCTGCTCGCTGTCGGAGATGGCGTCGTCGCCGCGCTTGATGGTGCCGGAGATCGGGCAGGTCTCGACCCGCCGGCCATTGACGCGCACGAACATTTCCGGCGAGGCGCCGATCAGATATTCGTTTTCGCCGAGATTGATGAAGAAGGAGTAGGGGGACGGGTTGATCGACTTCAGCTTGCGGGAAATGTCGGAAGGCTGGGTCTCGCAGCGCTCGTAGAACATCTGGCCGGGCACGACCTCGAACAGGTCGCCGCGCTTGAAGCTTTCCATCGCCCGGCGAACCAGGTTCGCGTATTCGCCCGGCTCATGGTCGCCGCGCGGCGGAATGCGGTCGGCGGTCTTGAACGGCTCGGCATGGGCGTCGCGCGCCAGGCCTTCGGTGGAAAAACCGTCGCCGGAATAGTCGTAGCGGTCGGTCCAGGCCTTGGTCGAATAGTGGTCGACGACCAGGATCTCGTCGGGCAGGAACAGCACGAGATCGCGCTGGCTTTCCTTGCGCTCGAGCTTGTAGTCGACCGGGTCGAACTGGAAGGCGAGGTCGTAGCCGAAGGCGCCGTAGAGGCCGAGATTGGCGTCCTCGGCGGTCTTGAACAACGCGGTGATGGCGCGCAGCACGGTGAAGACGGAGGGAACGCGGCTGCGCTCCTCCTCGGTGAAGACGCGGCCGGGCTTGGCAACCTCGAGGCGGATGAGCTTTTTCGAGGTCTCGGCGATCGTCACCTCGCTGAGTTCGCCAAGCGCCTTGCCGATCACCGGCAAGAGCACCTCGCCGCGGCTGTTCAGCGCCTCGATGCGCATGGCGCGGCCGCGCGCCGAGATCACCAGCGGTGGATCGATGATGGCCGTGTCCCAGCGCGTGTAGCGGCCCGGATACTCGTAGTTCGAGGAAAACACCGCGCCGCGGCGCGAATTCAGCCCATCGACGTAGGCGTCGATGGCGCCTTCATAGGGCTGGTCATGGCGTTCGCGGGTGATCGTCACCCCGCCCGCGGTGACGAAGCGCTCGGCCCCGTTGTCCAGAACTTTAGTCGTCATTGCCGTCTCCATCAGCGTTTTGGGCAACGGACCCGGGAATGGCTTGAAAAAACAAATGGCCGCCCGGACATTCCGTTGCGGCCACCCTCTCTTTACGCACGCGCGTTCGAACCGGCCGCTGTCAGCGAGCCCACCACCAAACGGTCTTGTTCGAACGCATGTTCATGGCGACTCCCATAGCGGCGAATGGGCGGTCGCGCAACTGGATTTCATGCGGATGGTGAAAGGCGCAAGCCTTTGCCTGGTGCATGTTGCCCAAAACCGCTGAGCACTCTTGGGCGACATGCATCAGTCCTCCAGCGTGCCCGAGCGCGCATCGTCGCTCCTCTTGTCGCCGGCGAGCTTCAGCAGGTCTTCACCGGCGCGGATGATGCGGCGCGAACGGCGGGTCAGGATGAAGCCCGACTGCGGCGCGAAGACCTCGGTGCGGCCGCCCGGCTCGCCGGGCGCATGGATGATCGTGGCGAGCCTGTCGCCCTTGGCGACGCGATCGCCGGGCCTGACGTCGTAAAGGATCGCCCCGGCCCTGGGCGAGGGCATCATGTCGATGTTTTCCAGCGGCACGACGGCGCCGGTAAAGTTGCCGGCTTTCTGAATTGACGGATCCTCGATGACGCCGCGCGTCACCAGCAGACGATGGAGGCCCACGGCATCGGAAGCGGCAAGCGCGCCATCGACATCGAGCATGCCGCGATATTCGACCGTGGTGACGACGCGCCGGTCGAAGCGCGCAACGCTCGGCGGCACATTCTGATAGGGCATGATCGAGGCGCCCTCGAAGGTGCCGCTCATGTCCTCGCTCCACAGCACAACGGCATCGGCGCCCATGGCGGCCGCGCAGTCGGCCATCGCCGGCCACAGGCTGGTGTGGATATAGAGGTAGGCGAGACCTTCGTCGTCGCAGTGGAGGTCGAGCACGATGTCGTTGCCGAGCGAGAGCTCGACGAGCCGGTTCTTCAGCCGGCGGTCGGCGCCGCCGAGGCTGACGTCCGGCAAAAGCTTGACGTCTGGCGCTGCAAGCAGCGGAAAGGCACGGTTGAAATTGGTGCGGGTACCGAGGTTGAAGCGACCCTGATGCTCGCCGAAATGATACTGGGCGCGACCGATCGGATTGGCCCACGGCACGATGGTGATGTCGCCCTTGATGCGGCCTTCCGCTTCCGCCTTGGCCAGCGTCGGCATCAGCGCGTCGATGGCGACGACGCCCGGCAACTCCCCGGCATGAAGGGCCGCTTGCAGGTAGGCGGTCGGAGCCGCTTTGTCCGTGCCCTCGAAGCGAAAGACCGGGAATTCGTAAGTGGTGCCTTCGGCGTCGCCAGCAATACATTCGAGGGTTTTCTGCATGGGTGCCTCCGATGGAGAGGCAGACATGCATGTTTGCGGTTCGGCTGTCGAGTGGTCCAGCCCGGTTGGCTGTCGGCGTAAGGCTACTGTCCGGCCGGCCGCGCCTGCGGCACGGCGGTCAAGCGCCTGCGAACTGCTTCAGACCAGCGGTTTCAGCTCCTGGGCGATGGTTGGCAGAAGCTCCGAGACGTTGGGGTGGATGTGCATGGCGCGCGCCAGCGTCGAGATCGGTGCCTTGGCATACATGAGGTCGAGCACGCAGTGGATCGCCTCGTCGCCGCCCGGCCCAAGCACAGCGCAGCCAAGGATCTCGCCGGTGTCGGCATCGGCCAGGATCTTCATGAAGCCCTGCGTCTCGCCCTTCTCGACGGCGCGGCCAACGCGCGTCATCGGCCGCTGGCCGACCAGCGCCCGGCGACCGGATTTCCTCACCGCCGCCTCTGTCATGCCACAGCGGCCGAGCGGCGGATCGATGTAGAGCGCATAGGCCTCGATGCGGTCGCTCACCTTGCGCGGATCGTTGTCGAGCAGATTGGCGGCGACGATCTCGTAGTCATTGTAGGAGGTGTGGGTGAAGGCGCCCTTGCCGTTGCAGTCGCCCATCGCCCAGATGCCGGGAACGCTGGTGCGCAGCTGGTCGTCGACGACGATGAAGCCGCGCTTGTCGACCTCGACGCCGGCTTTGTCGAGGCCAAGATCGTCGGTGTTGGGCACCCGGCCAAGCGCCAGCAGCACATGCGAGCCGACGGCCGGCGGCTTGCCGCCCGAGAAGGTCACGGCGATCTCGTTGCCCTTCCTGGCGAAGCCGATGTCGGCGGCGCCGAGATGGACGGTGATTCCTTCGTTTTCCAGGATCGACAGGATGGCGGCCGAGGTTTCCTCGTCCTCGCGGCCCGCCAGCCGCGGAGCCTTCTCGATCACTGTGACCTCGGAGCCGAAGCGGCGGAACATCTGCGCGAATTCGAGCGAGATGTAGCTGCCGCCGACGACGACGAGATGGCCGGGCAGCACATCGAGATCCATCATCGAGGAATTGGTGAGGTAGGGTATATCGTCGACACCGGGCAGGTTGGGCACCGAGGCGCGGCCGCCGGTGTTGAGGAAGATCTTCGGTGCGGTCAGCAGATCGTCGCCGACGCGCACGATGTTGGCGGACTCGAAACGGGCATGGCCGCGGTAGAGCGTGCACTTCTCCATGCCGGCGATCCAGGTCTCGAGCCCCGTGCGGGAGGCGCCCGACACCTTGTCCTTGCGCGCCTTGATCGCCTTGTAGTCGACGCCGACCGCACCGGAAAGCGTCACGCCATAGTCGGCGGCGCGGCGGGCGAGGTGGGCGGCATAGGCGCTCGCCACCATCGTCTTGGTCGGGATGCAGCCCGTGTTGACGCAGGTGCCGCCGACCAGCTTGCGCTCGATCAGCGCCACGCTCATGCCGGCCGCGTTCAGCCGGCCGGCAAGCGGCGTGCCGGCCTGGCCGGCACCGATGACGATGGCGTCGAAGCTCTTGGCCGTCATGCGACGGCCGCCACGATCAGCAGGCCGCCGACAATGGCAACGGCGTCCTCGATGAAGGCGGCGGGCGGATCCTTGCCGAAGGCGGCGGCCAGCCGGCCGCGCGCCTCGGCGCCGCCCAGCGTGCCGATCACCGCGCCGATCGCGCCGGCGATCAGGCCGCCGATGGTGGCGCCGCCGG
Source organism: Mesorhizobium sp. M1C.F.Ca.ET.210.01.1.1 (assembly GCF_004791585.1). Classification (GTDB taxonomy): domain Bacteria; phylum Pseudomonadota; class Alphaproteobacteria; order Rhizobiales; family Rhizobiaceae; genus Mesorhizobium. The sequence goes on from NZ_SRUU01000030.1 coordinate 73,448, forward strand.
TCGCGCCGATGACCGCGCCGGTGAAGGCCCCCATGATGATGCGGACGCCGAACTGCTGCGGCACCTTGCGGCTTGGCGTCGACGGCAACTGGTCGGTGACGAGCTCGACGATCGCCAGGATCGTGAAGACGCCAACGGCGGCCCAATGGCCCATGAAGCTCGCCCACGTGCCGGTGACCGGCAGCCAGCCGAGATAACAACCCCAGGCGACGGCGGCCGGCGCGGTCATGGCGCGGAGGCCGGCAATGACACCGATCAGCAATGCAAGCAGGTAAAGCATGATCGACCCCCTCAAAATCAGGACCTCGCAGGGCCCAGCATGGTAGGCTAGCATAGACCGGGCGTTTGGCCATCGGCTTTCGCCAAGGCGCGGACTTTGGCAGCAGGCAGCCTCGGAGGAGCGGCCATGACGACAAGCGAGCGCATGAAGATGGTGACGGGTGAATGGTACACCTGCATCGACCCGGAGCTGGAAGAGCTGCGCGTTGCCGCCCGCGATGCCGCTTTCGAGCACAACAGCCTGCCGCCCCGGCAGCGCGGCGACATTGGCCCGGCGTTGCGGGCGCTGCTCGGCGGCGCGGGCGAGGGCGCGCGCATCGAGGCGCCTTTCCATTGTGCCTATGGCTTCAACCTGTTCCTCGGCGAAGGCGCCTTCCTCAATGCCGGCTGCACCATCCTCGATACCGCGCCGGTGCACATCGGCAAGGGAACGCAGCTTGGCCCCAATGTGCAGATCTATTGCGCCGAGCATCACTGGGAAGCTGCCGGACGGCAAGCCGGACTGGAGATCGCGAAACCGGTCACGATCGGCGACAATGCCTGGATCGGCGGCAGCGCGGTGATCCTTGCCGGCGTCAGCATTGGCGAGGGCGCCATCGTCGGCGCCGGAGCGGTTGTGACACGCGACGTGGCCGCGAACGCCACGGCGGTCGGCAATCCGGCGCGGGCGCTCACGCGGCGTTGAGCGTGGCCTGAGTGCCCCTTGAGAATTCACGCCTGTATTGCATCGGCGAGGTCCTGAGCCGAGCGGCGAAATGCTGGCGCAGCGAGGTGGCGCTGCCGAAACCAGCCTCGAAGGCCACCAAGTCCATCGACTTGTCCGTCTGTTCCAGCAGTCGCTGCGCCAGCGCCACGCGCTGGTCGGCCAGCCAGTCGCCGAAGCTGGTGCCCATCATCTTCTGGAAACGGCGCGTGAAGGTGCGGCGGGTGAGGCCCGCTGCTTCGGCGACGCTGTCCAGGCCGTGCGTTTCGCCGAGCTTTGCCCGCACCTCATCGAGGGCCTTCGCGAACCGGTCGGTGGTCGGCGTCGGCGCGAGCGGGCGCTCTATGAACTGCGCCTGTCCGCCTTGCCGGTGAGGCGAGAGCACGACGTGGCGGGCAAGCCGAAGTGCTGCCTCGGCGCCGTAGCGGGCCCGCACGATGTGCAGGCAGCAGTCGAGGCCTGCGGCGACGCCGGCGGAGGTGACGATGTCGCCGTCATCGACATAGAGCACGTCGGCATCGACGGCGATGTCGGGATGAAGCGCCTGCAGCTGATCGGTATAGGCCCAATGCGTGGTCGCCTTGCGCCCCGCAAGCAGTCCGGCGGCGGCGATGGGGCCGAGGCACAGGCCGACGATCAGCGCGCCGCGCTCGTGCGCCCGTTCGAGCGCATCCTTGAGCGGCGCGGCCAGGGGGGCCTCAAGATCCTTCCAGCTTGGGATGATGACGATGTCGGCCGCGTCAAGCGCCGAAAGATCATGCGGGACCGAAATGCTCAGCCCGGCATCGGTATGAATAGGCCCTTGCTCGGCCGCGCAGACGCGGAAGTCGAAGCGCGGCAGGCCAAGCTTGGTGCGGTCCGCGCCGAAAACCAGGCATGGCACCGAAAGATGGAAGGGGCTGATGCCGTCGAAAGCGACGGCGGCAATGACCGGATTGCGCATGGCAGACACCATTGGGAATTAGGCAGGAGTGTCCCAATTCTTTCGAATAATGTCAATCGGGACACTTTCTGTGTGCGGGCGTTCGCCCTAGCTTTGCCTGCATCAACCCGGTCGAAAGGAAACCGCCATGTCAGCACAAGCCACCCAGCCGCGCCGCGCGCTCGTCGTCGTCGATGTCCAGAATGACTATAACGGCGGCAATCTCGCCATCCAGCATCCGCCCTTCGCCGACAGCGTCGCCAATGTGGCGCGCGCCATGGATGCTGCGGCTGCGGCCGGCATCAAGATCGTCGTCGTCAGGCAGATGGCACCCGAAACTTCGCCGATCTTCGCCAAGGGCAGTCACGGCGGTGAATTGCATCCCGAGATCGCCCGGCGCGCCCGCGATCATTATGTCGAGAAGAAGCTGCCCTCCGCATTCATCGGCACCGACCTCGAAGACTGGCTGCGCGCCAACCGTATCGATACGATCGCGGTCGTCGGCTACATGACGCATAATTGCGATCTCTCGACCATCATCCACGCGGTGCATATGGGATTTGCCGTCGAGTTCCTTTCGGATGCCAGCGGCTCGGTGCCCTATGCCAACAGTGCCGGCTATGCGTCGGCCGAGGACATCCATCGCGTGGTGAGCGTCGTGCTGCAGTCGCGGTTCGCCGCCGTGCTGAAGACCGCCGAATGGATCGAGTGCTTGAAGACCGGCACCCTGCCGGAGCGCGACACCATCTATGCGTCGAACCAGCGGGCGCTGAAGCGCAACGCCGCCTAGATTTGGGCCGCTTCGAGACAAGAAAGGCGCCGCAACAATGCGGCGCTTTTGCTTTGGAGCCAAATAACGAGATTGGCGTGACGCGTTTCACAGAAGTCATCCCAGAATTTCTGGAAAGTCATACGGCATTTGGCTGAGCGCGGTTGGCTGGGGGCTCGAGTGAAAGCGCGCATTGCACGAACCGTGGTTGTCCTGACGCTTGCTGTCGGCGCAGCGCTGTTGCCTTGGCCCGCCTTCGCGCAAGTTCCACCGCACGCGCCGGGCACGATCTGCTTCACCCAATTCTTCTGGTGCTGGGCGCAGCCACCCGGGCCGCCCGGATATCCATGCGGATGCCCGTCGCAATACGGCTTTGTCCAGGGTTATCTGGGGTAGTCGTCCGAGAGGCCGCCATGACGACGCCCAAGGATCCTCTTGTTTCCGGTCTGCTCGCGGACGCGAAGCTGGTCGCCAGCTACGGCCGCTACGGCGTGTTCAAGGACAGCTCCCTGTTCGCGGCCATTGGCGATGCCGAAAAGCTCGATGACGCCACCGCCAGCCAACCTGCCGTGGTCAATCTTCAGACGGTACTCAACGATTGTTCCGCCACCGTGCCGTTCTCCACCCTGGCGGCCTTGCGGTCGGGTTGGTTGCCCGGCGATATGTCGCGCCGGACCGCCTTCGCGACATATCTCCTCGTTGCGCTGTCGGTGACGATGATGATCGTCATCGGCAAGCTGACCTACGTCTACAACAGGGGCGTTTCGATCAATGTCGAACTGCAGGAGATTGACAACAACGATTTCAGCGCCCGCTTCGGCCAATCGATCAGGCAGGTCTGGGCAACGAAGAAGCAGCTAGGCTCGGCCATCGACCAGCAGGGTTCGACGACGACGACCGACCTGACGCTGCTGAAAGATGCGTATTACAATTCCGTCGACAACCTGCATTCGCTCGATCAGCGTTTTTCCTCGCTGCTGGTGAGGGCGCAAGGGTTCATGACGCAGGAGGCGCCATTTCCGATCTGGGGAATGCAATGGGCCTACTGCAAGCTTTCCGCCTCGACCACCAAAGCGGGCGCCCCGCCGGATTTCTCAAACCCGAGGCAGATGGCCATAAACCAGTTCTGCAGCCAGGAGGTGGCCCCGGCCGAGCAACAAGGCGGGGCTGAGAGCAGTCGGCCGCTGCTCAAACAGTCGGATTTCGACTGCAAGATCAAAAACAATGGCCAAGACAACACCGAGGTCGTCAGCGCTACCGACATGACGACTAAGGTTGACGACGTAAGCGTCGATTTCGATGAAGCGACGCGCAGCCTGCAATGCGAAGGCGTCATCACCATCACGCCGAATTCGATTTCGACGCTGACACTGCAGGCCAAGACCCTCAGCGAGGTCCTCAGCCCCTATGCGTTGTGGATCCTGCCCGCGCTCTATGGCGCACTTGGCGGGATCATGTTCCACATGCGGATGATCCTCAATCCGCTCTTGCCCAATCCGACGCTGGCGCGGCTTATCCATCGTATTGCGCTTGGCGCGCTGGCCGGCATGATCCTGGCATGGTTCATGGCGCCGGGAACCAAGCTCGGCGGCGAGGTCACCGGAATAGGTTTCAGCCTGTTCACCTTCGCCTTCCTGTTCGGCTTCAGCCTCGACATCTTCTTCACCATCCTCGACCAGTTCGTCACCATGTCGGTCGCCGGCATCAAGAAATTCGGCTCATCCGCTGTGTCGTAGAACCTGGCCAAGCAAAAGGGCGCCGCGATGAGCCGGCGCCCTTGGTCATTTCAGCTCGAGCGATGGTTAGAACAGACCCTCGATCTGGCCAGCCTCGTTGAGGAAGATCTTTTCCGAGGACGGCGCCTTGGGCAGGCCGGGCATGGTCATGATCTCGCCGCAGATGATGACGACGAAACCGGCGCCGGCCGAGAGCCTGACCTCGCGCACCGGCACGGTGT
>NZ_SRUU01000031.1 GCF_004791585.1 Mesorhizobium sp. M1C.F.Ca.ET.210.01.1.1
GTTCAGGTTGATGGTTTTACCGGTGGGAAGGGACCGGGCCATGCCACGGCCTGTCCGAAAGGACGACCAGGATCCACTCGGTCTCCTTCCCACTTCAACCATACACCGGAACCAACACACAGGATCCTAGGGTCTGCGCGCGTCGCTTCGCTCCTTGCTCCGCCCTAGGATGACGAAGGTGATAGGCGCGGCGTTGGCCCTGAGCCGGCGGTGCTTCTTGAGGTGATCTGCCGCCGGCGCGAGCCTTCGGCAGATCACGATGCCCGGTTCGCTCCGGCGGCCATCGGGTCGACCAGATGGTCGCGCCTGGGGTTGGTCGAAGTCACCAGCGCGGGTGCTTCTCGCCCACGCCGTCGCGAGCGGCCGTTTATTTCGCCGGTTTACCCTTCTCGCCGCTGTCTGGGCCTTTCGGCGCCGGGGCGGCCGTCACTCCGATGGCGGAGATCCTCCAGCGGTTGTCGACGTTTTCGAAGGACAGGTCGAAATCGATTTCCAGCGGCTGCGTGGGGAACAGGCCGACGAGGTGCAGTTGCTTCTGGGGATCGAGAAAGGGAGGCGTGGACAATTGCGGTGCGATGACGGCAACCGCCGTGAGATCCGCGCCGGCCTGGCGCAGAGCCTGGAACCTGATCGCAAGATCGGCGGCGGTGTTCTGGGCGCGAAAGCCTGGCGAACCCAGATCCCTGAGCACCGTGAAATTGCCTGTCTCCACCGCCTGCTGGAGAGCCATCATCGTGCTGCGGGCGAGGTAGATCGACTGCGCGGCATTCGCGGGCCAGCCGGGTGGGGCCGGCGCCGCCGCCTTCTTCTTCCCCTCCGCCGGCGCCTGGGTCTGGGCAAGGCCAGGTCCAGCGGTGCACACGGCCAGCATCGCCGCAAGGATGGTTGTGACTATTTTCATCGGGATCATCATGTCGCGCCGGCGGGACCGCTTCCTACCAGCTCATCCTCAGGCCCAGCCGTCCGCCGGCCATATGCTGGTCGGGATCGAAGGCGACGCCGCCATTCAGCTGGAGCTGCTCGCCGAGCCGGGCGCCCGCGCTGAGCGCAAAGGCGTTGGCGCCCTCGAATGTGCCCCAGTTCAAGGTGGTGACGAATCTCTCGTCCGGAAGCACGGTCGGGGCGCCGGCCAGCGCCATCGCCATGGCGACGCCCGAATAGGCGTGGCTGCCGACAGTGTCGATGCGGGAGTTGAGGCTGTTGAACAGCGAAGGGTCGGAGAGGCCGAGCACGCCCGGGCTCACGGAAGCAAGATTGCCGGTGGAATCGGTGGTGACGATCTGAATCGAGCCGGTTTGGGCCAACGAACTTGCCGCCGACGTCAAGCCGGGCATCGCATAGGTGTTGCTCGCCGTCCCGAAGACCTGCTCGTTCTGCCTTGTCGCGACCGCGCCCGAGCCGTAGGCCGCCGAGCCCGCATAGCCGGCGCTCGCACCGGCGCCGATCGCAACCGCGTTCAGGCCGGCCGACGATGCGCCCGATCCGACGGCGATTGCTTTGGCGCCGGTCACGGTCGTTCCATTGCCGAGCGCGACGGCGTTGGTGGCGTTGACCTTATTGCCCGATCCGACCACCAGCGATCCGGATGAATTGGCGGTGCTTGCGACGCTGTTGTTCGACCCGAAGACCTGGATGCCGTTGCCGTTGCCGGCGACATTCGGGGCGTTGACGGAATTGTCGTCGCCGTAAACGAAGGCGTTGTTGCCGTTCACGACATTGGGGTCGCCGACCGCGTAGCTGCCATTGCCGTTGACGGTGTTGCCCGTGCCGAAAGCGCCGCTGTCGTTGCCCGTGACACTGTTGTTCGAGCCGATGACGGTGGTGTTGTTTCCCTGCGACTGGTTGTTGGTGCCGCCGGCCAGCGCATTCGTGCCGCTGGCATTGCTCCCCGAACCGGCGGCGGTGGAGTTCGTTCCGCTGGCGTTCGGCTGTGGGCCGGAGGCGGTCGTGTCGTAATATGGCGGACTTCCGCCGCCGGTGATGCAGGCCAGATCGCCCGAGGCATTGGTGCCGATGCCGGAGGTGCAGCCCGCCAGCGATGCAAAACGAACGGTGCCCACGACGTCGAGACCCGCGGCGGGGGTGGTCGTGCCGATGCCCACGTTGCCGTTTCCATCGATGGTCATGCGCGTCACGCCATCGGTGGCAAGGAGAAGCCGGCCGCTTGACCCGCTAGCCGAATGGGCATTGATCAGCGACGTCCCGACGCCGAGGCTCGCGCCGCCATAGCCGAGGGTCAGTCCGTCCGCGCTGGCCGCCGAGGACACGCCGATGGTCTCGAAAGTGTCTTGCGAGGAGCTGCCGTAGACATGCAGCTTGCTGTCGGGGGAAGTCGTGCCGAGACCGACATTGCCGTTCGCGGCGATGTCGAGGCTGCTCGTCGGGGCGCCCGGCCGGATGCGGAAAGGAAGCTGGCTCCCGTTCGTCGTGTCGCGCACGAAGAAGTTGGCCTCGTTGGCGCCGATGTCCCAGGTCTGCGCCGTGAAGCCGCTGGCATTGGTCTGCTCCAGGCGGATCGCCGGCGTATCGCCTCGGGTTATCTGCAGCCCAAGGGCCGGACTGGACGTGCCGAGGCCCAGATTGCCCGAGCTGCTGACATAGAGCGCATTCTCCGGAGCGCCTGCATTGACGCGGAACACCATCCTGTTGCTCGTCGCATCCTGGATGCCGAAGTAGTTGGCGCCACCCCCAGCAGAATCGTTCGCGATCAGCGCCCAGTCATTGGCGGCAAATCCGGCCGCCGAGCTGGTGTCGTCGAAATAGATCCGTGTGTTGTTTTCCTTCACGATGATCGTGTTGAACCCGAAGGCCTCGTTGTCGACGCAATCCAGGCCGACGCAGAGGCTTCCCTGGACGATCTGGTCGTCCGCAACGACATTGTCGGCAAACGCATCGGCGACCGGCATGGCGAGGATCGCGGCGCCCAGGCGCAACGCGGCGCATTTCGTCGCGAACTTTGTTTGTTTCGCCACAAGCCCTCCCCCGAGGATCAATGATCGCAGAAATCAAGGCTTATGGGCTGGTCATCGGTTTGGCAAGCAGTAGAACCGCTCACCGCTTGTCTTTATCGCGGGTGTGTTTCCAAGACATCACCAGTAACGCCCGGGCGGTGTTCAACTCTTTTCCTGCCTCAGATTACGCCCCCTCTGCGCCGCTCCAAGGTGAACTGCGCGAAACGCCATGTCGCGGCCGGGTATTTTAGCTTGGCTGCATATTTGCGGCAGATCCTGATCGAGGCTTCGGCGGTTCGCCGCCCGCAGCGTGCTCTCCTCTCGTCCAATGTGGAGACGGCTTCGAGGACGGCTCCTCCTAAACCCCAATCGTCGGCTCGGTATTCACCTCCAGCGCCGCTTCCGCCTCGTCATCGTCCGGAAGCACCTCGCCGTTCACGCCAAGCGGGCGGCCGATCCAGACCGGGTCGACCAGGTGGTCGCGCTTGGGGTTGGCGGTGTTGGGGTGGATGAGGATGCTCAAGCCGCCGTGGTTCAGCATCAGCCACGGCACCAGCGAGGCGAAAACCTCGTTCGCGAAAGAGACCTGGTACATGGCCTGCTGATGCGGGCCGACCGGCTCGTCGCGCCAGTTGCCCAGGCGCACGCGGAAACGCTCTGCAATGCGCAGACGCAGCCATTCGGCTTGTTGCCGCTCGGCCGGCCCGGCGTAGTAGATATGGGCGTGGTAGCTGGCGATCTCGGAAAGTGCCCTGACGTCGTTCATCGCGATGCTCCCCTTCGATGATTTTTGCACCCGGCGCAACTGTAGCCGAGGCGCGGGCGCCTTGTCTGCAGCCGATCCCGCGCGGTTCAGGAAGGTAATAGCACGGCAGTGCCAGCCCCCGCTCCGCCTCGGCGCTGCGCGGGGGAGCGCCATAGACGATAGCCCTGCCGCGGCCAAGGAAAACGCGGCCAATGCGCTGCCTTTTTGTCGAGAAGACCGAATAGCCGAGGTTTGGCGCCGTTGTGTCTGTGCGCGCTAAATCACCGCCGTGACCGCCCCCGCCGCGTCGAGGCGGCAGCCGACCCGCGCCTGCCGGACTTCAATGCCGCCTTGCCTTTCATAGTCTATGCGCACCGCGATGGGGGCGTTGAGACCGCCTTGACGTTGAAGCGCGTGGCCTGCGCTTGCTGCGTAGACACGCACGGCGCCAAGGGGCTTCGCTGCAGTCATGATCGCCGCGCGACAGGCGCGCACCACGGCACCCGACGTGCCGGGTACCGCTTTCAGAGGTGGCAGGACCGCAAACGGATGCCGCCCGGTGAGCCGCCGCAGGTCACCGTCGGCAGCCCTGGAAGGCCGCAGCGCTCGCGGCAGGACGATGGAGTGTGCCGCGGTCTTGGCCAAAGCTTTCGTGGCCGCGGCCGGGCGCCGGGCAGAGGCAGGCGGTCCGCGCTGGACGGAAGGATGGTTGCCCACTTGGGCGCCCGTCGACACGCCCGCGCGTGGGCTGCCCAGGTTGCCGCCGGCACTGACGCCGAGTGATCCGCCGCCGCTGGTCGATGCGCCAACGTTGGCTCCGCCGACGCCGTCGACGCTCGTACCCGCATCCGCCGACACGCCTTGCGAACCGGCGCTCAATCCAGCGCCGACCCCGACACCGCCAACGGTGCCGCCCCCGCCGACGTCAACAGCCGAGGCAGGCCCGGTCGTGATCCCGATCGCCAAGGCCGCTGCTATGTATTTCTTCATGGCCATACCTCCCCGCGGTATCGTTACGGGTCGCCGCTCCTCATGGGTCCGGCTTCGGTGGTCGCGTCGGCAGCAAAGCGGCGGGAAGAGCTATGGTCGCCACCAGGTCGGGTTGCGGCGACCTTTGCAGCTTGACCCTCTGCTTGTCCGGCGCCTTGCGCGCCGACGCTTTCGGCATGCGCTTCATGTTCACCGTGCGACGCTCCGCCTTGACGATGCCGGTTGCCTGCCGTGCTGCACTGAGGATGCGGGCCAGGCCGACAGACCTTTCGCGCTCTTGTCCCAGGGCCGCGCTCAACGCTGCCGCGGCCTCCCGTGAAGCGTCGCGCTCCTTGCGCATGCTGTCGAGATCACGCGCGGCGGCATCCGCCCGTTGGCGTTCCAGCGCCAGCGCCTCGCCGGCCTGCTTCAACGCGGCCTCGGCCGCCTGGCGGTCCTTTATGGCGTTGGCCCGTTCGACCGCAGCCTCATCTGCGCCTGTCCTGAGACCGTCGATGGCCTGGCGGGACGAGGCGAGTTCCTGTTCCACGAGCTCAACCTTGTGCCGCTCCTCATCGAGCGTCCGCTGGACAGCAGCCCGGGAGGCTTCTGCCGAGCGATCCGCCTGAAGCATGGCGGCCTTTTCATCGTCCCAGACCATGGCCTTGGCCTTGAAGCCTTCGATAACGCGCCGCGCCGCCTCCAGATCGAGCGCCAGCGCTTCGGCTTTCTGCCGCTGCTTTTCCAGGTCTTGCGCCTGTCTGGCCGCCTTGTCGGCAACCGCATGTGCCTCGGCGCTTTCCTCGCGCGCGTTGCGTTGCATGACATCCAGCGCCGCTCGTGCCGCCTCCAATTCACGGCGCAAAGCCTGCTCATGCTCGCTGGGCAAGCTTCGTGCAGCCTCCTTGAGCGGCTCCGGTACCTTGAGCGCCTCTGGCGCCGTGGGCGCCATATCTTCGGGCGCCGTCTGGCCGCCTTCGGATGCCACGGAACCTGTCGTTTCGGTGGCCGGCTTCAGGATGCGCTCGACGCTCGTCTCCGGCCGCTCGGGCAGGCCACTCCTGGCCTGCAGGCGATCGGCAATCAGCTTTGCCAACTCGTCCGTGCTGAGGCCCGCGGCGCCAATGCTGCCGATGTTTGGAAGATCAAGCCTGCCGGTCTGGTCGATGCCGAAGTTTCGGTTGAGCTGCAATCCCTCCAGGACGCCGCCGCGCAGCGCGGTCCAGTGCCAGACGTGCAGTTCGATCCAGTCTCCGGGGCCCAGCCTGTCGTCGACCGTCGACTGGCTCCTCGCCGGAAGTCCCAGCAGCAGGACGAGGCATAGCGAAATGAGGCATAGCGCGAGGGTGCAGCCTCTACCGCGCGTTCCAGGACGTAAACTCGAAACCCGTCGTCCAATGAAGGTGAAGTCCCGATGGAAGCATGCTGATTGGGTACCCTGCACATGGTTCATCACTGAACCCCACCGGCTGCGCGCCCCTCGCCGCGATCTACTCTCCGTGAACCCGTACTCCGCGGCTGGACGCCGCGCCAAAGACCCATGATAGAAAAGCGCTCTCGCCAACGCCAAGCACCGCAAAAGGCTTAGGGACCGTCTCCTTTTAACTTAGTAACTATCGATCCGTCGTGGGCGGCTAATGGCATGGATTGAGTTCGCCCACCGCGCCGTTAACGGATAACTTGCAAATTAGTTTCACCTAATACGCGGGTCGCGCCCTGCGGCCGAGGAGAACGCGCGTTCCCCTCACCCTGGCTCTCGATCCCGCGTCCCGCTCCCCCACAGCGCCCGCTTGATCAGGCTCCGCTTCCCCCTCCTTGGCACCAGCTCGACATCGCTCACCAGCTTCGCCCCGCCCTTGTGGCGTTCCAGCGTGATCTTGCGGCTGTGGAAAGCTTCCAACTCGGCGCGGTGGGCGACGCTGATGATGGTGACCTTGGGCAGTTCGCGGATCACCGTCTCCATCATCTGGTCCTGGCTCTTCTCGTCGAGCGCGGAGGTCGCCTCGTCCAGCACGACGATGTCGGGGCTGTGCAGCAAGAGACGCGCGAAGGCGAGGCGCTGCTTTTCGCCGCCCGACAGCGTCTGGTCCCACGGCGCGTCGTCCTCGAGCCTGTCTTTCAGGTAATCGAGGCCGACCTTGTCGAGGGCGGCATCGATCTCGCCCTTCTTCCAGTTGTCGGCGGCGGCGGGATAGGCGACGGCACGGCGCAGCGTGCCTGTCGGGATGTAGGGGCGCTGCGGCAGCATGAACAGCCGCCGGCCGGCATGGAAGTTGACGCTGCCGCCGCCCCATGGCCAGAGGCCGGCAACGGCCCGCACCAGCGTCGACTTGCCGGTGCCGGATTCGCCCGCGACCAGCACCCGCTCGCCCGGCTCGATCTCGACCTCGGTCTCCTTGACCACGCCGGTGCCGTCGTTGAGCGTGACGGAGAGATTGTCGAGGCTGAGCATCGCGCCGTTTTCGGTCTTGCCGTGCCTGATGCGGCCGAAAGTGTCGCTCTGTTCGGCGCGCTCCAGCCCGTCGAGCGACATCATCAGCGAGGCGATGCGGCGGGCCGAGGCGTTCCAATCGGCAAGCCGCGGATAGTTGTCGACGAGCCAGCCGAAGGCGCCCTGCACGATGGCGAAGGCCGACGCCGCCTGCATGACCTGGCCAAGCGACATCGAGCCTTCGAGGAATTTTGGCGCGCACAGCAGCACCGGCACCACCGGCGCGAACAGCATCGAGCCTTGCGAGACAAGCGCGGTGCGCATGTGCTGTCCGGTCAGCTGCGCCCATTGCCTGAGCACATGGCCGAAATTCCTGTCGATGCCGCTGCGCTCCTCCTTCTCGCCGCCCAGCAGCGCGATGCTCTCGCCGTTCTCGCGCACGCGCGTCAGCACGTAGCGGAATTCGGCTTCCGCCTGGTTCTTCGCCTCGGAAAGCTGAACGAAGTGGCGGCCGATGACCGTCATCGAGGTGGAGGTGATGGCGGCATAGATGACCGCGGTGACGACGAGGAAGCCGGGGATGGTGACGGTTGTGCCCGCCAGCGTGAAGCTCAGCGCCCCGCCGATCGTCCACAGCACCACGATGAAGGTCGAGGCCGCCAGGAACGCGTTGAGGACGCCGGCGATGAAATCGACGGGCGACTCGGTGGCTATGCGCAGATCTTCGGTGAGGCGGGCTTCGGGGTTGGTGTGGTCGCCTTTGACGAGGTTGAGCTGGTAGTAGCGGCCGCTGGCCAGCCAGCGCGCGATCACGGCGGTGGTGAGCCAGGAGCGCCAGCGGCGCTGGATCGTCATGCGCAGGTAGACCTGCGCGACGACAAGGCTGGCGCTTCCGGCCACCAGCGGCACGAAGACGGCGCTCAGCATATAGACGGTGCTGACGTTGCGCTGCTCGATGGCGTCGAAGAAGGCGCGGTTCCAGACGTTGATGCCGTACTGGAAGCCGACATTGACGACGATCAGTACCAGCAGCAGAACCGTGAACGGCCATGCGAGCTTGTCGCCATGCCGGCCCCAATAGCCGCGCCCGCTGATCCAGAAACGCCTCAAGAGGTATTTCTTGCGCGCCTGCTCGGCCTGTTCAGGCGTCAGCTCGGGATCGGGTTCGACGGCCGCCGGTGGCGGCGCGGCCTGACCGTTCACCTCCGGCGTTGGCTCGGCAGCCGGTTCCTTCTCGTCGCGCGCGTTTCCTTCGCGCGATTTCTGCGGGCGAGTCTTCCTTTCGCGCGCCTTCCGGGCACCGCGCTGTTTGGTGTTGTCGGTCGGTTTCGGTTTGGACTTGACCGGGGGCATCGGCCGACAACGGCCTGGAAATCAAAAGGTTTCACTGCGGATGCACTGACCCGGGCCATCCGACCGGTCGAGCAATCGCGCAGGGCAGCGCCGCCCTGCTCTCGCGGTCACCTCACCCGGCAAACCCCCGCCGCGCCGCGGCCATGCCTTCCCACATCAGCTTCAGGCCGAGCGCGCCGACGACGGCGCCGGCGGCGCGGTCGATCCAGTGCTTGGTGCCGAGATAGGCCGCGCGCGGCCGGCTGGCGGAAAAGGCGAAGGCGACGATGGCGTACCAGGCGAATTCGTTGAGGAAGAGCAGCGGCGGCAGCACGAAGAGCATCCAGAGCGGCGGTGAGGCCGGCAGCATGGCCGCGAACATCGAAGCGTAGAAGATCGCGGTCTTGGGATTGGCGAGTTGCACCAGAAGCGCCCGGCGCAACGCCCGCCAGAACGAGCCGGCGCGTGCCGATGCATCACTGGCGATCTCGATCGGCTGATGAGCGCCGCGCCAGATCTTGATGCCGATCCACAACAGATAGGCGCCACCGGCAATGCGCAGAACAATGTCCAGCCAGGCGACCTGGACGAGCAGCGCCGTCAGGCCGGCCATGGCAATGGTGGCGAAGATGAAGCCGCCGATGCCCATGCCGATCGCCGCCGCCAGGCCGTCGGTGCGCTCGCCGGCCACCGCGATGCGCGAGACGACGACGAAGCTTGGCCCAGGGCTCATCGCGCCGAGCAGGAAAACGCCAAGGATGGACAGGATGGTTGCAAGCTCGGTCAAGGCTCTTCTCCCAGGTCGATGACGGTTGCCGCGCAAACAATGCACGCGCCAGGCTGATTGTCACCACCCCTGGCGGGCCGATCGGTTCGGCCAACATGAGAATGTTGACGGCGCCGGGCGTGGCAGTTTGTAGTCGCCGCGGCCGACAGGGAGGACGCCGCCATGGAAAAGATCATCCTGGATAGCGATCCGGGGCATGATGACGCCATCGCCATCCTGCTCGCGGCCGGGAACCCGAAGATCGACCTCCTCGGCATCACCACGGTTTCGGGCAACCACAATGTCGAGAACACAACACGCAATGCGCTCTCCGTCTGCGCCGCCTACGGCATCAAGGTGCCGGTGGCCAAGGGCTCTCCCGGCCCGCTGATCATCGATCAGGTGCTGGCCGTCGAGATCCACGGCGAGACCGGGCTCGACGGCCCGGTGCTGCCGCCCGCCTCGTTCGAGCTCGACAAGCGGCATGCCGTCGACTTCATCATCGACACGGTGATGGCGCATGAGCCGAAGACCATCACCCTGGTGCCCGTCGGCCCCTACACCAACATCGCTTTGGCCGTGCGCAAGGAGCCGCGCATCGTCGAGCGGGTGAAGCGGGTCGTCGCGATGGGCGGCAGTTTTTCGCGCGCCAACATCACGCCCGCGGCGGAGTTCAACATCTATGGCGACCCGGAGGCCGCCGACGTGGTGTTCCGCGCCGATTGGGACGTGACCATGGTGGGGCTCGACCTCACGCACCAGGCTCTGGCCACCCCGGAGCTGCAGGAGAGGGTCCGTGCCGTCGGCGGCCCGATCGCCAAGTTCATCCTCGATATCTGGGAGTTCATAGCGACCACCCATGGCGGCCTCTTGCAGATCGCCTATCCCGCCGTCCACGACGCCTGCTGCGTCGCGGCCATGATCGACGGAAGCGTCTTCACCACCGAGAAGGCCGATATCCGCGTCGAAACCGCCGGACGCTGGACCAAAGGCATGACGGTCTGCAATTTCGAGAAGATGGGCGGCATGCGCCATTTCGGCGGCACGGCGAGCGATCAGGTAAACTTTCGCCACACCGTGGCGATGAAGCTCGACCATGCGAAGTTCTGCGATCTGATTGTGGATGCGCTGGAGCGGCTGACGAAGGGGCAAGGGGTGAGTCACTGAGGCGGCTACCACGGACCTTGTCGAAAGGCATTGCCAATCCTTCCAAGTCGAAAGTCCGACCTGCACCCTCCAGGTCTTGACGAAAATTGGTGGGCCTGTTTGAGACACGGGGGCAAATGGGGACATTTGCTCAACGGGGATACGAGCAAGCGGGGGCAAGCTTTGAAGCGCGTGTTTCGATTGCTTGCGGCTCTGGTCCTGGTGTCCGGGGTAGCCGGGTGCACCAGCATTTCCTATTACGCACAGTCGCTGGAGGGCCATGTCGAGATCATGGCGGCGCGCAGGAATGTCGGGAAGCTGATCAGCGATCCTTCGACGCCAAAGGCATTGCGCGCCAAGTTGACGTCGGCCGCCGCCATACGCCGCTTCGCCACCGATGAACTGGCGCTGCCCGACAACAGCAGCTACCGCAGCTATGTCGACATCGGCCGGGACAACGTGACCTATGCCGTTTTTGCCGCGCCGCAATTTTCGCTCGCGCCGGTAACATGGTGTTTTCCGGTTTTCGGCTGCGTTTCCTACCGGGGTTACTTTTCACGGAAATCCGCGATTGAAAGCGCTGCCGAACTGCAGCGACAGGGGCTGGACGTTTACGTCTCAGGCGTCACGGCATATTCCACGCTGGGCTGGTTCAGCGATCCGCTGCTCAGCACCATGCTCCGGCACGACGACACCTACATCGCCAGCCTTGTCTTTCATGAACTGGCGCATCAGAAAATCTATGTGAACAACGACTCCGCCTTCAACGAGGCTTTCGCAGTTTCGGTCGAAACCAGCGGCGCCAGAAAATGGCTCCGCGCCACCGGCAACCGCGCCGGACTGCGCCGCTACGAAGCCAATCGCAAGCGCAGCGCCGACTTTCTCGCGCTGATAGCGAAAACGCGGGAAGAGTTGCAGCAGGTCTATGGAAGTCCGCGTAGCCCGGAGCAAATGGCTGCCGCCAAAGACGCCGCATTCGACAGGCTGCGGATGCGCTACCGGCAGCTGCGCGACAAGCGCTGGGCCGGATACCACGGATACGACGCCTGGTTCGATAGCCCGATCAACAACGCAAAGCTCGCCGCAACTGCTGTCTACGGCGAACAGGTTCCGGCCTTCCTTCGCCTGTACGATCTGTGCTCAGGCGACTATCCGAGGTTCTACGCTTCCGTTCGACGAATTGCGGCCTTGCCCGCAACTTCCCGAGCGGAGGCGTTGAAGACCGCGGCTACGTGCAATTGACGCTCACAGCCGGAGGGGCATCCCCGCCCTTTGCGCGATGCTGGCTCGAGCGTCATGCAAGGAAAGTTTCATATGGCAGCGCCACCATATGCGATTGCCCCCGGGAAGCCACGCGAGACCGCGCCACGGCCCGAAAACAAAACAAGGCCCGTACGGGCCTCGTCGCAATAGCTTCTGGGCCTTGCCGGCACCCAATCGGCAGTCCTAGCTCTACTAGCTCGAAAACGTCACGGTCACGCCGCGCTGGCGGAAATAAGCCTGCATCAGCTTGCGGCCCGCGCGGTTGTTGTGCGCCAGTTTGGCCGGATCGAACACCGCCTCTCTTATCCCTTCTCGCGCCAGCGCCGCCTTGAGCGTCGCGATATGCGCGTCGATGTCGGCATTGTCCGCCTTGAGCGAGGCATAGATGTTCTCGGTCGCCTGGACCACGGTCGGTTCGCTCACTTGTGTCGTCCTTCGGTTGGTGGAGCGGCGGCTTAACCGGGCCTGAAAACAAAAACAAGGCCCCTCCCGGGGCCTTGTCGAACAGCTCCGATGGTAGAGCCCTGCCCTACTTTCCGGCCAACTGCTTGGCGTTCTCCGGCGTGATCGCGGTGGTGTCCACCGTCACGGTCGCATCCACCGAGGTCGCGCAGTCGAGCAGGATCTTCTTCGACATCTCGATCGCTTCCTTGGCGCCGGTCGGATAGGTGAAGGTCGCGGCCCAATCGCCCTTGGCCACCGCCTCGATGCCCCCGGCCGGGCCCGGCAGGCCGTCGGTGCCGATGATCTTGACGTCCTTGCCGGCGCCCTTGGCAGCCAGCAGCGCGCCCGCCGCCATCATGTCGTTCGAGGCATAGAGCACCTTGATGTCGGGATGGGCCTGCAGCATGGCGGAAAAGGCGGTCTGGGCTTTATCCGGAACCCAGTCGGCGGCCTGCTCGGCGACGATCTGGATCTTTGGGTTGGCCTTCACGCCTTCCTTGAAGCCGTTCAAGCGCTCCACCGCCGGGGTCGAGCTCGGCAGGCCTTCCAGAACCGCCGCCTCGCCGCCGTCGGGCAAAAGCTTGGTCGCCGTGAACTTGCCGGCTTCCTGGGCGATCTTGAAATTGTCGCCGCCGATGAAGGCCGTGTAGTCCTTGCCGGGGTCGCCCACCGTCTTGCGGTCGAGCTCGATCACCGGAATGCCGGCATCCATGGCGCGCTTCACGGCGGGCGTCAGCGGCGCTGCCTCGAAGGGCGAGATCAAGAGGAGATCGACTTTCTGGGTGATGAAATTGTCGACCTGCGAGGTCTGCGTGTTGACGTTGCCGGCGCCGTCGGCGATCTGCAGCGTGAAGCCCGGCACCTCCTTGGCCGCCGCCGTCAGCTCGTCATTGACGTGCTGGCGATAGGGCTCGGCATTGTTGGCCTGCGAAAAGCCGATGACGAACTGGCCGTCCTTGGCACACGCCTTCACCATCGGGTCGGCGGCTTCAGCCGTTCCGGCAACGCATAGGCCGGCGCCTGCCAGCAGCGCGGCCCGCAGGACGCGCGATCCTCTCAGTGTGGTTCTCATGCTTAGTCTCCTCCTCGTCTGGCCGGGGTGCCAGACCTTCGTTACGGTTCCTCGGGTTGCTCTTCCAGAATGCTGCCGCCGGCCTCCTATCGTCCCAATCCCTCACGGCGGCGAACAAGGGATTGGAGCACTGCCGCCAAGACGATGATCGCGGCGGTCGCGAGCAGCTGTGTGGCGGGGGTGATGTTGTTGAGCTGAAGGATGTTGGCCAAAGCGCCGAGCATGATGGTGCCGGCGACGGTGCCGACCATCGAGCCCGCGCCGCCGAACAGGCTGGTGCCGCCGATGACGACGGCGGCAATGGCCGTCAATTCATAACCCAGGCCGTCATTGGCGCTGCCGAAGTTGAACTGGCCGGCGTGCACGATGCCGGCAAGCGCGGAAGCAAAGCCGGTGATGGCATAGACCGAGATCTTGACCATCGACACCGGCACGCCGGAAATGCGCGCGGCGCGCTCGTTGCCGCCGACGGCGTAGACGTAGCGGCCGAAGCGCGTGGTGTTGAGCACCAGCGTGGCTAAAGCGGCAAAGATGATGAAGACGATGGTCGCCACCGGCACGGTGTTGTCGAACAGACGCTCGCCCAGCACCGCGAAGACCGGCGGCGCGAGGCCCGGCCCGTCGCCATAGGAGATATTGATGTACTGGTTGCCGGAGACGATCAGCGCCAGACCCCGCGCCGCCTGCAGCCCGGCCAGCGTGACGATGAAGGGCTCCAGCCGGAAGCGGGTGGAGATCGTGCCCTGGACGACGCCGAAGACGATGCCCATGGCGAGCACGGCGATGATCGTGGAGATCAGCCCGAAGCCGCCGGAGATCATCATGGTGGCGGTGACCACGGCGGAGAGGCCGAGCACCGCGCCGACCGAGAGGTCGATGCCGGCGGTGATGATGACGAAGGTCATGCCGATGGCGATGATGCCGGTCTCCGACACGGCGCGCACGATGTTGGCGATGTTGTCGGGGTTGAGGAACAGGATCTCGCCGTGGCGCCGGGGCGAGAAAATGACGCCTCCGATCGCCACCAGCACCAGGCCGATCAGGCTCTGGAAGCGCACGATGATCGCCAGCGGGTCGACGCGATGCTTTGCTGCCGTCGCGGCTGGACTTGAAGCTGC
Organism: Mesorhizobium sp. M1C.F.Ca.ET.210.01.1.1; assembly: GCF_004791585.1. Taxonomy (GTDB): domain Bacteria; phylum Pseudomonadota; class Alphaproteobacteria; order Rhizobiales; family Rhizobiaceae; genus Mesorhizobium. The sequence continues at coordinate 14,238 of NZ_SRUU01000031.1, forward strand.
CGGGCTTGCCGCCACCGAAATCTTCTGGTCCGACATCAGGCCTCCCTGCCGTTTGCCGCGGCAAGCACGGTGTGCTCGTCGACGCCGCCGTTGAATTCCGCCACATTGCGCCCCTGGCGCAGCACCACGATCCGGTCGCAGAGCCCGATCAGCTCCGGCATCTCGCTGGAGGCGACCAATATGCCCAGCCCCTGCGCCGCGAGTGCTCTCAGCCGCGCATAGATCTCGCCCTTGGCCCCGACATCGACGCCGCGCGTCGGCTCGTCGAGCAACAGCAGGCGCGGGTTGCCGAGGATCTCCTTGGCCAGCACCACCTTCTGCTGGTTGCCGCCGGACAGCGCGCCGACGGCGATGTCCGGGTTCTTCGGGCGGATGTCGAACTGGCCGAAGGACTGCCGCACGGCCTCCGCCTGGCGGCGCGGCGACATCAGGCCGGCCGGCGAGATGCGGCGGATCACCGACATTACCAGGTTGAGCCCGACCGCCATCCTGAGCATCAGGCCGCTGCCGCGCCGGTCGTCGGTGACGAAGGCGATGCCGGCCTTGCGCGCCGCGCTGATGGAGTCGAGCTTCACCGGCCGGCCGTCGACCGCGACCTCGCCCTGCCAGCGGCCGGCAAGGCCGGTACCGTAGAGAGCGCTGAGCAGCTCGGTGCGCCCCGCCCCCATGATGCCGGCAAGTCCGACGATCTCGCCTTCCTTGACCTCCAGCGAAATACCGCTCGGCGGCTGCCAGCCGGCGCTTTCGCGGGCGAGCCGGAAGCTCGCATCCTTGAGGCTGAGCAGCGTCTTGCCGGCCTTCTTCGCGCGTTCCGGGTAAAGCTCGTCGAGCGGCCGGCCGACCAGCAGGCGCACCAGCTCGGCCTGCGGCGTATGCGGCTCGGTGATGCCGGCAATTCGGCCGTCGCGCATCACCGTCACGCGGTCGGCGATATCAGGGACTTCCTCCAGCCGATGCGAGATGTAGACGATACCAACGCCGCTTGCCGCGAGCTTCCTCATGATGTCGAACAGGCGCTCGACCTCGCCGACGGTAAGCGCCGCCGTCGGCTCGTCCATGATCAGCACGCGCGAGGCGTAGGACAGCGCCTTGACGATCGCCACCACCTGGCGCTGGCCGATCGAAAGGTCGGCGACGAGGCGCGCCGGATCGATGGCGAGCTCGATCGCCTCCAGCCGCCGTTTCGCCTCGCGGCGCATCGCCGGCACGTCGAGCATGCCGCCCGCCCGCATCAATTCGCGGCCGAGGAAGAGGTTCGCCGCGACATCGAGCGAGGGCACAAGGTCGAGCTCCTGGAAGATGGTGGCGATGCCGGCCGCTTGCGCCTCGCGCGGATTGCTGAAGGTGACCGGCTCGCCGTCGATGCGGATTTCGCCCTCGTCCGGCGTGTAGACGCCCGAAAGCAGGTTCATCAGCGTCGACTTGCCGGCACCGTTCTCGCCGAGCAGCGCATGGATTTCGCCTGCCTTGAGGTCGAAGTCGACGCCGCGCAGCGCCTGCACCCCGCCGAAGTGTTTCACGGCGCCGGTAACGGAAAGCAGTGCCGCGCTCATGCTGGCCTCGTCTGGGCCGGCCGCGCGCAGGATTCTCGCGCCTGCAGCCTCGCTTGCAGCCGCACGGCGTGGGGTGCCGCGTCGCTGGAAGCGATGCGGGCGCTGAGCAGCGCGGCGGCCTGGCGGCCGATCTCGGTGCAGGGCTGCTCGACCAGCGTCAGGCGTGGCTCGAAACAGTCGGCCCATTCGAAATCGTCGAAGCCGACGAGCGACAGGTCGCGCGGGATCGATAGACCCTTCTCGCGGATGGCGCGGACTGCCCCGATCGTCGTCATGTTGTTGCCGGTGACCAATGCGGTGGGCGGCGCGGGCAGCGACAGGATCGCATGGGTCGATGCCGTGGCGCTCGCCGTGTCGACATTCTCGGGCGAGACATAGTGCGGCAGGCATTCAAGTCCATTGGCGGCGAGCGAGGCGCGGAAGGCGTCGACGCGCTCGCGCGTGGTGGCGAGCCCCGGCTGGCCGGCAATGTAGCCGATACGTCGATGGCCGAACGAGGCGACATGGTCGATGAGCGCTCGCATCGCCGTTTCGTTCTCGACGCCGATCTGATCGAAACGGTCGTCGGCGAAGCGGTCGATCAGAACGCATGGAACCTTCTTGTCGGCGAGATAGTCGATCGCGCGCTGCGGCGCGCCGGAAGGCGCCAGGATCACGCCGTCGACGCGGCGCTGGTGGAAGGCGCGCACCACCTGCAGCTCGCGGCCGGGGTCTTCCTGCGTGTCGGAGAGGAACACCATCAGGCCGAGCCGCGCACATTCGGCTTCGACCGCGCAGATGATGTCGGTGAAGTAGGGATTGGAGATCGCCGAGATGGCGAGCCCGACGCTCCTTGTCGAGGCCACTTTCAGCGAGCGCGCCAGCTCGTTGGGCTGGTAGCCCATGGCGGCGATGGCGTCGTTGATGAGCTGCGCCTTCTCGGGCGAGACGAAGCGCGTGCGGTTGACGACGTGCGAGACGGTCGAAACCGAGACGCCGGCGCGGCGTGCGACCTCAGCCATTGTCGGCATGAGGGCTCTTACGGAGTGCAGCCAAGCGCTCCTCCCTTGAATGCGTTTCCCGTCCGCTCTGCGGCGGATCTGGCGAAACCATAGAGCCATCGAAACGTTTGCGCAATCGATTCGATGACGGGTTGTGGAAATCCTTTTGGCGGGAGCAATTGGAGCGGTGATTGGCGTTGCAAGCCAATTGTCGAGATCGGCGCCGCCCCTCATCCGCCTGTCGGCACCTTCTCCACGTAAACGGGGAGAAGAGGGCTGGTCGCAACGTTGGCGCTCTTCCTGCAAGGCTGGCGATTGGCGAAACCAGAGGCGAGAGCGCCCTTCTCCCCGTTCACGGGGAGAAGACGGCGGCAGCCGGATGAGGGGCAGCGCAAACGCTCGGGTTGGGGACACCACGCCGAAAGGACTGACCCCAACGAAGGCTGCGGGCAGCTACGAAGTAACCGCCAGCCAGGCCGTGCCGACCAGCAGCGTGATCAACGTCAGCGGCAGGCCGACCTTGAAGAAGGCCATGAACGACAGCTCCTTGCCAGCCGCTTTCGCCTGCTCGGCGACGATGAGGTTGGCGACCGAGCCCAGCAGCGTGAAATTGCCTGCGAGCGTCGAGCTCATCGCCACGACCAGCCAGGCGCGCTCGGGGTTTTCCAGGCCCGGAATGAAGGGCCGCAGCGCCAGCACGGCCGGCACATTGCTCATGATGTTGGAAAGCACGGCGGTGAAGCCGGAAAGCCGCCAGACATCGTCGAGGCCTATTGCCTTCGCCGAGGCGATCATGTCCGGCGTCAGAAGCGTGCGCTCCGCACCCGCCACCACCACGAACAGGCCGGCGAACATGAAGAGCAGCGGACCATCGATCTCGCGGTAGATGCGGTGCGGCTTGATCGCCCGGGTAACAAGCAGGAAGGCGCCGGCGATCAGCGCCGCCTTTGCGACGGGGATACCGGCGAAAAAGGCGATCGCCAGCGCGACGCAGACGATGGTCGCCTTCAGCACCTGGCCGGGCAGCATGCGGCCGCGATAGACCTCGGGGCTGAGCTCGGCGGGCCGCGAAAATTCAGCGCGGTAGACGACGCGCACGATGACGATGACGGCGACAAGACCGAACAGCGCGACGGGTGAAAGTGCCGCGATGAAGGCCGGGTAGGAAATGCCGGACAGCGCGCCGATCACCATGTTCTGCGGGTTGCCGGTGATGGTGGCGACGCTGCCGCAGTTGGAGGCGGTGCAGGTGGCGATCAGATAGGGAACCGGGTTGCGCCTGATGACGCGGGTGACATGGACGACGATCGGCGCCATCACCAGGCAGATCGCGTCATTGACCAGGAAGGCCGAGAGCACGCCGGTGAGCAGCGTCACCATGATCAGCAGCATGAAGGGCGCATGAGCGTGCTCGATGGCGAAGCCGCCGAGCGCGCGGAAGGCGCCGGATACTTTCAGATGCGCCACCACGATCATCATACCGAGAAGCAGCGTGATGGTGTCGAAGTTGATGGCGCGGTAGGCATCCTCGATGCTGATCGCGCCGACAGCGATCATGGCCGCGCCGCCAAGCAGCGCGATGCCGGCGCGGTCGAGGCGCAGGCCCGGAATGCGACCTACGGCGACGCCGGCATAGGTGGCTATCAGGATGAATAGCGCTGCCGCGCCCGTCCATGTCATTGCAAAAGGTTCCCGTTCGCCCTGCCCGGCAGATTCTGCCTGCCTCACCTTTAGCAAGGGCGCGGCAAAGGGAAAGCGCGGACTGTTGAAACTTTCGTCATCCGCCCCGGCGGCTTTTATATTGCGAATAGCTAATGTAATATTTTTCGAAAATACACCGGACCGACAATCCAGTCGTTGGGGACTAAACGGATGAACACGGTCGTTGAAGGCGGGCATCGCCTCTCGCCTGAGGAGTTTTTGATGCCCTCGACGGAATGCCGGCGCTGCCATGGCGCCAGGAAAGTCTTCATCTGCGCCCGCTGGGTCAGTTCCAACGGCCATTGCTGCCCGGAAGGGACGCATCGGCTGAGCTGCCCGGGACACAGCGTGGTCTGCCTCGAATGCGTGGGACGCGGAAGCCAGAATGCCTGACTAAAGCATGTCACCCGAAAGCGGGAACCGGTTGTCGGGACAAAGGCATGCGTAGAAATCAGAAAGCTAAAGCACGGAGCGGATCTGAAAGATCGCGATGCGCTTTAGCCTCTTGCCGACATCGCGCCGATTCTCGCCTCGCCGGCTGCCCGATCGCGACACGGCCGATCGCAGGAATATCCTCACCGGCCCGCACAAAAGCCTTGCGGCGCTCCGGCGCCGATCCATATTCGTCGCGGGAAAACCTTGATTGGAAACCGGTGCCTCGATGAAAAGCCTGTGGACCGCCCTTGTTGCCAGCATGATATTGTGGAGCGCCGGCGCCGCCGATGCGCGCCCCGACACGCGGGCCATGAGTTGCGCCGAGGCGCAGGCGCTGATTCAGAGCCGGCACGCGGCGGTGCTGACCACCGGGCCCAACACCTATGATCGTTTCGTGCGCCAGTTCGGCAACGAGTGCGACTGGCCGGAAGTCCCGATGTCGGTCGCGGTTCCGACCCGCGACGGTCCGTGCCGCGTCTACCGCTGCGAGGAACCGGTCTTCGACTTCCCCGGTTGAGCGGCGCTTCCACCCGCGGTGCGGAACCGTTGCGGCCGCGCGCGAATTGTAACGGGTGGTGACAGCAAGGATCCCGGCTGCAGGAGGAACGGCCATGTCCAACGACATCATGCGCAGCGGCAGCTGCCTGTGCGGCGGAGTCCAGTTCCGGGTGACCGGCGAGCCGCTGAGGGTCGGCCTGTGCCATTGCAAGGACTGCCGCAAAACCAGCGGATCGGCCTATCAGGCCTTTGCCATATGGCCACGCCAGGCGTTCGAAAGCGAGGGAATTACCAGCACCTATGGCGGCAGAAGCTTTTGCCCGACCTGCGGCAGCCGCTTGCCATCGGTTGGCGAGGACGAGGCCGAGGTCATGATCGGCAGCCTGGATGTCGCGCCGACCGAAGGGCTGGAGCCCAGCTACGAACTGTGGATCGGCCGGCGCGAGCACTGGTTGCATCCCCTGCCCGAGGCGCGCCAGTTCGAGCATGACAGGACGGCAGCCGATTCGGCGACCGATGGTGGCGAAGCGGGAGAGCAGCCAGAGCCGCATCGCAAGTCAGCCTAAGTTCTTGGTCGCCGCAAGGCTTAAGTCCCAGATCCAGGGAAACAACGGTCCCAGCAGGCCGGCAATATGCCCGGAGATCGCGGGCCGCCGGCCGCGGGGGCCTCGTCCTCGTCCTGAAGCTCGCGCATTTTCAACCACCGGTCGGTTGCCGGGCCGGCACCAGCCGCTAGCATCCCGGCGCGGCGAGACTTTTTGGAGGCCGCTTTGGCCGGCGCGGCTCAGGCAACACACCAGCATTGCCGCGCCGGCCTTGCAAGATCGATAGAATGTCCATTCTTGGCTACGCATCCGGGCGAGTACAGCCTTTGAGGTTGTATTCGACTTCAGGTGCTTTTGCTTATCGCGTGAAGTTCCGAGTCTCCACTGCGATAGCGACGTGAAAATCGTTTCAGCGAGCGAAAATTCTTACCATTTGTATTTCTGGTCGTCGCAACTGTGCGTTCAAGCGGCTCGACACCAAGAAGCAATGCCTATGATTTTCGACCTTGTACAAAAGGCCACCTTTGTTTCTTTGGCATTTTGCGACATAGTGTTGGCGAATCTTGAAACTGGACGGGGCAGTTTTCAATGACGTGGGCGCCTGAACGCGGCCGCAACGTGCATATGCGGTATCCGCCGATCGACGGATTCTGGACCTGGGACATCAAGCGCGACCGCGTCTATGGCGACGCGAATCTGTCCGCCTATTTCGACCTGACGCTCGAGGAATTCTCGCACGGCGCACCGCTGGAACGGTGGATGCAAAGCATAGAGCGGGACGATCAGCTGCGAATTCGGCTGGCGATCCGCAAGGCGATCGAGCGCAGGTCAGGTTTCCGCGAGGTCTACAAGGTCCGCTCGGAAAAGATGGGGCTACGCAAGATCCTGGCCGTCGGCCAATGCTATGTCGACGGCATGGGTGAGGCAGCGCTCTATCCCGGCTGGTTCGTCGACCTGACGCAGAGCGCCGCGTACGACGACCAGTCATTGCGCGAAATCCACAACCATGTCGAGCAGGCCAAGGAAATCGCGCAGTCGATCGGACAGGACATGCTGTCCTATCTCCTGGACAACATCCAGGAGGAGATACAACAGAGGCTTGACGAGAAATCGAGGAGGCGCAAATCCTCCTGAGGCGAAGATTGCCAGTTTCTTTCCCAGCTTCCGGGCCGGTTCCCGGCCTAGCTTCCGGGCGGGAACCTGCCGCGCTTGCCGACCTCGGCCGTCACCAGGCGCGCGAAATGCGACTGGGGCGAGCGGCGCTCGATAAGCCTGGCGCGCTCGAGGGCAGCGTCGCCGTAGAATTCGATCAGCGCATTGGCCGCCTTGGCGGCGTCGGCCTTCAGCCGGCCGAGATCGGCCTCGCCGCTCCCGCTCGAGGGTTCGCTCCTGGCAATCACGTCAAGCATGGCTTGCAACTTGTCAGGAGTGCTGCCCTCGTCTTCGTGCATGGTCGCTATCCGATTGGGGGGCGTAAAATATCGACATTTCCGCGCATTGTCCAACAGCTTGGTCGATCGAGCGCGGGTGCAACCGGGTACAGCCCAGCCGTGAGTCAGACCGCAACCTTCGTACAAATATAGTGAGCCAAACTTCCCGTGCAGACATTGGGGGCACCGATGGACCAGCCAAGCAAAATGGAAAACCTGCAGTTTGCGCAGGGGATCTTGCGGGAGCTTCGCCAGAGGGCTGAGGCCGATGGCGAAAAGCTTCTGACATATCTCATCGACATGGCTTATCTCGAAGCCAGCGACCGTATCCGGGCCCATTGGATCGGCAGCCACGAGAACGAGAACCGCCGGGCCAAAGGCTAAGGCTACCAGCCAGAACGCAAAAAAAGCCCGCCATGCCTTTCGGCACGGCGGGCGTGATCGTGGACAAGCGGGGGGCGGCTTTGCAGCCGCCATCTTTACGAAGCGGCGGCCTTCTGACGGACGGGAAGCTTCCAGCCCGGCCGGACGAAATGGCAGGTATAGCCGTTGGGATAGCGCTCCAGATAATCCTGATGCTCGGGCTCGGCCTCCCAGAAAGGACCGACGGGAGCGAGTTCGGTGACGACCTTGCCCGGCCAGAGGCCCGAGGCGTCGACATCGGCAATGGTGTCCTCGGCGACCAGCTTCTGCTCGTCGCTGGTGTAGAAGATCGCCGAGCGGTAGCTCATGCCGACATCGTTGCCCTGGCGGTTCCTGGTCGTCGGGTCGTGGATCTGGAAGAAGAATTCAAGCAGCGTACGGAAACTGGTCTTGGTCGGATCGAAGATGATCTCGATCGCCTCGGCATGGGTGCCGTGGTTGCGGTAGGTTGCGTTCGGCACGTCGCCGCCGCTGTAGCCGACACGGGTGGAGATCACGCCGGGGATGCGGCGGATCAGATCCTGCATGCCCCAGAAGCAGCCGCCGGCAAGGACCGCACGTTCGGATGAAGCCATGTCAAACCTCCTTTGGATTTCTCCACAGGTAGGGATTGTGGCCCGCTTCTTCCAGCCGCTCAAGCGCCCGAAGGTGAGCAGCAGAGCGCCTGGTCTGCGCCGATGCCCGCCGGTTGGACCAACCGGCGGGCATCGGGTTGCCTGGTCAGCCTCACTTAGGCCCCTTGTCGCTTCTGCCGTTGTTGCTCCCGCCCTTGTCGCCCCGGCCGTGATCACCCCTGCCCTGGTGGTGGCTTTCACCGCCCAGGCAGTTGGCGTCACCGGCGCCGCAGCAGCGGCCGGCCCAGAGCTTGTTGGTCGGCGTGTTGTCGCATTCGTAGATCTGCTGGCCGGCCATCGCGGAGCCGCCGATAGCTGAGACGGCGACAGCGGCCAGAAGTGCATTGCGAAGGATTGCAGTCATCGGAAAATCTCCATGGGTAGATGGCGTTCATTTGCCCCCATGCGTCGCGCGGCGGCACGAATTGGTTCACGGAGTTTTCGGAGAATCTGCCGGCGGCTGGCTTAAGGTCGACGATGAACGGCCTGGACCGGCAAAGTCCGCGCCGGGGCCACTTCATTCCTCTCGCGCCGGCTTGAACCGCCGCACCACTACCTCGAAGACGATGTCCGAGATCCACATCGCCGAGACGCCGATGAGGAAGGCGGCGGCTAGAGTGGTGGTGTCGTCGGCGGCTTCGGGCATCGGCAGGCCGCTCGCCTGAACCCAGGCGACTACGGGCAGCGTCAGATAGGCGGCAGCCAAGGCGCCGCAGATCGGCGAGGCCACCATCTCGCGCAGTTTATAGCGATGGCGCGAGAGCGCTCTCAGCGCCCCGCCGGCGAGACCGGCGGCCACCACCTGGCCCTTGATGCCGAGCAGGTCGAAGATGTCGTGCATCAGGGCCTCCAGCCGCAGAGTTTTTCGCCCTTGCGGTTGTGGGCGAGAAGCGCCCTCGCCTCCTCGTTTGACAGCGTATCGACCGCCCTGGCGGAGAGGCGCAGCGGCGAGGAGACCGCGCAGAAGCCGCCCTTGGCCGTGCTGCAGCCGCCGAGCGCGGCGACGACGACGGCCGCGATCAGTCCTTTGCCCATGCCTTCAGCTCCTTCTTGAGCGCATCGGCGGGCAGCGCGCCGATATCGCAGTCGACCTGGTCGGCGATGTCGCGCGCCGCAGCCTCGGCCGTGGCCTGCCGGTCGCGCTCGGCCCTGGCGCCGGCAAGCCGCTGGTGAAAACCCCAGCCGAGCGCCGCAATGAAGGAGGCCAGCACACCCAGGATCGCCGGATTGCCGGAGAGGAAGGACAGGAGCGCCGTCATGCCAGGCACCACACGACAAGCGCGCCGATAAGCAGCAGCGCGCCGATGACCCAGGGCAAAGCCTGGCGGATGAATTCGGTGAAGACCTCGACCATTTCAAAACCTCACTTCGACCAGTGGAATTTGCGGGCGAGCGCGTACCAGGCCTCGGTGGCGAAGCTGAGCGCCAGGCCGATGCCGGTTTCGAGCGCCATCTGGATGTCGGGATCGGCCGAGAGCGCCGCGGCGTCGCCGGTGCCGAGCAGGCCGCGCGCGACGAGGACGCCGGCGCCGTAGCGCAGTGCGATACGGATGATGACGGCGGTCATTGGCAGAAGACTCCTAGAAGATTGCAGGGAAGATGCGCCGCCCATGCGGCAGCCGAGCCGAGCGCCAGCACGATGAGCGCGAGTATGCCGACCGCGGGCGAGGCCGACGCCGGCGGAACGGCCGGCCGGGCGTCGCTGGCTGAGGCACCGAAGGCTGGCGGCGCGGCGCCAGTTTCCAGCGTCGGCGGCGGAGGCTGGAGAGGCGCCTCAGGCTGCGCCGACATCAGTAGCGCCTCGGCGCGCACCCGAGCGACGCGTGCGCGCCAGCCCTTGCCGAAGGTCGGCCAGGTCGGCAGCCGCTCAAGGAAGGCAAGCCGGGCGTCGCAAAGCGTGTCGATGACGACGCCGGCGGGCATCGCGCGGGTCGCGGCCAGTGTGGCCGGGCCGATGCGGCCGTCCTCGGCAACGCCGATCGCGGCCTGCAGATATTTTGCCGCCCTGCCCGGCCCGCTGTTTACGGCGAAATCGAAGACGGCGTAGTCGATGCCGTCGGGCAGTTCGGCGCCGAGCAGGACGTCCCAGTAAAACCGCCGATAGACCGTCGCGACCTGGCTATCCGTGATCTTCTTCAGATCGGCCTTGGTGGCATCGGCCTTCACGTAACGGCGAAAGTTGGCGAGTGTGACGCCCTTCATGGTGGCGCCACCGGGATCGGCTTTCTTGTCCGACCAGCCGCCTTCGGATTCGAGCACGAGCGCAAGCGCCCGTGCGAAATTGCGGTCCATGGGAGGCTCCTTGGGGTTGGTTTGCAGGGGAAAAGCTTTGCCGGCGAATTGCATCCGCACCGATTTAGCGTTTTAGAAAAGCCTTAATTGCCGTATGGTAACGTTGGGAGATGGCGGTTGGGCTCCGCCGGGGTGAATGGGGTAGCGGCGTTACGACGCCGAGGGGTTGGGCAAATGAGTTTGATGTTATCGCAAACAGGCGAGTGCCAGGGCTGCGGCGGCACCGGCACGATTTTTGAATGTCCGAGATGGAGAAGCTCCAACGGCCACTGCTGCCCGGCGGGGACGCATCAGCACAGGTGTCCTGGGGTAAGTGTGTGATGCGCCGAATGTGAGGGGACTGGCGGGGTAACCGTGCCAGGGGCAGATGGGTATGCGGTGGAACGAGTCGACTGAGGGCACGGCCCCGAAAATAGAAGACGGCGTATGCTATCGGGCCCCTTAGTGCCGACAACGGTGATAGAAGCGGCGATAGACCGTAGCAACCCCGGCATCAGTGATCTTCTGGTCGGCCTTCTGGCTCGGCCTTCACGGCGATAATCGGCGAGTATGACGACTTCATCGTCGCGCACCCGGATCGGCCGGGTCATCGATTAGCCCCCTCAGACTTCGGAGCGAGCGCAAGCTTCCACTGGAAATTGCGCTCCATGGAATTACTTGAGTTGCAAAGTGTGGAAATAGGCCCGCCGAAGCGAGCCGTTGGAATTCAATTGATGTTCTCTTGTCTCAAGGCGCTCTGCGCGTGCCCCATGCATTTTGGGCTATCCGTACACTGAGGGAGACGGGGCGGTGGTTCGGAATCGAGCAATTGAACAAGTGCCATCCCTCCGACAAGAAGAAAGAGAGCGGCAACAACCGCGATCAGGGCTGGATGCGGCCCACTATCGGTCGAGGACTTCGTGTTCCGGATTGACGAGCGAGGAAAACGCATGCCAGCAGATTTAGCACGGTCATCAGTAGAAGCAAAACGACGGCATATCGAGATCGTTGGAAAATAGCTGCTTGCTGCTCAGATCTTGCATCAAGGCCATCGTATGTCCCGTTGTCGCCAGCGCTTGTGTAAAAGCCAGACAATTGGTCAAGATCGCCGGACGCCGCAAGTAAATAGGTTGACCTGACTACATCCTCTAGCGATTCCGGCCTTGCTGCGAAGGGACCAACTCCATAGTCCGGGTCGGTATAATATTGCTTGCCTTCAATACTTACCCGAGCGACGACGTGGCCGTTCAATCCGAATACGTCAGACTCGATGCCATTCCGCTGAAGGGCTTGGTGTACCAAAAAAGCTCGTTGGTGGCAGAACCCGCAAACGAAGCGATCTTTTACCAGGACGCCATCTGAGAAGACGCTCGGATTTCCCGACAAAGCCAAGAAGATCCGGTCTAGCCAGCTCAATGAGAAGTCACTTGGCTGGCAATTGAAAGTCGAAAGATGCACAATGTCGGTGACCCGCTTGACGTAAGCGAGCTTGCTTTCGCCCCCTGTCATGTCGAGCGCAGTGTTTGGAATAGAAGCTATCGGCACAATGCTGATTGCCGTAATCCCAGCCGTGCCAGCGCCGGGCCTGCTTTGGTGGACTGTCCAAATTTCTTGGGTTGCAATCGCCGCGCAGGCGACAGCCACACAAAGCAGTGTTGCGGGAAGGATGGCTGCTTTTTTCACAACCCCTATAATCACAATGTCCAGATCTTCAGCAAGGGTCATGCGCCGAGAGGCCCAGTTACGTCACTTGTTTTCTAGGGCACGATTTTGACAACGTTGCCCGCCGATGTGTCGTAGTACAATGTACCCGACGACAGGCCGGACGGCGCGCCGGCAAATGCCGGAATAACCCCGCCGAACCACTGCACATATCGCCCGTCCACGTTGGCGGCGGCAAGGCCTGTTGCACCGTTGATGTTATTCGGGCCGAACGTAAGGCGCTGCGCTAGCACAATAGATCCGACAAGGTTGTTCGTGAGGCCGACAAAATGGTTGTTGGCGATATGTACTTCTTGCGCGTGCGTGCGGTTAGCAATGACACCCGTAAAGGCCACTGCAGGGCTGCAATGGTCGAAATTGTTTCCAATGATATTGACGCCGTGCACGCCATCGTTGCCGTTGCCCACGGCTGCGCCGCCGAGACGTATAGCGGCACTGTAAGCGCCGCCCGTGTCGTAGCCGCCAAACCGGCAGCCGATCACATTCAACGCGTTGCCACGATAGGCTGCGATCCACTCGCCGCCACCAGCAAGTTGATCATAGAACGTACAGCCGATGATATCGACGCCACGGAAGTCCTGCACCGTGGAGCCGGACCAAAACCGGCCAACGCCATCCGCACCGGCTTGTACATTGCAGCCGGTGAACGTTAAGCCTTCACCCGCCCCGTGCACGGGATAGTTGCTACTCGCCCCCTTGAATTGACAGGACGTGAACGTGTGCGCATTGCAGAAGCCGACGCCGTTTATGTCCTGCAATGCCAGTACGCCGCTCGCAGCCTTTCCGTTGAACGATACGTCCTTGAAGGAACCTTGCGTCGCTCCGTACAGGTTCACACCCCGGCAGCCTGCCACGCCGCTGTCTGCCATGACAAAGCAGTCCGTCATGTGCATGTAGGCCGAACCGGTCGTGATGAAGCCGTAATCAATCAGCGAAGCGTTAAATACGGTCTTATCGAGCGCCTCTATCCAAAGCCGTTCGAACGATACGTTGAATGTGTCGCGACAGTCGACGACGCGACCCACACCCGCGCCGGCCGCAGATCGGAGATAGGTTTGCTGCGCCGAGCCGGTGCCAAGTCCTCCAAGACCCATCAGCCGGATATTGTGCTTCCCCTGGAGCGCCGCGAGCGTTGTCACGCGAACATCGCCCTTCAGCAGGATGTTACCGCCCTCTGGCGGCAGACTATTGATCAGTAGGGCGAGCCGCGCCGTCTGGTCGGTGGCGTCGCCAGGAATGCCGTTGTTCCATGCCTCCACTACAGGCAATTCCGTGAAGGCGATCGATTGTAGTTTCGTGCGCACAGCTGCGAACGTCTTCGCCTCACGTGCCGTGCCTACAGCGTTGTCGATCAACATGGTGTTCGCGGTTACCGGCGGCAGGTTTACACCAGCCGCCGCGGCAATGGCTGCATCCCTGGCCGTTTCCGCCTGGGCGATTAGATCCTCGGAAGCCGCTTCGACGGAAGCGATGCCGGCTGCGACAGCCGCGTTCACCTCGCTGATCGTGTCGTCGGAGTGGTAGAAGGCGATGGTGACGGCGTCGGTGCCGACCCGTAGATTGATACTCTGGAAGACGAATGTCTTTCCAGGGTTCGTGATGCCCTCCTGCACATGGACGGTGGTGCCCTTCTGCAGCGTGCGCGCGGTGCGGGCGTCCGCCGCGCGGAACCACTGGCCCTCGCTTGCGGTGTAGATGCCGTTTTGCGTCTGGTCGGCCTGGTCCTTGACCAGCACGCGGTCGCCGACTTGCGTCAGCACGCCGTCGATGGTCTGCAGGCCGTAAAGGGGGATGTTCGCGCTCGTCGCCAGGCGCACGGGTTCGCGTTCGTCACGTAGACGATATCGGCCTCGGTATCCCAGGCCAACTCGACGGCAGCCGACGGATGGTCCCAGCCGAAATCGAGCGCGCCGATCCGCGGCCACCAGCGCGGCAACTTGAAAGGCTCGCAGGCGATCGTCTCCTCCAGCACCGGAAAGATGCGGCCGGAGCCCAGCACCGGAATGCCTTTCGCGCGCGCCTCGCGCTCATGCTCGGGATAGGCGGCGATGATTTCGGCGCGCTGCTCGGCCGAATAATGCCCGGCATCGTCGATGGTCATGAAGGTGACGTGTCGGGACATATTAGCTTACTGTAATTAACTTCCTCGACGAGCTTCTGGCATTGATAATACTGTTCATCAGTGCGAAGCTGCCGGCGGGTTTGGGGGAGATACATGATCCGCATTGCAATCGTTGTGGCCATTGCTGCCAGTGCATCAGCATGCCAATCGAACGTTCCGTATGATACAAGTAAACAGACCTGCAAGATGTACGAGTTCGACGGGCGCCAACACAAAGTCTGTGCTCCGGACACACCGAACAAAGTATGCAATGTCTGGTTCAATCAGATTACGGGCGACGAAAGGATATGGTGCCAACCGCTTACCCGGAAGGCGACCGATCCTAAAGCTCGCGCCAGGCAGCTTGCGGGCAGCAAATATCCCTGATTCAATGACGCCCTCTGCGGACCGCTGCACGGCCGCCGGCGCCACGCCGGGCGATGGCGATCAAACGCCCTGTCCTTGGTGGACGATTCCAGAACGAGCAGCAAAACTGCGGCCACTTTTCATCGTCGGCTTTATGCGATAGGTCTTGCCCCGCATCGGCGAGACCGATGCGTCTTGGGCCCGTGCATTGTGCCCGGCCTCTTCTCTACGCGGGTGGGAAGCCACCCTTTGCCATGACAGATCTATTCGAGGCGATGCGCCTGTCCGCCGAGGACAGCGAGACCGCTCATCTTTACTTCAGCGAAGGCGGCAAGATCCTGCTGCCGCTCGGCAAATCGACAAATGCCATGACGGGTCAGGAGATGCTGCAGCGGCTGCTATCGCCTTCCGATGACGACAACGGCACGATTGCCAACGACTTTCTCGGCGAGCTTGGCAACACGGTTCCGCTGGAATGCCTGCGCCTCCTGCTCAAATCGGGCAATGCCCGGACGCGCGCGGCGGGCGCGTTCCTTGCCACGTTTCAGAACCAGAACATCAGTTCGATGGTGGGGGAACTGGCCGCATTGCTGGCAGATGACAACCCGCGAACGCGCTTCGATGCCGTAGAGTCTATCCTGCGATGCAGCACGCGGGCTCACGGCGACTATCTGGCGCAAGCCCTGTTTGCTCTTGATGATGAGCATGACGGTGTACGCATGGGCGCCGTCCAGTTCGTGCGCTTTGCAAAGGATTGGCAGTTGAAGTTGGCCCGCCAGCACGCCGCATCGCTCAGGCCGGGAAGGCCGTTTGCGTCGATAGCGGATATTTCCGCGCAATGGCGGGACGATGCATCAGGCATGATCCGGGCGATGCTGGACCATGCGGAGCCAGTCGTGCGGCGTTACGGTCTGGGGCTAGCCGGCCGGGCGCGGTTTGTGGTCGTTGACGCCTATGTGGAATGGGCGCGGGCGTCTGACGATCCTGAAATCAGCAAACTGGCAACGGATTGCATCGAGCGCAACCTGATATCGCGGCATGCGATATGGCATTCATCATTGCCGGCAACCACCCGAAATAGCCCCGGCTAATGGTGGCGCGAAGGTGATGCATTGCCCCTTTCCTTCTCCCCTTGCGGGAGAAGGTGGATCGGCGCGGTAGCGCCGAGATGGATGAGGGGTACGCGAAGGAACGCAGCGTCAGTGTTTTTTGCGGACGCCGGCATCAAGCTGGAGCACCCCTCATCCGACCTCGCTTCGCGAGGCCACCTTCTCCCACAAGGGGAGAAGTAGAGTTGGCGCCTAGCCCTTATATCCCTCGTTGAGGCAATCGTTCGTCCCAGGCCCAGTCGAAATCGGCCTGCGACATGGACTGGCCCATGCCTGGCTCGACGAAGGGGCCGACGGTGTTGTCGATGTAGACGATGAAGCGCGCCCCCTTGGTGAAGGCGCCGATCTTGGCGGTAATGTCGCCGCAGGTCTGGCCGGTCGAACTGTCGCCGGTGAGCTGGACATGCAAGAAGGTCGCCGCAGGATCGTTCACGAGGCCGCGCATTTTGGCTTCGGCGGAAGCGATTGCATCAGCGCGCCAGTCGCCGCTGGGGCCGGTGCAGGCGCCGAGAGTAGTGCGCAGACAGCAAGCAGTTTTGATCCCTGGCGCATTTCGTCCCCCATCGACACGAGAAATTACTCGCTTTGGTTGCGACCAAACCCATATCGCAAATCATCGTTTCGGCTGAGTTTCTCGCAGCCTTCTTGCCAGGAGTGAGGAATGGAGTACCAGCCGCCTAATCCGCGGCGACAGCGAACGCAGTTTCCACTTACGGGCCGGGCTTGAGCACTCCATTGTTCTTGAGCTTGAAATCATCTTCGTCGTAGCTGACCTTTTCTTCTATCACATAAGCGCCTTTCGAGAGACTGTTCGAAGGAGGAAGGCGAAGTATCAGCATGTTTTGGCTGACCTTCTCGGTTGCCCAGATGAGTGCAACCATGATTGCGATATAGCCAATCATCCAGCCCAGCAAAGACCACAAGCCATGATGATCGAATATCCAGTGCGCTATTCGCAATCCCTGGCCGAGTGTTGAGAAGCCTGCAAAAATGAAAAAATAAAGCAAACCGAGGACGATGCGGTTACTTACGGTGTCATATAACCACTTCAGCATACATGCAGTCTGGTCGAATATTGCTAAATTCCATTCTAATGTTGGCATTAAAATTCGAACCATCGTGAAGCGATATGCCAAGCATTTAAGTCACCCCTTCCCCATCCTCTGCACCTCCCCCGCGCTCAGGAACCTCAGCACCACATCGCTCATGCCGAGCAGCGGCGTGAAGGTGACGATCGTTATCCCGCCGGTCGCATTGGTGCGGGTCAGGCCCTCCGAGTAGATATCCAGCGGCGGCTCCTCGTCGAACCAGACGCCGTGCAGCGTCTCGCCCTGCCATTTCTCGCGGCCCTTTTCGTAGCTCTTGAAGGAGAGCACGCTTTCGCCCGCCTGCACGTCGCCGCCACCGCCCCAGCGAACGACGACGCTGTCGAGCGCTCCGGGCGCGCCGCGGCCCATCACCGTATCGGCGATGGCGTCGGCCGGGATCATGCCGGTGCCCCATTCGCCCTGCTGCTGCGGCGGGCCGACCAGCACGCGCTGCGGGTTGTCGCGGGTGCCCTCGCCGGTGACGCCGGCGGCCCAGAGCCGCACGGGCGCGTCGAACACCTTACCCGCCCACCAGTCGGGGTAACGGCCGGTAAGGTGCATGGCCCATTCGGCGCCCCCTGCCCTGGTCTTGCCGAGCTGGTTGCCGGCCATGAACAGGCGCTCGCGGTTCGTTGCCCCCGCCGCGTGAAATTCCGCCTGCCTTTCATAGGGCTTGTAGGCAGCGAGAAGGTTATGGCGCCGCCTTCGGTCGAGTTCCTCGAGCAGCGCCAGATACATCTGCACCGCTGTCGAGGAATGGCCGGAGGCTCGCTTCGAGGCCGCGGATGCGGCTGCGGATCTCCTCATCGCTCAACCGGTCGAGACTGTTTTCACTGGCATCGAGACTTTCCGAAAAATCCTTGGGCAGCATCGTCAGCACGACCTTCAGATACTGGTCGGGCTTTTCGGCCCGCACCGCGGCGATGACGCCGGCGCCATGGGCGCGGAAATCGGCGCGCAGCGCGGCGGCGAAATCGTCGCCGAGGGTCTTTTTGGGGCGCTTCGGGCGGGCAGGCGCGGCGGCCGGTTCGGGCTTCGCAGTCTTTGCATTCGCGGTTCGGGCGCCGGCTGCCTTGCGCCGCGCCTTGGGCAGCCCGTCAGCCATTGGCGACTGCCAGCGCTCCCGCGGAACTCACCTTGCGCGCTCTGGCGGCCTTGCGGGCCGGCTTCTTGCGCGGCTTGGCGCGAGCCGGCTTTGGCGGCGGGGTCCGGTCAACCTGATCGGATGCAGCCGTGCCAATCGCCAAGGTTGGCGGGACAGCGCCCCCCTCTGTCCTGCCGGACATCTCCCCCACTTCAGGGGAGATCGGCAGTTTCGGCGCCGGCGCCGCGGCCTTCAGCGTCGCCGTAACGGCAGCGATCGCCGAATGGGGGAGACCCTGGCGCGGAAAGCCGAAGCCGGCGACCGCCTCGACCGGGCCACCGCGCATCATGCCCATCAGCACGCCCGGCGCCACTTCCTCGACGCAGCGAGTGCTTCGCGGCAGGCCACAGGATTCGAACTCGCCGATGGCGCTGACGATCTCAGCGCCGTCGTCGGCGGTGATGATGGTGGCATAGCGTGGCATGATGGTCGCGATCCAAAGCATCGTGTGGCGGTTGCGGCATCTGTTCGACGATGAGATGCTTACGTCACGGACATTCATGCCTTGACGATAGCCGCTCTTTTCACAAGCGAGACAAAATTGGGTAAGAAAAACGACTTCGACGACAGGCCAGAAATTAATATTTTCGACCCAGCCGGGAGTGGCAAAAGAGTTGACGACTATCTTCGCAGATACGGCCTCCTCGAACGGTTTAGGCTGGCCTGCTTCCTGAGCATGATCGTGATAGTCGCGTTTGCGATCTATATGTTCGCCACCGCGCCGCGCTGACAGAAACCCGTTGCCGGCGACGGCAAGCGGCACGATTTCCATTGCAAGGCGCACAAAAACAAAACCCGCCAGGAGGCGGGCCGTCGGCGCAAATCAGCACCATGGACAAAATCATAGCATTGCTGCCCTCACCGGGCAATGCCTTATAGGCAAATTTTCCTAGCATCCTTGTCGCCTGGCCACACGAAAGCATTGCGGACGCCACAGCCCTGGATTGAGCCGCCGGCTGAAATCAGAGGGAATTTGTCGGAACCATCACCAGCCCGATGGGTTCCACCCCTAGTCGCAACGCGACGCAGCGGACCCTCTCGCAACAAAGGAGAAGATCATGCTCATCAAGATTCTCGCGGCTTCGGCCCTGACGCTTGGTCTCGCCACGGCGGCGGTGGCCGAGAGCGCCGGTGGCACCTCCGGCAGCGGCCAGTCGGTGACGGTGGAACCGAGGACGCCGGCCAATTCCCCACCCGACCAGATGATGCCCGATGACATGTCGATCGACATGGGCACGACCGGCAGCATCTATGGCGGCCCGACCTACGACGGCATGAATTCGAACGCCGACCGGAACTGCCCGGCGAGCCCGCAGGGCGCGCAGCCGGATGCAAACAACCTGTCGCCAGGCACGGCGTCGCCAAGCGTCAACGACAATCACTGCGGCAAGTAAGGCAGGGATATCGTTGCGAATTTCGTCGCAAGGGCCGTGGAGTTCGCTCCACAGGCCCCTCCTTTGCGTCCACGGCGCGCTTGCGGGAACCATGACCCATCGCGGCCGTTGCAAAGAAAAAGAGGAGAAAACCGATGGCAGACAATGAAACGGGCATGGCCAATCCGGCCAGCGGCAACGGCAAGGGCACGACGAGCGCCGCGCGCAACAGGGGCGCCTCGCGCCGCGGCGCGCAGTCTTCGGGCGCATCCGAGGCGGCGCTGAAGCGGCAGATCGCGGAACTGAAGCGCGAGGTGAACCGGCTCAACCGGATGCTCTCCGACCAGGCAGAGGAAGCCGCCGAGGCGGGGCATGGCTGGTTCCAGAGCGCAACCGACCGGGCCTCCGACCTCTATAGTGGCGCATCGGATCGCGCTTCACGCGCCACCAGGCAACTGCGCAGCCAGGCGCACAGCGTGTCTGAAACGGTACAGCAGAACCCCGGCACCATTTCAACGGCGGTCGCGATCGGCGGACTGTTCGGCGTACTGATCGGACTCGCGATCGCTAGGGGCTCGCAGCCGGAGCCCGACTGGTTCCATCGCTGGCATCGCTAAAGCGCGAGACGGCAAAGCCGTCTCGTCGCTGTTCGCGCGGGCCTAACGGAAAAGGCGAGAGCGCGAGGCGGCTTTGCCGCCTCGTCGCTTCATCAGCGAATACAAGGCGCGAGACGGCAAGCCGTCTCGCGCTCTGGCGGGCCTGTTCTGGCCACGGCCTGCGAGGCACGGCGACGAGACAGCAAGCCGTCTCGCGCTCTGGCGGGCCTGTTCTGGCCACGGCCTGCGAGGCACGGCGACGAGACAGCAAGCCGTCTCGCGCCCTGAGGCAGCGACGAGACAGCAAGCCGTCTCGCGCCCTAGTCAACGGCCGGACCTTGTGGAATCATTCCGCAGTTGGAATCGCAGAGAGCGGGCATGGACAAACCTGCCATGGCATCCGTCTTTCGGATGCGGCATGTGTCAGCAAGCATTTCGGGCGTTCGCAGCCTGGGCCGGGGCCAGGCGGATCCGATCTTCCACTCCAGGCCGCTCGGTGAAGCCATCCGCTTCATCGCCGAGGGCGACGGCCAGTACGACCTCAGCGCCGTCGCCATCTCCTATGGCGACCGCTCGACGCCGCCGCTCGTCGGCGGCGAGATCAAGCAGCTCTGGAGTGAATATGGCATGCGCCTGATGGAGGCTTAGTCCTCGCTGGCGGCCGGCTGGCGGCTGCTTTCGCTGAGAAATCTTCGCGGTGAACCACGACTATTTACTGGGGCTCATCTGAACTGCCTTGTTCGCGTCATGGAATTTTGCTCGGTTCGGGCGCGATTTGATTTCAGGAGGACAGATGCGTTTCGAAATGCGTTTTAGCGCGGTGCTGCTCGGGGCCGCACTTCTGGCCGGCTGCACCAGCACCAAAGAAGGCCAATGGAACAGCGCGCAGGCGGCGATGCAGGGCAGCCCTGCCTTCAAGCGGCAAATCATCGCCGATTGCACCAAGCAGATCAGGTCGCGCCGCCTGGAGGACAGACAGACCGTGGCCAAGCTGATGAACGTCGGTATCGCCCGTGTTCCAGCCGCGTTCTGCAATCGGTTCTACAATGCCTGGGCAAGCGGCCGGCTTAGCTATCGTGACATTCAGGGCATCCATTCCCAGACGGCCGACAACAGCCGCTTCGTGCGTATCCTGCAAGGCAGGGACTAGGCGGACCGCCCGGTCCTCGCTGCAGCGGCACCAACCATCGCGCCGGATCGGAAACGCCCTTCGCGCGTTTTTATGCGAGGTCAATGGGAGGAAGCGCCATGAACGTCGCCAATCTGCAACTCGAGGGCCTGCTGATGGCCGTCGCCGCAATCAACCATACGCTGGTGCGCAAGGGGGTGCTGACTGTCGAGGAGATCGACATCGCGCTGCGCAAGGCCGAAGCCGTCGAGACCGGCGAGGACCGGTCCGAGGGCATGTCGGCGTCGAGCCGCGACGCCGTCAACTTCCCGATCCGGCTGCTGGAACTCGCCAACCAGTGCCAGCCGGAGGCGGACATGCCGTCCTTCTCCAAGCTGGCGCGCATGGTCGGGCAGATGAAGGAGCCTTACAACGACCAGATGTGAGGGTGGTTTGTTAGCGATGCCCGTGCTGCCCCTCATCCGCCTTCTCCCCGAGAACGGGGAGAAGGAAAAGCTCACGCCCTGCCCGGCCAGCCCTGGGGCAGCGCAAGCACGCTGCCCGGCCCATGCACGGCCGCGAACAGCAGGCCGGCGGCAAACGGGAAATGCGACATGAAGGCGCCGAACTCGGCCTGCTCCGTGGCCCAGTGCGACGGGCCGTGGAAGGCAAAGCCGAGGAAGGTGACATAGACCGCGCCGATCAGCGCCGCCGGGGTCAGGAAGGCGCCGGTCAGGAAGGCGATCACCAGCAGCGCTTCGAGGATCGCGGCGCACCAGGCCAGGAACAGCGGGAACGGGAAACCGGCGGCGGCGATGTAGCCGGCTGTGGCGCCGATATCCATGAACTTGAAGGCCACCGCCATCGCGAACATGGCTGCGAAGATCAGGCGGGCGATGAGAATGGCGGCGGTCTGCCAGGTCGATTGCGTTTCCACGTTTGTCCTCCGGTTGAAGCGGTTGATGTGCTTCAAGGACGGACGAGGCGCGATGGTTCCGACAGGGGGGTGGGAAAAATGTTTAGCTAGGCGGGAAAACGGGCGGCGCCGGCGGGACAGCGCCCCCCTCTGTCCTGCCCGACATCTCCCCCACTTCGGGGGAGATCAGCAGCTTCGGCGCCTCGCTCCTCGTCCAACGTTGGCGATTGGCGAAACCGGGCGCGACAGCCAATCTCCATTCTTGTGAGGGAAATGGCCGGCGGGCCAGAGGGGGCGCGAAGGAACTCGGCCTTGCGACTGTCTAGCGCTGAGCGACCGCCTGCGGCGGATGGCTGATCGAATCCCGCACCCGACCATACTCGGCGCCCCAGCGGTCGGTCATGTCGCAGCGTATGTCCCAGAGCTCGGGGAAGAAGCGGTGGCGAGCGCCGCCTTCCAGGATTTCCACCGGCCGGCCCTTCAGCGACTTCGAGCCGAGGCCGATCGAGCGGTGGATAAGATAGAGGTGGTTGGCGCGGAATTTCTGGAACAGCTCGTCGAACTCGATCAGCGCCTCGGCCACGACATAGGCGTCGCCATGGTCGTAATGGGCGTCGTAGATGTCCGCGACGGAGAGCTCGCGGCTATCGAGATAGGCGTGCTTGAAGGCCCGCCAGAGGTCCGGCGGCAGGCGCAGGATGAACTTGAAGCCCGGGGATTCCTGGCCGCTGCCGTTGCCGAGCTCGAGGCGGACCTGCTGGTATTCCTTGGGCGACATGGTTTCCAGCACATCGAGCTGCGCCGTCATCAGCCGCATCAGCCGGTGGACGCGGCCCATCAGCGTGACGACGCGGTGCGTGTCCTGCTTTTCCAGATAGTCGAGCACGTCGACCAGCGTGTAGGCGATGAGCTTCATCCACAGCTCCTCGACTTGGTGCACGATCTGGAACTGCAGCTCGTCCGCATTGACCATCTCGGCCAGCGGCTTCTGGCAGGAAAGCAATTGGTCGCATTTCAGGTAGACGCCGTAATCGCGCATCTCGGGGGCCTCGATGCGGGTGTGGTAATCCGATTTGTCCATGGCTCGTCTCCTCGGGCGGGCTTCGTTCGACAGATGGCCAAGGATAGCGCTTCCGGCTTGAACATTGTTCCTTTCTGTTATCCAATCTGCCAAAAATGGAGTACGATTCATCATAATTCAGACGATTTTGGAGAACGAAAAATGCTGGATAACATCGACCGCAGGATCGTAGCCGCGCTCGAACGCGATGCACGCATCTCCTTCGGCGAACTCGCCGAAGAGGTTGGCCTGAGCAAGACGCCGTGCTGGAAGCGGGTCAAGGCGCTGCAAGAGGCCGGCGTCATCCGCGGCTACTCCACCCGTATCGATCCGGCCGCGATCGGCTTCGGCATCGAGGCCTTCATCCAGGTGTCGATCGACTTCGAGGTTTCGGATGCCTTCGAGGCGGCGGTGAAGAAGCATCCGCTGATCCGCCGCTGCTACGCCACGACCGGCGAGGCCGACTATCTCCTGCAGGTCGTCACCGTCGACATGAGGGCGCTGGACAGGATGCTGCGCGCGGAGCTCAGCCGGCTGCCCGGCGTGCGCCACACCGTGACCTCGATGGCGATGCGCGAGATCAAGGGCGATATCTCGTTTGCCAACGCGGCGGGGCATGCGCTGAGGGGATAAGTCGCGCGCACCAAATGAGCCGCGGATACCGGCCGTACAGACGCCCCTGACTTTTTCTGGGACGGTCGAGAACCGACGTTCAACCGGTCTATAGTCACGCGCGGGGTTACGCGGGTGGCTGATATCATGTCGATCAAAACAGCTGCGGAGCCTGCCGGGCGATTGTCGGCAGGACGCTTAGGTTTCGCCTTCATGGTGAATGCCGATATCGCGCGCCGATCCTTGCCCATTCTGGCGGCGGTGCCGCTCGCATCGACCATGCTGCTACCGATGGCAGCCCGCGCGGCGCCGATCGCGCCGGAGCCGCGAGACGGATTCCACCGGCCGATCGATCGGAAGGCGCAGTTGCAGGAGGCCAAGCGCCTTCTTCTGGCGCAAAGCTCGGGCGGCAACGGTGGAAATGGCGGGAATGGTGGTATCGGCGGTAATGGCGGGAATGGTGGCAACGGCGGTAACGGCGGGAATGGTGGCAACGGCGGTTCCGCCGGCGGCAATGGTGGCGACGCTGGCGGCAATGGCGGCGAGGCCGGCGGTAATGGTGGGAACGGCGGCAATGGCGGCGGCAACGGTGGAAATGGCGGCGACGGCGGCTCAGGCGGAAACGGTGGCTCAGGCGGTAACGGCGGCTCAAGCGGCAACGGCGGCTCCGGCGGAAACGGCGGCTCAGGCGGCAATGGCGGCTCCGGCGGAAACGGCGGCGGCAGCCATCACTCCACTTTCGGCCATTCGGACGGCGGCCCGCGTTCCTGCGGAGTCTCCCAGAGATCGTCTTGCTGAGGCGGCCTGACCTCAAAGCGCGTCACGCCGAAGCGGGGGCAGTGCAGCGGCAGATCGCTCGTGGACCGCGCTACGGGCCGGTGCGGTAGGCGAAATCGTCGATCGCGGCCTGCCAGTAATGCTGCGTGCGGACCTCGAGGCGCGTGATGCGCCTATAGTCGGCCGCGAAGTAGACCAAGCCGTTGGCCGACAGCGCTAGTTGATCCTCATAAACCGGCTCATCGCCCCGCCAGGCCTTGAGAATGAGCGTCTCGCCCTCAGCGTCGTCCCAGCCAGCGCCGAAATAGGCGCCCGTGAAATCGAACGGCTTGTCGCTGAGCACCTGAGCGGGATGGCCCGAGCTGTTGTAGGCGATGAATTCGCCCGACGTGGTGGTGTTGATGTAGCCCGGGCCGGCGGTGAAGCGCTGGTGCATGGCAACGAGATTGTACCAGTCGAGCCCGCCATAGCCTGACGGAACCTCGAACACGCCCGGTGTCGTCATCAGGTCATCAAAGCCGACGACATGCTCCATGGGCAGCGGCTCCTCGGCGGGTCCGCCCTTTGCCAGAAAACGTGGAGAGCACCACCGGCGCCGTGCCGGCGACCACCACGTGCCGCCGCTCAGTCGTCCCGCCGGCCGAGACGTCGACCAGCCATTCGCCGGGCGCCGCGGGCAGGCTGAAGCGCCCGTCCGGGCCGACCTTGGCTGCGGCTGTCACGCCGTCTGGCCCGGTGAGGGAAACGCGCGATCCGGCGGCGACCAGACCGCTGATCGTCAGATCCGCCGCAAGCCCGACCGGGTGCGTCGTCGTCTGGGCGATCATGTCGCCCGGCGATCCAGGCGAAACAACATAATCGCTTTCCTGCGATGCATTGCCGGTGGTGACCGAAAAACCTGGCGGCGGCACGACGCGAACGGCGTAGTGTCCGGGATCGACAACCTCGAGATCGCGCTGGATGGCCGACATGCGGAAATTGGCGAAGCCGCTGACGTTGGTCAATCGCATGATGGTGCTGCCGTTCGGCTTGTCGAGTTCGACGGCGACATGAGACATCGGCCGGTCGCCCAGATCGTAGACGCCGTTCCTATTGAGGTCGCGGAACACCATGAGCGACGTGTTCATCTGGCCACCTTGGAAGGAACCCCATGCACGCTTGGGATAATAGTCGTCAGCGCTGCCGGCACGGGCCGCGCCGCAGGACATGGACAGACCGATGGCCGCCGCGACGACGACGGCGCCCGAAAACACCAACCCACGCTTCACGAAATTTCCCCTTTGGCTGTCCCTGCCGATCCAGTCCCCTGGAGCCGCGCGATGACCTTGTCGACGGCATCGGCATCGAAATAAGCGAGATAGAGCAGCGCCATGGTGGCGCTGAACGTATAGACCGGCAGCGTCACATAGATGATGGCGTGAAAGGCCAGGCCCGGCAGGACCAGATAGCGCCTCGCCGCACGAAACGGCAGGCCGAAGGCAAGGCAATATTCGAGCGCGACCACGGCGAACGACACGATCGCGGCGAGCCAGGCAAGGCCGGCCGGATAGTCCGAACCCGCATAATACCAGAGGAATATAGCCTCGATCCGCGCGCCGCTGAGAAAGGCGTGGTTCGTCTTGTCGAAGGCGGCGAAGAAATAGAGCACCGAGAGCTGCACCACGATCAGCCGCAGCCCCCACAGATTGCCGCGCTCCGCCGGCGGCGGCAGGCCCGCGCGCTCGGCGCGCGTCACCGCCAGGTAGCGGTCCAGCGAATAGGAGCGGCCGCAGGGGGTGAGCGCGATCAGCAGTGCTGCGACGGCAAGCAGATAGGTATGGTGGTGGGTCCAGGGCTCGCGACCAAGCTGGTGGCCGAAATAGGAGTACATCGCGAGCCCGATCGATCCCGTCCAGACGGCAGCGATGCGGCTGTGATAGCCGACGAAGAGCAGCACCGTGGCGACGAAGAAGCTGGCTGCCAGAAGCAGGCCGACCGGCGACTGGTCCCTATAGAGCAGCAGCTCGCCCGCCCAGCGCGACCAGAACAGCATTGCCAGGCCGATGCGGATCAAGGCGGACGAACGCGACGAGCCTTCCGTCTCGACTGCCCAGGCGACGAAGCGCGCCGCAAAAGCGTGCATCAGGCGCCAGCCGGGCCAGTCGCCGACGGCGTCAGTCGGCGCAGGCATTTTCGGCATCGCTATGGACGATCTGCCAGCCGGCGCGCGTGGCCTGCCGCGCGCGAACGCGGATGTCGGCGCCCTGCCCGGCAGCGGCACAGAGCCGCTTGATGACGGAAGCCAGTTCGTCACGGCTTTCGATCCGCTTCAGCCCGCCGCTGCGTGAAGCGCCGAGCATCTCGAACCGATCGAGCGGGAGAAGCGCACCGTCGGGCCGGCGGATCTCGAAGGAGGCGTCGATCACGCCGAGCCCGATCGCGCTGAACATGGTCCAGGAACGCAGCAATGCCGTTCGCACCCCGAAGACCTGCTCCGCGACCGGACCGGCGACCATGAACGCGGCGATCACCATGAACGCGAAAAACCGCAAGCGCCCTGCCGACACCAGTCGGGCAGGCTGCGCACTTGCTCTGATCGAACTGATCGAAACGAAATCCGCCACCCGCGCACCCCCGGCGGCAACTATAGACCGGTTCAATGCCCGTTCCAGACCATCCCAGAAAAAGTCAGAGCTCGACGGGGCGCGTAACCTCGATGACGATGCACAAAATCAAGGCTGCTGGCAGTTCCGAAAGGTCGGCGTGATAGAGGGGGCGCGAAGGATCGCGACCTCAGGATTTTTCCGCTGCGTCTTTGTTGGCGTACGAAGGCTCGGCGTCAACCACCCCCGTCTCCAGCTCCTTCTCGGCGTCCGCCTTGCGCTTCGGGCACGCCTCGAAATTGTGGTCGCGGCCGCCGCAATAGGAGCAGCATTTGGCGGGCGTGTCGGGGTGGAGCATCGAGGCCATTCCCAAGAATGCACGAAAAAAGGTCCGATGGCAGCAATTGCGTGAAGTGCCGCAAAAGCTGCTTAGCCCGATGCCCAATATCAAGTCCAAGGAGCTCGCCGCTTGCGCGGCGGGCTCCCGTTCAATCACCGCTCACGCATGGGCGTGGGGATGACGGAAGTCCCAGACGGCCCAGGCCGATGCCGCGACCACCAGCACGCCGAGGACGACATGCGTGGCCATGACATTCCTGTCTGCCGCAAAGCCCAGCAGCCAGGGCGACACGATCAGCCAGACCCCGAGGACCAGACTTACCCATTCCTCCCACTCGGCGAACACCGAAAGCGTCGCGAGCGCCAGAGCGCCGAGCGCAACGCCGATAATCCAGGCGTTCCACGCGGGCACCATCGCCGCGGTGAATCCGATGACCCAAGGTGAGATGAACAAGCAGATCGCGAGGACCAGGGTGATCCAGTCCATGCTCTTTCTTGCTTCCATCATTGCCATGACAACCTCCATGGATGAAGCTTGACCAAAGCAATTGCATTCGCGTGGACATTGCACGCTCAACCGTTGATATAATTACGCTTTCAAGGCGCTACAAGGAGCGCGCCCCGGCCGGGGGTGCTTGCGAGCCGCCCGGCGTGCCCTTATCTGCCTTTCATGGCAAAGCTCATCGTGCTCGGCGTGGTTGTCCTGACGATCGTCGAGATTGTCGTCGAGCTCTGGGAGCTCTGGAAAATGAGCCTGTTTGCGCGCAGCCGGCGTACCTCTGCCCCAATACCCATGCATGACGAACCGGACGGCGTGCCGACCCATGCTGCTCCCAGCCAAGACGGCACGAACCGGCTTTATCAGCCGACGTCGCTTTAAACGCTGAAATCGCTTTCGTTCTCAACCCCGAGCTGGGGCATGACGATCGCTTCGAGCGGCGCCGTCAGCGACCATTTCAGCGCACCTTGCGAACGCTCGAGGCTGGAGGAGCCGCTGAGCGATTGCGGCGCCACCCGCTGCAGCACCACGGTGCCAAAACCCTTGCGCGCGGTTTCATCGGCCTCGCCGCCATCGGCATGGCCATTCAACGTCTCCTGCCAGACCAGGTGAAACAGGCGGCGCGCTTGCGGACCGGTCTCGACCGTCCAGGTGATCTCGACATGCCCGCCCTCGCCCGCCAGCGCGCCATATTTCGAGGAGTTGGTGCCAAGCTCATGGAAGGCCATGCCGAGATTCTGCACGGCGTTCGACTGCAGCGTCAGCAAGGGGCCGGAGAGCGAAATGCGCTCCTCGTGGCCGAACGGCTTCAGATGCTCCTGGATGAGGTCGAACAGGCTGGCGCCGGCCCACTCCGAAGTGACCAGAAGGTCGTGCGAGCGCGACAGCGCCATGATGCGGGAGCGGATCATCTCCTCGAACTCGCCGGGGCTGGCCGAGCGCTTGTTGGTTTCCCTCACCATAGAAAGGATCACCGCGAACTGGTTCTTCACGCGATGGTTGACCTCGCGCATCAAGAGCCGGATGCGGCGCTCGCTTTCCTTGGCGGCGGTGATGTCGCGGGCGATCTGGGAGGCGCCGACGATCTCGCCCTTGCTGCTGCGGATCGGCGAGACGGTCAGCGAAACGGCAAGCAATGAGCCGTCCTTGCGCCTGCGCGTAGTCTCGTAGCTCGCGACACCCTCGCCCCTGCGGATGCGGCCGATGATGTCGCTCTCCTCGTCATGCATGTGCTCGGGGATCAGTAGCAGGATCGACTGCCCGATCGCCTCCTCGGCGGTATAGCCGAACATGCGCTCCGCGGCATGGTTCCAGTCGGTGATGACGCTGTTCAGATCCTTGGCAATGATGGCGTCGAAGGACGAATCGACGATCGCCGCCAGCCGCGCGTCCGCACTTGCGTCTTGTCGTTGGGGCGCCCCGCTCTCCGTCATAAGCGCTAATTAGAGCGAGAGCGGTTCAAGGCAACTGTCGCGCCAAGATGAAACATCCTTCTAAGTGTTGGAATGATCCGGGTTTTCCTCGGTCGGCAGGTCCGGCGACAGCACGCCGAAGTCCTGCGACTTCACGCCAGTCCCGGCCGTAAGAAACCCTTCGGCCGCGAGGCCCCGGCGCAGCAACTCGCGCACGGCGGCCGAGCGGCTCGGCATGCGCTTTTCGAAACGCCAGTTCTCAAGCGCCGCCAACTCTCCCTCGGTCAGCATAATCTGTAGCCTTTGCGGCCTTTCCAGTTCAGCCACGCTCGCCTCCAAGACAACGAATGAGTATGTGTCTCACTGTGAGTAAAAGTAGGGTTTGCCTCACAAGACATCAAGGGGGGCCGGTACGCCGATGGGGGTTTGCGCCAAGGATACCAAGGATAGGACGAAATCACATTTGAATGACTATGCTAACTAATTGAATTATTTATTATTTTTTAGATTTTTTGGTTGCCATTCGCGAGATTTAGGCGGATGCTGCGACCAGAGGGATGAACCGTCCGTGGAAGGAGGGTTTTCCAATGCTTCGAGACTTTTCCGACCCGTTGCGCTACGACGCCCATTGCAAGGTTCAGCAGGCCTTGCGGGAATGCGGTATCGTCAACATCATCGAACTGTCGGAGGAGATCAGGCTCAAGAACATCGAGGAGAATATCGCTCGCGAGGATATTGAGAGCCTGGTCATGGAGGTGGCTCAATTCTACGGCGCGCCCATCGAGTTCGACGAGCAGGCGGCGATGGCGGCGGACCTGCCCGACACCTTCGGCGGCGACAATCGCAGCGATGTGGAAAAAGCCCTGGACGAGCGAGCGCCGCCGAACCTTAGGATCGATCTGAGCGTCCGGCGGAATTGCTGACGCCGGACCAGGCTATAGCTCGTTCACCCGGTCAACCCATCCAGCAGGCGTAGACCAGTCTCATATTTCGTCGACGCGACGCCGGCCTGACGCGCCTGCCGAAGATTATCCCTCAGGTCCGCCTCCTTGACAGGTCTCGCAAGCGGATTCGATGCGGCGCGGCAGATGAAGCCTTGCTCACTGTCGTCGAGCCGCCGCGTCAGGGCGTCGACCGCCGCAACGATGGGATGGCTGAAGCCTGCCGCCTCGAGCCGTTCGAGCGTCCAGCCTTCGCCCTTCTCGACCACGTCGTGCAGATAAGCGACGGTCTTTTCGTCCAGTGTTTCGACGGCGCCGGCCACCCGCATCACATGTTCGATATAGGGCTGGCCAGTCTTGTCTTGCTGGCCGCGATGAGCCTCTTTGGCGATCTTCGCCGCTCGGTGGAGCATGACCTTCTCGCTCTCTCTGTCTGAAGCCCGCCCCGGGGTGGGACGACCGGGGCGGGCAGGATCGGGCTCTGGATACCCATCCTTCAGCGCGCCTTCACGGGGGTGCGGGGTTGCGCGCCATACTCAATAGGAACATCAGCGGCGTCTAATTGTTCCTCGTATCCGGCTGGAACCCGCGGCCAGTGCCGCCGTTAGCCCATTGTGCGAACAAAGGAGGTCCACGCCATGGATTGGAACCGCGTCGAAGGAAACTGGAAGCAGGTCAAAGGCAAGGTCAAGGAACAGTGGGGCAAGCTTACTGACGACGACCTCGACCGCATCGCCGGCAAACGCGACCAGCTCGAAGGCAAGATCCAGGAACGCTACGGCATCGAGAAAGATCGCGTCCGCCGCGACATCGACGACTGGGCGCGCCGGCAGGGCTGGTAGGCCTCGGTTTTCCCCGGTCAATGAAGGGGGCGTGCCGTTCGGCACAGCCCCTTTTCTGCCGGCCTTGGTGTTAGCGAATGGAACTTCTGAGGGTCGGTGCGTTTAGGGTGGATGAGCAAGCGCGGTGCGGAATTCTTTGGGAAGTGGATCACCGACAACGTGATGCGCGGCAAAGTCGGGGCGGATATCATTTCCGTAGCCGAACTTACGGACAAGCTTTTTTCTGATGCCAATGTGGCGGGCATTTCCGAGCATGAAATCGAAGAGGAAATCGGTAGCGTCTACGAGGCTATACTCAAGGCGATCACGGGTCCGGATGACGGATCCCGCTAGGTGAGCACGGCGAAAACGTCGGGAACATTTTCCTCGATACCCGCGTTCCCGCTCCGTCGGGATGGCATGTCGCCCTTGGAGATGCTGACGGCCTGCGGGAGGCCCCGACAATGAGCCCGCCCGTGTCTGGTGCGGGCTCATTCATTGAAGCGGGCTGTGGGCCTGTCGGATCCGGATTGCCGTCCGACTGCGGACGCCCGCTTGGCGTCAACCCGCCCAAATTTTGATTTGCGAACAAAGCTACTATATTAGCTGACTAAGTGATTCATGGCGTTCTGATTCGATGACCAAGAAGAAATCGAGACAGGCCTTGTCCGCCATATCGACAGCCACCCGGTCGGAGGCGACCGAGGCCGTTTATTTTGCCCGCAAGTGCGGTCTCACTCCCGAAGAAGCGCTGCGGATCATCCGCGAGGCGCGTGAGGCATCGGGGTACAAGGTTCCGGACGGCGGGAAGCGGAAGCGCTGACGTTCGGCCCGCCCCCCACATAGAACACATTCTAAAACACGATCATTTTCCCCGCTTGGCCGCCCTTGAGCCATGTCGGCGCCCTGCATCGTTCCTGGGCCGATGCAACATATCGCCGCCTCGACGATTTCCCTAAAAAGGAAGCGTCAGATGACCGGTGACGATCGACAGCAAATCTCGCAGAAGGTAGCCGATGTTGAATTGCTCGCTCGCCGGCTGGCGAAGGAGACGGCCATCTCGCAGGACGAGGCGCGCGAGTTGATCAAGCTGATCGGAGCCGACTGGCCCTCGCTGCTACGCGAGGCACAGTTTCTCAAAGCCGGCACTGACCGGCCCGCTGCCCGCTAGCCAGGCGACCGATTTTCGCGGTTCTTTGCGAGGTCCTTCAGTGCCTTGAGAAAGATCGGCGCCGCCAGATCACATTTGTATTTGGACGGCCCGTTGGTGTGGATGACGATCTCAGCCTGCTTCAGGGTCAGGCCGTGCTTTCGGGCGAATTCGAGCGGTTCATAGGCCCGCTCCCAACCTGGCCCTTGCTTCAACATCGTGATGCTTTCCTCCCGCAATCGATTGATACGTGAGGCAACGCGTTCGACTCGACAAGGTTTCAATGGCTTGCAGAAAGCCGGCAATCCTTTCCCCCCGAGCGCCAGCAAGCTCCGACCATGAGAGCTCAAAATTCTACACCTTCCGGCCGCAGCCGACGCCAGAAATGAGGATCAATAGCAAATGATCGTTTTCGGCTTTTCAGGGCTGAAATTCTTTCTGGAACAAGTCGTTTCGGGGCGAGTTGAGGCTGACCAACCATCAGGAGATCCAAGGCATGGCAACGACCAAATCCGCCTCGAAAAGAGGCCTGAATGAACTTTTTCACGACACGCTGAAGGACATCTATTTTGCGGAGAAGAAGATTCTCGCAACCCTTCCCAAAATGGCCAAGGCTGCGCAAAGCGACGACCTGAAGGCCGCTTTCGAAAAGCATCGCGACCAGACCGAGGAACATGTCGCGCGGCTCGAGGAAGTGTTCGAAGTGATCGACAAGAAGCCGGTCGGCAAGACCTGCGCCGCGATCATGGGCATCACCGAGGAGGGTGCCGAGATCATGGAGGAATACAAGGGCTCGCCCTCGCTCGATGCCGGCCTGCTGGCGGCAGCGCAGGCGGTCGAGCACTACGAGATCTCGCGCTACGGCACACTGAGGACCTGGGCCTCCGAACTCGGGCTTACGGAGGCGGTCAACCTTCTCGACAAGACCCTGGGCGAGGAGAAGGAGACCGACGCCGCGCTTACCGAACTTGCCGAGTCCGCCGTCAACGTCGCCGCCGAGGCGGCGTAGCGGAAGGCAGGATCTTCCCTCATTCCTGTTCTTCCCCGAGCCCCGGCGATATTTCACCGGGGCTTGGTAACACCGCTCGGATCGACCTATGGAAAAGTCATTCAATCGAATGGCGGAAGCCGTCGCGCACGCCACCGGCAGGCCGTGGGCCTTCGCGCTTTGCCTGGCGTCCGTCGTCTTATGGTCGGCGACCGGGCCGGTGTTCCACTATTCCGAGACCTGGCAGCTCGTCATCAACACCGGCACCACGATCGTCACTTTCCTGATGGTGTTCCTGATCCAGAACACGCAGAACCGCGACGGGGCCGCCATCCAGGCCAAGCTCGACGAATTGATCCGCTCCGGCCACGCCAAGAACGATTTCATCGGCATCGAACATCTCACTGAAGCCGAGGTCGAGGAATTCCGCGCCCGCTGCGCCGAAGCCAAGAGAAGGCAGATGGCCGACGCCTAGAGAAAGTTCAAAGGGTCGACGGCTCCGTCAATCGTTTACCGGGATGCAGGCCCGGACGCGCGCACGCCTGTTACTGCGGCAGCACGTGTTTCAATGTTCTCCCGTTCCTCGTTTATGTCCTCCGGCGATTCATGCTCGAGGCCGACGACCTCGTTGCGGGCGGCCTCCAGCGCAAAGATGATCTCGTTGAGCTTGGCCTGCATGGCGGCCGTGTCACGGGCATTCTGGATCAGCACGACACCGGTCAGCGCCAATGCCGAGATCGAAACGATGTAGGTGCCGAGAGGTGCGCTGGCGATGGCGGCACAAATGAGTGCGGCCGCCAGCAGCATGTAAAATCCCGGCGGTTTGGAGAAAAACTCGGCAAGGAAGTAAAGCGGTCGATGCATGAAAGTCCTGTCACTCCGTGGCGCCAAGACCTGCGCCTTTTGCAAAGCGTAGGCCCGGCCGGCGTGTCCGCCGGCCGGCAGCTACCTTGGAGGGACACTGCGGGGATGGAACTTCAGTCGAGGCTAGTTGTTCCCCATGAGCGAAAAAGGGTGGCTTTGCGAGATGACCAGACCGTCGCTGCATCTGCTCAAGGGCGCAGGCTATCTCGTCTCGACGGTCAGCGTGGCCTTGCTGGCCGTCGTTAGTTGGTCGAGCGCATCCCAAAGCCCGGTCTTGACTGCCTGCCTGCTCGGCGGCGCCGCCACGTCGATCGTCGGCATGTTCTGCCGCTGGCTTTCCTACGAAATCGAAAAGCGTCGCGACCGCTAAAGCGGTTCGCCATTTCGCGGAAACGGCGAACCGCTCTATTCGCTTGTTGAGCCTGTAACGTCCAAGATCTGTACTTGTTTTCCACCAAATTGGCTTGCCTCGACAATCGTCAATTCCCGCGCCGTCCCCACTGCGAAATCAAAAGCGTGATCAGGCTGCTGATGACGATCCAGATCCCGACTTCGCCGGCGGACGCAGCGGCTCGCGACACCGCAACGTCCGCGGCCGGAACGCTTCCCGCAGCCGTGGATCTGCCACTGGCGGCTTCCGGCTGCTCCTGTCCTTTCCTGGCCGCCATCACCGGCGCGAGATCCTGTCGGCTGCCGCGCCGCACCGAATAGGCGCGGGTGATCTCGGCGCCGAAGAAAAAGATCTGGGCCGAGTAGTAGACCCAGACGAGCACGACCATCAGCGCGCCGGCGGCGCCATAGGAGGTGGCGATGGCACTGGTGCCGATATACCAGCCGATCAGCGACTTGCCGATGGTGAACAGCAGCGCCGTGACGACCGAGCCGACGGCGACATCGCGCCATTTGAGCCTGCGGTCCGGGAGAACCTTGTAGATCGCCGCAAAGAGCAGAGCGATCAGCGCGAAGGAAACGATGGTGTTGACGGCGCTGACGATCAGCTCGCCGAACGGCAGGCGCTCGTTGATGTACTCGCCCAGCGCCGAGATCGCCGTGCTTGCGGCGAGCGACACCAAAAGCATGAACCCAAGAGCGGCCACCAGGCCGAGGCTCGCCGCCCTCGCCCGCACGAGGCGCGAAAGCGAAACGCTATCGGGCTTGACCTTCCAGATCTGGTTCAGCGACTGCTGCATTTCGCCAAAGACGCCGGAGGCGGTGACAAGGAGGGCGATCAGCCCGATGACGGTGGCCAGCGTGCTGGAGCCGCGATGCGAGGCGGTCTCGATCGCTGCCTTGAGGAGGTCGGCGCTCTGCGGGCCCATCACGCCCGAGAACTCGGCCGAAAGCGCGAGTTGCGCTGCGTCGTTGCCGATGACGATGCCCGCGATCGCCACGACGATCAGAAGGATCGGCGCCAGCGAGGTCGTGGCGTAGAAGGCCATCGCCGCGCCATGGCTCAGCGCATTGTCGTTGAGGTAGCCGGCGAGGCTCTCCTTCAGCAAAACCCAGGCTTCCTGGAACCAGCGCCGCATATTGGCCACCGCCTATTGCGGACGCGAGCTGCAGGTTCGGGTTCGGGCAGTCGACGTTCTGTATGGGATCCTCATGAGTTAGTAACCCCCGATGATCGGCAGGATCTCGCCGGTGATGTAGCTGGAACATTGCGGCGAGGCCAAGAACACATAAGCCGGCGCAATCTCCTCAGGCTGGGCGGGCCGCTTCATCGGCGTCCTGGCGCCGAACCGCGAGACGTCGCCGGCCTCCTTCTCCGACGGGTTGAGCGGTGTCCATACCGGGCCGGGCGCCACCGCGTTGACGCGGATGCCCTTGCCGATGAGGTTGCCGGACAGCGCCCGGGTGAAGGCGTGGATGCCGCCCTTGGTCATCGAATAATCGATCAGGTCCTTCGAGCCCTCGATGCCGGTGACGGAGCCGGTGTTGATGATCGCCGAACCCGGCTTCATGTGCGGCACGGCTTCCTGCGCCATGTGGAAATAACCATAGAGGTTGGTCTTCAGCGTGGTGTCGAAATGCTGCTCGGTGAGATCGACGAAGTCGGCCGAATGCACCTGGAAAGCGGCGTTGTTGACGAGCACGTCGAGCCCGCCAAGAGCCTTCACCGTCTGCTCGACCGCCTTGCGGCAGAAGGCGCGCCTGGTGACGTCGCCGCGAAGCGTGATGCAGCGCCTGCCTTCGGCCTCGACCGCGGCTTTGGTCGTCTTGGCGTCGCGATCCTCGCTGAGATAGACGATGGCGACATCGGCGCCTTCGCGCGCAAAGAGTACGGCCACGGCGCGGCCAATGCCGGAATCGCCGCCGGTGATCATCGCCACCTTGCCGGCCAGCTTGCCCGACCCCTGCCAGAACGGCGCGTCGTAGAGCGGGGCCGGGTCGAGCGCCCACTCTTCGCCGGGCTTCGGGTGATGTTGCTTCGGAAAAGGCGGCACCGGATATTTGCGCGCGCCGGCCTGCATGGGGGCCTGTGATCTGCCTTTGGGCTTCGCGCGATCGGTGGCGTCGACCTTGCGCTGCACACTGCGCTGCCGGCTCGCCGTCTTCGCGCTGTCGGATCTGGATTTGATACCGGTCGACATCGCCATCTCCTTTTCGACACATAACGCATGCCGGGAGAAAAGGTTGGCTTTCGCCGAGCGACCTCCGCCGTGCGGCCACGGCACGCGCTACGTCAAAGTTAAATGCGGGAGCTCGCCATAACTGCTAATCGATCGATGTTTTGGGGGACTCTGCAGGAAGAGTTCCATGGAAGTTCGAAATCTGATCGGCAAGCTATCTGCTGCATTCGTGCGCCAGCGTGCCGCCGCGCCGATAGCGCCTCTCAGGCCGATCCGGCCCTCGCTCGCTGACGTGCCGCTGAAAGTGCGGCCGCGCCCGCCCCACGTTCCGGCGCCGCCTATCCGGCGCGCGAGCAAAATGTAGCTCGCCTGCCGTCAACCCTGGCCGATCGGATGCAACCGGCTGGCCGCATCTTCGTTTATGGCGATCCCAATCCTGGTGGAGCTAAACATGAAATCCATTCGCATGAGCAATCCCGTTTTCATCCTGGCGGCAGCGGCGCTGACCGCGGTGCCTTTCATCGGCCTCGCCTGGCGCGCGCATGAATGGCTTGGATGGTGACCGAGAATGAGCCGATTCCTGCCGCTCACCATCCGTTTCATCAATGGCGGCACGACGGTGGTTTGCTCGATCGCCGACGCGAGGAAGGCGCTGGCGGAAGAATGGAAGGACAAGGAGGCGCCGAACTATCTCGAGGCGGTGCGGCTGGTGGACGACGCCGTGGCAGGCATCTGCCGGCCGGACGTAGCCTTCGCCGCCTTCAGGAAAGCGGCCGCCCAGCAGGGTCTCCTGAGGCCGACCGACCCAAGCGCGGCTCTCTCAATGCTCGACCAACTTTGGTCGCGTGACCCCTGAAAAGCCGCCAGCTGAAGCGCCCTGACCTCGGCCCGCCGCTGCCTGCCCGGCGGTGAAGCCCGTCGCGCCTAGACGGTCTGTCGTGCGACCCTCACGTCGGAACTGGCTTGGGAGCATGCCGGAATCTCGCCACCGCCTCGGTCAGCGCCTGCGTGTCGACCGGCTTCGACAGTCTTGGCGTCCCCTGGAATTCATCGGGAAAGACCGTCGCGCTGTCGTAGCCGGTCAGGAATACGAAAGGGATGCCTCGGGAGGCGAGCAGCTCGGCGATCGGAAAACTGCGTTCGCCTTGCAAATTGACGTCAAGCACCGCGCCGTCGAGAGCGATGCCGTCAAGCTGCTTCAAGGCCTGTTCCACCGAGGCTGCCGGACCGATCACCTCGCATCCGGATTCGGTCAACTGGTCGGAGAGATCCAGCGCCACCAGGAACGTGTCCTCGACGACGAGAACCTGAAGACCACTTAGGAGAGCTTTCTCGTGCATGGCTTGCCAGGAGCCGGCGGGAAACTGGGAAGCCTCTATCTAGGACAGCGGTATTTCCAAGACACAGTCCAAACCAGAAGGCTTGAATCGTAGCGCTACAGTTCCGCCTAACTCATACTCCAAACTCTGCCGGACGAAAGTGGTTCCAAAACTCGTCTTTGACGGTTCTTCCACGACCGGACCGCCGATTTCCCTCCAGGTAACCGACAGCACGTCCGGTTTCTCGGTCCGCCACGAGACTTCGACACGACCATTCTCGGTGGAAAGGGCGCCATATTTGGCGGCGTTGCTGGCAAGTTCGAAGAAGACCATTCCAAGCGTCGCCGCCGTACTCGCGTTGAGGTGGATCGGCTGACCGTGGATGACAAGGTTCTGACGCTGCTTGCTGTTGTAGGGAGAGAGCGTCGCCCGCAACAACTGCTCGAAGTCGCCATCTTCCCGATTGTAGGAGACATGAGACCCCTGGACCTCCCGCTTCACGCCGGCGCAGGAGTGCGCCCAGCACGTCACTGCCCTCGCTGACCACGTCCGCCACCTTGGGCTGGATGGCAAGATCGGCCCACCGCGCCGCCGTTGGCTTGAAGTAGATGGTGCCGTCTTCCGGAAAATAGGCTTTCCGCCGCGGACTGCGCGGCTGCAGGAAGCGACCGGCATGATAGGAGGTGGCCAGGCTGACCATATTGAGTCCGGCGCGCTGGACAAGATCGCGTTCGACCGTCTCTAGGCCGAGATCCTGGATGTCCCAGGGATAGGTCCACATCGAAAGCTGCATGCTTATCCTCGGTTCTGTGCTGTCCGGCGCCGACTGTCTTCAGCCTTCGACCGGCTCGGCCACCTGCATCAGGCAGTCGCCGGCCTCGCACATCGTGTGCAACCTGCGCGACAACACGATGCCGCCCTCGGCGAAATAGAGCGCTTCCTCGGCAAGCTCGAGCCTTTCGAGGTCGTGATACCATCCGGCTACCTGTCCGGCGCTCACGCTATCGCCCAGCCTGACGGCGGGCTCGAACCAGCCGCGCCGTGTCGCATATGTACCCTGGCTGTGCCTCGACAGCGAAAGCAGCCGCGTCGGCCCAGCCGGCTCCGCGTCCAGCGCAAGCACAGGCGCCTCGACCATGCCCAGCGCGACCATCAGGCGATCGAGCGCACGGGCGGTAAGCGCCATCGAATCGACTGTGGCGGTGCCGCCACCGCCGAACTCGCCGCTGACACCGATGGCGCCTGCCCGGCGCGCAGCGCCCATCGAGGTCGGCGAGGCTTGGCCGTTGTCGGCGACAAAGCCATACGGCATACCGAGCCTGCGCATCAGCTCGACCCCGCGCCGATGGCGCTCGGGATCGGCATTGCGTTCGACCAGCGCGGTCGGCAGATGCTCCATCGACGTGCCGCCCGAGTGGATGTCGAAGACGACGTCGTGGCGGGCAAACAGCTCCGTCTCCAGAAAATTGGCAAGGCGGCTGGTCGGCGTTCCTGAAGGATCGCCCGGAAACGCCCGGTTGAGATTGCCGCCTTCGAGCGGCGAGCAACGCTTGGCCGCCAACACCGCCGGGGCGTTCGCCATCGGCAGTATGGTGACGCGCCCCCTGGTCGCGGCCGGATCGAGCCGGCGGATGAGCTTGGCCAGCGACAGCTCGCCCTCATACTCGTCGCCGTGGTTGCCGGCCATCAGCAGCAGCGACGGACCTTCGCCGTTGCGGATCGTGCAGATTGGCACCTTGACCTGGAAATAGGGAGAGCGGTCGATCGAGAACGGAATACTGAGATGGCCGAGCGTCTTGCCGTTGCGGTCGAAATCGAGCGTGTGGACAAGGCCGATGTGCATGGTTTCCTCTCAGACAGCCGCGACGGCAGTGACTTCGATACGGAGGTCCGGATCGGCCAGGCGCGCTTCGACGCAGGCACGTGCAGGCAGGCGCTCGGGATCCACCCAGGCATCGTAGATCTTGTTCATCGCATCGAAATCGCCGATCTGCGGCAGGAAGACGTTGACCGCCACGAGCTTCGACTTGCTGCTGCCGGCCTCCTGGAGCAAGGCCTCGATCTTGGCCAGCACGTCCTTGGTCTGCGCCTCTATGCCGGCCTTGCGATCATTGGCGACCTGGCCGGCTATATGCACCATGCCGCCATACACCACTGCCTGCGACATGCGGGCGCCGGACTGGAAATACTTGATCATAGCGGGTCCTTTCGAGGTTTTCTTCCTGGGCCTGGTCAGCCGAAATATGTCGGAAAGGCATGAGCCACACGACCGTCCCCGTCCACGCCGAAAATGACGCGGTAGCGATCGAGGCAGGTGCAGGGATGCGAAATGCCGAACTCGACGACATCGCCGACGCCGATGTGGTCGCCCGGCAGAACCGCCAGGAATGCATGCTGATCGTTCAGCTTGATGACCTGTGCTTTCGCAGGCATCCCCGGCAGTGGCTGGCCCAAGCGGTATACGGTGAGCGGTTGCGGGAAACCCTGGTCGAACGAAACGTCGCGCATGCCCATGCCGCAGATGGCGAGGCCGGGCTCGGGCCGCGACAGCACCTCCGCCCAGACACGCAACGCCGGGCGGAATGAACTGCGCGCCGAGACGCGAGCACCGCCGATCTCAAAACCGCTCCGGCCGTCGACAGCGCCAAGCGACCTGTCATAGATGCCGTGATCGTGGAAAAAGATGGCGCCGCTGCGCAGCACGAGCAGCGCGTTGGGATCCTTGGCCACAATGGGCGAAATGAGCGCGATCACCTTGTCGAAGAACACCGACCCGCCGGCCGTCACGATCAAAGGAGCCTCGCCGCCGAGGCGGGCGCGGAGCCGGAGGTGCATATCGCCCACCGAAGCCAGCAGTGCGGAAACGACCTCATCGGTCCGCACCGGATCTGGCTGGGCGGCCGCCCCTTCATAGGTTGCCACTCCGGCGATCCGCAGCCGTCCGCCAGTCGTTGCGATGGCATCGGCGATCGCCTCGGCCTCGGCAACGGCGCGGGCACCCGCCCTCGCCGCACCGAGTTCGACCAGCACGCGCAGCGGAGCGAGCGCCGTATCGGCGCGCCAAGCCTGGGCAAGCGCCTTCACCGCCGCGACCGAATCGGCAAAGACATATAGCTCCGCGTCCGGCCAGGCGCCGGCCAGCGCCGCGAGCCGGCCCGCCCCACCGGTACCTCCCACCTCGTTGGCGATGATCAGCCTCGTCAGCCCAGCTTTCAGCATCACCGTGGCCTGCCTGATATCGGCGACCGTCGTGCCCCATGCTCCGGCTTCCACCAGCGACCGGGCGAGGTCCGGCGCCATCGGGGTTTTGGCGTGCGGAGCAACCTTGGCGCCATGCTCGAGCGCATAGCGCAGGAACAGGTCACGATTGGCAATGAAGGCCGCCTCGTCGAGCGTTAGCAAAGGCAGCGACATGCGGCCATCGGCCGGATGCCAGCCTTGCTGCCCGACCAATCTCGAATCCAGCGCGGACGTGCCCGGCGGAACGCCGCGGATACGGTCGTCGAGCCGAAAATTTTCCGGCACGACTAGCGGCCGGGCCGGTGTGTTGTCACTCATCCGATGCTAACCCTCTTGCCGCCGCAGAACGACAGACGGCCACAGCCTGCGAGAGACGCGTGCCAAATCCATACGCCGGACCGATCATAGACGCGCATCACCATCTCTGGGATCTCAGTCTCGGCCGCCATCCCTGGCTCGCTGCCACGGCCGGCGAGCGCGGCGGCCTCGGCGAGCTTGGTCCGCTGCGCCGAAACTATCTTCCGCAGGACTATCTGCGCGATGCCGGCAGGCACGATGTCGTCGCCACCGTCCATGTGGAAGCCGGCTGGGCTGCCGACGACGGCGTCGGCGAGACGCGCTGGCTGGAGTCGCTGGGCAAGTCGCAAGGCGTTGCCAGTCGCTATGTCGTGCACGTCCCGCTCGCCGTGCCACAGGCGCCGGCGCTGCTCGAAGCGCAGGCCGCCTTCGGCCGCGTCGTCGGCGTGCGCGACATTCTGAGCTGGGATCCCGACCCGACGCGCCGCTTCGCCGCACGCGACGGCATCATTGACGATCCTGCCTGGCGCTCCGGCCTTGGCCTGCTTGCGCGCCACGGCCTCTCCTTCGACCTGATGGTGTTCCCTCGCCAGCTTGCCGATGCGGCGCGCCTCGCTGCGGCCTTCCCCGATCAGCAATTCGTCCTCAACCATTGCGGCAGCCCCATCGACCGCGATGCTGAAGGTATGCGGACATGGCGTGATGGGCTGCGACTTCTCGCCAGGCGCGACAATGTCGCCATCAAGATCTCCGACCTGGTCGCCTACGATCATGACTGGACGCTCGACAGCCTGCGGCCGGTCGTCCTGCACTGCATCGAGTGCTTCGGGACATCGCGCGCCATGTTCGGCTCGGATTTCCCGGTCGCCGGGATGCATGCCTCGTTCGACGAGGTGTATGACAGCTTCAAGGCCATTACGGCCGACCTTTCCAAGGACGAGCAGACGGCGCTGTTCTTCGGCAATGCCAGGCGCATCTACCGGCTGGACGAGGTGTCATCGACGGGCCTGTTCCCTGCCTGAGAGGAGCAGCAGGCCGAGGATCAGCGAGCCGAACAGGATGCTGCGCCAGCCGGGCGACGCATTGACGACGGTGATCAGCGCCGTGATCGTCACGAGCAGGATGGATCCGGGAATGGTGCCAGCATAGGTGCCGAGCCCGCCAAGGATCGAGGTTCCGCCAAGCACCACCGCGGCGATCGAGGCCAGCAGGTACGGATCGCCGATCCCGACATAGCCCTGCCCGTTCATGCCGAGCACGAGCACACCCGCCAGCCCTGCGGTGAAGCCGCTGATGCCGTAGACGGTGAGCGTCGTCGACGTGACCGGCACGCCGGACAGGGAAGCCGCCAGCGGATTGGCGCCCATGGCGAAGATGCGCGCGCCGAAAGGCGTGGCGTGCATGACCGTCAGCACGATGACGGACACCGCCAGCCACAGCAGGATGCCGGCCGGAATGCCGGCCGGGCGCGCATTGCCGAGCCAGTGAACCAGCGGATTCTCGGCGGTGACGGCGCTGCCGCCGGCGATGATGATCAAGAGGCCCTGCAGGAAGGTCGCCATGGCGAGCGTCATGATCATCGGATGGACGCGCAGCAGGGCTACGCCGAGCCCATTGACCACCCCGATGGCCGTCGTCAGTGCCAGCACCGCGAGAACGGAGGCAAGGCCCGTCGGATCGGCTTGCCACGACAGCAGCGGCAGGCTGATGGCGCTGACGGTCACGATCGCCGCTACTGAGAGATCGATACCGCCGGCGATCACCACGAAAGTCTGGCCGGCAGCGACAAGGCCGATGACAGCGCCGAGCTCGACCAGATAGCGCAGGTGCCCGTAGGCGCCGAAGCCGCGCGAGACGAAGCTCGCCACGATCCAGACCGCAGCGACCATGGCAAGCGTGAGGAACGGCCGGCTGGTGAGGATCGCCCTGGCGCGTCTGCCGCCGGCGCTGTCGTTCCAGGCTGTCATGGCTGCACCTTGCGGAACTGGGGGATGGCGACGGCGCCGATGATGATCAACCCCTGCGCGACGTACTGAGCCACCGGCGTGAAGCCGAGGAAGAACATGACGCTGATCATCAGGCTGAGCAGCAGGCTACCAGCGAGTGCGCCGCGCATCGTGCCCTGCCCGCCGAGGAAGCCGATGCCGCCGAGCACGGCCGCGGCGATGGAGTTGAGCGTGAAGGCGGTGCCGATCACTGGGTCGCCAGAGCCCGTCTGCGCGGCGACGAACAGGCCAGCGCCGGTCGAGAGCAGGCCGCTGATCGCATAGGCGGCGACACGCGCCGCATCGACCGGTACGCCGGACCGGTAGGCACCCACCGGGTTTTCGCCCGCGGCATAGAGGCTCAAGCCCAGGGGCGTCGCGAGATAGAGTTTCCACAAAAGCACGATCACCACGAGCAGCACGAAAGCCGCCGGTGTGTCGCCGGCAAGGAGGTCGGACAGCCATGCCGGGATCGAGCCGCCGGGCCTTGGCAGGATCAGCAGTGCCGCGCCGCCAATGATGAAGGAGCCGGCGAGCGTCACCACGATCGCCGGCAGCCTAAGCTTGACGACGATGAAGCCGGTCGCAGCGCCGATGCCGAGCCCGGCCAGCGCCACGGCCGCCGTGCCCCCGGCGACACCCAGCGGTCCGGCCATGGTCGTCGCGGCGATGACCGCGCCAAGGCTGACGGTCGCGCCGATCGCCAGGCTGATGCCGCCGGTCAGCATGAGGATCGCCTGCGCCATCGCCACCAGCGCCAGCGGGAACCAGCTCTGGGTGAATTTGGC
This sequence comes from Mesorhizobium sp. M1C.F.Ca.ET.210.01.1.1, assembly GCF_004791585.1. GTDB lineage: Bacteria > Pseudomonadota > Alphaproteobacteria > Rhizobiales > Rhizobiaceae > Mesorhizobium. The sequence continues at coordinate 58,455 of NZ_SRUU01000031.1, forward strand.
GAAGCCGGATGCCGTGAACAGGCCGGGAAACAGCACGCCATAGGCGACGAGGAAGGCCAGCACAACGAGGAACAGGCTGCGCACGCCGATGTTGCGGCGCGCCTGCACGGGCCAGTAGAGCGCACCGGTGGATTTCGCGGAGGGAATGATGCTCATGCCGCGACCTTCCGCCTCTCTGCTCCAATCGCCGCCGATACGATGGCTTCCTCGCTCAGCACGGTTCGCTCGAGCATTCTGACGATGCGGCCTTCCCGCACGACCGCGACGCGGTCGCACAGATGCACCAGCTCCGGCGTATCGGAGCTGAGCAGCACGACAGCCTTGCCGGCGGCAGCGAAGGCGCGAAGCATCAGATAGATCTCGCGCTTGGTCTCGACATCGACGCCGCGCGTCGGATCGTTGAGCAGAAGCACCAGCGGATCGTGCGGCATCCATTTCGCCAATGCGACCTTTTGCTGGTTGCCGCCGGAGAGCGCCTGCGCCGGCCTCTGCAGATCGCCCTTGATGGCGAGCTGGGCGGCAAGGCTTTTTCCCTTCTCGCCTTCGGCCTTGCGGCTGCGCAGCTTCAGCGCCGGCATTCGCGCGAAGGCAGGCAGCATCATATTGGTGATGATCGGATGGATCAGGTGCAGGCCTTCGCGCTTGCGGTCGGCCGGCACATAGGCGAGCCCCAGCGCGTTGGCCTTGGGCACGCCGCCCGGCAGGCCCGATACTCCGTTGACGGTCGCCGATGCCGTCCTGGCCGGAATGGCGCCGTAGAGACCGAGCAACAGATCCTCCTGGCCCTGCCCGACCAGGCCGCCGATGCCCAGCACCTCGCCCGTCCTGATGTCGAGATCGACATCGCGCATCAGGCCGGCCGAGAACTTGGCGACCGAGATCGCCGCGGCCGGCGACAAAGAAGGCTGCCATTTGGGAAAGAGATCGCCGGGATCGCGCCCGACCATCAGGCGCACCAGCCCGGCGGCATCGGTCCCCTCCAGCGAGCGGTCGGCCGTGCAGGTGCCGTCCTTGAGCACGGTGACATGCTGGCAGAGCGCCATGACCTCGTTCAGCCGGTGCGAGATGTAGAGAATGGCGACGCCTTCTCCACGCAGGCGTTCCAAAAGGTCGGTGAGGATCTTCGTTTCCGTCGCCGACAGCGACGAGGTCGGTTCGTCGAGGATAAGCACGCGCGGCCGGCGGTAGAGTGCCTTGGCGATCTCCACCATCTGCCGCCGGCCGAGGGCTAGGTTCCCGACTGGTGTCGACAACGGCTCGTCGAGGCCGACAAGTTTGCAGGCGGCTTTCGCGCGCGCGGCAAGCTCACGATAATCGACCAGGCCGAAGCGTTTTGGATAGGCACCGAGGCCGATATTCTCGGCAATCGACAGGCTGGCCGTCAGGCTGAGTTCCTGCTGCACGACGGCAACGCCGGCCTGCCGTGCCAGCGCCGGCGTCATGCGAGCCACGGCACGCCCGTCGACCTCGATCGTCCCGCTGTCCGGGCGCAACGCCCCGGACAGGAGGTTGATCAAGGTCGACTTTCCTGCGCCGTTCTCGCCGAGCAGCGCGTGCACGCGGCCCGGCTGGAGAGCGATGGAAACGTCGCGCAGGACAGGGTTGCCGAAGAAAGCCTTCGACACCCCCCGCGCGGCAAGGAGCGGAGCCCTGGTTGTCAACGCTGCAACCCTTCTGGCTTATTTCTGCGCCAGCAGCTTCTTGAACAGCGCTTCATCGTATGGCGAATAGATGTAGCCGTCAGCCGGGAAATCCTTGGCTCGGGCGAGGTATTCGTCGATGTTGGAATTGTCGATGACCGGCAGCGGGATCTTGACGAAGGCCGGCACGTCCTTGCCCTCAAGCGCCTGGACGGCGGTGTAGGTGGCGAACGCGCCGAGCCAGTTCGGCTGCATGGTCGCCCAGCTCTTCAGGCTCTTTTCCTTCCACAGTTCGAGGAACTGGCGCGCGTTCTCGCCGGTGATCGGCACCTGGTCGCGGCCCTGCTTGTCGAGAGCCAGCACGGCACCGGCCGACAGGGCGCCGCCGAGCGACAGGATGCCGTCGATCTCCGGGTTGGCGAACAGCAGACTGGTCACGGCCTCCTGGGCGGGCGCGACGTTATAAGGCGTGTTGGTTTCGGCGAGGATCTTCACGTCGGGATGGGCTTTGAGCTCGGCATCGGCGCCCTTGCGCCGGTCGTCGCTGACCGAAACGCCGGCCGGACCGTTGAGGATGAGGATCTTTCCCTTGCCGCCGATCGCATTGATCAGGAACTTGGCTGCCTGGTCGCCCCACTGTGAGGAATCGGTGTTGACCTTGGCCGTCACCTGATCGGTGTCGACGAGGCTGTCAAAATTGATGATGGCGATGCCCTTGGCGCAGGCATCCGCGATCACGCGTGCCGGCGCGGTCGAGGAACCGGCGATCAGGATGATGGCGTCGACATTGGAATCGATCATCGACTGGATCTGCTGGATCTGTACATTGGCGTCGCCCTGGGCGTCGGTGACGACCAGCTTGTCGACCAGCCCCTGCTTCTTCAGCGTTTCGACCTCGGCTTCGATCGTGCCCTGCGTCTGCTTCATCCAGGTCGGTACGGAATAGATATTGGCCCAGCCGATCGTATACGGCGCCTTGCGGTCACCCTTGATGCATTTGGCGGCTGCGTTGGCCTGCGAGCCTGCGCCGAAGGCCAGGACGAGACCGAGGCAAAGGACGCTGGCGGATGCGAAAAACGACGATTTCATCATGACGGTTCCCCTTCTTTGGCTGTGTCCGGACGTGCGGGATCGCGACGACAAAGGCCATCGGTCGCCGCGTCGCGGAAACCGCTCCCTTCTCGTCTGGACTTCTCCGTCCGGCTCGTTAGTTTGTCCGGTATTTCAGACAAGGTGTCTGTATATCGGACAAAACGGATGCTAGACTGAGCCTTGACATCTTTCAAGCGTCTTGAGACGAGGTCCGAAAATGATTTTGGACGACTGACATGAGCAATGGGGCAACCGGGTTGATCGAGGTGGAAGCCGGCGCGCAGCCGCAGGGGGGCGAGCGGCGCCGCGGTATCGACCGCGTCATCATGCTGCTCGAGGCGCTGCTCAGGCATCGCGCCCCCGTGCGGGTCGGCGATCTGGCCAAGATGATCGGCGCGCCGCGTTCGACGACATACGAGATCGTCAACAGCCTGCTCGAAGCCGAGATGCTCGAGAATGTCGGTTCCGAAGGCTATGTCTATTTCGGCCGGGCGATGCATCTGTTCGGCTGGGCCTATTCGCATCACAACGCCCACTATCGCCGCATCCTCGAGACCCTCGACAAGATGGCTGCCGAGACCGGCGAGACCGTTCAGCTCTGTGGCTTGCGCGGCAACAAGTATGTTGTTCTCGATTGCCGCGACTCCCCCGGGCCGTTTCGCATTTCCAGCGATGTCGGTGTCGAGGTGCCGATCCCATGGACGGCGTCGGGCCGGTTGCTGGTCGGTCATATGAGCGAGGCCGAACTGAAAAGCTTCATTCCTGCCGCGGACTACAAGCTGCCTGACGGCCGGATCATTGCGCCTGAGGATTTCTTCTCCGACGTGGAGCGGGCACGCCTCCAGGGCTTCAGCGAGACCGCGGCGCTCGCCGACCGTTTCACCTGGTGCATGGCGGCGCCCATCCGCGACGGTCATGGCGCCATCAACAGGACGCTTTGCTTCGTGCTGCCCGTCGACACGCCGGAGCCGCGCCGCAACCAGTTGCTCGAGCTGCTGCAGGATCGGGCCCGCGGGCTGTCGCTCACCGGAGGATGAGGCGTGTGGCCGGCTGGCCCAGTCGAATGCACCGTCTAGCGGTTGCGGTCGAAGGTCGGGCTTGCGAAATAGCGCCCATGGCACCCGCTCCCTCGATCACCAAGGCCGCCCTCTGGATGGCGCTGTCGATCGCCTCGTTCCTGGCGATGTCGGTCGCCGGCCGCACCGCGACGGCCGCGCTCAATGTCTTCCAGGTGCTGGAGTTGCGGTCCGTGATCGGTTTCTTCATCCTGCTGCCGCTGGTGCTGACGAGCGGCGGCTTCAAGGCGATGCGCACCGAGCGCCCCCTTGCCCACCTCGCACGAAACCTCGTCCACTATGCCGGCCAGGCCGCGTGGCTCTACGCGCTGACCCTCATTCCGCTGGCCGTGCTGATCTCGATCGAGTTCACGACCCCGATCTGGACCGCGATACTTGCGGTGAGCTTTCTCGGCGAAAGGCTGTCGCGGCCAAGGCTGACGGCGATCGTGCTGGGGCTGATCGGAGTGGTGATCATCGTGCGTCCCGGCATCGGCTCGGTCGATCCCGGTCATCTCGTCGTTCTGGGGGCCGCGATGTGCTTCGGCGTCTCGGTGGTCATGGTCAAGTCGCTGACGCGAACCGAGAGCGTCGTGCGCATCATCTTCTGGATGCTGATCATCCAGTCCGTGGTCGGCCTTGTCCCGGCGCTCTACGTATGGCGCAGCCCGGCGGTCGAGCTCTGGCCGTCGATATTCGTAGTCGCCTTTACCGGCATGTCTTCGCATTTCTGCATGGCCCGCGCGCTTAGCCACGCCGATGCGACCGTCATTTCGCCGATGGACTTCCTGCGCGTGCCGCTGTCAGCGCTGATCGGCTGGCTGCTTTACAACGAGCAGATCGATGCCTTCACCGCCGGCGGCGCGGCGTTGATCCTAGCCGGCAACCTGCTCAATTTGCGGCGGAAGGCTCCGCAGCCTGCCGAAGTCGCCACCTCCTAGCTATCTCCTAGCTGTAAGGTCGGTTGCCTGGTCCGGTCGCTTCCGATCCGACACGGTGGCTGGCGTCGGCGCTCACCTCGTCGATCGAGCGGCGCTCAGTCATAGACGCCATCGAATAGAAAATCGTCGTCGCCGCCCGCCTTGAAATGTCCGGCGTATGAACCCGTCGGCAGCAGCAATGCTTCGCCTGAACCGTTGCGCAATGTGACGGCCTTTGGTCCCGTCGTGAGCTGAAACGGCGGATCGCCCACCGCGCCGTCGACTTCGACTTGGCCTCGCAACGGCGTTCCGTCGGCACTGTAGAGCGCATAGCTTCCGGCAATCGGAACATCGAAAGTCCTCGGCTCCCCGGGATAAAGGCGGCTGCCGACTATCCTGAGGTTTGGCGCGACACGGACATAGCTGTTCACAATCAGGGGCGCGACCACCGGATAGATATAGTCCATTCGGTAGGACCACAGGATCAGCTTTGGCGGAGACTTGCTGAGGACATTGTAAGCCTCGGAGTCCTTACCGTCCCGCAACGTCGCGAGGACGTAGTGTTTATCGAGCCATAAAGTTGTCGGCTCCATCCGATTGGGCAGCATATCGATGCCGTCGAAATAGCGCTCGTCCGGCGTCAGCAATGACTCTGCCCGCGCCACCAGTTCAAGCTGGGCCGCATTGTCGATGCGAAGGTAAAGCAGATTGGCGACGAAGCTTATGGCCACGGCCGTGACCAGCGCTATCCACGCGAGACGCAGGTAACGCGCGCGGGCTGCGAGGCCGTCGAGCATTGTCAATGACCATAGCGACATGAACGGCTGCGCCATAATGAACACGTAGGGCCACGGCTGGTTGTGCGCGAAAACCAGTACCGTGATGACGACGGAGAAGATCAGCGCAATTCGCCTTCGCCCGTCGAGCTTCATGATCTGCGCCAGGGACAGAGCCATGCCGGAGAAACAGACGACATAGAGCACATAGTTGCGCGCCAGAGTCTGCAACACGAAGCGCCTCAGCCCCCCATATTCATCGCCCCCACGCGTCGCAACCTCGATCGGGCCGAATACGAGGTTCTTGGCAATCGGAACAGGGTCGGTACCGCCGAAGATGAAGCAATAGGCAATTATGGGAACAGTCCATCCCAGCACGAGCCATGCGCCGCGGGCCACGCCCGCTGCATAGCGCCTCGCCAAAGCGGCGTCGGCAACCAAACCGAGCCCAAGTGCAACATTGAAGTAGACTGATTTCTGCGTTGCCAGGAACGACAGGCCGCTCAGGATGCCCGCAGCGACAAGCTGGCGCCCGCCCAATTCACGCGCCCGCAGGACGGCCAGCAGCGCCGCAACGGCGAAGAACAAAGCCAGCGGTTCGGCGATGGTGCGAAAGACGCGCTCCATGAAGTTCGAGAAGCACAGGAGAAGGAGGACAATGACCAAGGCACGCAGCCGATCCTCCCCAAGCGCGCGGGCACAAGCATAGATCATGGCCACGATGGCCCACCCTATCAGCACGGTCTGGATGCGGCCGACAAGAAGTATGGATGTTGCATCCCAGCCGATCAGGTGAGCCAGGTTGTAAAAGGCCGTGGAACCAGCCGCCTTGCTTGGCTGCACCGTTGCGAACAGGCCATTAAGCAAATACTTCGCGTATCCAAGCTGACCAAATTCGTCCATGACGAACCGGCTATTCCAAGCCAGGAGAAACAACAAAACGATCTTCAGCGCGATCAAGGCGCCCAGATACGTCGTCAGTCGGCGCGATCCTGTACCGAACAGATCAGCCAGACCTGCTTCTGATTGCATTCAACCCGCCCGAATTCCTGAATGACTTCAATGAAGGTAATTGGCTTGCCACGTACCAGCGTATGACGCCTGGAATCCTATGCGATATTTCTTGCCAAAGAGCTTCAGGTCCGCCCGGAATCCAGTCAGGCAAGGTGCGATATCAACTCTGACCGAAGTGAAGAGCGTACGTCAAAGTTCGGTCCTTCCCTCCCTCGTCAGGGTCAGCACACCGCGCGCCATTGCGCGCCAGTCATACCGTGCCAACGCGTAGCGAGCCATGGCTGCGCGTTCCACGGATGCGAAGGCAAGGCTATCAATGGTATCGGCGCAGCGCCTGGCCGAACCTTCTGGATCGGTCAGATCGATGGCTACGCCACGCAGCCATTCGGCGGCGCCAGGGTCGGCACGGTTGCTCGGTTCGCCACAGACAACCGGCAGCCCGCAAGCCATCGCCTCTTGGATAACGAGCGGGAAGCCTTCTCCCACGCTCGGCAGCAACAGGAGGTCTACCCCGCGATAAAGGTCGGCCAGTGCCTGAGGGCTCTGGGCGCCAAGATCATGAACATTGGCGAGGCCCCATTGGCTGGGGCGGATCGGGCCGCTGCCGACCATGAGAAATGTGAGATCCTGGCGGGACGCAGCCAAAGCGCGCAGCACCGCCAGTCCCTTCTTCTCGACATAGCGACCGACGAAAAGAGCGCGTCGCATGCCCGATGAGACCGCGGTATCCATCGGAGCTTCCAGGATAGGGGCTGGACCTTCGGCGGGATGAAAAATCGCACTATCGACACCGTTGAACAGAAGCCGATAGGGAACGCGCGCCGGGGTGCCCACAAGGTCGTGGCGCACGGTGTCGCTGATGAACACAAGTGCGTCAACGGCCCCCAGCATAGGGCGCGTGATGACGATGTTGGCCAGCGCCATCAACGAGCGCAGCGTGCGCGAGGAAAAAGGGATGCCGGCGATATGCTGGATCAACACGACCCGCTTGCGGTAGGCCTTTGCCATCAACAGTGCCAGGATCGATGTGACGTAGAGGGCGTCGTGCACCACCACCGCGTCGCTGCGGCGCACTTCGCGCGCCAGCGCGCGGATCGCACGAGCGCCCGGCAGCGGCATCGGCAGGCCAACAATCTTCTCGATCGGATTGACGCAGGCGAGCGGCACCGCTTCAACTTCGGCCACCGGCGGCTGATCGGCGTCGCTGGCCGCCCAAGCCGCCTGAATGCCCAGTTCCGTGAATTGCCGGCACAAATGCCCGGCCACACGTTCTATGCCGCCGCCGTGATCTTCATAGAAATGGCTGACCGTCAGAATGCGCAACGGCTTAGTCCATCAAGCCGGTTCGAAGCGCATCGCCACTTCGAGCCGATTGGGAAACAGCAGTCGATAGATGCTCTTCCGATACTGCTTCGGTGCGGCGCGACGGGCAATGCGGTAGCCGCTTTCGGCCGCTAGCCCCTCCCATTCTGCGCGTGTCAGGTAGCGCGCCCAGATCATTCCGCCAAATGGGATATTGCCTATGGCGTCCATTGCAGTGAGGCGCAGGTTGTCCAGCATTCCGCGGCTTTCGTGATCCTTTATGTAGAGCGGACCATCGACGACGCGCCGGATTTCTCGCAGCAAGGCCATGCGCGCTGCGACCGGCACGTGATGCACTACGTTGTTGAGCGTCGCTGCATCAAAAGTGCGGTCCGCAAAAGGTAGGGTTTTGCCGTCATACTGCCTGGTCGGCACGCTCAGCGAAGAGCAGAAACGGTCAACCATGTCCACTGTCTGCACCTCATCCACGGGAAAGAGCTCGGCCATGGCTTGGGCGATCACCCCAGTCCCGCCACCGACATCGAGCAGGCTGCGATGGTGATCGTCCCAGAGCTCTCGTAAACTGTCGAGCATGACCGCCTGATAGGTCGGCACCTTGTTCCGGTACATGGCGAGGTGACGCGACAGGATGCCCTGCAGAAGTCTCGGATCGATCGGGCGCACTGCCGTAGCCAAGGCCATCAGCCCCCCGTCATCCAACGGTTTGGCGAGGCGATGGCCCATCGACCAAGCAGGAAGTTCAGCGCCAGCATGCAAACCGAGGCAAGTGGCGAGGCAAACACCATCGGCAGGCCGATCTGCTGATGCCAGAACCATATGGTGACAAAGGCCAACGGTATGTTGGCGACCATTGCAATGACGTAGCGCACGAAGGTTATGGGAGCTAAGGGTCGGCGAAAAGTGAACATGCTATGAAGCACATAGCCGGTGCCTGCCACGACGCAAAAGGACAACAGCACGGCCAGCCACAATGGTATCCCAGCCCTGTCGGCCAGGATGATCACCACGTTATGCAGCACGATGCAGACACCGGCGATCACGACATAGGCGATGGACGTGCGCATGCTCATATGGCTGCCTTGCGGGCTCGGACCAAGAAAACGCAGGCGTTGTCATCGCGAATTTGGGCGGGCGTAAAGCGGTCTTCCAATTGAGCGCGCAGGTTCATCAACACCGCAAGCAGCGACGCCGAAGCTGCGCCTATGATCGGCAGACGTCGAAGGAAGAAGGCAAAACCTGTCAGTCGGATCAGCGTCGTGGTTGCCAAGGGCCCCGCGATCGCATGCACTTCTTCGACATTTAGGCCGCGATCGGCAAGATCCACGGCAAGTCCGGTGCGTGTCCAGCGGCGATGATCCTCGGGATGAGGATGGTAAAGCCAGGTACCGTGGGTGGACAACAGCAGCACACCGTCGTCGCGCAGCAGTCTGCGAATCTCGGCGCAATAGGCGTCAAGGTCGCGCACATGCTCCAATACCTGCACTGACAGTACCGCTCCGGCGGCGCCGTCGGCCAGCGGCACGCGGCCCTGCTCATCTATTTTCAGGAAGCTGCCTTCGCCAATATCCGCGCCGCGATAGTCGATCTTCATTTGGAGCATCATGTCGGCGTAAGGCATGTCGCCGCAGCCGAGATCGACCATCAGCGTGCCCGGACGGACATGCGCCCTCGCCTCTTCTCGCAACAGCCGAGCCAGCCCGCGCAAGACAAGCCAGTCCGTGTCCCAGATACGCGGAGCGGCCCTGCTTTCTCTCATACCACCAGCTCTCAATGAAACCACCGACTTGCCGCGCGCTATCTTATTCTTCGGAGCGCCACACGCCCAACGATGCCGGAAAGGGAACGGTCAGAACACACGCCTGTCATCCAAATTATCAAGCAGCAATTTGAGCACGAAGCCGGACAGCACCATGGACATGCCGGCCACGCAGGCGGTGGTGGTCACGAAGGTCAGATGCACCGACTGCTCCATTGGGCCGCCAACGAAAATCCAGTGCAGCGCCAGCAGCACGTCTGCGACAAAGCCGGACGCTGCGAGCATGCCGCCGGAAAAGACCAGCCATTCCAGCGGGCGGCCGCGCATCAGCCAGCGCACCATCCGGCCTCCGTGGACCGGGTGATAGATGGCGATCGCCACCTTCGCCAGCATGCCGAAAAGGATCGCCGAAAGGCCGATCAGCGTTGCCATCGCTGAGAGCGCGACGAAGTGGATTCCGAAATACCACCCACCAATCCGGATAGGCCCGGCTGCGAGGATCGCAAGGCCGGCAACGCCGGCCACCAGCAAGGTTGCTCCCGGTATGAGATACATGGTGTTGGGTGCATGGGCCACGATCAGCCGCAGGTGCCGCCAGCCGTCGCGGAATGAGCGCAGATGAGGTGGGCGGCCGCGCTTGTCCGGATAGAGCTTGATCGGCACCTCGCGGATCACGAGGCCCGCGCGATGCGCGTTGATGACCATCTCCGAGGCGAATTCCATGCCGGGCGAGCGCGCGCCCATCCTGCGGAATGCGTCCCGCGTGAACCCTCGCATGCCGCAATGAAAGTCGTGTATCGGAGAGTGGTGAAGCCAGCGGGCAATCGTCGAAAGCACCGGATTGCCGAGATACCGATGCAGCGCGGGCATGGCGCCAGGCTCGATACCGCCGGCAAAGCGATCGCCCATGACCAGTTCGGCGCCACCCTCCAACGCGTCGATGAAGTCGCCGAGGCTGCTCCAATCGTAGGAATCGTCCGCATCCGCCATGATGAGGTACTTGCCTCGCGCAGCTTCAGCCGCCGCGCTGATCGCCGCGCCATATCCCTTGACCCGCTGGTGCACGACGCGCGCGCCGAGGGACTCGGCGATCTCGACTGACCGATCGGTCGACCCATTGTCACCAACGACCACCTCGCCCTTGATGTCGCGCTTTGCAAAGACGTCGAGCGCTTTGCGGATGCAGATGCCCAGCGTGCGCTCTTCGTTCAGGCAAGGGATGATGGCCGACACTAGCGGAGCCCCCACATCATCGGCGCGTTGTCCTTCGAGATCAGTCCGGATCGTCGCGAAATTCGACTTGTCGACCATCGTGCCCCGCTCCTGCCCAATCGTCAGCCTTGCTGACAACTCAGGCACACGCCCCCAACGCAGCCTAGCTGCAACGTTAGCAAGAACAAGTTAGTCAAAGATATACAAAGCCATACACCGTTGAGCGAATGACGTGGTTTGGCGAGTATTGTGTCGGAGCAGGGCGATGAGGTCTGAAGTAGCAGCGGCGCCTAGCGCTAAAGCATTCCAGGAAACGCGCGCAACGATTTTCCGCTCGGAATTGCGCAAAAACAAATAGTTAGAGCGCCTAAACCAGTTCCACTTCGACAACACCTGGCACCGCGCGCATGGCCGACGCGACCTGCGGCGAGATCCGGTAGCGGTTGGGGAGTTCGATCTCGATCTCCCCCTGTCCGGCGTCCTTGATCAGCACGAAGCTCACCTGCCCTTCGCCTTTCACGGCAAGCTGGTTGGCCAGGATGTTGATCGGCTGGGCGTCGCGCACGAAGATGCGCAGCGCCTTCTGGATGCGGCTCGCCTCATCCTCCAGCGACTGCACCGTCTGGATGCGCAGATTGATGCCTTCCGGCCGATCTTCCGCCGAAACCGTGATCACCACCGAACGGCCGGGCTCGAGCATATCGCGATATTGCGCCAGGCCTTCCGAGAATAGCACGGCCTCGTACTGGCCCGTCGTGTCGGAAAACTGCACGACGCCCATCTTGTTGCCGGTGCGGGTCTTGCGCTCCTGCTTGGTGGTGACGGTGCCGGCGAGCCGGCCGGCGGCAGCGCCGCGTTTCACCGCGGCCGAGAATTCCGCCCAGTTCTGCACCCGCATCTTCTGCAGCGCTGCCTTGTATTCGTCGAGCGGATGCGCCGAGAGGTAGAATCCGACCACCTGGAATTCGCGGTGCAGCTTGTCGGCGGCGAGCCAGGGATCGGTTGCCGGCAGGTTGAGAGCCTGCGATTGACTCCCAAGCGAAGCGCCGAAAATATCGGCCTGGCCGGAAATGGCGTTCTGCTGCGCCAGCGAGGCCAGCCCCATCATTCGCTCGACGCCCGCCATCATCACGGCGCGGTCATGCCCGAAGCAATCCAGCGCGCCGGCCATGATCAGGCTTTCGAAGACGCGCTTACCGACGATCTTGGGGTCGACCCGCTCGCAGAAATCGGCAAGGTTCTTGAACGGCTTCTCGCCCCGCATCTCGACGATGTGCTCGACCGCCGCGTCGCCGACGCCCTTGAGCGCCGCCAGCGAGTAGAAAATCTTGTTCTCGCCGACCTCGAAGGGGCGGAAACTCGTCATCACCGACGGTGCCACCACCTCGATGCCGAGACGCAACGCGTCCTGGCGGAAATCGGCCAGTTTATCGGTGTTGCTCATGTCGAGCGTCATCGACGCCGCCAGGAATTCGACCGGGTAATGCGCCTTGAGATAGGCGGTCTGGTAAGACACCACCGCATAGGCAGCGGCGTGCGACTTGTTGAAGCCGTAGTCGGCGAATTTGGCCAGAAGATCGAAGATGAAATCTGCCTGCGGCTTGCCGACGCCGCGCTCGACCGCGCCGGAAACGAAGCGCTCGCGCTGCTTGTCCATCTCGGCGCGGATCTTCTTGCCCATGGCGCGGCGCAGAAGATCGGCTTCGCCGAGCGAGTAGCCCGAAAGCTCCTGCGCGATCTGCATCACCTGTTCCTGGTAGACGATGACGCCTTGCGTCTCCTTCACCAGATGGTCGATCTTGGGATGGATCGAAGCCATCTCCTCTTCGCCATGCTTTCTGGCGTTGTAGGTCGGGATGTTCTCCATCGGGCCGGGGCGGTAGAGCGCGACCAGTGCGATGATGTCCTCGATGCAGTCCGGCCGCATGCCGATCAGCGCCTTGCGCATGCCGGCACTTTCAACCTGGAACACGCCGACCACCTCGCCGCGCGACAGCATGGCGTAGGTGTCCTTGTCGTCGAGCGGGATCGTCGCCAGATCGATGTCGACGCCGCGCCGGCGGATGAGCTTCACCGCCGTCTCCAGCACGGTCAGCGTCTTCAGGCCGAGGAAGTCGAACTTCACCAGCCCGGCCTGCTCGACATATTTCATGTTGAACTGGGTGACCGGCATGTCCGAGCGCGGATCGCGGTACATCGGCACCAGTTCCGACAGAGGTCTGTCGCCGATGACGATGCCGGCGGCATGCGTCGAGGCGTGGCGATAGAGGCCTTCGAGCTTCTGCGCCGTGTCGAGCAGCGTCTGGACGATCGGCTCCTTTTCCGCCTCCTCGGCAAAGCGCGGCTCGTTGGCGATGGCGTCCGCCAGCTTGACCGGATTGGCCGGGTTCTGCGGCACCATCTTGGACAGCTTGTCGACCTGGCCGTAAGGCATCTGCAGCACGCGGCCGACGTCGCGCAGCACGGCGCGCGCCTGCAGCGTTCCGAAGGTGATGATCTGGCCGACCTGGTCGCGGCCGTATTTCTGCTGGACGTAGCGGATGACTTCCTCGCGCCGGTCCTGGCAGAAGTCGATGTCGAAGTCCGGCATCGAGACGCGGTCCGGATTGAGGAAGCGCTCGAACAGCAGCGAGAAGCGCAGCGGATCGATATCGGTGATGGTGGTCGAATAGGCGACCAGCGAGCCGGCGCCCGAACCGCGTCCCGGACCGACCGGAATGCCTTGCGATTTCGCCCATTTGATGAAGTCGGCGACGATCAGGAAGTAGCCGGGGAACTTCATCTTCTCGATGATGCCGAGCTCGAATTCGAGCCGCTCGCGATATTGCTCGACCGTGTAGCCCGGCGTCGGCCCGTGCGCGGCAAGCCGAGCCGCCAGGCCCTCGCGCGCCTGGCGCGCGAGTTCGGCCGCCTCGGCCTTCTCGGCCGCATCCTTGTCGGCGGCGTCGGCGCCGGTGAAGCGCGGCAGGATCGGGCTGCGGTTCTTCGGATAGTAGGAGCAGCGCATCGCGATCTCGACCGTGTTGTCGATCGCTTCCGGCAGGTCCGAGAACAGCCGCGCCATCTCGGCCTGGCTGCGCAGGAAATTGTCCGGCGCTAGCCGCCGGCGGTTGTCGGCGGCCACCACCGAGCCTTCGGCAATCGCGATCAGCGCGTCATGCGCCTCGTAGTCCTCGCGCTTTGAGAAGAAAGCCTCATTGGTGGCGACCAGCGGCAATTCGTGCGTGTAGGCCAGGTCGACCGTCGACTTCTCGACCATGCGGTCGTAGCCGGCGACCCGTTCCAACTCGACATAGAGGCGGTCGCCGAACAGGTCTTTGAGGAAGAGCAGCCGTTGCTCGGCGAGGTCGCGGCGGTCCGCCTTCAGGGCGCTGCCGATCGGGCCACGCGGGCCGCCGGTCAGGCAGATCAGGCCACCGCAACGGTCTTCCAGCATGGTGCTGGTCAGATGCACGGACTCGCCCGGCGGCGTCTCCAGATAGACCTTGCTGATCAGCCGGACGAGATTGGCATAGCCAGCCTCGCTGGCGGCGATCAGCACGATCGGCGACATCGCGAGCCCCTGCCGGCGGCGGTCACGCTGGGCGTCACTGGCCTCGCCGGCAAAGGCAAGATCGATCTGGCAGCCGATGATCGGCTGGATGCCGTCCTTGACCGCCTTCTGGGCGAATTCGAGCGCCCCGAACAGGTTGTTGGTGTCGGTCACCGCAATCGCCGGCGCCTGGTCCTTGGCCGCGTGGCCGACAATGGCACCGAGTTGCAAGGCGCCTTCGAGCAGCGAATAGGCCGAATGCACGCGCAGATGGATGAAGGTCCGCGCCGGCGCCTCCGGCTTCGCGGCCTTCACGGCTGCTTCGCGCTGCAGCGGGTCGCGTGGGAGTTCATCGGCCATGGGGCTCTTGTCGTTCGAAAGGACTCAACATTCGGGTGAGATGTATTGTCCGGGAGCGCGCGATGCGAGTCCAGCGCTCACCTGTGCACAGCAAAGCCCGTCAAGCGAATTCCATGATCACGGCGTCGACCGCCAAGCTGTCGCCGGGCTTGGCGTTGAGCTTGGCAACCGTGAGGTCGCGCTCGGCGCGCAGCACGTTTTCCATCTTCATCGCCTCGACCACGGCCAGCGTCTCGCCGGCCTTGACCTCTTGGCCTTCGGCGACGGCGATCGAGACGACGAGGCCAGGCATCGGGCAGAGCAGCATCTTCGAGGTATCCGGCGGCAGCTTTTCCGGCATCAGCCTTTCAAGCTCGGCCGTGCGCGGCAGCATGGCCTGAGCCGCCACCGACATGCCGTTCCAGGCGATGCGAAGACCGTTCAGCACCGGCCGGACCTGCGCCGCTATCCCCTTGCCGCCGACGGTGCCGTGCCAGATCGCGTCGCCCGGCCGCCAGTCGGAGGCGACCGTCAGCGGCTTGCCGCCGTCGATCGCCAGATCGACCTCCATCGGAATGGAGACCATGCCGTCGACAATGCTCACGCCAAGATAGTCCGCGCCGATCTTCACCACCCAGTCGCGCTTGAGATGGCCCGAATGCGGCGCCAGCCGGCCGCTGAGGCGGTCGAGCCGGTCCCGGCGCAGCAGCTCGATCGCCGTGGCGACCGCGGCAAACACCGCCCTTTGCTCGCCGTCGGGCTCGATGTGCGCAAAACCGTGCGGATATTCCTCGGCAATGAAGCCGGTCGAGAGCCGCCCCTCGCGCCAGCGCGGATGCTGCATCAGCGCCGCCAGGAACGGAATGTTGTGCTCGATGCCGTCGACAATGAAGCTGTCGAGCGCTTCCGACATGGCATCGATGGCCTGGAGCCTCGTCGGCGCCCATGTGCACAGCTTTGCCACCATCGGGTCGTAGAACATCGATATTTCGGAACCTTCGGTGACGCCCGTGTCGTTGCGGATCACGACATCGCCGAACTTCCCCTCTTCTGGCGGCCGGTAACGCGTCAGCCGGCCGATCGAGGGCAGGAAATTGCGGAAAGGGTCTTCGGCATAGAGGCGGCTTTCCACCGCCCAGCCGTTGAGCTTCACGTCGCTTTGCTTGATGCTGAGCTTTTCGCCGGCGGCAACGCGGATCATCTGCTCGACAAGATCGATGCCGGTGACGAGCTCGGTCACCGGATGCTCGACCTGCAATCGTGTATTCATTTCAAGGAAATAGAAGTTCTTGTCCGTGTCGACGATAAACTCGACCGTGCCGGCGCTCTGGTAGTCGACGGCCTTGGCTAGCGCCACGGCCTGCTCACCCATGGCCTTGCGCGTCTTGGCGTCGAGGAACGGCGACGGCGCCTCCTCCACCACCTTCTGGTTGCGGCGCTGGATCGAGCACTCGCGCTCGCCGAGATAAAGCGCATTGCCATGCGCGTCGGCCAGCACCTGGATCTCGATATGGCGCGGATCGACGACGAATTTCTCGATGAAGACCCGGTCGTCGCCAAAGGAGCTTTTCGCTTCCGAGCGCGCGCGCTCAAAACCGTCGCGTACTTCCGCCTTGCTCCAGGCGATGCGCATGCCCTTGCCGCCGCCGCCGGCCGATGCCTTGATCATCACCGGATAGCCGATCTCGCCGGCGATCCGTTCGGCATGGTCGGCATTCTCGATGACGCCCAGCCAGCCCGGCACGGTCGAGACCTTGGCCTGGCTGGCGAACTTCTTCGATTCGATCTTGTCGCCCATGGCGCGGATCGCCTTGGGCTTCGGTCCGATGAAGGCGATGCCTTCCTTCTCCAGCGCCTGGCAGAAGGAGGCGCGCTCCGACAGGAAACCGTAGCCCGGATGCACAGCCTCGGCGCCGGTCTCCTTGCAGGCGGCGATGATCTTTTCAGGCAGGAGATAGCTCTGCGCGGCAGGCGACGGGCCGATATGCACCGCCTCGCCGGACATTTCCACATGCACGGCATCGCGATCGGCGTCCGAATAGACTGCGACCGTGGCGATCCCCATCTTGCGCGCCGTCTTGATCACGCGACAGGCGATCTCGCCGCGATTGGCGATCAGGATTTTCTTGAACATGCTGGCGACGTGTCCTCCGGCGAAGCCGTCCAGTTCTATGGACAATTCCGGCGCGTCTCAAGTGCCTGGAGCGCTGCCCTCGGCGCCTGATGCCGATTGCAGAAACCGCGCCGAAAAACGTCGCAAGAGACGTTGGCCGCTATCCCCGAAGCCGGTAGGGTGGTCGCGGACGGATGATGGATGGCAGGCTGTTGTCGCCTCGCCAGGCAGGCCTGGCAGCCTGCCATAGTCTGAAACTCTTCGATTGCCTTGGGAGGAATGCCTCATGAAGACGCGCGCCGCAGTTGCCGTTGGTGCCGGAAAGCCGCTGGAGATCATGGAGGTGGACCTCGAGGGTCCGCGCGATGGCGAGGTGCTGATCGAG
>NZ_SRUU01000032.1 GCF_004791585.1 Mesorhizobium sp. M1C.F.Ca.ET.210.01.1.1
GTTCAGGTTGATGGTTTTACCGGTGGGAAGGGACCGGGCCATGCCACGGCCTGTCCGAAAGGACGACCAGGATCCACTCGGTCTCCTTCCCACTTCAACCATACACCGGAACCAACACACAGGATCCTATGGTCTGCGCCGCGTCGCTTCGCTCCTTGCTCCGCCATAGGATGACGAAGCGATGGGCGTCGCTCAATGCGATCTATCAAGGCAAGCATGGCCATCCATTACCCGGCAACTATCCCTCGCGTCGAACCACCGCCATGTTCAGGGTGGTTCTCAGCCGGAAGCCGATGGACTCATAGAGTCCGACGGCCGCGGCGTTACTGTCATAGGCGTGGAGATAGGGTACCTCGCCCCGCGCCATGATCCGGTTTGCCACGAAGAGCGACAGCAGTCTGGCCAGGCCGCCGCCGCGGAAATCCGGATGCGAGCACACGCCGCTGAGTTCCGAATAGCCGGGCTGCTTCATGCGCTCGCCGGCCATCGCCGCCAGCCTGCCGTCGATCTTCACGCCCCAGAACTCGCCGAGGCTCAAGGCCTCCAGCGTGAACGGGCCGGGCTTGGTGAGCGATGCCAGCGCGAGCATCTCGGCCGCGTCGCCCCGCGCCAGCCGCTGCACGCGCTCGTCGGATACGGCCTGCACCGGCTGCTCGGCGACCATCTGCACCAGGGACGCGGTCGAAACCGGGGCAAGCTCGGCGGGCAGGACGATCGGATCCGTCTGAACCAGGATCGAGCTTTCAAGCGGCGGCAGCAGCCTGCCCAGCGCCCGCAGGCTTTCTGCGTCATCCGCCGCGGTGGCGGCGAAAGGAACGATCGATGGCCGGTACCGCCGGGCGAGGTCGCCGCCTTCGGCGAAGACCCGGTGGCGCGTCGCAAGCGCGCTCCAGATGGGACGATCGAGAACATGTTTCATGGCGCGGCGACCCTGGCTTTTTCCGCACGACGGTCGAGAGGAGTTGCGGCCAACCGATCCTCGATCGCGGCAAGCTGGCCGAGGAGAGGCCCTGAGAGGTCGGCGCACAATTGCGCGACCGCATCCTCGATGCGCGGCCAGACGTCTCGCTTCGCGCTGTCGATCAGCCGCCGGCCGCTTCGCGTGAGGGAGACAATCCTGCGCCGCTGGTCGTCATTCGATTGCGTGACCTCGACCAGGCCCAGCTCGGCGAGCAGCGACACGCTGCGCGTCACGCCCGGCTGGGCGATACCGAGCGACTGCGCCAGCTCGCCGACCGGCAGCGGCCCCAGCCTGTCAAGCGCGGCGAGCAAGGGATACTGGCTCGATTGGATCCGCACATCCAGCCGGTCAAGGACGCGCTGGGTGTCGGCCTGCAGCTGCTCGCCGATGCGCTTCAGCCGGCTGCCGAGGCAGAGAAAGCCGAGGGATCGCAGGATGTCTTCCATGACCGGCCGCCTGGCTAAAAACCATAACTTGATATATAACATTGCATGGAAATTGGCAACAGACATTCATGCGGTGAGCCGATCTGTGCGGCTGTGATCGCGGCCGGGCGACATTTCCTCTTCATTCGCGGCCGATAGCATCCTATATGCCGCTGGCGCGACACGACCGACAATCGGTCGCGCCAAGGCGACTGATTCGAGGCCCGTGGGCTGCGGGTCTTTGTTCATCGGCACGCGGAAGCTCATGCCCTCCCTGCGGATCCATATCGACAGGTTTCTTGAAGGCGCGGCGCCCAGGGTGCCGCGGCGCGAGCTGACGCATCTCGAGCGGCTGGCGCTGGTCCGGCGGCATGGCGACTTCTCGCTCGCCTACTCCACCGCCGTGCAGCAGAAGCTGTCCTATTTCAGCGACGGCGACGGCTACATCGCCTTCGGCACCAAGATGAAGCACCATTTCGCCCTCGGCGATCCGGTGGTCGATCCGTCCGAGCGGCCCGGCTACATCAGGCGCTTCGTCGAGGCTGCAGGCGGTCCCTGGTTCGTGCAGATCGGCGCCGCCACGGCAAAGGTGCTGGCCGAGCTCGGCTACCAGGTCAATCGGCTGGGCGTCGATACCAGGCTGCAGCTGCCGGCGCATGATTTTTCCGGCAAGCGCAACGAGACCGTGCGCTATTCGGAGCGCTGGCTGGCGAAGAAGGGCTTCAGCTTCACCGAGGACAGGGCCAACATGCTGCTCGACGAGGTCTCGCGGCTTTCCGAGAACTGGCGCGGCGAGCGCATCGTCAAGCGCTGGGAAATGGGCTTCCTGAACCGGCCCTTCGCCGACCATCTCGGCTCCGATATGCGCCGCTTCGTCCTGCATGGCCCTGAGGGCGACCTCGTCGCCATCCTCGATTTCGATCCGCTGTTCAGAAACGGCAACGTCATCGGCTACACCACCGCCTTCAAGCGCAAGCAGGTCGACGCCACGCCGCATGCCGAGATCGGCCTGACCAAGTTCGCCGTCGACCGCTTTCGCGAGGAGGGCATCTCGGTCGTCACGCTGGGCCTGTCGCCGCTGCTCGACATCGAACCCAGCGGCTATGCCGAATCGAGCTTCTGGCGCGGCGCATTCCAGCGCGCCTACGACTCGCCCTGGGTCAACCGCTCGCGCTTCAACCTGCAGGGCCAGGCCGCCTTCAAGCGCCGCTTCCACGGGCAGGAGGAGCCGACCTATGTCGCCTTCCGCAAGGGAACGCTGATGGAGATGCTGGGGCTGCTGCGGCTGATCAAGGCGATTTGAAGCAGGCTCTTTTTCCTCTTCTCACCGCGTGGGGCGAGGAACCGCCCCGTCCTCGGCCGCTCAATTCCTCAGCCGGTACCCGGTCCTGAAAATCCACGCCACGATCGCGATGCAGGCGGCCAGGAACACCAGCGTCATGCCGAGGCTGACGCCGACCGAGACGTCCGCCTTGCCGTAGAAGCTCCAGCGAAAGCCGCTAATCAGGTAGACCACCGGGTTGAACAGCGTGATCGTCTTCCAGATGCCGGGCAGCATGTGAATCGAATAGAAGCTGCCGCCGAGGAAGGTGAGCGGCGTGACGATCAAAAGCGGCACCAGCTGCAGCTGCTCGAAGGTCTTGGCCCAGATGCCGATGATGAAGCCGAACAGGCTGAAGGTCACCGCCGTCAGCACCAGGAAGGCGATCATCCAGAACGGATGCTCGATCCTGAGCGGCACGAACAGCGCTGCGGTGCCTAGGATGATCAGACCGAGCATGATCGACTTGGTCGCCGCACCGCCGACATAGGCGATGATGATCTCGAGATAGGAGACCGGCGCCGACAAAAGCTCATAGATCGAGCCGACGAATTTCGGGAAATAGATGGCGAAGGACGCGTTCGAGATCGACTGCGTCAGGAGCGACAGCATCATCAGCCCCGGCACGATGAAGGCGCCGTAGCTGATGCCGTCGATCTCGGTGATGCGCGAGCCGATGGCCGAGCCGAAGACGACGAAATAGAGCGACGTCGAGATCACCGGCGAGATGATGCTCTGCAGCACCGTGCGGAACGCACGCGCCATCTCCACCCGGTAGATCGCCCATACAGCGCGCAGGTTCATGGCTCTTGCCTCAGAAGATTGACAAAGATCTCTTCGAGCGAGCTGTTCTTGGTGTCGAGGTCGCGGTACTGGAGGCCGGCGGCCTCGAGGTCGCGGATCAGCGAGGCGACGCCCGGCCGGTCGCTCTGGTTGTCATAGGTGTAGGTGAGCTGCCCGCCGTCGCTCGAC
This sequence comes from Mesorhizobium sp. M1C.F.Ca.ET.210.01.1.1, assembly GCF_004791585.1. Taxonomy (GTDB): domain Bacteria; phylum Pseudomonadota; class Alphaproteobacteria; order Rhizobiales; family Rhizobiaceae; genus Mesorhizobium. The sequence goes on from NZ_SRUU01000032.1 coordinate 3,680, forward strand.
AGCTCCAGCGCGTAGCGCGACAGGCCGTCCGGTAACGCCTTGAGCGGGGCGCGCAATTCCAGCGTCATCTGCTTGCGGCCGAGCTTGCGCATCAGCTCGGCCTTGCCTTCGACCAGGATGATCTCGCCCTTGTTGATGACGCCGACGCGGTCGGCCATCGCCTCGGCTTCCTCGATGTAATGCGTGGTCAGGATGATGGTGACGCCGTCCTCGCGCAGCCGCCGCACCATCGCCCACATGTCCTGGCGCAATTCGACGTCGACGCCGGCCGTCGGCTCGTCGAGGAACAGAACGCGCGGCTCGTGCGACAGCGCCTTGGCGATCATCAGCCGGCGCTTCATACCGCCGGACAGCGTGATCGCCTTGGCGTCCTTCTTGTCCCACAGCGAGAGGTCGCGCAGCACCTTCTCGACGAAGGCCTTGTTCGGGGCCTTGCCGAACAGGCCGCGGCTGTAGTTGACCGTCGCCCAGACCGTCTCGAAGGCGTCGATGGTCAGTTCCTGCGGCACCAGCCCGATCAGGCTGCGCGCGGCGCGGTAGTCCTTGCCGATGTCATGGCCGTCCACGGTGACGCTGCCCGACGAGCGGTTGACGATGCCGCAGACGATCGAGATCAGCGTCGTCTTGCCGGCGCCGTTCGGCCCGAGCAGCGCGAAGATCTCGCCGCGCTCGATATCGAGATTGATTTCCTTCAGCGCCTTGAAGCCGGTGGCATAGGTCTTCGTGACACCGGAAATCGATATGATGGATGACATGCTGAAAAACGGCCGGCTGGAAAACGTGACCTGATATAGGTCGGATGGCGTTTTATGCAAACCGGCAATCGACGCACTTCCTGACAGTTCCGGCCAGGCGCCCCGCCGGCGGCGATGAAAAACCGGGCGGATGGCGACCAATCGTCCGCCGCCCGGCATGGTTTGCCCCATGCATCGGCGCCCGCCGTTACCCCTGCTTGCCTATTTGCGCGAAAAGAGCATCCGATCCAGTGCGCGTTGGCTGCCCGCGACGTAGAATTTGTCGAACCACGAGGTTTTCAGCTTGGAGATCGCTTTCGGCTTCTTCAACGTCAGCTTCTTGGGCTGGTCGGCGAGGTCTTCGGCCATCCTTGTGCGGAAGTTCAGATGGTCGAACATGCGCAGCGATTCGATCGCAAAGACCGTGGCGACGCGCTGATCCTCGATAACGATCATGTGGTCGCCATTGCCCTTCTCGCCGGATGGCGCAAAGTTGCTGGAGCCCGCATAGACCTTCGCCGTCGGCTTGTCGAAGTCGACCACCGCGAATTTGTGATGGATGTTGATGCCGCCGCCCCCGGACCACTCCGTCTTGAAAGGCTCGGGCGCATGGTCGGCCAGATACTTGAAGTCGACCAGTCCGACTTCACCGCTCGGCTTGAGCAACTCCATGCCGCCCTTCCTGTTGACGACGCCGTAGCTGAACAGCGGCTTCTTCATCAACCGGTCCAGCGCCTTGCGGACCTCCCCGCTTTTGGTCTGGTTCATGAACGCGAAGGAGTAGAAAACCGACGAGGTCGCCGCGTCGATTGCCGCGCCCGCCGGGCCCAGCGACAGCTCCGCCTTGGTGTGAGGCGAAAAACACAGGCTGACCGTGGGTTTCCCGGGCTGCGGGACGGAATGCCAGACCTTGCTCAGCTTCGATGCCTTGAAACTGTCCATGTCGTTGAAGGCGAGCTCGAACATCTGTTGGTACAGGCCGGCGATCGTGGCATCGTTGAAGACGAACATGTTGTTCGCCTGGATGTAGAGGCCCCGGTAGGAGAAGTTGGTCGAGCCGCCGAGCACGCGTATGGCCTTGCCGGCCTGCTTGGCGATGAGCACCTTGTTGTGCTGCAGGCCGTTGAAATGTCCGCGTTTCACACGTCCCGCGCCGGCGCTGGTCAAAAGGCGCTGGGCGCTGACGCTCTCGGCGCTGCTGGCGATGCCGTGGCCGCTGACCACGCCGGTGTCTTTGTCGGTCGACGTCGAATCGTCGACGATCGCGCGCAGCCTTGGCCCCAGCGCCTCGAGCGCGGCGACGAAATCCGGCTCGTTGAGGTCGTAGCACAGCGCGTCGACCTCGATGGAAGCGTCCTGTTTCACCCAGTCCAGGAACTCGAACACCAGCTGATGCGCGCCGAAGCCCAGCCAGTCGTAGATGCCGGTAGGTGCGATGTCATGCTTCTTGTTGACAAAGTCCAGGCCCGCGTCGGCATCCGCCGGGATGATGTCGTTGTCGAGCCCCAGCTGCACCTTCTTCGCCTCGAAGGCCTGCGAGGAGGCAAAGTTGGGGTGAAGCCGATGTCGAGGAACCCCTCATAGGTTACCGGGTCGAGCGAGATCGGAAGTTCGACCGACGTGCCGCGCACCAGTTTCATGTCTTGCGGCATGTGCATCTTGGTCACCTTGTAGGTGTAGATGCCCTTGCGCGGCTCCCAGGGAAAATGCACCCATCGAAATGTCTGCAGCGGTGCTTCGGTGGTCGGGAAGGTTCTCTGGCCGTTCACGGCCGCCACGACCGGGACATCGTAGTCGAAGGCGATCCGATTGTGCAGTCGCTTGAACTCGGCGTCGCCCGGCTCCTTGTATTCGACCGCGAATCCGACGAAATCATCCTCCGGATTGTCGACATCGAAGCCAAGCAGGCACATTTGCTCGCCGCGCCAGAGTTTTAACCGGAATCCATTGCTTTCATCGAAGTTGGAAAACGCGTCCACGACAAATCCCCCCACGGTTGCGGCAAGATAAATACGTTATATTGATCTGAAATGACAGTTGGTCCTTCGGCAAGGACGGCGATGGCGGCCTATTGTTTGCCGACTTTATTTTGCTGGAGAGCTTGTCTGCTCCAATCATTGTGGAGCTTCGGCGCTGCGACAACGCGCCTCGCGTGACGCCGCGCCGCTTTGACCGATGCGCCGCCGAGGCCTATCCTCGAAGAATAGCAGCAGCCGGAGTCGCCCATGGACCCGCTCATTCTGTCGCGTATCCAGTTTGGCGCGAATATTTCGTTCCATATCCTGTTTCCGGCGATCACCATTGCACTTGGCTGGGTGCTGCTATTCTTCAAGCTCCGCTACAACGCGACGGGCGATTCCGCCTGGATGCGCGCCTATTTCACCTGGGTGAAGGTTTTCGCGCTGTCCTTCGCCATGGGCGTGGTTACCGGCGTCACCATGAGCTTCCAGTTCGGCACCAACTGGCCGGGCTACATGCAGAAGGTCGGCAACATCGCCGGCCCGTTGCTTGCCTATGAGATCCTCACCGCCTTCTTCCTCGAGGCGGCCTTCCTCGGCATCATGCTGTTCGGCTTCCGCCGCGTCTCCAACCGCATCCACACGCTGGCAACCGTGCTGGTGGCGGGCGGCACCACGGTGTCGGCCTTCTGGATCATCGCGCTGAACTCGTGGATGCAGACGCCGGCCGGCTTCGAGATGCGCGATGGGGTGGCGCATGCGCTCGACTGGTGGGCGGTCATCTTCAACCCATCCATGCCCTACCGGCTGGTCCACATGCTGCTCGCCTCGGGGCTGACGGTCTCCTTCCTGGTCGCCGGCCTGTCCGCGCTGCGCTACCTGGTTGGCGACCGCTCGGAATCGATGTGGAAGGCCCTGCGCACCGGCGTCTTCACCGCCGCCATCCTGATCCCGATCCAGATCTTCGCCGGCGACCAGCATGGCCTGAACACGCTCGAGCACCAGCCGCAGAAGATCGCCGCCATGGAAGCCAACTGGAACACCGGCCCCAACGTGCCGCTGGTCCTGTTCGCGCTGCCCGACGAGGCGGCCAAGGAGAACAGGTTCGAACTCGCCATTCCGGACGGCGCCAGCGTCGTGCTGCGACACTCGACCAGCGGCGTCGTGCCGGGGCTGAACGACTATCCCGGCAACCACCCGCCGGTCTTCCCGGTGTTCTGGGGTTTCCGCATCATGGTCGGCACCGGCATCCTGATGCTGATCGTCTCCTGGTCGGCCGCGTTCTTCCTCAAGCGCCGCAACAGCCTGCCGAAGCCGCTGGCGCTCATCATGGTTCCGATGACGATCTCCGGCTGGGTGGCGACGCTTGCCGGCTGGTACACGACCGAGATCGGCCGCCAGCCCTGGCTGGTCACCGGCGTGCTGAAGACGGCGGATGCCGTCGGCCCGGTCGCCGGCAGCCATGTGGCGCTGACTTTAGCCGTCTACCTCATCCTCTATGTGCTCCTCTTGATCGCCTATCTCGGCGTGCTGGTGCATCTGGCGCTGAAGGCGGCCAAGGATGGCGACGCCTCGCCGCTGCCGGGCGCCATGGATGCAGCCCTTTCACAGCAGGCTGCAGGAGAGTGAAACGATGAGCTTCGACTGGCCAACCGCGCTCCCGCTGATCTTCGCCGGCCTGATGGGCCTCGCCATCCTGATCTACGTCATCCTCGACGGCTTCGACCTCGGCATCGGCATCCTGTTCGCTGCCGCCGAAAATGCCGAGCAGGATACGATGATCGCCTCGATCGGCCCGTTCTGGGACGCCAACGAGACCTGGCTGGTGCTGGCGGTCGGGCTCTTGCTGGTCGCCTTCCCGATGGCGCATGGCACCATCCTCTCCGCGCTCTACCTTCCCGTCTTCGTGCTTCTGGTCGGGCTGATCCTGCGCGGCGTCGCCTTCGATTTCCGCGCCAAGGTGCCGGCCGGCAAGAAGCAGCGCTGGAACCGCATCTTCTTCATCGGCTCCGCAACCGCCTCGCTGGCGCAGGGCTATATGCTGGGCGTCTATGTGCTCGGCCTCGATGTCGGCCTCGGCGGCATGGCCTTCGGCGCGCTGGTCGCGCTCTGCCTGTCGGCGGCCTATGCCGCGATGGGTTCCGCCTGGCTGATCTACAAGACCGAGGGCGACCTGCAGGAGAAGGCTGTGCGCTGGCTGCGGGTCACGCTGGTGCTGACGGCGCTCGGCATGGTGGCGGTGTCTTTGGCCACGCCCTTCGCCAGCCCGCGCATCTTCGACAAATGGTTCCTCTGGCCGCAGATGCTCTATCTCTCGCCGCTGCCGATCCTGTCGGCGCTGCTCTTCCTGTGGCTGTGGCGGCAGACCTTCCATCTGCCGCGGCCTGATGACAGCCATGCATTGACGCCGTTCCTGACCTTGGCCGCCATCTTCGCGCTCGGCTTCGCCGGCCTCGCCTGGTCGTTCTACCCGTTCGTGGTGCCAGACAGGCTGACGATCTGGCAGGCCGCCTCGGCGCCGGAGAGCCTCGCCTTCATCCTGGTCGGCACCGTCGTCGTGCTGCCGATCATCATCTTCTATTCCTTCTATGCCTACCGGGTGTTTGGCGGAAAGGCGACGGATCTGAGGTATGATTGAGGGCGCGGCGCTGGTGACGTCGTCTTTCAACCCGTCACTATACGGGGAGAAATGCCCGGCAAGGCAATGAGGGGCAGCGCAAACCTTTCAAGCAGAGCGGGTGGCAATCCCCAAATGCTGGCGCCGCCCGTCATCCGCCTGCCGGCACCTTCTCCCCGTATAGTGACGGGGAGAAGGCTTTGGATGGCATAATCAGCTCTTGCTACTTGCCAGCACCAGCACCGGCTTCTCGCTATAGAGCTGCGGGAACAGCGACTTCAGGTTCTCGATCTTCGGCAGGTCGTTGTAGACGATATAGGGGTAGGTCGGGTTCAGCGTCAGGAAATCCTGATGGTAGTCCTCGGCCGGATAGAAGGTCTTGCCGGTCTCCAGCGTCGTCACGATCGGCTTGCCGAACACCTTGGCCTTGTCGAGCTGGGCGATGTAGCTCTCGGCGACCTTCTTCTGCTCGTCGTTCTCGGCGAAGATCGTCGAACGGTACTGCGTGCCCTGGTCCGGCCCCTGGTAGTTCAGCTGCGTCGGATTGTGCGCGACCGAGAAATAGACCTGCAGAAGCTGGCCATAGGTGACCTTCGACGGGTCGTAGGTGATCTCGACCGATTCCGCATGGCCGGTGCGGCCGGTGCCCACGACCTCGTAGACGGCGTTCTCGGCGCTGCCGCCGGTGTAGCCGGAAACGGCCTTGCTGACGCCCTTGACGTGCTGGAAGACGCCCTGCACGCCCCAGAAGCAGCCGCCGGCGAAGACGGCTTTCTCCATGCCGCCGGCCGCTTTTTCATCCATTGCCGGCGGCGGGATCACCACCGCGTCCTCGGCCGAGCGTGCGGGCGTCTGCCACAAGGCGGCCGCGGCGACTGCCGCAAGACCGAGCGCTGCAACCGCGCCGCGGATAAGGAAGGGCGATCGCCGCGCGGCCTTTGTCTCTATGCCGTTCATGTCCTGATCTCCTGTCACTGGTCCAATATATACGACGGAAGCCGCCGCGTGGTTCTCACTTTGCCGTGCGGCGGCGCGCCCTTTGCAATTGTTCGGCCCCCGCTGGATTTATTGAGCCGGAGCCATCGCATCGGCCGGCTTCATGGCATCCGTCACCGGCTTCATCGCATCCGCAGGCTTCATCGCATCCGTCGCGGGTTTCATCGCGTCGGTGGCCGGTTTCATCGCCTGGGTGCTCATCGCATCGGGCTTCATGGCAACGGCCGGTTTCATCGCGTCCGTCGCCGGCTTCATGGCGTCGGTCGCCATGGCATTGGCCGGCTTCATGGCGTTGATGGCGTCGTCGGCGCGGGCGCCGGCGGCGAAGGCCGTGGTTGCGAGCGCAAGCGCGAGCGCCGTCAGGAATTTGGTCATAGTGGTCTCCTTGGGTTGTGGCGCGCGATGCGGGCCGGATGATGCGCTGCCGCTTCGTGCGGCGTCGCGCGAGAAGAGGATGATCAGTTCGCGGCGGCAGCCAGGATCGGCCCGCCGCCCGGTGTCTGCACCAGCACCGCGGTGCTCAAGCCCCCGGTTGCCGCGGGCAGCGGCAGCGTCGTGGCCTGGCCGTTCCAGCGGCCGAGCCTCTCAAGCGAATGCACGACATTGGCATGTGGCAGCGTGCGGCCGGTGTTCTCGCCGCGCGCCACCGGCACTTCGACGACGCCTTGGCGGTAGCGCACCAGCCAGACATCCGCCGACCCGCCGGGCGCCGAGCCGGCGCCGATGCTCACCTTGCCGTCGCCGAGCGAAAGCGCCGGGCCCTTGGCTTGAGGACTTGTCGAGATCAGCCGCTCGATCTCGCCGGGCTTGGCGCCGACCGCGTCGGCGCTGCCGTTCACCACGACCTGCGGCGTGAACGGCCCGTCATGGCCGAGCGGCGGCTCGTAATTGACCTGGCGCTGGGTGAATTCCTGCCGGCCGAACGTGTCCTTCCAGCCGAGATAGTCCCAGTAGGTGACGTTGAACGACAGTGCCAGCACGCCCGGCTGGTCCTTGACCTTGATCAGGTTGGCATTGGCCGGCGGGCAGGACGAGCAGCCCTGGCTGGTGAACAGCTCGACCACGGTGAGCGGCTGCGCGGAAGCGGCGCCGGCCGTGGCGGCAAGCGCGGTGAAGGCTGCGCCGGCGAGCCTGCCGAGCTTTGTCTTTGGTCCGGTCATGAGAAGCAGTTCTCCGTTGCGGCGATGTTCCCATTTCGCCGCGTCGGAAGGCTTCGTTACAGCTTCACCGGTTTGTGATTGAGCTCTCCTTTTCCTTCTCCCCTTGTGGGAGAAGGTGGATCGGCGCGCAGCGTCGAGGCGGATGAGGGGTGTTCCAGCGGAGTGAGACGCTGGCTTTCCCTGGAACACCCCTCATCCGTCACCTTCGGCGACACCTTCTCCCACAGGGGAGAAGGGCAAGGCGCTCCCTTACTGCGTCAGCACCGTGTCCGAGGGCCGCTGGTTGAAGGCGCACTTGCCGGTCACGGTGTAGAAGAAGTCGGCGTTGTTGACAGCGGCCGGCACCGGGTTGCCGCCGTCTTCCCAGGCTTGGTAGCCGGTCTGGCCGCAGGGCACCGAGGTGAAAATGTCGACCTTCTGCCCGGTCGCGACCTCGGGCATGTCTGTCTGGCTTGGGCCGATATAGAGCCGGTTCGAGGTGTTGGGATCGTTCGACTTCAACACCTTCGGATTGCCCGAGGGCACGTCCATCTGCAGATAGAGCTGGTCCATCTGGCTGACGTCGATCACCGCGCCCGCACCGTTGGCGGGATAGAACGTATCGGCGCAGGAATAGGACGTGCCATACTGATCGGTCTGGATCACCGACCCGGAAGGCAGGCTCTTCGCAAGGCTCTTTGCCGTGCCGGTCGTGCAGACCTGTTTCTGGACCACCGTCGTGGTCGACCCGTTGATGGTGCTCACCGTGGTTGTGCCGTAGCCTTTCGGGTCGCCATAGCCGTTATAGTTATAGCTGATCGTCATCAGCGGCTTGGCCGTGGTGCTGCCGAACTGGGTGCCGTAGAGCGTCATGGTCTTGGCCCAGTAACCCGACACCTTCGTCACCTTGAAGGTGGACTGCACCAGCGACGGCGTCTTGCGCACCGAGGAGCCGACGCCGACGGCAACGGTCTTGATGTTGGCGATCCCCATGAAATCGGTCGGCATCGGATAGGCCGCGGTGGCGCTGAAGCTCGCCGTGCCGTCGGCGGCGACGTTGACGGCAGTGAGCGTTGCCGTGCCCTGCCCGCTATTGGCCACATAGGCCTGCTGCAGCGCTACCTGGCGGTCGGCCTTCGACGTCGTGGTCGGCAAGGTGGTGATCGACAGGATCGCGGCGTCCAGCGAGTTCTGCATGTTGCCCCGGGTCTTCACCGCCGAGGTGTAGTCGACGGAAAAGCCGATCGCGAGCAGGAGCGGGACCGCCAGAAAGACCATGAGCGGCGCCATCGAGCCGCTTTCAGAGCGGACGAAATCTCTTTTGGACATTCCTTGACCCCAAACACCGTCGGCAGCACAGCCTGCCTACACCCGAGGGTAGAATTATACCCCAAAGGGGTGCATGAAAGTTTAAGCGGATTTGAATGTTTCGGGGCGCACTTCCCCTTCTCCCCTTGTGGGAGAAGGTGTCGCCGAAGGCGACGGATGAGGGGTGCTCCAGGGAACGCCAGCGTCTCACTCCGCTGGAGCACCCCTCATCCGTCTCGGCGCTGCGCGCCGATCCACCTTCTCCCACAAGGGGAGAAGGAGAAGAGCTGCGCTTGCCCCCTATCCCCGCCCCTGCTAAAGCGCGCCGCATGACGACCCCGCTCGACCACATCCGCAATTTCTCCATCGTCGCCCATATCGACCATGGCAAATCCACGCTTGCCGACCGGCTGATCCAGCTCACCGGCGCGCTGGAGGAGCGCGACATGAAGGAGCAGGTGCTGGACTCGATGGACATCGAGCGCGAGCGCGGCATCACCATCAAGGCCCAGACCGTTCGGCTCAACTACCGCGCCAAGAACGGCGAGGACTACGTCCTGAACCTCATCGACACGCCCGGCCATGTCGACTTCGCCTACGAGGTGTCGCGCTCTTTAGCCGCCTGCGAGGGCTCGCTGCTGGTGGTCGACGCGTCCCAGGGTGTCGAGGCGCAGACGCTCGCCAATGTCTACCAGGCCATCGACAACAACCACGAGATCGTCGTGGTGCTGAACAAGGTCGACCTGCCGGCGGCCGAGCCCGAGCGCATCCGCGAGCAGGTGGAGGAGGTGATCGGCCTCGACGCCTCCAACGCCGTGCTGATCTCGGCCAAGACCGGCCTCGGCGTGCCGGACGTGCTGGAGGCGATCGTCCACCAGTTGCCGCCGCCGCGCGAGGGCGACATCAACGCCCCGCTCAAGGCCATGCTGGTCGACAGCTGGTACGACGCCTATCTCGGCGTCATCGTGCTGGTGCGTATCATCGACGGCGTGATGAAGAAGGGCCAGACCATCCGCATGATGGGCACCGGCGCGAAATATCTCGTCGAGCGCACCGGCGTCTTCAAGCCGGCCCGCGTCAATGTCGACGAGCTCGGCCCCGGCGAGTTCGGCTTCTTCACCGGCTCGATCAAGGAAGTGGCCGACACCCGCGTCGGCGACACCATCACCGAGGACCGCCGCCCGACGCAAAAGGCGCTGCCCGGCTTCAAGCCGGCGCAGCCGGTGGTGTTCTGCGGCCTGTTCCCGGTCGACGCCGCCGATTTCGAGGACCTGCGCGCCGCCGTCGGCAAGCTGCGCCTCAACGACGCCTCCTTCTCCTATGAGATGGAGACCTCCGCCGCGCTCGGCTTCGGCTTCCGCTGCGGCTTCCTCGGGCTGCTGCATCTGGAGATCATCCAGGAGCGGCTGGAGCGCGAGTTCAACCTCGACCTCATCGCCACCGCGCCTTCCGTCGTCTACCGCATGAACCTCATCGACGGCACGACGAAGGAGCTGCACAACCCCGCCGACATGCCCGACGTGGTCAAGATCGACTCGATCGAGGAGCCGTGGATCCGCGCCACCATCCTCACCCCCGACGACTATCTCGGCGGCATCCTGAAGCTCTGCCAGGACAGGCGCGGCATCCAGGCCGACCTCTCCTATGTCGGCAAGCGCGCCATGCTGACCTACGACCTGCCGCTCAACGAAGTGGTGTTCGACTTCTACGATCGCCTGAAGTCGATCTCCAAGGGCTATGCCTCCTTCGACTATCACCTGACGAACTATCGCGAGGGCGACCTGGTGAAGATGTCGATCCTGGTCAATGACGAGCCGGTCGACGCCCTGTCGATGCTGGTGCACCGCTCGGCCGCCGAAAAGCGCGGCCGCGCCATGTGCGAGAAGCTGAAGGAGCTGATCCCGCAGCACCTGTTCAAGATCCCGATCCAGGCCGCCATCGGCGGCCGCATCATCGCCCGCGAGACCGTCTCGGCGCTGCGCAAGGACGTCACCGCCAAATGCTACGGCGGCGACGTGACCCGCAAACGCAAGCTGCTGGACAAGCAGAAAGAGGGCAAGAAGCGGATGCGGCAGTTCGGGAAAGTGGATATCCCGCAGGAGGCGTTCATCCAGGCGCTGAAGATGGGGGATTGAGAAGCCGGTTGGCGCGCGCAGCGCGCCAAGCCATCGATCCAGTGAATCGATGGCAGGCTTCGAAAGCGGGGGAGCTGCCGGCAGGCAGCGGGCCCCCCGCCAGCGCGGCGCTATCTGCGCGGTGGAGATTACTCGCCAGCGGTTACGAGTTCTTGGTATCCCGGCCGTCCGGTTCTTTCGCTACGCCTTTGAATGGACCTTCCGAGGACTTCCGCTCCATAAACTGGCCAGTTCGCTCGTCTCGCTTCTGCCAGTCGCCATTCTCATGCTGGAATTGTGTCCTGCCGGTCACTGCACCTCTGCGATAATCGTCACCCGTGTTCTTTGCCATGTCGGCCTCCATCGAGCAAAAAAAGAACTTCGTCCGATCCGCGATCGAAAAACACCTCGGGCCAACCGGCAGAAGATTCAAGGCGCGCTCCGCGCGGTATCGTTGCCACTGCGGGAGGCTTGTACGCCGCCAACCCGCATATCAAGGAGTCTTCAACTAAATTCCCACCCTAGTTATTCCAGACAACGACCGTCGTCAGCGCTGATCCGAAAAGCATCTAGAGAGCAAGTTGGAGATCATATCGCTCTGACTTACGACGTATCGCACGTGTTGAAAATCGGGTCAGGTGGGCTCGATCTCATTTACTCAGCCGGCGAAGAGCGCGAATTTGACGGACTCGATGAGGCGGCTTTCTGTGACGTAGCGGTTAGCCTCTATCTTTTCCATGAATTGCACCACATCACACAGAAACTGATTGCCTTCTCCGACGTTCAAAAGCTCAAGCGGACTGCCGGGCTCAATAAGCTGGGCGAGATGGACTTGATCGCCGATGCGGTCGCGGCTCAGATATTTGCTGCGTCAAACTCTGTGGATATGGACGGCGGCCGCCTTGCGTACGCGAGGTCCTTTCTGGGCGCGTTGCGATTTATGATAAGGTTCTGCTTCCCTGCCTTCGGTTTTCCACTGGATAGGAAGCATAAAGTTCAGCGAGCTTTTGGAATTGTTCTTATGGCACTGTCTACTGAGCGCGCGATCAAGAGCGGTGAGTTGGCCACTGCTTTCGACGCGCCTCTTTTTCCCTATTTTTCTGACGATTTTAGCGAGCTAGCGGTTTTGGTCTATAATGGTGTTCCGACAATGTCTGTCGTTCAGTTCGCGGCTAGCCTACGTCCGGAGTCCGTCGTGGATCTCTTGGGTTTTGTCGACAGCGGCGATGTTGCCGCTATCCTTCAAAAGGCCCGCGAGCTAGTTTGATCTGCAGGACGTTATGCAACCGGCGAAGCCGTTGACGGGACCACGGCAAAGCAGCTTGCCGTAGTCCTTGCCACCCTGCTTTGAGATTGACTTGCATCGGCGTATCCTCCCCTCCGGCTTGGGGAGACATCGCATGCGCTCCACCTCTGACACCATCGCCGCGTTCGGGCTCGCCATCGGTGGCGCCCTGGGCATGGCGGGCACTTTCGTTGCCAGCGATGCGCTGCGCGAAACGCTGTGGACCATCGACGGCGTGGCCGTCGTCGTCGCGGCGGCGCTGCTGACGATGAAATACCAGCGGCTCGGCAATGACCTCGTCGCGGCCGGGTTCCTGACCTTCCTCGCCGGCGAGAGCCTGCTTCTGGCCGGCAATGCGGCGGGCCTGCAGGCGAGTGTGCCGTCCTATGCCGGCGGCATTGCGCTCTGGGCGGCGGGGCTGGTCATGGTCAGCGCACAAGCCACCTTCGCGCTGTGGATGCGGCTCACCGCTTTTGTCGCCGCTGTGCTCTTCGTCGTCTCGTCCCTGATGATCCTGTGGGGCGCGCCGCTGCTGCCCACGTCATCGCCGCTGCCGGCGCTGGGCTATCCGTTCCTGGTCCTCACTTTCATAGGCTGGATCTGGACCCTGCTGAAATCGGAACGCTGAGCGCGAAGGCGATGGCCGCGCCGCTCGAGATCCGCAACAGCCCCTCCGGAAAGATCCTTCCGGCCATCGGTCCGTTCCTGATCGGCGGCATCTTCGGCTTCGGCGCGCTGCAGGGCGTGGCGGCCGGCGCGAATGGCGGGCATGTGCTGTGGATCGCGCTGCTGGCGCTCGGCTTCCTCGCGCTCGGCTTCTTCATCGTGCGCGGCGCCTTCGACACTTCGGTCAAGGTCACCCTTGATCAGCGCGGTTTTCGCGATGCTCGCGCCGGCGACGTGCTGGTGCCGTGGAACAAGGTCAGGAGCGTGCGGCTTGCCGCCGGCGGCAAGGGTGCTGCGATGCTCAATTTCGAGCTCACCGAGGAGCCGCCCGACGCAATCAAATACGCCGCCGCCAACGCCTTCGGCCTGATGCCCTTCGGCAAGACCACCGTGCACATGGAAATCTCCTCGCTCGATGTGCGCGGCCAGGACATGGTCGACGCGGTCAAGACATTCGCGCCGCATGTGGTGGTGCGAAGGTAGGGCGACCTCCCCTTCTCCCCTTGCGGGAGAAGGTGTCGCCGAAGGCGACGGATGAGGGGTGCTGGAAGAAACGAGGCGCCGGCGATTTGGCACGATGCGCCGCTGGTGGCGCGCACATCATCGCCAAGCTGGAACACCCCTCATCCGCCCGAGCTTCGCTCGGCCACCTTCTCCCACAAGGGGAGAAGGGGAGGTCGCGCCGCTCCTCCACCCGTGCTCTACTCCCACTCTCTCGGACCCTCATCATGATTCGCGTCTTGCTCGCCGCCTTGCTCCTCTCCACGCCGGCCTTCGCCGCCGACATGTCGGTGTTCGTCAGGAACCAGCGGCAGCAGGGGGTTGCGCTGGAACTGTTCAGCCGCGACAGCGGCAAGGTCTGGCCGGGCAACGACAAGGTGTTCCTCATCCGCCCGAAGGCGAACAAATCGGTGCCGATCTCCTGCGACAATGGCGAGCGCATCTGCTGGGGCGCCTGGGTGAACGGCGACGATTCCATCACCGCCGGCGTCGGCCCCGACAACGACCAGCCCTGCGACACCTGCTGCTTCCTCTGCGCGGAGCACTCGACCGAGACGGTGGATCTGGCGGAGTAGCGGGGCGCCGAAGCTGCCGATCTCCCCTTGTCCATGCGGGGCAATTGCATGTGGCAGCGCCAGCCCCCACTCCGGCCGCTGCGCGGCCACCTCTCCCCCATGTCCATGGGGGAGAGGAAATCCAAGCTTTCAAGGCCGCGACATTGTCGGTTGGCGTTTCCTCTCCCCCACATTTGTGGGGGAGAGGTGGCTCGGCGAAGCCGAGACGGAGTGGGGGAGCGCCATATGCGATTGCCAATCTCGAATGTCGCAGGGGGAAGGCCCGATCAACCCTTCCCCGCTCCAGCCTCGCATGCCATGCTCGAACTCTCGGCCGTGGGGGCCGATTCTACCTCGGGGGTTCTCATGTCCATCACCTTCGCGCGCCGCGTCGCCACCGCGCTTTCGTTTGCCGTCCTGCTGACGCCCGCCGCTTATGCCGGCGACGTCACGTTCGAGATCAAGAACAGCCATCCCAACGCCATGCGCGTCGAGCTCTACAGCCAGGACCGCGACTATGTCTGGCCGGGCAATGGCAAGGATTTCTATCTCGACGACGGCGAGAACAAGGAACTGCCGATCTCCTGCGAGGACGGCGAGAAGATCTGCTACGGCGCTTGGGTCGATGGCGACGAGGAGACCTATTGGGGCGTCGGCCCCAACAACAAGGAAAACTGCGAAGACTGCTGCTACACCTGCAGCGGCGGCCAGACCGAAGAGATCAACCTGGTGGAGTGAGCGCCTCTTTCCCTTCTCCCCTTGTGGGAGAAGGTGGCTCGGCGCTTTCGCGCCGAGACGGATGAGGGGTGTTCCAGCGGAGTGAGGCGCCGGATTTTTGAGCGATTGCCAGGACAGGCTAACCTTCCGCCATGCCGCACCAACCCGTAACTCCGGCCAAACGCAATTTCGCCCGCACAATGCGGCGCGAAGCAACGGAGGCGGAAGATCGCTTGTGGCAGGAATTGCGGGGCCGCCGCCTGGACAAGATAAAGTTCAAGCGGCAGGCGCCGATCGGCCGGTTCGTGGCGGATTTCTTGTGTGCCAAGGCGAGGCTGATCATCGAAATCGACGGCAGTCAGCATGCGGACTCGCTTCGGGATCAGGCGCGGGACGCCGCGCTGAAGGCGAGGGGATTTCGCGTGCTGCGTTTCTGGAATGACGATGTTCTGAAAGACCTGGACGCCGTATGCGACACCATCATCGCTTATGTGCGCGATGAAAGTCTGCAGCCCTGGCGGTGATAAGCGATCCTTGCCAAGCTGGAACACCCCTCATCCGTCTCGGTGCTGCGCGCCGAGCCACCTTCTCCCACAAGGGGAGAAGGAGCTTGCAGCTTGACGCCCTTCGCCCCAGCGCCCTAGCCTCGTCTCCAACCCACCCAATAGGAGACCCACCCCATGGCAGGCACGGTCGAAGGCGAGAAGATCGACGTTTCCTTCAGCGGCAAGCGCTGCATCCATTCGCGCAACTGCGTGCTCGGCAACCCGCATGTCTTCGTGCCCAACGCCAAGGGCGAGTGGATCCACCCCGATGCCGCGAGCGTCGAGAAGGTGGTGGCGCTGGCGGAGAATTGTCCGTCGGGCGCCATCACCTATCAGCGCAGGGACGGCGGGCCGCAGGAGAAGCCGCCGGTGGTCAACACCGTGCGCGTGCGCGAGAACGGACCGCTGGCGGTCCATGCCGAGATCGTGCTTGGCGGCGAGACCTTCTATCGCGCCACGCTTTGCCGCTGCGGCCTGTCGCAGAACAAGCCGTTCTGCGACAACAGCCACATCAAGGCCGGCTTTACCGCCACCGGCGAGCCGCCGCTGAAGGAGGCGCAGGCGCTCGAGGCGCCGGACGGCCCGCTGCAGGTGACGCCCACCACCAACGGGCCGTTGAAACTCGAAGGCAATGCCGAGATCGTCACCGGCACCGGCCACACCATCGCCCGCACCACGAAGGTCTTCCTCTGCCGCTGCGGCCATTCGGCCAACAAGCCGTTCTGCGATGGTTCGCATAAAAGAGTGGGCTTCGTGGCATGACAAGCGGCGCGCCGGCGTTAGTTCAGGATGAGGATTCGCGCTTCAGGAGGAAATCCATCATGCGCACCATGCTCGTTCTTGCCCTGCTTGCCTTCGCCGTGCCCGCCTACGCCGCCAATCACGCGGTCCAGATCAAGGGCATGAAATTTCATCCGGCAAAGATCAGTGTCGCCGTCGGCGACACCATCACCTTCACCAATGCCGACTCCATGACGCACACCGCCACGGCTGGGGACGGCTCCTTCGACACCGGCCAGCTCGCCAAGGGCAAAAGCGCCAAGGTCAAGATCGCCAAAGCCGGCGCTCACCCGTTCCATTGTGCGATTCATACCTCGATGACGGGCACCGTCACGGCGAAGTAGGAGGCGCCGACGGCGGAGCTGCCAATCTCCCCCCACGTGGGGGAGATCAGCCCTCCACCCCTGGCCCATCTCTCCCGCCTTTATCCGCAACCCCTTATCGGCTAAGGGGCAGGCACCAAAACTCTTGCCCGGACTGCCGCCCCGCCCATGACCGCCAAGCCCATCCCTCTCTTCCTCGGCATCGACACCGGCGGCACCTACACCGATGCCGTGCTGTGGTCGGAGGAAGGGCCCAAGGGCAAGGTGCTGGCTAAGGCCAAGGCGCTGACCACGCGCCACGATCTTGCGGTCGGCATTTCCGGCGCGGTCGATGCCGTGCTGGAGAAGGCCGGCACCGACCCGGCGGCGATCAAGCTGGTCTCGATGTCGACCACCTTGGCCACCAACGCGCTGGTCGAGGGCCAGGGCGGGCGGGTGGCGCTGGTCATGATCGGCTTTTCCGAGGCCGACCTTGCCCGCGACGGGCTGAAGACGGCGCTCGGCACCGATCCGGTGGTGTTCTGCCCCGGCGGCCACGACGTGCACGGCAATGCCGCCAAGCTCGATCTCTCCGGCCTCGAGGCCGCGCTCCCCGAGCTTGGGCGCTCGGTATCGGGCTTTGCCGTCTGCGCCTATTTCGCCACCCGAAATCCGGCGCATGAGCTGGCTGCACGCGACCTGATCCGCGAAAAGACCGGCCTGCCGGTCACTGCCAGCCACGAATTGTCGGCCAAGCTCGGCGGCCCGCGCCGTGCGCTCACAACTTTGCTCAACGCCCGGCTGATTTCGATGATCGACCGCCTGGTGGCGGCGACCGAAGGCTTTCTCGTCAAGCGCGGCATTGCAGCACCCCTGATGGTGGTGCGCGGCGACGGCGCGCTGGTGTCGGCGGCCTTCGCCCGCCAGCGGCCGATCGAGACGATCTTGTCCGGCCCCGCCGCCAGCCTGGTCGGCGCCCGCCACATGACCGGGCTGGATGACGCCATGGTCTCGGATATCGGCGGCACCACGACCGACGTCGCCGTGCTCGATGGCGGCCGGCCGCGGCTCGATCCCGAAGGCGCTACCGTCGGCGGCTTCCGCACCATGGTCGAGGCGGTCGCCATGCGCACCTTTGGCCTCGGCGGCGATTCGGAGGTGGCGCTGGAGGATGGTGCGCTCAACCCGCAGATCCTGCTCGGGCCGCGCCGCCTGGTGCCGCTGGCGCTCGCCGGCATGGTGCATGGCGAGGCTGTCACGGCCGAGCTGGAACGGCAGCTGCGCGCGCCGAATCCCGGCCGCATGGACGGGCGCTTTGCCGTGCGTACCGGCGTGCCGGACAGGCTCGCCGCGGGACTGACCGCGCCGGAGGCAAAACTCTATGAAGCGATCGGCGTCACCCCGCTGGCGCTCGACAGGCTGCTCACCTCCAATGCCCAGAACGCCACGCTCAATCGGCTGGTGGCGCGCGGCCTGGTGCATATCTGCGGCTTCACGCCATCCGACGCCGCCCATGTGCTCGGAAAGCAGGCCAACTGGGATCCCGCCGCCGCGCGCCTCGGCGCCGAGCTGTTTTCGCGCCGTCGCGACGGCCGCGGCCAGGTGATCGCGGCGACGCCGGAAGCGATCGCCGCGCGCGTGCTGGTCACGCTGACCCGCTGGTCGGCCGAATATATCCTCGAGACCGCCTTCGCCGAGGACGGGCTGGACGGCGCGGCCACCGTCGCGCATGCGCTGGTGCAGCGCGCGGTCGACGCCCATCCCGGCATCGCCCGGCTTACCGTCGCGCTCGACCGGCCGGTGATCGGCCTCGGCGCCTCGGCGCCGCTGCACTATGCCGGCCTGGCCGCGCTGGTCGGCAATGGCTGCATCGTGCCGGAGGATACCGACGTCGCCAATGCGCTCGGCGCCGTGGTCGGCCAGGTGCGCGTCTCGGCCGAAGCCCGCGTCAGCCAGCCCAAGGAGGGTCTGTTCCGCCTCGCCTCGGGCCAGACGGTGCGCGACTTCACCGACGAGGCGAAGGCGGTGGCCGCGGCCGAGGCCGATGTCAGAGCCATCGCTGCCGAGCGCGCCAAGGACGCCGGCACCGACAGCGCCGAGATCGACGTCGCCACCGAGTTCAAGGTCTCCACCGTCGAAGGACAGCGCATGTTCATCGAGGCGCATGTTGTGGCCGTGGCATCGGGCAGGCCGAGGATCGCGGTGTGAGGCGCCCGCCTTCCCTTCCCACAAGGGGAGAAGGGAAGGGCGCGCTCTCTTAACCCTAAGCCGAATTGACCCTTGCCCCCCAAACATGCCAAAGGCCCGGCAAAGCCTACCATCTGGAGAAGCCCTGATGACCGACCGCATCGAGATCGCCGGGTTGCAGATTGCCCGGGAGCTCCATGACTTCGTCGCCGAGGAGGCCGCACCCGGCACGGGCATCGCCGCCGAACAATTCTGGACCGGTTTCTCGGCCATCGTCCACGATCTCGCGCCGAAGAACCGCGCCCTGCTCGCCAAGCGCGACGCGATGCAGGAGAAGCTCGACGACTGGTATCGCCAAAACGGCGCGCCGCTCGACATGGAAGGGTATAAGACCTTCCTCAAGGAGATCGGCTATCTGGTGCCGGAAGGCCCGGCCTTCAGCGTCGGCACCGAGCATGTCGATCCGGAAATCGCCGTCGTCGCCGGGCCGCAGCTGGTCGTGCCGGTGATGAACGCGCGCTATGCGCTCAACGCCGCCAACGCGCGCTGGGGCTCGCTCTATGACGCGCTCTACGGCACCGACGCCATCCCCGAGACCGGCGGCGCCGAGAAGGGCAAGGGTTTCAACCCCGCGCGCGGCGCCAGGGTGATCGCCTGGGCGAAGGATTTCCTCGACCAGTCCGTGCCGCTGACCATCGGCAAATGGGCTGGCGTCAACGGGCTCTCGGTGGCGAACGGCGCGCTGAGAGCGGGCGAGGGTGCCGGCGCCACCACGCTTGCCGACCCGAAACAGTTCGCCGGCTATCGCGGCGATGCCGCCAATCCCGAAGCCGTGCTTTTGGTCAGGAACGGCCTGCACATCGAGATCGTCATCGACCGCGCCAACCAGATCGGCAACACCGACCCGGCCGGCATCGCCGATGTCGTCCTCGAGGCCGCTTTGACCACCATCCAGGACTGCGAGGATTCGGTCGCCGCCGTCGATGCCGAGGACAAGGTTGTCGTCTACCGCAACTGGCTCGGCCTGATGAAGGGCGACCTGGCGGAAGAGATCAGCAAGGGCGGCAAGGTGTTCACCCGCAAGCTCAACCCGGACCGCCGCTACACGGCGCCGAATGGCGGCCAGCTGCTTTTGCCCGGCCGCTCGCTGATGCTGGTGCGAAACGTCGGCCACCTGATGACCAATCCGGCGATCACCGACCGCGATGGCCACGAGGTGCCGGAAGGCATCATGGATGCAGCGATCACCGCGCTGATCGCGCTCCACGATGTCGGCGAAAACGGCCGCCGCGCCAATTCCCGCGCCGGCTCGATGTATGTGGTGAAGCCGAAGATGCACGGGCCGGAGGAAGTCGCCTTCGCCGTGGAAATCTTCGACCGCGTCGAGGTCCTGCTCGGCATGGCCAGGAACACCATCAAGATGGGCATCATGGACGAGGAGCGACGCACCACCGTCAACCTCAAGGAAGCGATACGCGCCGCAAGAGAGCGCGTGGTGTTCATCAACACCGGCTTCCTCGACCGCACCGGCGACGAGATCCACACCTCGATGGAAGCCGGCCCGATGATCCGCAAGGGCGACATGAAGCAGGCCGCCTGGATCTCCGCCTATGAGGCCTGGAACGTCGACACCGGGCTCGAATGCGGGCTCGCCGGCCATGCCCAGATCGGCAAGGGCATGTGGGCGATGCCCGACCTGATGGCGGCGATGCTGGAGCAGAAGATCGCGCATCCCAAGGCCGGCGCCAACACTGCCTGGGTGCCGTCGCCGACGGCGGCGACGCTGCACGCCACCCACTATCACAAGGTCGACGTGCACGCCGTGCAGGCGGCGTTGAGGAGCCGGCCGAAGGCCAGGCTCGACGACATCCTTTCCGTGCCGGTGGCGGTGCGGCCGAACTGGACGCCGGACGAGGTCCAGCGCGAGCTCGACAACAATTCGCAAGGCATCCTGGGTTACGTCGTGCGCTGGATTGACCAGGGCGTCGGCTGCTCGAAAGTCCCCGATATCAACGATGTCGGCCTGATGGAGGACCGAGCCACGCTGCGCATCTCCTCGCAGCACATCGCCAACTGGCTGCGCCACAAGGTGTGCTCGGAGATCCAGGTCAGGGATTCGCTGCAGCGCATGGCGGCGATCGTCGACCGCCAGAATGTCGGCGATCCGCTTTACCGGCCGATGGCGCCGGACTTCGACGCCTCCATCGCCTTCCAGGCCGCCTGCGACCTGGTGTTCAAGGGGACAAGCCAGCCCAACGGCTATACGGAGCCGGTGCTGCATGCCAGGCGGCTGGAGCTGAAGGCGAACGAACGCTAAGGGGTTCGTGCAACGCGTCGATCAATTGTCGCGTCAAACGCCCGGGATCGAACGCGACAGGAAGACGTCTGTGTGCCTGACATGCTCTGGCGTCTCGCGGAAAGCGGCGCAAGGCTTGAAGCCAAACGCCTCATACACGGCAATGGCGTGGCTCATATAGAACGTCGTGTGGATCAGCACTGTGCGGGCCGGGCCTTTCTCGATCTCCGCCAGCACGGCGCCCATCAGCGCGCGGCCTATGCCTTGCCCGCGGAAGGATGCGTCGACGAAGAACCGGTGAAGCTCCACCATGTTGTCGCCGAACTGGTCGAAGGCTAGGCAGCCGGCCGGCAGGCCCGCCGATCGCGCAATGAATGCCATAGCGTCCGACGCGCCGAACTGCGCCGCCAGCTGAAGACCGCTTGTTTCGGGATGAAAGAGAGCCCTCACATCCTCCGCCGAGACGCCATACGGTTCGGACGCGTCGACATCCCATTGCGCAAGCTTTCGGCAGAGCGCTGCCAGCGTCTCGAAGTCTTCGGCGCTGCGCGTCGGTAAAACTGAAATCATCGCCATGCCCCGACCGGATCCGCGCCACCGTATCATGCGCGACCTTCGGGCGCGAAACGGCCGTCGCCCAGCCGGCAAGCAAGTGCGCGCCGATCACATAAATGAGATGTCGAGGTGATCGCCGGCCGGCCCTGGGTGCCTTGACGATCAGTAATCTAGCTACTAGTTGGTAGAGACGCGAAACGAGAGACCCGACCATGTCTGGACAAATGAACAATCACAGCCGCGCCCCGTCTTCGACCGCCTGGCTCAAAAGCTACTATTATCTGCGGTTTGCCGTATCGGCGGCTTGGGTTGCCGTGGCTTTCACCGTTGCGAAGAACGATCCGCCGCTCGCTGCCGTCATGCTGGTGGCCTACCCTGTGTGGGACGCGCTCGCGAACTATGTCGATGCCCGGCGCACAGGCGGGCTCAGCCGCAACAGGTCGCAACTGCTCAACGTCGTCGTCAGCATCGTCACCGCGATTGCGGTCGCCATCGCGCTTGGCCGCAGCATGAATGCGGTGCTCTCGGTCTATGGCGTCTGGGCCGTTGCCTCCGGCGCGTTCCAGCTTCTGACCGCGCTACGTCGCTGGAAAACCAACGGCGCCCAGTGGGCGATGATCCTGAGCGGCGCCCAGTCGGCGCTGGCTGGCCTGTTCTTCGTGAAGATGGCCGGCGGTACGGAGGCCATTGGCATCGCCAACGTTGCGCCCTATGCCGCTTTCGGCGCCTTCTACTTCCTCGTGTCCGCCGTGTGGCTTTCGGTAAGCGGCATCGTTCGGAAGTCGCCGCAGGGGGTGAGTTGAGGTTTCTTCCTCTGGAAGTTAGGCATGTCCATGAACAAGCCTTCGAACACTGCCGACGATATCCTGGCCGCCGCCCGAACCTTCATCGTCGCCGGCGGCTATAACGGGTTCAGCTACGCGGATATCGCCGAGGTGATCGGTATCCGCAAGGCCAGCATTCATCACCATTTCCCCAGCAAGGTCCACCTCGTGCAAACCCTGGTCAGGCGCTACCGCGAGGATGCCGTGACGGGCATGACGGAGCTTGAACGCAATGTGCCTGAGCCGCCCGAACTGCTTCGAACCTACGCCGGCTTCTGGGCCCAGTGCATTGAGGACGCGAGCAGGCCGTTCTGCGTCTGCGCCCTGCTCGCCAGCGAGCTTCCCGTGCTTCCGCCTGAGGTTGCCGTGGAGGTCCGGGCGTATTTTCAGTTTCTCTCAGGGTGGCTGAGCGGCGTCATCGGGCGCGGCGCCGAGCAGAAGAAATTGACAATCTCCGCCGCGCCGCGCGTCGAGGCGGAGGCCTTCATGGCGACCGTTCACGGGGCAATGCTTTCTGCGCGAGCCTACGGTGATGCTTTGACCTTCGGCATGATCCTGGCGCCGACATTGCAGAAGTTGATCCCCGGAACCGACTGACGTGGATAAAAGCAAGGCCGCGCCAGGAACCGCCTGGAAAAACGGACCCTGCGCGCGTGCCTGCTGTGATCACGCCGCCTGCGCCATCCGCTCCGCGCTCATCCGATAGGAGATCGCCTCGGCCAGATGGATGCGGCCGACGGTCTCGCTGGCGTCGAGGTCGGCCAGCGTGCGTGCGACTTTCAGCACGCGGTGATAGGCTCGCGCCGAGAAGGCGAGCTTCTCGCTGGCGTCCTTGAGCAGCGTCAGTCCGGCGGCGTCGGGCCTGGCGATCTCCTCTATGATCGCCGGCGGGCAATGCGCGTTGGTGGTGGCGGCAGCACCCAGCCTTTCCAGCCGCTCACGCTGGATGGCGCGGGCGCGGGCCACGCGCTGCGCCACCGCCGCGCTCGTCTCCGCCTTGTCCGGCCGGATCAGGTCGCTCGTCGACACCGCCGGCACTTCGATCCTGAGGTCGATGCGGTCGAGCAGCGGGCCTGAGATGCGCGCCTGGTATTCGGTGCGGCAGCGCTCGCCGCGCAGGCAGCGATAGCCGGGCTCGCCCGCCATGCCGCACCGGCACGGGTTCATCGCCGCCACCAGCTGGATGCGCGCCGGATAGGTGACGCGATGATTGGCGCGCGCGATCACGCAGTCGCCGGTCTCCAGCGGCTGGCGCAGCGCATCCAGCGTCTGCGGCGTGAATTCCGGCAATTCGTCGAGGAACAGCACGCCGTGATGGGCAAGCGACACCTCGCCCGGCCGCACCCGCAAGCCGCCGCCCACCATCGCCGCCATCGAGGCGGAATGATGCGGCGCGCGGAACGGCCGCCGGTCGGTGAGCTTGCCTTCGCCGAGCTCGCCGGTAACGGAAGCGATCATGGAAACTTCCAGCAGCTCCTTCGGCGCCAGCGGCGGCAGGATCGAGGGCAGCCGCTGCGCCAGCATCGACTTGCCCGAGCCGGGCGGGCCGACCATCAACATGGCTGACCCGCCGGATTTCGGATCGTGGCGCCCGATTCGATGGCAGCTTTGCGCCTGATGTCGGTCGTACAAGCAAACTCACTCGCTCCCCTAAGCAGACGGCGGCGCTGATCATAGTCCGAGATGCTTGTAGACAGTTGTTCGCGAGAGGCCAAGGCGGCTGAGTCGCTTCGTTGATGTCGGAGCGGATCGGGATAACCGGCGTCCGGTCGCGAGGCTTCAGGATCGGCTCTTCCAGGCGGATCTCGGAATGGCCAATCTGGTCGAGCGGAATCTGGCGGCCGTCCCTGCTGATCAACGAGAAATCCGCCAGGCGCGATGGATCCAGCCGCTCCCCACCGGCGCTGCGCGCCACGATAGGGACAATGCTCCAAGACGCTCCCTTTGGTGTCGTCGGCAATTCCGGAATGGGAACCTATCACGGCGAGGAGGGGTTCCGGGCACTGTCACACGCCAAGACCGTGCTCACGCGTCATCGGTTCTTTCCAACCGAACTGTTCCATCCGCGGCTCGGAAGCTTCGTGCAGAAGGCCGCCCCTGCGGTTCTTCCTCGGCTCCGGAAACGATGAACTCAGGTAGCCGAAGTCGGCTGCGTGACGAGAGCTATGAACCAAAAAATTCGGCCAAACCTAACGGAGGAATCATATGACAGGCGGAGAGCGGCTCTAGTCTAGGCGAAAAGAAAGAAACGGGCCGGATAGCGGCCAGTGCGAGAAATGGCGTCGCGCGGGCAGCGTAATATTTTTGAGACTTCGTACCACCGGAACCCGGAACACTATGACTGGCTGCGACGTTGCGGTGATTCCTCTCGCACCTGCTGCGGCGTTTTGCCTACCCACTCCCTGAACGCACGGGTGAAGGCGCTGTGCTCGGAGTATCCGAGGAGCAAAGCAACATCGACGATCTGCAGCCGGGGATCCCGCAGATATGACGTGGCAAGCTGATAGCGCACGAAATTGAGCTCGTCGCGAAAGCCGGTGCCGGCGGTCCTCAGGCGACGCTGCAGGGTTCGAGAGGAGCAACAGAGCTTCACGCTAACCTTCTCGATATCCGGCTCTCCCTCGAGCAGCAGGTGGGCGATCGCTTTGCGAACCTGTTCGATGACTTCCGCCTCCTGCGGAAGCTGTGACAACAGGCGGTCTGCATGCTGTTCGAGAACCAGAATCAGGCCCGGGTCGGGACTCTTCAGTGGCGACGCTAGGAAGTCGAGGCCGACGCGAATGACAGGTTCAGGTCGCTCGAATTTGACCGGGCACCCGAAAAAGTCCTCGTAGGGTCGGATGTCAGTTGGCTCGAGGTGCGCAAACTCCACCGCCGACAGATTTGCGACGCCGCGCACTATGCTGCGGCAAAACTGCGTAAAAACCGCGAACCCCGTCTCGGTGACCAACCGCCCAGGACGGTACCGGCTGATGTCCCAAACAACATCAACCCAACCGGGGCCAGCCCGCCGGGACATCGGAACCACATCGAAGATCAGCCGCTGGTAGCGTTCCAGCCGCTGAAGCGCAGCGCCGAGATTATCGCAGGCGAGCAGCACCGGCCCAAGGATGCCAAGATGCCGGGCCGTGATCGTTTGGCCGACATGCAGGCCCAGTAGCGGGTCGCCCAGGTGCTGCTCGGCGCACGCCAACATCCGCTCCCAGCGATCCACGTCCACTCCACCCAGGCCGGTCGGATCATGCTCGGGCCAGGGCTCCCCAAGCACCGACTCGGGGGTATGTCCGTGAGCCTCCAGATACTCGTAGAGAAGTTGGGCGTACGTCTCGGGCACCACCCGTCGGTGCAACGGTTTTCCCATTCCGATTGGTATTGTCATCGTGGCGCAAAGTGTCAAGCGAGTTGTCGGGAAGTGTCAAGACTACACCGCCTGCCTCATCGAGAATTGTGGTCCGACGACTCGATGGGGACCGCGATGCCTCAGCAATCCAGACAAATCCTGGAGCCGACCGATGTTCAGTTCACCTCGGGCGGCCTGAGCTGCAGCGCCTGGCTGTATCGCCCTTTGGGCGACGGGCCATTTCCCGTCATTGTGATGGGCCACGGCCTCGGCGGTACGAAACGGATGCGGCTGCCGGCGTTCGCCGAGCAGTTCGCGGCCGCCGGTTACGCCTGCCTTGTCTTCGACTATCGGCATTTCGGCGACAGCGAGGGCGAGCCTCGCCAGCTACTCGACATCGGGCGTGAGCTCGAAGACTGGAAGGCCGCGGTCGCCTATGCACGCAGTCTCGATAACGTGGACCCCGCGAAAATCATTCTCTGGGGTTCCTCGTTCGGCGGCGGCCATGTTCTGTCCACCGCAGCCGACGACCCCAGGCTCGCGGCCGTCATTTGCCAATGTCCCTTCACCGACGGTGTCGCGTCGAGCCTCGCCATGAATCCCGTCACCTTGCTGAAGCTCACAGTCCTGGCGCTGCGCGATCGCATCGGATCGTGGCTGTGCGCCAAGCCGGTAATGGTCGCGACGGCAGGCCGACCGGGCACGACGGCCCTAATGAATGCGCCGGACGCCTACGACGGGTATCTCGGAATTATGCCACCCGACGGCGGTGTCCCCAACCATGTCGCGGCGCGCTTTGCGCTCGACATCATCCGCTACTTTCCGGGTCGCCGGACGCCGCAGATACGCAGCCCGATCCTGTTCTGCGTTTGCGACACCGATTCGGTCGCGCCGGCGAAAACCACGCTGCGCCACGCCAGCCGCGCGCCGCGACATGAAATCAAGCGGTATGTCGACGGACACTTCGACATCTACGTGGGGAAGGCTTTCGAACGAGTGGTCCGTGACCAACTGGACTTTCTGCGCCGCACCGTTCCCCCACGAATTAGTTCCCGACGCCACCAACCAGGTGCCCACGAATGACGTACGACCTCAACCGAAAAGTGGTTTTAATAACTGGCGCCGCCGGCGGCATCGGCGCGGCCACCGCACGGCAGCTCTACGCGAGGGGCGCGTCCCTGGTGCTTACCGACATGCAGCAGTCGGCAGTCGACTGCCTCGCCCAAGAGTTCGACGGCGCGCGCGTGTTGCCGCTGGCGCTGGATGTCACCGATGCCTGCGCGACGAAGGCAGTCGTGCGCAAGACCATCGAGAAATTCGGGCGTCTCGATGTCGCCTTTGCCAATGCAGGGATCTCCTGGCGCGGCACGCCCGGCACCATCATGGGCTGCGATGAGCGGGAGTTCGAGCACATCGTCGAGGTGGACCTATTCGGCGTGTGGCGCACCATCCGAGCCGCGCTGCCGGAGGTTGTTCGCAACGAAGGCCAGATCTTGGTAACCTCTTCCATCTACGCCTTCCTCAACGGCGTTGCCAATGCACCCTATGCCGCCTCGAAAGCCGCGGTGGAGATGCTGACGCGATCGCTGCGGGTCGAACTCGGCGGCACCACGGCTACGGCCAGCGTTATCTATCCGGGCTGGACCGCGACGGCGATCGCCAAGGCCGCTTTCGGCGGAAACGCGCTCGCCACACGGATGAACGAGGTTGTGCTCCCCAGCCCTCTGCGTCGCCCCATCCAGCCTGAACAGATGGCGCGGGCGATCGTGAAGGGAATCGAGTCGCGCAATCCCCGCATCATAGCGCCGGGCCGCTGGGCGCCCATCAATTTGCTGCGTGGCGTGTTCAACGCCGTGATGGATTGGCACTTGCGGCGGCACGCGCGCTTCCAGGGACTATTGCGCGAGCTGGAAGCGCAACAGCCTGCTCGCTCACGGATGCCTGCCATACAGGAGCCACGGCCAACGGATGAATGGATTTCCGCGTGACTTTTGACCTCAACGACCGCACGATCCTCATCACCGGCTCAACTGGCGGACTGGGTCGCGCGTTAGGCTCTGCGCTGCGCACCAAGGCGATCATCGCCGCCGGCGTCGAACGTCAGAGTCTTTCGTGCAACGTCACGATTTGAAGCCGCTCGCAACAGGGCCTAGCGACTGCAATCGATAGACCCTTAAACCATTGGCCAACGCAACATCTCTGTACCGTCAAAAAAGACCTCATTTCCCACTCCCGGGCTTTCGCGGACCATGACGAACTGAATTTTCAGACGCGCGGTGGTCGGCACCCCATTTTCGGTGCTCTCGAAGGCCAGAATAAGTTCCGGTCTGACGGTAACTTCGACCAGATCTGGCTTTCGTTTTGCAGACTGATCGAAAGCATCCATGATCAGCGTGAACGCTTCTTCCGCAAGATGCTCAAGGACGAACCACTGCTTTCGCCAGAAAAGATTGGCACGGACGGCGCCGACACATTCCCATTCGCGATCAAAGCATCGGTCGATTCCGGGCTGCTGAGAGGAAGGTTGGGACCGCTCCTCCACGAGGGAACGGTCCCATCATCTACGCCGCCTGAACGGTGCCTCGGCCGACGAGGCTGATGTCGTCCGGATTGATGAGGTCCGAACTCGTCCAGCCGGAAAGATCATATTCGCTCATGCAGTCCTTCACGATCGATTGCATCGAAGCCAGATCTCCGGTCGCGGCAGCGGCGTTCAGGGTTTCAATCCTCAGGTTCTCATAGTTGCCGGCATAGTTTCGTTCATACAGTTCGTGTCGTCCGCCGAATTCGGTTCCGATGGCGTCCCAAAGCAGTTTCAGCAGCTTGACGCGGTCGAGCGCTGCGTAACCGTTCGAGCCGCGCACGAAGCGGTCGAGATAGGGCCGGATCGCCTCGCTCTCGAAATCGGCTGAACTCGACGGCAGGTAGATCAGGCCGCTGGCGACGTGCCGTTCAATGAGCTCCTTGATCCTGGGGTAAGCCACCGGTGCCAGCACGCGGTAAGCAAGCCCGGCATTGAGGTTGGGGAGGTTGTAGCCGTCGGTACCGTCCCATGGAACCGGCGATTTGACCATGGCGTCGCCGAGCGCATGGAAGGTGTTGCGCCATGCGATGACTTCGCCGACGCCTGCCTGGACGCCGCGGAAGTCCTTTGATCCCGTCGCCTCGACAGCCATCGAAAACAATCCGGCGATGAAGTCCAGTTTCACCGACAGGCGCGTCAGGCCATGCAGGGTGAAGCGCGGGACGAAGCCGGATGCCGGGAAGAACTGGTTGATCTTGTCGACGTCGCCATAGATGAAGATGTTTTCCCACGGAACCAGAACCTTGTCGAAGACCAGGATCGAGTCGTTCTCGTCCAGACGGCTGGAGAGCGGATAGTCGAAGGGCGACCCGGTTGCCGCCGCGTTGAACTCGTAGGACGAGCGGGCGATCAGCTTGATGCCGGGCGAGTCCATGGGCGCGGTGAAGATCAGCGCGAAGGACTTGTCCTTGATCGGGATGCCGTAATGGGCGATGAAGTTGTAGTGGGTCAGCGCCGAGCCGGTCGCCACGACTTTCGCGCCCGACACCACCACCCCCTTGTCCGTTTCCTTGTCCACATGCATGAACACGTCGCGGACTTCCTCGATCGGACGGTCCCGGTCGATCGGAGGGTTGACGATGGCGTGGTTCCAGTAGTCGAGACGTTCCTGGGTGCGGGCATACCAGTTGCGGGCGTTCCCGGCATAATCTCCGTAGAAGGCCGAATTGGCGCCGAGCGTGCCAAGGAAAGAGGCCTTGTAGTCGGGCGAACGTCCCATCCAACCGTAGGAAACCTTCTGCAAATCGGCGATCGCATCGCGCGACCTGACCAGATCCTCGGTGGTCTTGGAGCCGAGGAAAAAGGGGTGCGTCAGCTTCCCCGAGCCGGTGTCCGTCAACACGCCGATCTCGTTCTTCTTTTCGTGGAAGCGGTCGTACCAGCGCGCAACCATGCGGGCCGAGTTACGGAATGCCGGATGTTGGGTGACATTCTTGACGCGCTCGCCATAAATATAGATTTCGCGGCCGTCCTGGATGCTCTCCAGGAATTCGGAACCGGTGTAGGCATCGGTTCCTGGCGCTTGGGTATCAAGCACCGGCTTGGTAGCCAGATTATGCATATCCTGTACTCCTCCATTGGGCCGGACCAGGCATTCGCTAGCCGGCGTCGGAAAGGGTTCCTCTTCCCTTTCGAGGCCGGAGGCTACGCGCCGATGAAGTGCTAATGATAGGTATCATGCGATACCGGATCGGGTATCGCGGGCGTCGCCACCTAGCGTTAGATTTCTCACGTCGAGGGTGCCGAGAGGATGGCGCCCCCGGTCGCGAACATGGGAGGAGACCATGGTTCACCCCAGACAAATCGAGACGTCCGTCCATCGTGAGAACGTGCTCAGGCTTCCCGCCAGCGTCCTGACGATCGGGTCGTTCGACGGCGTGCATCGCGGGCATCAGGAACTGATCGGAACGGCGGTCATCGCGGCCCGCACGCTCGGTGTCGCGTCGGTGGTCTACACGTTCGACCCGCCTCCCAAGGCGCTGCTGTGCGGCGTCCGGCCGCTGACGTCGATCGAGGACAAGTTGGCGAGGATCAGCCTGCTGGGACCGGACCACATCATCGTCGCTCGCTTCGACGCGGCGTATCGGGCCCGCACGGCAGGTGACTTCGTCAGCGAGATCGGCGCACTGAAGCCGCGGGTCATCTGGGTCGGAGCAGACTTCCGGTTCGGTTCCTGTAAGAGCGGCGATCCGCTGCTCCTCGCTCGCTACTTCGACACCCGCATCCTTCCGGCCGTGCGTTGCGAGGCCGGAGAGATCGTGTCGAGCTCGCGTATCCGCGCCCTGATAGCCGAGGGACGCTCCGTCGAGGCCGAGATACTCGAAGGCTGGTCCGGCCGGTCATACGCGCGTGCTGTTCTTGCAAGCGGGGGATCACATGTCACCGCTTGAGCAACGGACGTTCCGCGATGCATGCGGGCTTTTCGCCACGGGGGTCAACGTCATCACCACCCATTGGGATGGACACGACCACGGGATGACCGCCAACGCATTCATGTCGATCTCGCTCGACCCGCCGCTGATTGCGATCTCGATCGCCGAGAAGGCGCGCATGCTTGGAAAAATACAGGCTTCGGGCCGATTTGCTGTCAGTGTTCTGGCGTCCGGCAAGGACAAGATCGCCTGGCATTTTGCAGGCAAGCCCAATCCCGAGCTTCACGGCCTCTTCGATTCGCTCGACGGGCTGCCGGTCGTCCGCGGCGCGCTCGCCACCTTTTCGGCGGAAGTTCGCGACGAGATCCTTGCCGGCGATCACACGATCTTCGTCGGCCACGTCCGGGCGCTCAACTGGGACAGCAATGCCGATCCGCTGCTGTTCTTCAAAGGCAAGTTCGGCGCGCTCGAAGACACCCGCAAGGCTCCTGCAAGCATGCCGCAGATCGAAACTGAACTCATGTGGTGACCCCAAAAAGAAGCCCACGCTGCCATTCAAGGAGGAAAATATGCGCAATGTGACCCAGCAAAACATCTCGGACGTTGTGATCGCAGCCTTGTCTTCGGATATCCCGGCGCGCAATCGCCAGATTCTTGAGAATCTGATCCGGCACATCCATGCGTTTTGCATCGAAACCAAGGTGACGCATGCCGAACTGATCCAGGCCTGCCAGTTCCTGGTTCGCGCCGGCCACATCTCGGATGACGCCCGGAACGAATTCATCCTGCTTTCCGACATCCTCGGAATAGAGGTCCTCGTCGACATGCTCGACCACACCGTCACGGACGGCGAAAGCGAGTCGACTGTGCTTGGGCCATTCTATCGCGAGAATCCGCCGGTGCTGCCGAAAGGCGCCTCGATCGTCCAGAAGAGCTTCGAAGGCTGTCAGAGCGTGCGCGTCAGCGGCGCAATCAGCGACACGTCGGGGCGGCCCATTCCGGGCGTCATCATCGATGTGTGGGAAGACGCTCCGAACGGTCTCTACGAACAGCAGGATCCGGAGCAGCCCGATTATAATTTGCGGGGCCGTTTCCTCACCGATGAAGAGGGCCGGTACGAATTCGTCGGTATCCGTCCGGCGCCATATCCAATTCCCTACGATGGGGCGGCCGGCGAGTTGCTGAACTATATGGGCCACCATCCGTGGCGGCCGGGGCATATTCACTTCATGATCCAGAAGGACGGTTACCAAAGCCTGGTCTCGCAGATCTACGACGCCGACACGAAGTACCTCGACAACGATGCGGTCTTCGCCGTCAAGGAAAGCCTGATCGGCAAGTTGCACAAAGCGCCTGCCGGATCGGACACGGACCTGGTCATGGAATTCGACTTCAAGCTCAAGCCAAAGGCTGCCGAAATCGCCGTTGCGGCCGAATAACAGTCAGCAATCAACCCGCCTGGTGCTTGCCCAGGCGGGTTCTCCCGAGGGCAGTCGGTATGTCGATCAACGTCACCGAGAACGTTCCACCGCGCGCCGCTCCCATCGAGCTTGGGCGCGACACGCGGATCAGATCGATTGTCGCGACTATCATCGAGGCGCCGACACTCCGTCGTCACAAGCTTTCGAATACCGAGATAGCGCACCAAGGGTTCGTCCTCGTACGCGTCCAGCTTGAAAACGGCGTTACCGGGATTGGTGAGGCCTCCACGCTCGGAGGACCGCGCTGGGCTGAAGAAAGCGTAGAATCCATCTGGGCCGCCATAGCGAACTACCTCGAACCTGCGCTCGTTGGTCAGAACGCCATGCTCTTCGAAGCCAATGCCGTGCGCATGGCCAAGGCCGCAACGCGCAATTTCGCGGCAAAAGCAGCGGTGGAGTCGGCGCTGTTCGACGCCGTCGGCCATACGCTCGGCCTGCCCGTCAGTGCCTTGCTTGGCGGACAGGTCAGAGATCGCATGGGTGTCATCTGGGCGCTTGCTTCGGGCGATGCCGGGCAGGAACTCGAGGAGGCGAGGGAAAAGCTCCGCCTGCGCCACCACAAGGATTTCAAGATCAAGCTCGGCTTCAACTCGCCGGAGGCCGACATCGTGCGCTTGCAACATCTTCGTGCCGGCCTGGGTGACGATGTGAAGCTGATCGTCGATGTCAATCAGGCGTGGACCGAGGCGCTTTGCATCCGGCTTTTTCCAGCGCTTGAGGAACTCAATGTCGCGTTGATCGAGCAACCCGTTCAAGCAAGCCAACGCGAAGCGATGGCGCGCGTCGCGGCCCGCACGCGCATTCCGCTTCTCATCGACGAGGCTGCGTTCACCAATTCGGAGCTGGCCAGCGTGGCGACGCAGGCCTGCGGCAGCGTCTATTCGCTGAAGCTGGTCAAAAGCGGCGGCCTCCTGGAGCTCAAGCGGGCCGCAGGCATCGCCCAGTCGTTCGGAATCGAGCTCTACGGCGGTTGCCTGCTGGAGAGCAGCATCGGCGCCGCGGCCCACATGGCCGTCTTCTCGACACTGCCTCGCCTCGAATGGGGGAGCGAACATTTCGGCCCGCGAATACTGGTCGAGGATCTCGTCGCTACGCCGCTGGTGTTCGAGGAGTTCGAAATACGCGTGCCGACCGGGCCGGGGCTCGGTGTGACGCTGGACGAGGACAAGGTGCGCATGATGGCGCGTAAGATGTGAGACCGACCATGCCGCGCGTTCTAAACTTACGCCAGCGACTCGATGGCATGGCGGCCGCCCTCGAGCGGAGACCTCATTTGCTGCGGCTTGGCCGCCTCTTCAACGAAACCATCCTGATCGAGGTCGACCAGGAGGAATTCTACCTGACCTTCGAGAAAGGAAGGGTTGTCGAGATCAAGGAAGGTCCGAGCAAGAAGCTCCCTTGGCGGTTTGCGCTGCGAGCGAAGGGCGATGCATTGCGCGAATTCTGGCAACCTCTGCCTAAGCCGGGTTTCCATGACATTTTCGGCCTGGTGAAATACGGAAACGGCAGCATCGACGGCGATATCCTGACGCTGGTCAAGAACTTGCGGTACTTCAAGGAATTCATGGCGCTGGGACGCAAGGAGGGTTTCTCATGAAATCTTCGATCGAGCCGATCGTCGGCCGCTATGTCAATGTGACGGTTGGAAGTGCCCGGCAGCGCATCTACTTCGAGGAAGCCGGCCAGGGGCGTCCGGTCGTGTGCCTTCACACGGCGGGCGCCGACACGCGGCAGTGGCGGTCCGTCCTGAACGACGAGGCGTTCACCAGATCTCACCGGTTCATCGCCTTCGACATGCCGTGGCACGGAAAGTCGCCGCCGCCGGAGGGGTTCGAGACCGAAGAGTATCTGCTCTCGACCGAGACCTACATGGAGACGGTGCTGGCATTCTGCCGTGCGGCAGGGCTGGAGAAGCCTTTGCTGGCCGGATGTTCGATGGGTGGGAGGATTGCGCTGCAACTGGCAGCCCTCCATCCTGAATCCTTTTCGGGTTTCATCGCGATCGAGGCGTCCGATTTCCAGCCGGCATGGTATGACATCGACTGGTTTCACCGGCCCGATGCGCATGGCGGCGAAATGGGCGCCGCCCTGGTCTCGGCCAATATCGCGCCGCAGGCGCCCGACGCAGAGCGCTGGACCACACTGTGGATGTTCATGCAGTCCGGGCCAGGCGTTTTTCGGGGAGACCTCAGCTTTTACACGTCCGATGACAGCCTCGTCGGCCGGCTCGGGTCCATAGATACGCGGCGCACGCCCGTCCATATCATGTGCGGCGAGTACGACTTGACCTGCACTCCTGAGGACGCGCAACGCACGGCAGCCTCGATCAAGGGTTCCACTCTTGCGATCATGAAGGATCTTGGTCATTTTCCGATGAGCGAGAACCCCACTGCCTTCAGGGCCTATTTCAAGGAGGCACTGGAAAGGGTCACGCGGGTGCCTGCCCGGCTGATGGATGCCTGACAAACGGCCATGGACTTCAAACGGCTGAGCTATTTCCTGGCAGTGGCCGAAGAACTTCATTTCGGGCGCGCCTCGGCGCGGCTCGGAATTGCTCAGCCTCCATTAAGCCGACAGATCGCCCAGTTCGAACGGGAGATCGGTGCGGTCCTGTTCGACCGCAGCCGCAGCCAGATTCGGCTCACCCAGGCAGGCGAATTGCTGCTGGAGCGAGCAAGGGAAATCCTCGAACGCGCCGACCAGACGGAACGTGAGGTGATGCGGATCGGGCAGGGCGTCGCGGGACGCCTGCGGATCGCGTTCGTCGGAACGGCAACCTTCGGTGTTCTGCCCAACATCATCAGGGCTTTCCGGGCCGCGCATCCGGATATCGAACTGGCGCTTTCGGCCATGAACAATGCCGAGTTGCGACGAGCCCTGATCCAGCGGGAAATCGACATTGCGGTGGCGCGCCCGTCGATCGAAGACGCGGAGGTCAAATCCGAAACGCTCATGAAGGAACCGCTCGTGCTGGCGCTTCCCGACAGCTATGCCAATCGTGAGCAACCATTCCATCTCGCAGATTTCAAGAATACTACTTTCGTCCTCTTTCCGCGGCGCCCACGGCCAAGTTACGCGGACTATGTGCTCGACGTATGCAAGGTCGACGGCTTTGTTCCTGCCTTGCAGGTCATGGCCCAGGACTACCTTACAGCGATGAGCCTGGTTTCGGTTGGCGTCGGCATCTCGGTCGTGCCAGCATCGGTCAGTGAAAATCAGCGGCCCGGCATTGTCTATCGGAAATACGAAGGCCACAATCCGGGTACCGAGCTTTCACTCAACTATCGACGAGACAACCGCTCGCCGCATTTGTTCGGCTTTCTTGAATTGGCTCGGAAAATAGCGCGGGCTTCGCATTCGGGTCCGCCGGTCTGAATACGTCGCCTCGGTAATGCGATGATTGCGGACATGGCCGAAGCGGAACTGGTTTAGCTCAAGGCGTTGTCTATCGATGAGTTGACACCAGATGGCGGCTCAACCGGTCCTCAACGCCAACACCAGACAGTCCGCAGTCGGCCCCTTGACGGCCTTTCCGAGCCTCGATCATGGCGCGCCGTTTAATTAGCCACAATGTCAGCATGGCTGACCCGCCGGATTTCGGATCGTGGCGCCCGATTCGATGGCAGCTTTGCGCCCAATGTCGGCCGTAGAGACCAGCCTGCATCATCCGGAAAGCGGACATCGCCGGCGACCACTGTAGAGGTCGTGGTTGCTAGAAGCGGTCGCCGTTTTACCTGGCTTCAGTTGCCAGATGCGAATACACAGCGGCTGCGCTTAGGTGGCAATTGCATCAGAGCCGGCGCCGCAAACGATCGCGCAGACCAGCTCATTCTTCTCTATCGAGATGCGACCTTTGCGCAGGGCGGCGAGGGCGGCAGCGCCGCTGAGGTCCGCCGCTAAGCCCATTTCGAACCAGAGCCACTTGGCTGCGGCGCGCATTTCGTCGTCGCTGACCAGCACGATCTCATCGACCCGATCGCGAACGGCCTCGAAGATTCGATCGTCGGAGCGCGCGCACGACATTGTTGCTACCGAGGTGGTCACCTTGTCGAGGGCGATGTTGCGGCCCGCCTCCAGCGAACGCAGCAGCACCGGCGATCCTTCGGCTTCGATGCCAACCACTCGCACACCCGGCTTCAGCGCCTTGAGCGCAGTGGACACCCCCGTGATAAGGCCGCCGCCACCCATCGCCACGAGCACGGTGGTCATCTCAGGCAGCTCCTCGAGCAGCTCGAGGCCGACCGTTCCCTGCCCGGCAACAACATCCGCGTCGGCAAAGGGATGGAAATATGCCGCGCCCGTCTCGCGGTGGAAGGCAAGAGCGGCGACGTTGGATTCATGCCAGGCGGAGCCAACGATCCGAACGTCGGCCTTCCAGGCCCGGAGCTTTTCGATCTTCTCGAGCGAGGCGTTGTTCGGCAGGAAAATGGTGGCGGGCACCTGTGCCATGAAGCCGGCGCGGGCCGTGGCGATGCCGTGATTTCCCCCTGATGCGGTGACGATGCCATGAGCGACGTCGGCAGCATCGAGCGCCAGCAGCCGGTTCGTGGCGCCCCGCGCCTTGAACGAGCCCGTGACCTGCAGAAGCTCAAGCTTCAAAGCAAGCCGATAGCCTTCGCCAGCTCCCGACAGGAGATTGGTCGCCTCGACCACCGGCGTGCGCCGGACATTGCCCCTGATCCGCTCGGCCGCGGCCCGGATGTCGTTCAGCTCGACGATCATGCGATCTCTCCCTCATAGGGCGCGGCCACCGTCACGCAGCAATTACCGACGACGAGCCGCCAGGCTGCCGACGACCATAGACCATTCCATCGGCGGCGGCGTAGAGCACCGTCGAAAGCATCACGCTAAGGTCGGGTTCACCAAACAAAGTCCCAACAGCAGCCGTTCATACAACAATCGCGTTGATCGGTTCTGGCGACGCGGTGGCGGCACCTTCCGGTTGGGGCGTGAAGAGCGTTTGCAGATAAGAGGGCCGCAGGTTAGCGTTGATCTATGTTCATTTCCTCATAGGGCAATGATGAGATGACACCTCGAACCAAGTACGCGCGAAGCGGGGATGTGGCCATCGCCTATCAGGTCTGGGGGAGTGGTCCAGTAGACCTTGTTTGGGCACCGGGAACGGCATCCCACCTCGATCTGGAATGGGAGATGCCACTGCGCGCTCTGTTTTTCGAGAAGCTCGGGGCGTTCTGCCGGGTCATCAAGTTCGATAAGCGTGGAACGGGGCTGTCTGATCGCCCGATCCGAATGGCGACTCTTGAGGAACGGACCGACGATATCCGGGCCGTGATGGATGCCGAGAAGGTGGACTATGCCAGCCTTTTCGGTGTTTCCGAGGGGGGCTCGATGACGAGTTTGTTCGCTGCCTTGAACCCGGACCGCGTAAGATCCCTAATCGTCTGGGGCACGCAAGCTCGTTGGTGCGCTTCAGAAGACCACCCATGGGGCCTGTCGTCCGAGGCGTATGATCAGCTTATCAAGGATGTGGCTGAGAACGGCCCCTCAGACGAGTACATCCGTGGAGCAGGGGTCGGGCTCGGGCGTAGTGTCGATCAAACAGTGGTCGATGCCCAAGCTCGTATTATGAGGGCCGCGGCGAGCCCGTCCGCATATGCGGCCTACGAAGCGATGAATCGGGACATCGATATCCGGAATATCCTTCCTGCGATATCAGTGCCAACGCTAGTCATGATCCGTTCTCACGATCCGGTTGCATCGGCTGAAGCCGCGCGCGACATGGCGCGGCGCATACCTCAAGCAAAAATGAGGGAGTATCCCGGGGACACACACACCTTTGTCGCCAAGGATATGGATACGATTTTGGCTGACATTCAGTCGTTTTTGACCGGTGTGACGCCGGAGGTTACGCCTGACCGAAAGCTAGCCGCTATATTGTTCCTCGACGTCGTGTCATCAACGGACCATCTAGCGAGGGACGGGGATCAAGCGTGGAGCAATACGCTAAACTCCTATTATAACATCGTGCGCAAGGAAATCGCACGCTACCGCGGCGAGGAGTTCACGGTTGCCGGCGACGGCTTCCTGGCACTGTTCGATGGGCCCGCGCGCGCGGTACGATGTGCCCTCACCATTGCCGACGCGGTAAAGCAACTCGAGATCGATGTTCGAGCGGGTGTCCACGTCGGGGAATGTGCGATTGTCGGGACCAACGTAACAGGCCTCGCTATCCACACGGGAGCAAGGATCATGAGTTCAGCTGAGGGGGGAATGGTTTTGACCTCTCAGACCGTGAGGGACTTGGTTGCGGGCTCAGGCCTCCGTTTCTCAGATCAGGGTGAGCGCGTGCTCAAAGGTGTGCCTGACAAACACCGCTTATTCCTTGCGATGTTGGAAGAGGCTGGAGCGACCTCGTAGAGATTCCCCGCCTGGTCTAAGTCTTTCCATTTTCGCAACGAAACAGTCACATCAGGACAATGCCCACGCCCACCTGAATGTCCGCTTTTGAAGATTCGTAGACCGAAGCTGCCGGTCTGTTCTCGGCCCCATTCCGGCAGTTCGAAGGACGAGTCAGGCGAACTATCGCCCCTTTTCGGCTTCGATCATTGCTCGCCGTTTAATTAGCCACAATGTCAAGAGGTTGTGGCCGCCGGCCGCCGCCACCTCCAGCGCCCGCTTGGCGCTTTCCTGGCCCTTGATGTCGGCAAGGTCCGGCAGGTCGCGCGCCGCGAGCTGGATGCCAGCCTCCGGCCGCGACAGCACCTGCGTGCCGCGGAAATGGTTGGCGATCGCGATCAGGCTGCGCGGCGCCAGGATATCGAAATCCTTGCCGGCCCAGGCCGCCTCCGGCCCGCAGGCGAACGGGCAGATCAGGCCCTTGCCCTCGGCATTGGCGCCGATCGCGGCCGGCAGCGCGCCGGCCACCGCGGCGATGGTGCCGTCGAGCGACAATTCGCCGAGCACGACATAGCCGGCCAGCATGTCGCCAGGGATGGCGCCGAGCGCCGCCATAAGTCCGAGCGCGATCGGCAGGTCGTAATGGCTGCCTTCCTTGGGCAGGTCGGCGGGCGCGAGGTTGACCGTCACCTTCTTCGACGGCATCGACAGCCCCGAGGCATGGAGCGCTGCCTGCACCCGCTCGCGGCTTTCGGCCACCGCCTTGTCCGGCAGGCCGACGATCTGCATGCCGACCTTGCCCGGCGCGATCATCACCTGGACATCGACCGGCACTGCCTCGATGCCCTGGAAAGCCACCGTGCGAACCCTCGCCACCATTTTTGTCCAAGCCCCCGGATATCGCCTCACCTCGGCCCTTGCTCGGACCGCGGGTGATACCGACCCGAGACAATCATAGATTTCGGATTTAGGCAAGAACATTACGGGAACAGAGGAGCGCCGTCCGGCGACGATCTTGGGGCTATGACCGCACACCTGGTACGATCAAGCCGTCGGCACTGCGCCGCGCCGCTCGATCGCGGTCTTGCGGATGATTTCCGCGATCTCCGGGCTGCTGCCGCACAGCATCTGGAAATCCGCCGAGTGCAGCGACAGGAGTGAGACCGCCGTTGCGGCGCTGACGGTCGCCATACGCGGTTCGCCGCTGATCAGCGCCATCTCGCCGAAGAAGGCGCCAGGTCCAAGCTCCACCGGGTTCGGCGTCGCGACGCTGACGCGCCCCTCCACGACGAAGAACATCCGATCACCGGGCTCACCGATGCGGCAGATCACGGCACCCGCCGGCATCATACGAGGTCTTAACGCCCTCACGATCTCGACCAGCACGGCCGGGCCAAGCTTCTGAAACAACGGTACGGCGGCGACCAATTGCCAATTGCGGACGAAATCGCCGCGACGGACTTCCTGATAGAAGCCGGTGGCAAGAATGCCGGCCCAGAGCGCGAAGATGCCGATGCCACTCATCATGACCAGCCCGGCAAGGACGCGGCCGGCGAAGCTTTGCGGAATAGCGTCGCCATAGCCGGTGGTGGACAGCGTGACCACCGCCCACCACATTGCCAGCGGGATGCTGCCGAATTTTTCCGGCTGGATGTCGCGCTCGATGACATAGGCAGCGAGCGCGACACCGAACAGAACGACGCCGAAGAGGGTGGTGACGCCGATCAGGTTGCGCGCCTCGTTGGCCAGCACCCTGCCCAGCACCGGGAAGAAGGTTGAGTCGCGCAGCGGTTTCAGCAGCCAGACAGTACAGTAGAGGCTCCAGTCGGGCGTGCCGACGAGCAGAAATGCGGCGAGCGGAACCAGGACCGCGAGCACATCGATGGCGATTGCCGGCGTCCTGTTCCGAACGTCTCCCGCCCGCCGCTTGAGCAGCGTCGCCGCCAGTTGCAGGAGATAGGCGCCCCAAATGACGGCGAGCACGACAGCCAGAACCAGCCTGCTTCGTCCGGACAGGTCCGGTATCGTGAGCGCAGCCACCGCCAGAAGCCCGGGCGCAGCCAGCACCGCGTTGGGCGGCGCGTAGATTCTCAAGAAAGACAATACCGACATTCTATGCCCACGAGCGGCTACTACGCCCCAAAATAGAATGCCTTCAAGGCAAGCGCAAAGGTGCTTGGTAGCGCTGCGATGTGCATCACCAACGGTGAACTCAGATGTCTGGGATAGCTTCGTGACCAGGCGTAAGTAGACAGGTCACAACCGACGAGAATGACCTAAGTCTGCCTGCGTAACCTGCGCTCGCGGGCGACATCTGCCAGGTAAACTGTCGGGTCCTGGTCGTTTCTCTGCGCGAGGGCGTTGGCGATGTCGCAGGTGTTCAGGCCGATGTCCAGGAGCTCGCGAGTGCTCATCGACGCGAGGACAGCGAGCTGCTTTCGTTGTACCCAGAAGCGTGGCAGCCACAGAACGGCGGCAACGGTTCCGTGCAGAAGCGCCAAAAGGTAAGGGACTGCACGGCTCTCCTTGCGTCCCGTCGCCGCACTGTAGGGAAATTCGATGGTGGCCATGGTTGTTTCTCCTCTCAAGCCGCCTTCCTGGGCCGCAGGTGGAGACTAGGCGAGCGTGCGGCGCCAGGCCTGATATCCAGCCGAAACATTTCCGAAATCGAGATGAAATTGGATCGAGTATCTCGACAGCCGTAGCTGCGAATTTCCTAATATGCCGGGCTACGCTATTGTAAGGCGCTTCTAGGGAGACGCCGTTTGAGAGAAGCCGACCATCCGGACAAGGCCGTCATCCGGCTTGGCGCATATGCACTCGACCGGGAGCGGGGTCTCATTTTGAACGACGGCAGGCCTGTCGATGTCCGCGCGAGGACGTTTTCGCTGTTGGTCTTTCTCGTTGAGCACGCAAACCGCGTGGTCAGCCGAGATGAGATATTTGAGGTCGTGTGGAAAGGTCTTGTCGTAACTGACGACGCGTTGACGCAGACGATCCGCGACCTTCGAAACGTCCTTGGCGACGAGCGGGCAACCCTCATCAAGACGGTCGCAAAGCGCGGCTACATGTTAACGCTTCAATCGCAGGACCAAGCGAACGGTCGCGGCAACGATCGAGCCAGCGCAGAACCTCCAGCAAGGTCGCAAAACCTCGGGGAACAAGGTCCCCCGTCGGAAGCTCGGCTGGATTTGCTTCTAACGCCCCAGGTCGATGCGGATCTGCTCGGTGAACGATCGTTGCGGCGCGCGTTCGACTTGTTGGTGGATGAAAGCAGATCGACAGTGCCTCTTGTGGGGTCGACCCAAGCGGCCGAAGCGCAGTCGGCCCGCATCTCGGGGCGCGACAGGCCCGCCGTCGCGGTGCTGCCGTTCGCGCTCGAGGGTATTGCTTCCTCGCACCTACATGTTTTGAGGGACGGGTTGCTGCGGGACATCATCCGCGACGTTGCCCGACTGCGAACTGTCTTCGTCATCGCCGCGAACTCGCTGCAGGCTTTGTCGGCGGTCGGCCTGAGCAGGCTGGAGGCCGCCCGGCTGCTTCGCTGCGACTATGTCTGCGCCGGCAACATCGCACTCGACGGATCGATCCTTCGGGTCGATGTCGAGTTGATCGCGGCCGACGACGGCCATGTGCTTTTTTCCGAAATATTCTCGAAGCCTCTCGTATCCATCTCGCAGTTCGGACAGACTCTGGCTGGCGAGATCGCCACGCTGGTGGCTGGTGAGGTCAATCTCGCGGAGCGCAATATAGCAGTCCGGCGGCCTCTTCATGAGTTGGACGCATGGCAGGCCTATCATCGCGGCCTGTGGCACATGCACATGTTCACCGGTCAGGACAATACGGTCGCCGAGAATCTGTTCAAGGCGGCGATCCACCTCGACCCGCACTTTGCACCTCCTTATACGAGTCTCTCGTTCACACATTTTTTGAAAGCGTATCTGTTTGATCCGTCGCATCTCTCCGAGGAGGGCCGGATCGCTCACGATCTTGCGGCCCGCGCGGTGGAGATCGATCCACACGACCCCGCCGCACATTGCGCTCTCGGGCGTGCGCTCTGGATCATCGGTGCGCGCGAGGAAGCCATCGAGGCTCTGGAGTGCGCGACCGTTCTCAGTCCTTCATATGCTTTTGGGCATTATTCGCGTGCCTTCATTCAAGCTCACTCTGGGGATGCCGAAACGGCCATTCAGGCAGCCGACCATGCAAGAGAACTTTCGCCCTTCGATCCCTTCCTTGCTCCCAACCAAGCGGTCCGCGCCGTTTCCCTGCTGCGACTCGGAAGAGCCGAGGAGGCAGCCAGGTGGGCCTTGCGCGCTACGCTCCATCGCAACGCTCACGCGCATGTGAGGCGTATCGCGACCTTGGCGCTGACCGCGGCAGGCCGGATTGACGAGGCAAAGCAATTGGCTCAACTGGTCAACAGCGAAAGCCCGGAAAACGGAAACGAGTTGTTCATTCGGGCAAACAGAATGCGATCCGATGACCAGAAGTTGCTACGCGACCTGGGCCAGAAAGGCGGGCTGCTCTAAGCGCAGCGAGGCGATCTTGGCGGACCGATCGGGGTGCCTTAGGCCCGCTTCCCCTCGACGCAATCCCAGAACAATCCGGCGATATCGGCGCCGCCGAAACGCTGCACCTCGCGCACGCCGGTCGGCGAGGTCACGTTGATCTCGGTCATCCAGTCGCCGATCACGTCGATGCCGACGAGGATGAAGCCGCGTTCCCTCAGCGACGGGCCGATGCGGGCGCAGATCTCGCGTTCGCGCTCCGTCAGCTCGGTCTTCTCGGCGCGGCCGCCGACATGCATGTTGGAGCGCGAATCGTGCTCTGCCGGCACGCGGTTGATGGCGCCCACCGGCTCGCCGTCGATCAGGATGATGCGCTTGTCGCCCTTGCGCACGTCCTTCAGATAACGCTGCACGATATAGGGCTCGCGGAAGAGCTGGCCGAACATTTCGAGCAGCGAGGCCAGATTCCGGTCGGCTTCGTGCAGATGGAAGATGCCGGCGCCGCCATTGCCGTAGAGCGGCTTGACGATGATGTCGCCGAACTCCTTGCGGAAAGCGGCCACCTCCCGCGGGTCCTTGGTGATCAGCGTTTCCGGCATCAGGTCGGGGAATTCGGTGACAAAGATCTTTTCCGGGCTGTTGCGCACCCAGGCCGGGTCGTTGACCACCAGCGTCTTCGGATGGATGCGCTCCAGGATATGCGTGGTGGTGATGTAGTTCATGTCGAAGGGCGGGTCCTGCCTGAGCAGCACCACGTCCATTTCCGAGAGATCGGTGCGCACCGGCTCGCCCAGCGAATAGTGGCTGCCCTTCTCGTCGCGCACCTGCATCTCCTCGATACGCGCGTACACCTTGCCGTCCCGCATCGACAGCCGGTCAGGCGTGTAGTGGAAAAGCGTGTGGCCGCGCCGCTGCGCCTCCAGTGACAGCGCGAAGGAGGTGTCGCCGGCGATCGACACGGTGGAGACATGGTCCATCTGGACGGCGATCTTCAGCGGCATTTTCGGTCTCCATTGGAGCGACGTGCATCCGTCTGGATGCACAGACGACGCTCCAACACTTTGAATCCACGCATCTGCCGCCGATATAAGGAACTCGAAGGCTTCTGCCAATCGCGCTCGCTTGGTGCAGAAGCTCAGCGATCGAAGACCAGGCGGGAATAGCCGAGGAAGGACAGCGCCATCGCAACCAGCGAGGCGACCGCCAGCGCCGCCAGCGGCGGCAGGGCGGGCAGCGCGAACAGCATTGCGCAATAGACGAGATAGTTGACGATGCTGGTGGCGATGCCGACGCCGCCATAGCGCGCGCCCTCCTGCGCCATGCCCC
Source organism: Mesorhizobium sp. M1C.F.Ca.ET.210.01.1.1 (assembly GCF_004791585.1). Classification (GTDB taxonomy): domain Bacteria; phylum Pseudomonadota; class Alphaproteobacteria; order Rhizobiales; family Rhizobiaceae; genus Mesorhizobium. The sequence continues at coordinate 47,729 of NZ_SRUU01000032.1, forward strand.
GGCGCGACGGCGCGAAGGTCAGATGGCGGTTGAGCTGCCAGGTGAGGGTGAGCGCGAAGCCGATCGAAAGCACGCGCGCGATCAACGGTCCGAGCGGGGTGAGCGAAAGCAGCAGCCAGAGCGCTGCCGCATCGGCGGCAAAGCCGATGCCGCCGGCAAGGACGAAGCGGAAAAGCCGGCCCATCAGGCCGCCCGCGAGGCCTTGCCGGGCTCCCTCTTCGGAGCGGTCTGCCCGTTGATGCCTGCGCGGCGCTCGATGCGGCCGGACGGGATCGACAGATAGAAGATGCGCTTCTGTTCGGCGCGGCCGCGCGACACCGAATCGAGGATCAGCCCGGTCACCGCCGAAAGCATCGACAGGAGCAGCAGGCCGACCGACAGCACCCATGTCGGCATGCGCGGCACCAGGCCGGTCTCGGCAAACTCGACGAGCACCGGGATCATCAGGCCGATGCTGGCCGCCAGGAAGAACAGGGCGAATGTGCCGAAGAAGCGCAGCGGCTGCGTCTCCTTCACCAGCATGGCGAACATCCACAGGATCCGGGCACCGTCGCGAACGGTCGACAGCTTGGACGACGAGCCTTCCGGCCGACGGCCGTAGTCGAGCGTCATTTCGCTCACCGGCAGCTTGAGCTGCGAGGCATGGACCGACATTTCGGTCTCGATCTCGAAGCCGCCCGAAACCGCCGGGAAGCTCTTGACGAAGCGCCGCGAAAAGACCCGATAGCCGGAGAAGATGTCGGTGAAATCGGCGCCGAACAGACCCTTGTAAAGCCGGTTGAAGACGCGGTTGCCGAAGGCGTGGCCGGAGCGGCCGGCATCGTCGGCAACGCCGCGCCTGGTGCCCACGACCATGTCGCAGCGCTCGGTCAAAAGCGTGTTGATCAACTGCGGCGCATCTTCAGGCGCATAGGTGCCGTCGCCGTCGGCCATCACATAGATGTCGGCGTCGATGTCGGCGAACATGCGGCGCACCACATTGCCCTTGCCCTGGCGCGGCTCGCGCACGACGACGGCGCCGGCGGCGCGGGCCTTGAGCGCGGTCAGGTCCTTCGAATTGTTGTCGTAGACATAGATCGCGGCGGCCGGCAGCGTTTCGCGGAAGCGCCGCACGACCTCGCCGATCGTCGGCTCCTCATTGTAGCAGGGCAGCAGCACGGCGATCGCCGGCTCGTTGCGGACTTCATGCGGCATGCCTGTCTCCGGTGCCCGGCCCTCCGGCCGCGCCGATACCGGCCCCAATGCCGGCGTCTCCGGGCCGCTTCACTATTTATAGAAGCCGTTAAGGCCAGGTTTAAGCCCCTGTCTCCAAGGCTGGCCAAGCGAACACGGAAGCTCTCCTAAGGTAATTGGAAAATCGATTTTTCCGATACTTTTCCTAAACGCTTTGCTGCCAGTCTGAAGATAAATACCGTCATCACAACAGGGACATGATGCAAACGACGTTTGGCACCGGGCAGCCAGGCAAGGACAACACGGATCTGGCTTTCACCGATCCGCTGACCGGACTTGGCAACCATCGTCGCTTCTTCGACAAGGTCGATCGCCTGATCAGCGATCGCGCCGACGATCCCGCGCCGTTCACCGTCGGCATCCTCGACCTCGACGGCTTCAAGCCGATCAACGACCTGTTCGGCCACAAGGCCGGCGACGATATCCTGATCCAGGTGGCGATGCGCCTGCGCGCCTCGATGGACGGCCATTCCACGGTCTGCCGCATCGGCGCCGACGAGTTCGCCTTCCTCTATCCGATGGTGTTCAGCGAGGAGCAGGCGGCCGAAAAGTCGCGCATGCTGATCGAGATCCTGTCCGCGCCCTATGACGTCGGCGAGCGCACCGCGAGATTGTCGGCCTCGGTCGGCTGCTCGCTGTTTTATTCCGGCGACGAGACCACCGAGATCCTGATCAACAAGGCCGAGACCGCGCTTTACCACGCCAAGCGCTCGGGCCGCGGCCGCGTCGTGGTCTATACCCGCGAGATGGAGGAGGCCGCCAAGCGCGTCACCCGTATCGAGCAGGCGCTGCGCCGCGCAGTCTCCGCCGGCGAGGTCGAGCCGCATTTCCAGCCCATCGTCGATCTCAGCACCCGCCGCACCATCGGCTTCGAGACGCTGGCCCGCTGGAGCGACCGCGATCTCGGCATGGTGCCGCCGAGCGTCTTCATCCCCATCGCCGAGGAGCGCGGCATCATCGGCCCGCTGTCGCAGCTCGTGCTGCGCAAGGCGACCGAGGCGGCGCGCAGCTGGCCGAAGGACCTGTTCCTGTCCTTCAACCTGTCGCCCTCGCAGCTCGTCGACCAGAACACCGGCCTGCACATATTGGCGATCCTCGAGCGCACCGGCTTCGATCCGCACCGGCTGGAGATCGAGATCACCGAGACCGGCCTGATGACCGACCCGGCTTCGGCCGAGAAGATCGTCGAGGATCTGCGCCGCGTCGGCATCCGCGTCTCGCTCGACGATTTCGGCACCGGCCAGTCATCGCTCGGCCGCCTGCGCGAATTCCATTTCGACAAGCTGAAGATCGACCGCGCTTTCGTCTCCTCCATTCTCGACGACCGGCCTTCCGAGCACATCATCCGCGCCATTCTGGCCATGTGCGAGGGGCTCGGCATGGACGTGGTGGCCGAAGGCATCGAGGAGGAAGCGCAGGCCGACCGCCTCGTCCAGTTCGGCTGCGCCGGCGGGCAGGGCTACCTGTTCGGCAAGCCGGTCGATGCCGACGCCACGCTCGGCTATCTGCGCGATTCCTATCGCGGCGCGCTGCGCGCCAAGGCGATCTGACCGAAGCAACCGCGATCCAGGCCGGCCCGCCAGCGCCGCGCGGCTGCGCGGCTGCTGTTTTGTCAGACATAAGCCCGAAAAACGCCTTTTCGCCCTTGCTCCCGGGGCCGACGTGGCTAGGATGCGCGCCGGCCAAAGGGAGAAGGAAATCATGATGCCATCGGCGCGTTTCGCCGACCTAGACGGCGCCTCGGTGCTGATCACCGGCGGCGGCTCCGGTATCGGCGCGGCGCTGACCGAGGGCTTCATGCGCCAGGGCGCCAGGGTTGCCTTCATCGACATAGCCGACAAGCCAAGCACGGCGCTTGCCGACCGCCTGGAGAAGGAGCTTGGCCGCCGCCCGCTCTACCTCAAGACCGACCTGCGCGACGTCGAGGCGCTGCGCGCTGCCGCGGCAAAGGCGGCGAAAGCGCACGGCGATGTTACGGTGCTCGTCAACAACGCGGCGCTCGACGACCGCCATGAGGTGAAGGACGTCACGGTCGAGTTCTGGGACAACAACCTCGCGATCAACCTGCGGCCGCATTTCTTCACCGCCCAGGCGGTGGCGCCGGGCATGAAGCGCGCAGGCGGCGGCTCGATCATCAACTTCACCTCGACCTCCTATCTCATCAACCACCCGGACATGCCGGCCTACACCGCCGCCAAGGCCGGCATACTCGGCCTCACCAAGGGCCTCGCCGGCAAGCTCGGCGCCGACGGCATCCGCGTCAACGCGGTTGCGCCCGGCTGGGTGATCACCGAACGGCAGAAGGAGCTTTGGGTGACCGAAGACGCTCTCGCCGCCCATGTCGCCAAGCAATGCATCAAGGAGGCCATGCAGCCGGACGACATTGTCGGCACAGTGCTGTTCCTGGCGTCGGACGCCTCGCGCATGCTGACGGCGCAGATGCTGATCGTCGACGGAGGCGTGCTGTGAGCGGCGCGCCCGCGGTCGCCGCCCTCGATTGGGGCACGACAAGGCTCCGCGCCTGGCTGCTCGACGGCAGCGACAAGGTGCTCGCCGAACGGCGCGGCGACGACGGGCTGATCACCGCGCGTGAAAAGGGTTTTGCGAAGGTGCTGGAAGGCCACCTTGCCGCGATGGGCGCGCCGGAAGCGCTGCCGGTCATCATCTGCGGCATGGCCGGCTCGCGCCAAGGCTGGATCGAGGCGCCTTATGTCACCGTGCCGGCGCCGATCGGCGCCATTCTTGCCGGCGCCGCCCGCATCGAGGGCTCGAGCCGCGACATCCGCATCGTTCCGGGCCTCGCCCAGCGTCTGGCCGACGCGCCGGATGTCATGCGCGGCGAGGAAACGCAGCTTGCCGGCGCTGGTTTGCCAGCAAAGGGACGTCACCTCGCCTGCATGCCCGGCACGCATTCGAAATGGGTCGTGGTCGAGGACGGCGCGGTCGCCGGCTTCGGCACCTGGCCGACGGGCGAGCTGTTTTCGGTGCTCGCCGCGCATTCGATCCTGAAACATTCGCTGGGCGAGCATCCGGCTCCAGTGACAGTCGACAACCCGTTCTTCCGCCAGTGGTGCGAACGGGCGCTGGGCGAGGGCGGCGACGTCACCTCGAAGCTGTTCGCGATCCGCGCCGCCGGGCTGCTGCAGGACCTGAAATCCGACGATGCGGCGGCCTGCCTGTCCGGGCTCTTGATCGGCGGCGAGATCGCTTCGGCCAAACGCCGCTATGGCGCCGGCGAAGCGCCGGTGGTCCTGATCGCCTCGGGCGCGCTGGCCGCGCTTTATGGCGCCGCTCTCGGCTTCGCCGGTCTTGCCTTCCGCGCCGCCGACGCCGATGAAGCGGTGCGCGCCGGTCTGGTCGAGGCCGCCCGCGAGAATGGCATGATTGGAGGCGCTCGATGAGCCAGACGGCACCTTTCCCGAAACTGAGGCGCGGCCTCGTCGCCATCTTGCGCGGGTTGAAGCCCGCGGAGGCTGTGGCGATCGGCAAAGCGGTCCATGATGCCGGCATCGAGGCGATCGAAGTGCCGCTCAATTCGCCGGAGCCCTTCGCCTCCATCGCCAGCATTGTGGAGGCGCTTCCCGGGACCGCGCTGGTCGGCGCCGGCACCGTGCTGACGGCCGCCGACGTTGATGCCTTGCACAAGGCCGGCGGCCGGCTGCTGGTCAGCCCCAACATCGATGCCGACGTGATGGGCCGCGCGATGCATTACGGCATGGTGACGATGCCCGGCGTGTTCACGCCGACCGAAGCCTTCCAGGCCATAAAGCTTGGCGCCTCGGCGCTGAAATTCTTTCCGGCGAGCGTGCTCGGCGCCGCCGGCATTTCGGCGGTGCGCGCGGTGCTTCCGGCATCGACCCTGATCGGCGCCGTCGGCGGCGTTTCCGACAAGGATTTCGCCGGCTACAAGGCGGTCGGTGTCAGCGTCTTCGGTCTGGGATCGAGCCTCTATAAGCCGGGCGCCAGCGTCGAGGACGTGGCGCAGCGCGCCCGCGCCGCGGTCGCCGCCTGGGACGAGGCATTCGGAGGGGTATGATGGACGGCGTTTCGGTTTTTTCCGACCAGATCTGCGAGCTTGGCGAGGGTCCGAGCTACGACCCCGGCACCGACGCGCTGTTCTGGTTCGACATCGTCAACGGCAGGCTTCTGGAAAAGCCGCTCGCCGGCGCGCTGAAGGTGCATGACCTCGGCCTGATGGCCAGCGCCATCGCTGTCATCGACGATGCCCGCCAGCTCATCGCCACCGAGAAGGGCCTCTATATCCGCGATGTCGCGACCGGCAAGCTGACGCTGCACACACCGATCGAGGCCGACAACCCTCTGACCCGTTCCAACGATTCCCGTGTCCATCCCTGCGGCGCCTTTTGGACCGGAACGATGGGCAAGGACGAGGGCAAGGGCGCCGGCGCGATCTACTGGTTCTTCAAGGGCGAGCTGCGCCGGCTGTTCTCCGACATCACCGTGTCGAACTCGATCTGCTTTTCCGAGAACGGTGCGATCGCCTATTACACCGACACCGCGACCGGCCTCCTGATGCGCGTCGCCTGCGACCGGGCAACCGGCCTGCCCACCGGCGAGCCAAAAGTGTTCGTCGACCACCGCTCGTCCAAGGGCTATGTCGACGGCTCGGTCGTCGACCGCGACGGCGTGCTGTGGAACGCCGTCTGGGGCGGCAAGGCGGTCAAGGCCTATTCGCCGGACGGCACGCTGCTGCGCGAAATCCATATGCCGGTGACGCAGCCGTCCTGCCCGGCCTTTGTCGGCCCGACGGCCGACCGCATTGCGGTGACGTCGGCCTGGAAGGGCAAGGACGACAAACAGCGCAAGCTGGACCCGCAAGCCGGCATGACGTTTCTTCTCGACATTCCGGTCAAAGGTCGTTTCGAGCCCCGTGTGCTGATCGCCTGAGCAATCTTCGCTGTCGCGCAACCGGCCGGTTCGGTCGGTTTCCCGCAAGCCGCCCGCGACGGCCATGCGATGGTAGCGCCTGATTTTGCTGGATCACACCATGCGGCCGACGCTGATCCTTGTCCATGAGCCGGAGAAAGCCTGTTTCGACAGGCTCGTCGCCGACGGCTATCCGGCCGAGCGCGCCACCGAGATCTCGTCCTACCTGGCGCAGTCGACCGATTTCGCGCCGGAATTCGATCAACTCGCCGCCGCGTGTGAAAGAAATGGGCTGGCCTTCGTGGCCGTCGAGCTGGACGACGCCGCGACGGTGCTGGCAAGGGCCGATCCGGTCAGCACCCTGGTCTGGACGCTGACAGACGGCATTGCCTATTTCCGCGGCGGCGCGGCGCCCGCCATGGCGCGGCTGAACGGGCTGCGCACGATCGGCGCCGACGATGCGCTGTTCGCGCTCTGCCAGGATAAGTTCCGCTCCGGCGCCGTGCTTGGCGCGCTCGGGCTGCCGGTGCCGCCGGCAGGCTTCGCGCGCAATGGCGCGTGGCTGGTCGAGCCGCCGGCCTCGGCCGCGGGCTGGTTCGTCAAGCCCAACCGGCTCGGCGCCAAGATCGGCATCTGGCCGGACTCCCGCGTCACCGATCTCGGCCATGCGCTGGAGCTTAGCCGCCGCGTTTTTGCCCATTATCGCGACGATGTCGTCGTCCAGCCCTATGTCGCCGGCCGCAATGTGCGGGCAAGCTTCCTCGGGTTGAAGCCTCAGACCGGCGTCGAGGCGCTCGGCATCGCCTTCGTCGAGTCCGGCGGCGATTTCCAGACGATGGCCGACTCGATGGCGCTCTATGGCGATACCGGCCAGGCCGCCAGGAACGCAGGCATCTATGCCGAGCCGGTGCTCGAGCCTGTGGCATCCAATCAGCCGGCGGCCGATCGGGCGATCCGCGCCGTGGCGCAGAGGCTGATGAGCGGCCTCGGCTTGAGGGACGTCTTCTCCGTCGATCTCAGGATCGAGGCCGACGACACCATCCACCTCATCGAGTTCGAGGTCTGCCCCGGCCTGCCCTGCTTCGACTTTCGCGACTACTGCCGCAGGCAATGGGGCATGAGCCTCGCCGATGCGATGGCGCAGACGGCAGCCAACAGGCTGAGATTGTGACCTTCGGGGCTGGGCGAAGCCATTGCGCTTCGTCATCCCAGGACGAAGCAGGAGCGAAGCGACGCGGCGCAGACCATAGGATGACGAAGCGACGGACGTGTTCAGCCAATTTGCCAAGGTTGCCGTATCGACGCCTGCAGTTTCCGACCAGACCCCTCCGCCCGGGGTCTAAATCCCCTCGACCAGCACGATCTCGCCGTCGGCCACCTTCTGGCGGATGGCGACGGCGCGCTGGTATTCCGGCGAATGGTAGCAATCATGCGCAGCGGCGAATGATTCGAATTCGATGATGACGTTGCGCGCGCGGCCGGGACCTTCGGCCTTTTCATGCTCGCCGCCGCGCGCCAGGAATTTCGCGCCGAAGCGATCGAAGGCGAGCTTGGCGGCGGCGACATAGTCCTTGTAGCCCTCGGCATCGCGCACATCGACGCGAGCGACCCAATATCCCTTTGGCATGATTTTCTCCTGTTTATATTACCGAGGACCGGTTTTGAAACTCGCTCCGGTGAGGCGACTGGTGGTGTTTTCGAGAACCGGAGCGGAGCGTACTTAATGCACGTGAGCACCGGAAGCGCAGAAAACGCCGGCAGGCGACCGTCGCAGTAGAGTTTCGGAACTGGTCGTCAGGCGGATTGCATCTCGGTCAGTATCGCCTCGGCCGCCGCGCGCCGGTCCGGCGCGGCGACGATCGGCCGGCCGACGACGAGGTGGCTGGAGCCGTTGCGGATCGCCTGCGCCGGCGTCACCACCCGCTTCTGGTCGCCATGGGCGCTGCCTGCCGGGCGAATGCCGGGCGTCACAACCGCCATGTCGGGTCCGACGATGCGGCGCACTGCCTCGGCCTCCTCGGCCGAGCAGACGATGCCGCCCATGCCGGCATGCAGGGCCTGTTCGGAGCGCCGCAGCACCAGCGTGTGCGGGTCGTACTCATAGCCGGCATCGATCATGTCCTGCTCGTCCATGGAGGTGAGCACGCTGACCGCCAGCAGGCAAAGGTCGCTGCCTTTGGCCGCTTCCACGGCGGCCCGCATCGCCTTCGGATAGGAGTGGATGGTGAGCATCGTCATGCCCATCCTGACGATGTTCTCGACCCCCTTGGCCACCGTGTTGTCGATGTCGAGCAGCTTCATGTCGAGGAAGACCTTGGTGCCGCCGCTGGCCAGCTCGCGCGCGAAATCAAGCCCGCCGGCAAAGGCGAGCTGGTAGCCGATCTTGTAGAAGGAGACGGCGCCTTCAAGCTCGCGCACCGCCTTCTCGGCTTCCTTCAGCGTCGGCACGTCGAGGCCGACGATCAGCCTCTCTTTCATGGACTTGGCGCGCATGGTGTCGGCCTGGATCGAGCTGCCGGGGTGCATCAGGCCTCGATCCGCACGGACTGCATGCGCGAGGTTTCGATCAGTGTTCGGCATAGGCGCTCCATCGATTGGTGTAGTCTGTCGTCCCTGAACTGCCCGTCCTCGGCGAAGGCTTCGGCGGCGCTGGAAACCGAGCATTCCGGCGTGATCACCTCCATCTGGCAGCGCACCAGCACGGCGCGCAGATGGTTGATGCAGCGTACGCCTGCAAACTTGCCTTCGGAGGAGGAGCAAAGGCCCACGGGCTTGCCGTAGAGCGGCCTGAACGAGCGGCTGCCGTCGCGCCGGATGCGGCTCACCCAATCGATGCTGTTCTTGAGCAGCGGCGGGATCGAGCCGTTATATTCGGGCGTCGCGATCAGCAAGCCATCATGGGTGGCGATCTGCCGGCCGAGCCTGACGGCATTTTCGGGGATGCCTCTTTCCTTCTCCAGGTCCTCGTCCATGATCGGCAGCGGATAGTCGCCGAGCGAGATGCGTGTCACCTCGGCGCCTTGCATGGCGAGCTCCTTCTGCGCCACGTCGGCCGTTCGGCCGCTGAAAGCGCCGGTTCGGACCGAGCCCGCGAAGACGAGGATTCTTGGGATTAGTGCCATTGGCCACCCTTGTTCCCGGACAGGTACAGCCAAGGGGCATTCAAATCAACGCGCCGGAGCCAGAAAACCAAACCGGTTTTGGTGGCGTGCGATTACAGGATGTGCCGAGATTCAGGTCAGGCCGGCCTCACCTGAATATCGGCGCAGCCTAATGCGCCTCGCGCCGGTAGATCCACAGCTGCGTCGGCGGGATGTTGCGGATGATGAAGTCGAAATGCTTAACCGTGTAGTTGCCGCGGCCGGGCGGGATCGGCGACATCGGGCCGTAGGTCAGCTGCACGATCGGCCGGCCGGCGGGAATGCGGTCGAGCAGGCTTTCGACATAGGCGATGCGCTGGGCGACCGGGAAGTTGAGCAGCGGCACGCCGGAGACGACGGAATCGAACACCATGTCGCGCTTGTCGCCCAGCGTGGCGTCGAGATTGAAGGCGTCGCCCTCGATGACGTTGACGCCCGGATAGAGCCGGCGCAGATGGCGCACGAAGTCGGTCGAGTATTCGACCGCGTACAGGTTTTCCGGTTTCACGCCCAGGGCCAGGATGGCGCGGGTGATGACGCCGGTGCCGGGTCCGACCTCGAGCACCGGCAGGCCCGATTTCGGGTTGACGATCGAAGCCATCTTGCGGGCGGTGATGGAGCTGGTGGGAACGATGGAGCCGACCGCTTTCGGCTTGTCGATCCAGCCCTTGAAGAACTTCAGCTCGTCGTCGAACTTTTCCGCCAGCGCTTTGCGCAACCCGGGACCACGTGCCATGCGAGCTCTCCTCAACGCTCCCCCGAACCGCTACTTAGCAGCTAGGTGGAACAAGGCAAGGCGTCAACCTGGCATAAGATGTTGATGACGCTTGGGAATGTTGCCAGATAACGATCAGGTTTCGCCGAAGGACTCGAAAAAGTCCTTCATACGGGCGAAGAAGCCGCTCGACTGGGGCGAATTGTCCTTCGAGGAGAGCTGCTCGAACTCTTCCAGCAGCTCGCGCTGGCGGCGCGACAGATTCTGCGGCGTCTCGACCGCCGTCTGGATGTAGAGGTCGCCGACATTGGGCTGCCGCAGCACCGGCATGCCCTTGCCCTTCAGCCGGAACTGGCGGCCGTTCTGCGTGCCTTCGGGCACCTTCACCTTGGTCTGGCTGCCGTCGAGCGTGGTGACCTCGAACGAGCCGCCGAGGGCGGCGGTCGTCATCGAGATCGGCACCTTGCAATAGAGGTCGGCGCCGTCGCGCTGGAAGAATTCGTGCGGCTTGACTGCGAGGAAGATGTAGAGGTCGCCGGACGGACCGCCGCGCAGGCCGGCCTCGCCTTCATTGGCAAGCCGGATGCGGGTTCCGTCCTCGATGCCGGCCGGGATGTTGACCGACAGCGAACGCTCCTCGGTGACGCGGCCCTGGCCGGCGCATTTCGGGCAGGGGTCCTTGATCGTCTGGCCGCGGCCCTGGCATTGCGGGCAGGTGCGCTCGATGGAGAAGAAGCCCTGCGTCGCCCGCACCTTGCCGTGGCCGTGGCACATGGTGCAGGTGACCGGCTGCGTGCCCGGCTTGGCGCCGCTGCCGGAGCATTCCGAGCAGGAGATCGAGGCCGGCACGCGGATCTGCGCCGTCTTGCCGGAGAATGCCTCCTCCAGCGTGATCTCCATGTTGTAGCGCAGGTCCGCCCCGCGCTCGCGGCCGCCCGACGAGCGGCGCTGGCGGCCGCCCATCATGTCGCCGAAGATATCCTCGAAGATGTCGGCGAAGCCGCCGGCGCCGAAGCCATGCGCCGCGCCGTTCATGCCGCCCTGCTCGAAGGCGGCGTGACCGAAACGGTCATAGGCGGCGCGCTTCTGCGGGTCCTTCAGCGTCTCGTAGGCCTCGTTGATTTCCTTGAACTTGTGCTCGCAGGCGTGGTCGCCGGGATTCCGATCGGGATGGAACTGCATGGCGAGCTTGCGGAAAGCGCTCTTGAGTTCCTTGTCGTCGGCGCCTTTTTGCACGCCCAGGGTTTCGTAGAAATCAGCTTTCATTTTTTCCCGCAGTCCGGATGCTCAATGTCTTCAGGCATTGTTGCGTCGTCGCCGGCACGTTGTTCGATTTAGGAGTGATGTTGCCCGGATGCCAGTACCGAGGCGGCTCGCCGCGCGTTTTTCCGTCACTTTTTAGGCCGGGCCGGCACTTTTTCAGCGAAGGTTGCAAAAAAGCCCGGCTTTGCGCCGGGCTTTTCGCATTATTTGCCGTCAATCGGCTCAGGCCGACTTCTTCTTGTCGTCGTCCTCGTCGATTTCCTCGAAGTCGGCGTCGACCACGTCCGAATCCTTGGCGGCGTCCGCCTTGGCGTCGGCTTCGGCCGCTTCCTTCTGCGAGGCCTCGTACATGGCCTGGCCAAGCTTCATCGAAGCTTCGGCGAGCGACTGCGACTTGGCCTCGATATCGGCCACGTCGTCGCCCTCGGCAGCAGTCTTCAGCGCCGCAATCGCGTCGGCGATCGCGGTGCGGTCGGCCTCCGAGACCTTGTCGCCATAGTCCTTCAGCGACTTCTCGGACGAATGCACCAGGGATTCGGCCTGGTTGCGGGCCTCGACCAGCGCGCGGCGCTTCTTATCGGCGTCGGCATTGGCCTCGGCGTCCTTCACCATCTTCTCGATGTCGGCGTCGGACAGGCCGCCGGACGCCTGGATGCGGATCTGGTGCTCCTTGCCGGTGCCCTTGTCCTTGGCCGAGACATTGACGATGCCGTTGGCGTCGATGTCGAAGGTGACCTCGATCTGCGGCACGCCGCGCGGAGCCGGCGGGATGCCGACCAGGTCGAACTGGCCGAGCAGCTTGTTGTCGGCCGCCATCTCGCGCTCGCCCTGGAAGACGCGGATCGTCACCGCCGACTGCGAATCCTCAGCCGTCGAGAACACCTGGCTCTTCTTGGTCGGGATCGTGGTGTTGCGCTCGATCAGCCTGGTGAACACGCCGCCCAGCGTCTCGATGCCCAGCGACAGCGGCGTCACGTCGAGCAGCAGCACGTCCTTGACGTCGCCCTGCAGCACGCCGGCCTGGATGGCGGCGCCAAGCGCCACGACCTCGTCCGGGTTGACGCCCTTGTGCGGGTCCTTGCCGAAGAACTGCTTCACGATCTCCTGGATCTTGGGCATGCGGGTCATGCCGCCGACCAGCACCACCTCGTCGATCTCGCCCGCCTTCAAGCCGGCATCCTTGAGCGCCGCCTTGCAGGGGTCGATGGTGCGCTGCACGAGATCCTCGACCAGGCTCTCGAACTTAGCGCGGGTGAGCTTCATCGTCAGGTGCTTCGGCCCGGTGGCGTCGGCGGTGATGAAGGGCAGGTTGATCTCGGTCTGCGTCGTCGACGACAGCTCGATCTTGGCCTTCTCGGCCGCTTCCTTCAAACGCTGCAGCGCAAGCTTGTCGGCCTTGAGGTCGATGCCCTGTTCCTTCTTGAACTCAGCCGCCAGGTACTCGACCAGGCGCATGTCGAAATCCTCGCCGCCGAGGAAGGTGTCGCCGTTGGTCGACTTCACCTCGAAGACGCCGTCGCCGATCTCAAGCACCGAGATGTCGAAGGTGCCGCCGCCAAGGTCATAGACGGCGATGGTCTTGCCATCCTTCTTCTCCAGGCCGTAGGCAAGTGCCGCGGCCGTCGGCTCGTTGATGATGCGCAGCACTTCGAGGCCGGCGATCTTGCCGGCGTCCTTGGTCGCCTGGCGCTGGGCGTCGTTGAAATAGGCCGGAACGGTGATGACAGCCTTCTCGACCTTCTCGCCGAGATAGGCTTCCGCCGTTTCCTTCATCTTCTGCAGGATCATGGCCGAGATCTGGCTGGGCGACAGCTTCTTGCCGCCGGCCTCGACCCAGGCATCGCCATTGTCGCCCTTGACGATCTTGTAGGGGACAAGCTTCTTGTCCTTTTCCGTCACCGGATCGTCATAGCGGCGGCCGATCAGGCGCTTGACCGCGAAGATGGTGTTTTCAGGATTGGTGACCGCCTGGCGCTTGGCCGGCTGGCCGACGAGGCGTTCGCCGTCGCTGTTGATGGCGACGATGGAAGGGGTCGTGCGCGCGCCTTCCGCATTCTCGATAACCTTGGGCTCCTTGCCGTCCATGATGGCGATACAGGAGTTTGTGGTTCCGAGGTCGATACCGATTACTTTTGCCATTGTTCTAGTCTCTCCTCTAAGCAGGCTCTCAGGACCCTGATAAGGCGTTCCGACGAAAGCCCCTGTTCACAAGAAATTCCGCCACGGTCCCGGATTTTCAAGGCCGGACGGCTGGCGCGTATATAAGAACAGGCAGCACGAGGCGCAAGCACTCTGCGCAAGGCGGCCGCTGTCCGGCAGGGGTTCGCGAAACGGGCCGGCGCGCCCTATGTCGGGATCAATGCGGCTTTGCCCTATCTCATTGTTCATGCGGGATTTTTCCGAAACGGGACTCCGCCCTCATCCGCCGGTCGCGTATCGGGCGCGGGAAAGCTCTGCCCTGGGGGCGTGACTTTGGGTCGCGAATAAGTCTGAAAACGGCTTTTGCCGCCATGCACTGATGGCTGCCCGCCTAACGGTTTCCGTCCGCAATTGTGCAAAAACAAATAAGAGCCGTTCAGCGCTTCGACCGGCAATCAGCCGGCGGAGAAGATGGAAAGCTTGGCAATCGAGGCATGCGGGACTACGAATAAGGCAAGATGCGGCAGATCGCCGGCACGAGCGCCGGCTTCGACTATGCGCGCGAAATCGATCCTCATCGGGGTACTTGCCGGGATGGTCGCATTCTCCGGCTGCACCACCAGCGGCGGGCTGCAGACATCTCCCTTGGCTTATGGCGGCCTCACCGACGCCGGTTTCCGCATTCCGCCGGTTCCGATCTATAAGGTCGACCAAAAGTTCCATCGGCAGACGGTGCCTTATGCGACCGACGAGGCGCCCGGCACGATCATTGTCGATACAGGAGCGAAGTTGCTCTACTACGTGTTGGGAGATGGCCAGGCGCTGCGCTACGGCATCGGCGTCGGCAAGGCGGGCTTCGAGTGGCATGGCACTGCGCACGTTGCGCGGAAGCGCGAATGGCCGGATTGGACGGCGCCGTCCCAGATGATCGTGCGTGAGCGCGCGCGAGGCCACGTTATACCGGCCCATATGGAAGCCGGACTCATGAACCCGCTCGGCGCGCGGGCGCTCTATCTCTTCAACGAGCAAGGTGACACCGGATATCGCCTGCACGGCAGCCCCGAATGGTGGTCCATCGGCAAAGCCGTGTCGGCGGGCTGCATCCGCCTCATGAACCAGGACATCATCGATCTCTATGACCGCGCTGAAATCGGCACGAAGGTCATTGTCATATAGACGCTGCCTTGCCGTCTGCTGCGACCGCGCCAATGCCGTCGTGCGGAAGGACTAGTTTCGGAAAGCTTCCGTGCAAAGCGCGCGCAGCGTCGGGAAGATGTTGTTCCCGCCAGCAATCACCAGCGTTCCTTCCCGCAGCACGGTCCTCGGGTCCGGCTTGAGCACCGTGCCGCCCGCCTCCTCGATCAGAAGCATGCCGGCAAGGCAGTCCCAGGCATTCATGTGTTCCTCGACATAGCCGAGCAGCCGGCCTGCGGCCGCATAGGCGAGCATCAGGGCGCCGGACGCGTTGCGGTAGAAGACGCCGCCTTCGGCCATGATCACGCTGATCAGCACGGCGACATGTTCGGTCGACGCCCGGTTCGACAGCCCGGTTCCGACCGAGCCTTCGGAAAGCGCGGCGGCGCCGCTCGCCTTGATCGGCCGGCCATTGACGAAGGCGCCGCCGCCCAGTCGGCCATAGAAGGTCTCGTCCGTCGAGGCCTCGTGGATGACGCCGACGACGGTCTCGCCGTCCCTGGCGCAGGCGATCACCACGCACCAGGCGGGAATGCCGCGCACGAAATTGGCGGTGCCGTCGATCGGGTCGATCACCCAGACATGCCCGGTCGATCCGGCGACCGGCGCATGCTCCTCACCGACGATGCCGTCCTGCGGATAGGCCTCGCCGATCGCCGCGCGGACGAAAAGCTCCACCTCGCGGTCGGCATCGGAGACAAGATCCTGGTGGCCCTTGCTCTCGACGGTCAGGTTTTCGAGATCGCGAAAATATTTCAGTCCGAGCTCGCCGGCGCGGCGCGCGAGGTCGATGGCGAAATGCATGCGCTGGTCGAGGTCGTCGGTCATCGGGAGGGCTCGCGCTCTGGAGCAATTCCAGGAAAAGTGGGAGACGGTTTTCCGTCCGGAATTGCGTTAAAACAAAGAGATAGAGCAGTTCGCCGCTTCCGTGAAACGGTGAAACGCCCGGGAGGCATGCCCGCCCCTTAGCAGACGAGCATGTCAGGCAAAAGCCGTCGAGCTGATCAGGCTGCTTGGGACATCGATCCGTGAACGTCGGCCAGGATCTCGAAGGAGCGCACCCGCGCCGCGTGGTCGAACATCTGCGCCGTCACCATCAATTCGTCGGCGCCGGTGCGGCGCACGAAGGCGTCGATGCCTTGGCGGACCGTCTCCGGCGAACCGACGACGGCGCAGGATAGCGCCTGGGCAAGCATCGTCTTGGCGACCGGATCGAGGTCGCGGTCATAATTTTCGACCGGCGGCGGCAATTGCCCGGGCCGGCCGCTGCGCAGATTGACGAATGCCTGCTGCAGCGAGGTGAACAAGAGCTTCGCCTCGGCATCCGTGGGCGCTGCAAAGACATTGAGGCCGAGCATCACATAGGGCTTGTCGAGCTGCGCCGACGGCTGGAAGCGCGTGCGATAGACCTCCAGAGCGTGGTCGAGCTCAGCCGGCGCGAAATGCGAGGCGAACGCATAGGGCAGGCCGAGAAGCGCCGCGAGCTGCGCGCCATAAAGGCTGGAGCCAAGGATCCAGACCGGCACCTCCTGGCCTTCGCCCGGCACCGCGCGGATGCGCTGGCCTTCCTCGGCCGGCTGGAAATAGCCCATCAGCTCGACGACATCCTGAGGGAAGTTGTCGCTGGCCTCCAGGTTGCGGCGCAGCGCCCGCGCCGTCATCATGTCGGTGCCCGGCGCGCGGCCGAGGCCGAGATCGATGCGGCCCGGGAAAAGTGCCGCCAGCGTGCCGAACTGCTCGGCAATCACCAGCGGCGCATGGTTGGGCAGCATGATGCCGCCGGCGCCGACTCGGATGGTCTTCGTGCCGCCCGCCACATGGGCGATGACAACGGACGTTGCCGCGCTGGCGATGCCCGGCATGTTGTGGTGCTCGGCGAGCCAGTAGCGCTTGTAGCCCAGCCGCTCGGCATGGCGGGCAAGGTCGAGCGAATTGGCCAGCGACCGCGAGGCATTGCTGCCGAGGGCGATCGGCGACAGGTCGAGAACCGAAAGGGCCGTCATTGATCAGGTCTCCACGATTTGCTTCTGCCGCAGCCTGGATTCGAAGGCGGCACGGTCGGGAATGACGATGGCGAGCTCATTCGCAAGGACGACTGCGAGCTCGGTCGCCGACGCGATCTCGCGCTGCTCGCTGCGGCCGCCGAGATGATGGATCGACAAGCGGTTGTCGCGCAGCGCGTAGCGCCGGTCGGGCAGGGCGCGCGCGGCAACCAGACTGGACAGGAAATGCGAGCTGGGATGCGTCGACAGGAAATGGCTGCTCACCTGGTAGTCGACCTCGTAGGCCCGCTGCATGTCGAAGCGGTAGAGCGTGCGCCAATCTCCGCCGATATCGGCCTGCAGGTGAAAATGATCGCTGGCCCCGACGATGCGGAACGCCTCGTGCGGCGTCTGCTGTTCGAGATCCGGCTCCAAGAGCAGCGGCGCGGTCAGCGTCAGGCCGCCGAAGCCGACATCGGCGATGTAGGTTCGTCCATCGAGTTCGATGCGCAGCAGCATGTGGCTGCGCGCCGTGACGGCGTCTTCCGGCTGCCCCCACAGCACGCGGGCGGCGAGCCCGCTGACATTGAAACCCATCGCTTCAAGCGCATGCATGAAGATCAGGTTGTGCTCGAAGCAATAGCCGCCACGGCCTTGGCTGAAGATCTTGTCCTGCAGCGACGCCCGATCAAGCCCGACCGAAACGCCCATCAGCGCATCGATGTTCTCGAACGGGATCGCCTGCGGGTGCTGCCGATGCAGAGCCTTGAGCGTTGCCAGCGACGCATCCGTCGGGCCGCGATAGCCAATGCGGTCGAAATAGGCGTCGATATCGAAGGAGGCGTCGCTCATGAGAGGCAGGTCCGGCTTGACCGGTCCGATATAGGCACTCGTCGCCGATGCGACAAACAAGGGCCGGGTTTGAGGATTGGGCCAGGACGTCAGGCGGTCTTGTGGTTGCTCTCGGCCGGCTCGTCTTCGATGACGATCGTCTGCTGCGCCGCCAGGAAGTTGCCGACATGGCTGAGGCCGTCGAAATGGTCGCAGAAGACCTTGATGACGACCAGCAGCGGCACCGCCATCAGCGCGCCGACGAAACCCCACAACCAGGACCAGAAAGCGATGGCAATGAAGATCGCTACGGCGTTGATCTCGAGCCGCCGGCCGACCACCGTCGGTGTCACGAACTGCCCTTCGACGATGTCGCACAACAGCACAAAGGCGGGCGCCAGCAGCGCGTAGGAGATCGTATCGAAGCTGATCAGCGCGATGACCGTGACCAGGACGATGGTGATCAGCGCGCCGACATAAGGCAGGAAGTTGAGCAGCGCCGCGGCTGCGCCCCAGACCAGCGGATTGGGCATGCCGAGCCCCCACAGACCGAGCCCGATCACCGTGCCGAGGCCGGCATTGATGACCGCGACGGTGAGCAGGTAGTGCGAGATCTCGCTCTCGACGTCGTAGACGACGCGCAGCGCCCGCTTCTTCTGGCTGAGGCTGGTGAAGGACTGGACGATCTTCTCGTAGAACAAGGTGCCGGAGGCAAGCAGGAACAGCGACAGGACGAAGACTATGGTGATCGAGGTGCCTGCTCCCAGGATGTTGCCGGCGGCGGTTGACAGGATGCCGGACGGCGCCACCGTGACTTTCTGCACGCCGGGTTCCTGCGAGGTCTCGGTCAGCGCTTCCAGTTGCCGCGCAAGATCCATCACCCGTTCCAGCGGCCGCTTGAATTGCGCCAGCCGTTCGGTGAGTTGCTGGCCGATCGATGAGGTGTTGTTGATGAGATCGATGACCGGGCCGCTGAGCAGATAGCCGGCGCTGGCGACGAAAAAGACGGAGAGCAGCACCAGAAGGGTCGCCGAGAGCACGTCTGGGACGCCGTGCTTGCGCAGGAAGCGCACGATCGGCGTCAGCGTCAGCGCCAGCAGGAAGGCCAGGATCACCGGCATGAAGAAAGCGCGGGCGAAATAGAGCGCGGCGACCGTCATCAGGATGAAGATGCCGATCAGCAGCGATCGTATCAATCGCAATTCGGCGTGGGCTTCGGCACGTGTATCAACGCTTTCGGCAACGCTCGCGCCCGAAGCGGTCGTTTCGGCTTTCATCAGTTCCCCTCGCAGTCGTCGAGAAGAACGTGCACGCCGCGCCAAGGTTCCGTGAGCGATTCCAGGAAAGTGTAAACGGTTTTTCGCCCGGAATTGCGTTAAGACAAAGAGATAGAGCGGTTTGCCGCTTCCGGAAAACGGTGAACCGCTCTGGCCCGGAGGCGACCGAGCCTTTGCCGGACCGGGCGGTCAGGCGGCGGGTGCCGGTGCGGCCGACGCGGCCTTCGCCGTCTCCTTGCGCACGATCGGCGCCACCTTGGTGCCGTAGAGCTCGATGGCCTTCATGATCTTGGCGTGCGGCATGGTGCCGATCGCCATCTGCAGGAGGAAGCGGTCGTTGCCGAAGATCTTGTGCTGGGCGACGATCTTTTCCGCCACAGCTTCAGGATTGCCGACGAACAAGGCGCCACCGGGACCCCGCGCATGGTCGAAATGCGCCCGCGACGTCGGCCCCCAGCCGCGCTCGCGGCCGATGCGGTTCATCACCTCGGCCTGCGGTGCGTAGAAATCGTCGGCCGCCGCCTCCGTGGTCTCGGCGATGAAGCCATGCACGTTGAGGCTGGTGGCGAGCGCGGCGGGATCGTTGCCGGCGCGCCTGGCCGCCTCGCGATAGACTTCGAACAGCGGCGCGAAGCGCGCCGGTTCGCCGCCGATGATGGCAAGTGCCAGCGGTAGGCCGAGCACGCCCGCGCGGGCGGCGGATTGCGGCGTGCCGCCAATCGCAATCCAGATCGGCAGCTTTTCCTGGAAGGGTCGCGGATAGACGCCGCGGCCGTTGATCGGCGCGCGCAGCTTGCCCTGCCAGGTCACCTTGACCTGGTCGCGGATGGCGAGCAGGAGGTCGAGCTTCTCTGCGAAGAGCTCGTCATAGTCCTCCAGATTGTAGCCGAACAGCGGGAAGGATTCGATGAAGGAGCCGCGTCCCGCCATGATCTCGGCGCGGCCGCTGGACAGGAGGTCGAGGGTCGCGAACTGCTGGAAGACCCGCACCGGATCGTCGGAGGAAAGCACGGTGACAGCGCTGGTAAGCCTGATGCGCTTTGTCCGTTCCGCGGCCGCCGCCAGCGCGACGATCGGCGCCGAGGCCGCATAGTCGGGGCGGTGATGCTCGCCGAGGCCAAACACGTCGAGGCCGACCTGGTCGGCCAGCTCGATCTCCTCGATCAGGTTGCGCAACCGTTCATGCGGTTTGATGGCGCCGGGGCCGGGCTCCGGGCTGACATCGGCGAAAGTGTAAAGTCCGAGTTCCATTTCATGCATCCTGCAGCGCCGCTCGGGCGTTAATCGTTGGCGCTAGAGGTAGCGATCGGCGTTGCGAGCCACCAGAGGCGCGATCTGTGAACAGTGCATCGCGCCACGGCGACGTATCCCTTCGGCAACAGCGCAGATTTTCATGGCTGGCATACCGTTTTGGCGCTTGAACTCGGGACTTTCGCGCGTATGTAAGCGTCGCGAATTGACTGCAGGGAAGTGGAATTGGCTATCTACAGGGAAAAAGACATATTCGAGCGGCGCAACGCCGCGAATGAGGCAAAGAAGGCGCTCCTGGCGCGCTTCAAGGCAAGGCCGGCGGCCGACGATCCGGCGGTGCTGGCGCGCCAGGCCGAACGCAAGGCGATCCTTGAGGCCCGCGCGATCCGCGAGGCCGAGAAGGCGAGGCTGAAGCAGGAACAGCTGGCGCGCGAAGCAGCCGAAAGGGCTGAACGTGAGGCAGCGGCAGAGGCTGCCCGTCTTGCTGCCGAAGAGGCGGCGGCGGCCGAGGCCAAGATCCGCGAAGCCGAGGAAACCGAACGCATCGCCCGCGTGCTCGCCGAAGAGGCCGAGCGCAAGGCCAAGCGTGATGCGCGCTACGCCGCCCGCAAGGCGCGTGTCGGCCGCACGCCCCCGGGCTTCTCTGCCCGCTAAAGCACGCGCTTTAGGTTCGAGTTCGTTCGAAAAATAGATCAGGGTCGTCCATGGGCGGCCCTGAAGGCGTTCGTGCCATGTCAGGCGACGAGCTTCAGCCCGACGATGCCGGAGACGATCACGCCGATGCAGGCAAGTCGCACCGCGGTCGCCGGCTCGCCGAGCAGCCAGATGCCGAGCAAGGCCGTGCCGACGGTGCCGATGCCGGTCCACACAGCATAGGCCGTGCCGACCGGCAATTCCTTCAATGCCAGGCCTAGCAGGCCGAGACTGACGATCATCGAGGCGATTGTGAGCACGCTCGGCAGCGGCTTCGAGAAGCCGTCGGTGTATTTGAGGCCGATCGCCCAGCCGATCTCGAACAGGCCGGCGAAGAAGAGAAAAATCCAGGACATCGCAAAAGCTCCATCTCAAACTTCGAGCACTCGATGCTTGAAGTGACGGGTCGTCCCGGCCGTTTTTTGGAAGCACGAGGTCGTCCTCGCGCCGTGGGCATATAGGTAGCTTTGTTTCCCAAACAACAAAATACCGGCAGCATTCGGCATGCCGCCGGTTCGAAAATCGGCATCGAGACGGATAAATGCATGTCGCCCAAAAGTGCGCAGCGGTTTTGGGACAACGACATGCATCAATACAAAAGAAGCGTGTCGCCTGGATCCGTTTCAGCGCGGCACGCCCGCGCTGGCGGCTTACTTCTCCTTGATGCGCATCGCCTTGACCGGCGGCGCCTTGGGAGCCGGGGCCGCGGCTGGTTTCTTCGCGTCCTTCTTCGGCTTGCGGGGTTCCTTGCCCGCCTTCATCGCACCTTTAGCCATGATTCGCTCCTCCGATTTGTGGGCAGCTCAAGTGAAACAAGAGAAGCGCCCGACCGCAAGAGGCCGCTTGCCGCTTCCCAAGCCGGCTTCCCTGATGTCAACCGTTTTCCCTTGATCCGCCGGCCGTGAAACAGGTGTCGGGCGGTTGGACGGGATGCGCTTCGGTCCTTGAACCTCGGAGCGGCTGGCGCATTGTCTGTAGAGCTTCGGCCAACAGGCCGCTAAGCTCGAATCGATCGGCAAGGGTCAGGATCGAATGGCAGGACATGCCGGCTCGAAAAGGGTGATCTACGCGGCGCTCGCCGGCAATCTCGCGATCGCGGTGACCAAATTCGCCGCGGCCTTCTTCACCGGCTCTTCCGCGATGCTGTCGGAAGGCGTGCATTCGCTGGTCGACACCGGCAATGGCGCGCTTCTGCTTCACGGCATGCGTCGCGCCGCGCGCCCACCCGACCACGCGCATCCGCTCGGCCATGGCCGCGAGCTCTATTTCTGGAGTTTCATCGTCGCATTGCTGGTTTTCGCCCTCGGCGCCGGCGTGTCCTTCTATGAGGGCCTCGTCCACATCATGGCGCCCGAGCCCATCGTCAACGCCAGGGTCAACTACATCGTGCTTGGCCTGTCCTTCCTGTTCGAGGGCAGCTCCTGGCTGGTGGCGCTGAAGGAATTCCGCCGGGAGAAGGGCAGTCAGGGCTGGCTCCAGGCGGTGCGCCGCAGCAAGGACCCCAGCGTCTACACAGTGCTGTTCGAAGACAGCGCGGCACTGCTTGGCCTGATCGTCGCCTTCGCCGGCATCCTCGCGTCCGAACTGCTGGAAATTCCGGAACTCGACGGCGTCGGCTCGATCGGCATCGCGATCATCCTTGGCGCCACAGCGATCTTCCTGGCGCGCGAGAGCAAAGGCCTGCTTCTTGGCGAACCGGCCTCGCCCGAGGTGCAGAAGAAGGTGCTGGCGATCGCGGAGCAGGATCCGGCGGTGCAGCGGGCGAACGGCATATTGAGCGTTCATATCGGCCCGGAAGAAATCGTCGCGGGCTTGAGCATCGAGTTCGAGGATCATCTCACAGCGCCCGAGATCGAAGCCTGCGTCGAGCGGCTGGAGGCGCGACTGAAAACCGACATGCCCGAAATCGCCAGGTTGTTCGTCAAGCCGCAGGCGACTGGCACATGGGAGCGCAGGCGCAAGGCTATCGCCGAGGCCCCCGAAGAGGATTAGGTTTGAGCGAAGCAAATTTTAGGGAGCAACCCCGATGAGAATCGACGGCGGGTGCCATTGCGGTGCCATCACCTATGAGGCGGAGGTCGACCCCGAGAAGACCTCGATCTGCCACTGCACGGATTGCCAGCAGCTCACCGGCACGGCCTTTCGCGTCACCGTGCGCGTGCCGGAAGAGGACTACCGCATTACCAAGGGCGAGCCCAAGGTCTACATCAAGACCGGGTCGAGCGGCGCCAAGCGGGCGCAGGGCTTTTGCGGCGAGTGCGGCTCGCATCTCTATGCCACCTCCGTCGGCGACGGCCCGAAGGTCTACGGCGTCAGGACCGGCACGGCGCGCCAGCGCGACCAGCTGGTGCCGAGGACGCAATACTGGCATCGCTCGGCGCTGCACTGGCTGCCGGAATTCGAGGGCACTAGGGTGGTCGAGGAGCAGTAGTCTCAGTCGTCGCCCTCGACGACGCGCAACCTGAGCTGGCCGGTCTTGGAGTCAGCCACGCGCGCGCCAGCCTCCACCTTGGCCGGACCACGCGGCGGCTCGGTTTCCCCTTCGGCGAACTCCAGCGCCTCGATCTTCTGGCCGCGCTTGGTCACCTTCGTCGTCGAGACGAGGATGTCGTCGATATCCTTGGCCGCCTGGCCGAAATGCGTCTGCAGCCGGCGCACGCGCTCGTCGACGCGCGCCACGTCCTCCATCAGGCGGATGACCTCGCCCTGGATCAGATGCGCCTGCTCGCGCATGCGCGCATCCTTCAGGATCGCCTGGATGACCTGGATCGACAGCATCAAGAGCGACGGCGAGACGATGACGACGCGGGCGCGGTGCGCCTTCTGCACCACCGCCTCGAAATTCTCATGGATCTCGGCGAACACCGATTCCGACGGCACGAACATGAAGGCGGTGTCCTGCGTCTCGCCCTGGATCAGGTATTTTTCGGCGATATCGCGGATATGCACCTCGATATCGCGCCGGAATGCCTGCGCGGCCGCTTTCTGCAGGTCGGCGCCCTCGGCCGCGCGGATGGCGTTCCACGCTTCGAGCGGAAACTTGGCATCGATGGCGAGCGCGGGCGCGCCGTTCGGCATCCGCACGAGGCAATCCGGCCGGCTGCCGTTGGAGAGGCCCGCCTGGAATTCGTAGGCGCCGTGGGGCAGCCCGTCGGCGACGATCGCCTCCATGCGCGACTGGCCGAAAGCGCCGCGCGTCTGCTTGTTGGAGAGGATCGCCTGCAGCTGCACGACCTGACCGGCAAGCGACTGGATGTTGCCTTGCGCGGTGTCGATCACCGCCAGCCGCTCCTGCAATTTGGCCAGGCTCTCATGCGTCGACCTGGTCTGCTCGGCCATCGTCTGGCCGAGGCGGCCGGTCATGGCGTCGAGCCGCTGTCCCAGCGATTGGGTCAGCTCGGCCTGCCTGGCGCCGAACACTTCGGCGATCGCGCCCATGCGACCTTGCATCTCGGCCTGCGCCTGCATGATGTCGGCCATGCGCGCTTCGGTATCGCGGGCATGGTCGGCGGCTTCGGTTGCCGCCACCGCCCGGGCCTTGCCAGCGCGCAACAGCGCCGTGGCGAGTGCGAGGAACAAGGCAAGCAGCAGCGCTGTACCAAAACCCAGCGCCTGGCCGAGTGTGATCGTGGTGGCGCCGAGCCGCGCGACCGGTTCCGAAAGGATGGAGCTCATGTCGTTCATGAGGGCAGCATAGCCGATTCGGTCCGCCAGCACAGATCAAAACGTGAACAGGCGAAACATGTCCCGGTTGACGCTTTTCCTGCGACGTCTTAGGTGAGACGCCATGTCGATCAAGCCGCTCATCATCCTTCCGGATCCCATCCTGCGCCAGGTTTCCAAACCGGTTGAGCGCGTCGACAGTGATTTGCGCAAGCTCGCCGTAGACATGCTGGAGACCATGTATGACGCGCCGGGCATCGGTCTGGCGGCGATCCAGGTCGGCGAGCCGCGACGCTTGCTGGTCATCGACCTTGCCAAGGAAGGCGAGGAGCCGGCGCCGCATGTCTTCATCAACCCGGAGATCCTCGAAAGCTCCGACCAGCGCTCCGTCTATGAGGAAGGCTGCTTGTCGATCCCGGACTATTACGCCGAGGTCGAGCGTCCCGCTGCCGTTCGGGTGAAATATCTCGACCGCGACGGCAAGCTGCAGGAGATGCAGGCGGAAGGCCTGATGGCGACCTGCCTGCAGCATGAGATCGACCATCTCAACGGCGTGCTGTTCATCGACCACATCTCGAAGCTGAAGCGCGACATGGTGGTGAGGAAATTCAAGAAACTCGCCAAGGACAAGGCGCCGGGCAAGATGGTGGGCTAGGGGGCATGCCCCTGCGTGTCATCTTCATGGGTACGCCGGATTTTTCGGTGCCGACGCTGCGGGCGATAGCCGAGGCCGGCCACGACATCGCGGCCGTCTATACCCAGCCGCCGCGCGCCGCCGGCCGGCGTGGGCTGGAGCTGACCCCCTCGCCGGTGCAGCGCGAGGCCGAGCGGCTGGGCCTCGAGGTGCGCACGCCGACATCGCTGAAGGGCGAGGCCGAACAGCAGGCCTTTGCCGCCTTGCAGGCCGATGTCGCGGTGGTCGTCGCCTATGGCCTGCTTCTTCCGAAACCCGTCTTGGAGGCCACCAAACTAGGCTGCCTCAACGGTCATGCCTCGCTTTTGCCGCGCTGGCGTGGTGCTGCTCCCATCCAGCGCGCCATCATGGCTGGCGATGCCGAGACCGGCATGATGGTGATGAAAATGGAACAGGGTCTGGACACCGGTCCGGTGGCATTGGTTGAAAGATGCCCCATCGCACCCGATATGACCGCCGGCGAACTGCATGACCGATTGATGGACATAGGCGCTTCGCTGATGGTGGAAGCGCTGGCGCAACTGGGGATAAATTGTCTGACATTTACCCAACAGGCGACGGAAGGGGTGACCTACGCCCGAAAGATCGATAAATCGGAGGCACGCGTAGACTGGACGCGGCCTGCCGGCGAAGTCCACAATCACATTCGCGGCCTCTCGCCCTTTCCGGGCGCGTGGTGCGAGGTCGAAATTGGCGGCCGCATGGAGCGGCTGAAACTGCTTCGCTCGACGCTTTCCGATGGCGTCGGCGAGTCGGGAGGAATTCTCGATGACCGGCTGACGGTCGCCTGCGGGTCAGGCGCGATCAGGCTGGTCGAAGTTCAACGGGCGGGCGGAAGGCCCGCCGCCGCGCAGGAGTTTCTGCGCGGGGCCAAGATCGAAAAAGGAATGAAACTCACATGAGCATGATGTCGATACGCGCGGCGACGCAGCGGGATCGCGAGGCGATCCGCCTCGTCGAAGAGCATGCCTTCGGCCAGCAGGCGGAGGCCGGCCTGGTCGACGCGCTGGTGACCGGCGGCGACGCCGTCGTCGAGCTGGTGGCGGAAGAAGACGGCCAGGTCGTCGGCCACATCCTGTTTTCCAGGCTTTTCGTGCAGAACGGCGGCAAGCGCTTCGCGGCGCTGGCGCTGGCGCCGCTGGCGGTCGAGCCGTCCTTCCACGGCACCGGCATCGGCGGCGCGCTGATCCGCGAGGCGCATGTCCGCCTCAAGGAAGCCGGCGAGCGGCTTGCCGTGGTGCTGGGTGACCCGGCCTATTACGGCCGCTTCGGCTACACCCATGCCCGCGCCGAGAAGTTCGAGAGCGAGTACCAGGGCGAGGCGCTGCAGGCGCTGGCCTGGGGCGATGCGCCCGAGACCGGCAGGCTGGTTTATGCTTCGGCCTTCACCGCGCTGGCCGCCTAGGCGGCTGGCGCTCATCGCATATGCCGCGTTTTCGCCTCGACATCGAATATGACGGCAGCCAATTCGCCGGCTGGCAGCACCAGGCGGACCAGCCTTCGGTGCAGCAGGCGATCGAGCAGGCGATCGAGAAATTCTGCGGCGAGGAGGTGAGGCTCCGCGCCGCCGGCCGCACCGATGCCGACGTGCACGCCACCGCCCAGGTTGCGCATGTCGATCTTGCCAAAACCTGGCCGGGCGACAAGGTGCGCGACGCCGTCAACGCCCATCTGCAGGCGGCCGGCGCGCGCGTCGCGATCCTGAGGGCGGCGGTTGTCGCCGACGATTTCGACGCGCGCTTCTCCGCCACCGGCCGCCATTATCTCTACCGCATCCTCAACCGCCGCGCGCCGTCGGCGCTCGAAAAGGGCAAGGTCTGGTGGGTGCCGAAGCGGCTCGACGCCGAGGCCATGCACGAGGCGGCGAAGGTGCTGCTCGGGCGTCACGACTTCACCACCTTCCGGTCCACCCAGTGCCAGGCCGAAAGCCCGGTTCGCACGCTCGCGCGTCTCGACGTCGGCCGCGTCGGCGATTTGATCGAGGTGCGGACCTCGGCGCGTTCCTTCCTGCACAACCAGGTCCGCTCGATGGTGGGCTCGCTCCGGCGTGTCGGCGACGGCTCCTGGAGCGCTACCGATCTCAAGGCGGCGCTCGAAGCGCGCGACCGCGCCGCCTGCGGACAGGTTGCGCCGCCGGACGGGCTGTTCCTGGTCGGGGTGGATTATCCGGCGAGGGCCGGCGAACTCGGCATCCCGAAGGATTCCGACACCTAGAGCGGTTCAGCTTTTGACAGAATCGAAGAGGGATTGAACGAAGCCGCTGACGCGGCATTTGGCGGGTCGGTTTGCGGTTGAGGCTTCTGTTTTGAAGGATTGCGGCTGTTGAAGCGCAATCTTGGAACAGGAGCACTGAGATGGCCGAGTTGAGCC
>NZ_SRUU01000033.1 GCF_004791585.1 Mesorhizobium sp. M1C.F.Ca.ET.210.01.1.1
TCGATCGCTGTATCGCTGCTCGGATGGCGTGCGTGGTCGTGGCGCTGCCGTGGAGTATCTGTCCCATAGCTTATCCCTGAATGAAGGATCAGCTTGACTGATTCCCCCACACTCCGGGACTAGACACTTGCCACGTCGCTCCACCGCATGGGTGTTTGTCGATGTGTTTGAGTGGCAGAGCGTATTGGCGAGCCTCCTTAACATCTTGCGGAAATGCGAGCACGCGACGTGGGATGATAGCGTGCAAGAACTCAGAAAGCGCTTCGATTGGGAATATGAGGGCATGGCCGGGACGTAATCGAACTTCAGCACCTGGTCGTTGTCGGCTGCCACTTTTATGTTGCGGCAGAATCTGATTCAGGGTCCGCATGAGCCGATATGACCTGACCGACTTCGAGTGGCGCGTGATCGAGCCGCTGTTGCCCAACAAGCCGCGAGGGGTGCCGCGCGTCGATGATAGGCGCGTCCTCGACGGCATCTTCTGGGTGCTGCGATCCGGTGCGCCATGGCGCGAACTGCCAGAGCGATACGGCCCAGGCACCACCTGTTACAATCGCTTCGTCCGATGGCGGAAAGCAGGTGTGTGGGACCGCCTCATGGATGCCATCGCCAAAGCCCATGACGGCACGGTGCAGATGATCGACACCTCCATTGTTCGCATCCATCAGCAGGGCGCGACGGCAAAAAGGGGGATCGAGATCACTGTCTCGGTCGGTCCCGAGGCGGGCTGACAACCAAAATCCATGCTCTTGTCGACGCCCAAGGCAGGCCGATCAAGCTGACGCTCACGGCAGGCCAGATGAGTGACATCGCCTCCGCAGCGGACTTGATCAAGGATTTGCCGGAGGGTGCCATGCTACTCGCCGACAAGGGCTATGATGCCAACGCCTTGCGCAATGCTGTCACCCAGCGAAAGGCATGGGCCAACATTCCGCCCAAGGCCAACCGCAAGGACGCGATCTGCTTCAGCCCCTTCCTCTACAAGGCGCGCAATCTCGTCGAACGCTTCTTCAACAAGGCCAAGCAATTCCGTCGTATCGCAACCCGATACGACAAGCTGGCTGAGAACTATCTTGCCGCCCTCAAACTCGTCGCAATCCGGATCTGGCTGCGCGGTAATGAGTCTACGTCCTACTATGTCACCAATTCACAAGCTTCGCGAAACATCGGCACCGCCGGCGAAGCCGATAGGCGCCTTGGCAGCTTACCGTCTCGATCGACCGACGGTTTCCCTCGTTAACATATGTGGAGGCAATCGACTCGCGTATAGATTTGGTTTATAACTCTAAGTGCGGAATCTTCATTGACGATGCGCACCGACGTGAATAAGGAGCAAGTCAGATGTCGCGAACATCGATGTTCCTACTTGGAGCTCTTGGCGGTCTCCTTCCAATATTGGTGAGCCTTCTTACCATTGACGTTGCTTCTTTTACAGATGGGCCTCATGCTTTAACTATAGGAAATTATATTGGATATGGCCTTAGGGTCTTTATCCTGCTTCTTCTTGGTGGAGTGATGGCTTCACTTAATTCCGAAGTACGTACTCCCATGTCTTTGGTTCAGCTTGGAATTGCTGCTCCGGCGTTGATCACGTCCTACATGAACGGAACAAGTCTCAAACCCCCGCCCAGCCCCAGCGCCACAAACGACGCCAGCCTGAGCTTCGTGTCTCCTGCTTATTCGGCACCAAGTAACCGGCAAGCCCCGTATGTTGTTGCCGTTGGTTTTCTTTCTGATATTCAAAGAGGATTTGGGACGCGTCTGGATACGTTGCAACAGCAAAATCGAGCGATAGAAGGAGCTGCGAAAAACATTCCACTATTGCCGATGCCGCAACCCGACGCACCACCACCCACAGCACCTGGACCTACTTCTCCGGTGGGATGGGGAGCATATTGCTTGACCAGTGTCGGCAAATTCGGCCCAGGACCACTGGTCCCGTTGGGCACACCCTGCGGGGTCCCAACGACTGGCGGCGTCGCGAACGGAATCGCTGTTAGCGAATGAGCTAATTTCTAAGCATTTCGGATCGCGCGGTCGAAAATACCGGGCCACTTGGTTGTTCGAACAAGAGGCCTCTTCAGTCGACTTGTCCTGCCCGGACACCAGGCCAGCCAGAGCCGAGGGGGCACTTTAACTCTTTCACCGGATCCTACCAATCGACCTCTCCCCTTGGGCGCTTACGACAGCGTCGCTTTTGAAGGCGCGCGCGTCGTCCCATAACAAGCGGCCTCAGGGCGCTTGCGGCAATGCTCGCAGCATCAAGGAGCAAGAGTTTCATGGCCGATCTGATCGTCGTCTATTGGCGCGACATCCCCGCCCAGGTCATCGTCAAGAAGGGCCGGCAGAACGCCAAGCGTGAGCTGCCGCTGCGCTTCACCGAAGCGATCGACATGTGCGCCATGCGCACGGGGGCCGGCGGCACTGACGATTACCTGGCCGAATGGCGCAAGGCCGAGCCGGTGCCGGTCGGCGACGACATAGAGGCCGAGGTCGAGAAGGCATTCAACGAACTCGATGCGAAATATGACCGCGAGCGGCTGGTCGCTCTGGTCAAGGCTGGCGGGAAAGAAAATGTCTGAGCAACAGCCGACGGTTACCCAGGCCACCCTGGTCAAGAAGGCCGCGCCGAAATCCGACTACAAGCCTGCCGACGTGTCGCCTCAGCGGCGCGTCCAGCGCACCTTCGCTGTACGCCTGTGGTCGATCCGCCATTCGCGATTGCTCGAATGGTTCTATAGCCGGTTCGCCGACGTCTTCCTGCTCTTGCATCCTCTGTGGAAGGGCATCGGCTACGGCCGTGTCGAAGCTCCCGTGAAATTCGTCGAGAAGCGCGTCAAGGGCTTCATGTTCGATTGCCGCATGTGCGGCCAGTGCATCCTGTCCTCGACCGGCATGTCATGCCCGATGAATTGTCCGAAGCAGTTGCGCAACGGCCCTTGCGGCGGCGTGCGTGCCAACGGCAATTGCGAGGTCGAGCCGGATATGCCCTGTGTCTGGGTCAAAGCCTGGGAAGGCTCCCGCAACATGGTCCACGGCGACAACATCCTCACCGTGCAGAAGCCTGTCGACCAGTCGCTGCGCGAAACCTCGGCCTGGCTGCGGGTGACCGCGCAGGCCGCCACCGCGCGAGAAACGACCCAGAAGGCGCAGAACACCGGAGCCTCCGCATGAACGCCCGCCAACGCGACGAGAATCCGGCCGGCATCCACCTGCCGCTCGATCCCCTGCCCGGCCACACCTCGCGCGGCCGGCTGGAGCGCGTGCTGCGCCGCGGCGAGTTCGCGGTGACGACCGAGCTCAACCCGCCTGACAGCGCCGACCCGGAAGACGTCTACAACCGCGCCAAGATCTTCGATGGCTGGGTCGACGCCATCAACGCGGTCGACGCCTCGGGCGCCAATTGCCACATGTCGTCGGTCGGCATCTGCGCGCTGCTCACCCGCATGGGCTATGCCCCGATCATGCAGATCGCCTGCCGCGACAAGAACCGCATCGCCATCCAGGGCGACGTGCTGGGCGGCGCGGCGATGGGCGTCGCCAACATGCTCTGCCTCACCGGCGACGGCGTGCAGGCAGGCGACCAGCCGGGAGCCAAGCCGGTGTTCGACCTCGATTCCATGTCGCTGCTCGAGACCATCCGCATCATGCGCGACAACGGCAAGTTCCTGTCCGGCCGCAAGCTGACGACCCCGCCGCAGGTCTTCCTCGGCGCCGCCGTCAACCCCTTCGCGCCGCCTTACGATTTCCGTCCGATCCATCTCGGCAAGAAGATCGCCGCCGGCGCGCAATTCGTGCAAACGCAATACTGCTTCGACGTGCCGATGTTCAAAACCTTCATGCAGAAGGCGCGCGATCTCGGCCATACCGAAAAGGTCTTCATCCTGTGCGGCGTCGGGCCGCTCGCTTCCGCCAAGACGGCGAAATGGATCCGTTCCAACGTGCCGGGCATCCATATTCCCGAGGCGGTGATCAAGCGGCTCGAAGGCGCGCAGGACCAGAAGAAGGAAGGCAAGCAGCTCTGCATCGACATCATCAACGAGGTGAAGGAAATCCCGGGCGTCGCCGGCGTCCATGTGATGGCCTACCGCCAGGAGGAGTATGTCGCCGAGATCGTCGATGAATCGGGCGTGCTGAGAGGCCGCCAGCCCTGGCAACGGGAGATTCGCCGCGACGACCAGATCGTCGCCGAGCGGCTCGACCACATATTGCACGACGAGATTACCGAAACCCAGGTAGACATGGTGAAGACCGCGCACTGAGGGCGCGGCCGATCACCATTCGCTTGAACAAAATCAGATAACGATATAAAGAACTCTTTATATCCCGACGGAGAGATCGCATGACCCGCACCATCGTCGCCTCGGCGACCCGAGAAATCGTCATCGGCTTCGACCAGCCCTTCTGTGTGATCGGCGAGCGTATCAACCCGACAGGTCGCAAGAAGTTGGCCGCCGAAATGGTGGCCGGCAATTTTGAGACCGTCGTCAAGGATGCGCTGGAGCAGGCCGCCTGCGGCGCCACCATGCTCGACGTCAATGCCGGCGTCACCGCCGTCGACCCTAACGCCA
Organism: Mesorhizobium sp. M1C.F.Ca.ET.210.01.1.1; assembly: GCF_004791585.1. Classification (GTDB taxonomy): domain Bacteria; phylum Pseudomonadota; class Alphaproteobacteria; order Rhizobiales; family Rhizobiaceae; genus Mesorhizobium. The sequence continues at coordinate 4,572 of NZ_SRUU01000033.1, forward strand.
CCGAGCCGGCGCTTTTGGTGCAGACGCTGGAGATCGTGCAGAATCTCGTCGACCTGCCGCTGTCGATCGACTCCTCGGTCACCGCCGCGATCGAGGCCGCACTGAAGGTCGCCAAGGGCCGGCCGCTGGTCAACTCCGTTACCGGCGAGGAAGAGAAGCTCGAGGCGATCCTGCCGCTGGTTAAGAAATACAACGTTCCGGTCGTCGCCATCTCCAACGACGAGACCGGCATCTCGATGGATCCGGACGTCCGCTTCGCCGTCGCCAAGAAGATCGTCGAGCGCTGCGCCGACCACGGCATACCCGCCCATGACGTCGTCGTCGACCCGCTGGTCATGCCGATCGGCGCGCTGGGCGATGCCGGCCGCCAGGTGTTCGCGCTGCTGCGCCGGCTGCGCGAAGAGCTCAAGGTCAACACCACCTGTGGTCTCTCCAACATCTCCTTCGGTCTGCCGCACCGCCACGGCATCAACGCCGCCTTCATCCCGATGGTGATCGGCGCCGGCATGACGAGCGCCATCATGAATCCGGTCCGCCCGCAGGAAATGGAGGCCGTGCGCGGCGCCAATGTGCTCAACGGCACCGACGAGAACTGCACCACCTGGATCCGCACCTACAAGGACTATAAGCCGGCCGAAGGCGGCCATGCGGTTGCGGCTCCGGTCGCGGTCACCGCCCCCGGCGATGGCGCAGCCGCTGCCGGTGGTCGTCGCCGCGGCGGCCGTGAAGCCCGGATGGCCCGCGGATAAGCATGTAATCGTGAACCCGCCTCCCAATATCACCGATCCGCTCGTGCTGTTCATGCCGTCAGGCAAGCGCGGGCGGTTCCCGGTTGGCACGCCGGTGCTCGACGCCGCGCGCCAGCTCGGTGTCTATGTCGAAAGCGTGTGCGGCGGCCGCGCCACCTGTGGGCGCTGCCAGATCGAGGTGCAGGAAGGCAATTTCGCCAAGCACAAGATCGTCTCCTCCAACGACCACATTTCTGCCAAGGGCGCCAAGGAGGAGCGCTACGAGCGCGTGCGCGGCCTGCCCGACCGCCGCCGCCTGTCCTGCTCGGCGCAGATCCTCGGCGACCTCGTCATCGACGTGCCGCAGGACACGGTCATCAACGCCCAGACCATCCGCAAGGACGCCGACACCAGGGTGATCGCCCGCGATTCCGCGGTGCGCATGTGCTATGTCGAGATCGAAGAACCCGACATGCACAAGCCGCTCGGCGATCTCGACCGCTTGAAGATCGCCCTGATGAAGGACTGGGGTTTCAAGAGCCTCGAATTCGATTTCTATCTGCTGCCGCAGGTGCAGGGCATCCTGCGCAAGGGCAACTGGACCGCTACCGCCGCCATCCACAAGGATGCCGACAGCGACATCGCGCGCGTCATAGCGCTCTGGCCAGGGCTGAAGAACGAGGCCTATGGGCTCGCCTGCGATATCGGCTCGACCACGATCGCGATGCATCTGGTGTCGCTGCTGTCGGGCCGCGTCGCCGCTTCCTCCGGCACCTCCAACCCGCAGATCCGCTTCGGCGAGGATCTAATGAGCCGCGTCTCCTACGTGATGATGAACCCGGATGGGCGCGAGGGCATGACGGTCGCCGTGCGCGAGGCGGTTTCCGGCCTCGTCGACAAGGTGTGCGCGGAAGGCAATGTTCAGCGCAACGACATCCTCGACACGGTGTTCGTCGGCAACCCGATCATGCACCATCTGTTCCTCGGCATCGATCCGACCGAGCTCGGCGGCGCGCCCTTCGCGCTGGCCGTCTCGGGTGCGGTGCGCATCAAGGCTTCCGATCTCGGCTTGAAGCTCAATCAGGGCGCGCGCCTCTACATGCTGCCTTGCATCGCCGGCCACGTCGGCGCGGACGCCGCTGCGGTGACCCTTTCGGAAGGCCCGCATCGCCAGGACGAGATGATGCTGATCGTCGATGTCGGCACCAATGCCGAGATCGTGCTCGGCAACCGCACGCGCGTCGTGGCCGCCTCCTCTCCCACCGGCCCGGCCTTCGAGGGTGCCGAGATCTCCGGCGGACAGCGCGCGGCGCCTGGCGCCATCGAGCGCGTGCGCATCGACCCGAACACGCTTGAGCCGCGCTACCGCGTCATCGGCTCGGAGCTCTGGTCGGATCAGCCGGGCTTCGCCGAAAGCGTACAGGCAACCGGCGTCACCGGCATTTGCGGCTCGGGCATCATCGAAGTGATCGCCGAGATGTATCTGTCGGGCATCATTTCCGAGGACGGCGTCGTCGACGGCTCCCTTGCCGCGCGCTCGCCGCGCATCGTTGCCAACGGCCGCACCTTCTCCTACCTGCTGAAGGACGGCGAGCCGAAGATCACCATCACCCAGAATGACGTGCGCGCCATCCAGCTTGCCAAGGCGGCGCTCTATGCCGGCACCAAGCTGCTCATGGAGAAGCAGCACACCGACCATGTCGACCGCATCCATTTCGCCGGCGCCTTCGGCTCCTTCATCGATCCGAAATACGCCATGGTGCTGGGGCTGATCCCGGACTGCGACCTCGACAAGGTGTCGGCCGTCGGCAATGCCGCTGGCGCCGGCGCGCGCATGGCGCTCCTCAATCGGGGCTACCGCCGCGAGATCGAGGAGACGGTGAGCAGGATCGAAAAGATCGAGACCGCGCTGGAACCAAAATTCCAGGAGCACTTTGTCTACGCCATGGCGCTGCCGAACAAGGTCGACCCGTTCCCGAAGCTGGCGGCCGCGGTGAAGCTGCCGCCGCGCAAGGCGACGAGCGAGGATGGTGCCGCCGGCGACGCCACCCCGCGGCGGCGCTCGCGCGAGGAGCGTGCGGCACGGCGCGGACGCGAATAGGCCGTCTTCACACCGAAACGCATTTCGATTTCATTTGCATGCAAATGTTTCCGGATCCACCCGATCCGGAAACCGAAGTGCTGTCTTCGTGAAATCCACTCGAAACATGTCGGGCGCATTTAGCTCGCATCGAAGGGCTGGCGTGAAAATGCCTTCGGGCCAGCGCGACCTTCCGGAGGAACCACAATGTCGATGTTCGATAATCTCGGCCGCTTCGGTGTTGCCATCAGGCACGCCCATGCCCGCAACAAGGCGATCCGCGCGCTAAACGACCTGCCGGCGCATGTCCGGAAGGATATCGGCTGGCCGGCGTCGCCGCCGAGCGACCCGCAGGCGGCTCTTCACAAGCTGCTCCTGGGCACCCCGCGCTGATGACGTTCGCCGACAAGTGCAAGCTGCTCGGCAGCCGCCGGGGCCGGCAAGCGGCCTCGGCAACCAGCGACAACAAGCTTCGCGCCGCGTTGCTATCGGGTCGACGGTGAGGCGGTCACCGTCGCATCACGTCGATGTGCCCATGGCGTAGCTTGACATTTCCACCTGAGCTACAATCTTCGCATGACGGGGGAATTCTTAGTCGGCTCTGCCGAAGTCCGTGTACCCGCATGCCCAGTTTGAAAAGCCACGTCGTCTCGTTCATTCTTAGGCACAGCCGCAAGAAGGCCTTTTCCAGTCCCGAAAACCTGCAACGCTGGATCGTCTACGCGCGCAAGACGGAAGACTATCATCCACCGGCATTGCTCAAGGCGCGGCTGGATATCACCGAGACCAGCGTCGACGGCTTTCCCGTCTACGAGATCGCGCCCAGGGCCGGCGAACGGCGGCGCATCCTCTACATGCATGGCGGCGCCTATGTTTTTCAGATCACATCCTACCATTGGGGTCTGATCGCCGAAATGGCCGAACGGCTTGGCTTTGGCGTCACCGTTCCGATCTATCCGATCGCGCCCGAGCACGATTTCCATGACATGTTCGGCATGGTCGGCGACGTCTACCGGCGCATGCTTGAGGAGACCGATGCGGAAGACATCGTCTTCATGGGTGATTCCGCCGGCGGCAACATGGCCGTGGTGCTCACAATGATGGCCGCGGAGGAAGGCCTTTCATCGCCGGCGCGCCACGTGCTGATCTCGCCCGGTCTCGACATGTCGCTGTCCAATCCGGAGGTGTTCGAGGCGGAACGCAGAGATCCGTGGCTCGGCATTCCCGGCGGGCTCGAGGCGATCCGCCTCTACAGCGCCGGCATCGACCGCGCCGACTGGCACATCAGTCCGCTCTACGGCGATCTCTCGGTGCTGCCGAGGACGCTGCTGCTCACCGGCTCGCACGACCTGCTCAGCCCCGACAATCTGATCTTCGCGGAACGGGCGCGCGATGCCGGCGTCGAGATCGACGTGGTCTACGAGGAAGGCATGTTCCACGTCTGGCCGCTGATCGAGATGCCGGAAGCGCGACGCGCGAGGGACAGCATCGTCGCCTTTCTGAACGGGGAAGCAAGGGCGCGGCCGGTCAAAGCCCGTGGCTGGTCGCTGCAGGGTCAGGCCGCGACCTGACCGTTCACGACCCGGCAGCGACGTCTCGATCGTAATCCCTGCGCGACGCTTCGATTGCCGATCGGTTCTGCTGGCCCCAGCTCGACAATGCCTCCAAAGGCTGGATGAGCGAATGGCCCATCTCGGTCAGCTCGTACTCGACCTTTAGCGGAATGGTTGGATAGGCGGTTCGTTTCACCAGCCCATCCCGCTCCAGCCGGCGCAGCGTGAGGGTCAGCATGCGGTGGGAAACGCCGCCAGCCGCATCAATGCGTTGAAGCGCATTGGGCCATGAGACAGCGCGCCGACCGCCATGATCGTCCCATGGCGTTCTAGGCTGGACGCGGTGAAGAAAAAACCCGCCCCCAAAGGGCGGGCTCATTCAATGCAGGTTTTGCCCAGGCTGGTCAGAACTTGCCGGTTTCGCGGAACAGCTCGAACGTCGCCCGGATGTGGTCGGCGACCGCCTTCACCGGCGCGCTGGCATCGGGCGCGACCACCATGGCGAGATTGTAGGTGCCGATGTCGGGCATACCGTCCTTCGCGCCAAGCGACACCATCTCGTCGCCGAGGAAAGATTTCGGCAGGGGCGCCACGGCAAGGTCGGCCATGATCGCGGCGCGCTGGCCGGCCGTATGCGCGCTCATATAGGCGATGCGATAGTTGCGGCCCTCGCGGCCGAGCGCTTCCAGGGCACCGGCCCGCCAGGCGCAGCCCTCTTCCCACAACGACACGGGCAGCGGCTCGCGCAGATGCGCGCAGCCGCCCTTAGCGCCGGCCCAGACGATCGGTTCGGTCAAAAGCACCTCGGCGCCGAGCGCGCTGGTCTTATAGGAATTGGTCAGCAGCGTGATGTCGAGCGCGCGGTCGTCCATGCGGCGACGCAGATTGATGCTCTGGTCGATGGTGACGTCGACGGCGATCGACGGATGCGACTGCGCGAAGCGCTTCAGCACATGCGGCAGCACACGCTCGCCATAATCGTCCGGCGAGCCCAGCCGCACCACGCCGACGATGTCGGGAATGATGAACTTCGACACCACCTCGCGGTTGATCGACAGCAGCCGCCGGGCGTAGCCGAGCAACATTTCGCCATCCGTGGTCAGGGTCACCGAGCGCGCGTCGCGTTGGAAGACCGAGCGGCCGAGAATGTCCTCCAGCTTCTTGATCTGCATGGAGACGGCTGAGGGCGTGCGGAACACCGCATTGGCGGCGGTGGTGAAGCTGCCGGTCTCGGCGATCGCCACGAAAGTGCGCAGCACATCGAGATCGAGCAGTGGCAGAGGATGGTTGAGCGGGGCGTTCATCGGACCTTGCCTTCAATTTTTCTGATGCAAACGATCATCCCATTTCGTTTGATTGAACATCACTTCGGGCGCATAGTCAACTCGATCGATGCGGGATGCTGCCAAAAGCAGCCATCAAACGACCCCGACACGGACCTGCAATCGACATGAAATGAAGCTGAAACAGACCTGACGTAACGCATTGCCGGGCGCCCCTGCCCGAATCGAGGAGAAAGAAGATGTCCATCCTGTCGTCCATCGGTCGGCTCGCGACCGAATTCAGCGCGGCCCGCGCCCGCTACCAGACCGAACGCGCCATCCATGCGCTGCCGATCGAACTGCAGAAGGATATCGGCTGGCCGGAAGCCGCCGATGCCAAGACCGGTATGCGCTACGGCGTCGGAGCCTGGGCCGGGGCGAAGTAGCCAAGTGTGTATCGAGAATTGAAGGCCTGCCGTGTGCGTCAGACCGGCAGGCCTTTTTTGTTTGCGTTCAAATGAGTTTTCGAGCCATGCGGCCGCTGCATGACGCATATGAACCACTCGCATAGCGACACAGTTTCCTATTTAGTGCATTGTAAATAATCGTAAATTTCGGGCATCCTGCCCAAATATGTCGCAATTGATGTCGCTTTTCATATCAAGCGCTTCGCTTTTGCGATTTAGTTTTCGCTGAACCAAGCCTATATCAACGCCAGCAAAAACGAGCTGCCCCACTCCATCAAGCGAAGGCGACCCGTCTGAGCAACCCAAATGGAGATGACAATGAAGCTCTTTGCCCGCCTGTTCCCTCGCCGCGAAATGAACCTGACGACCGCCCTCGAGCGTCAGCGCCTCGCCAAGACCATGCCCGGCCAGACCGGCGCCATGGCTGCCGCCCGCCTCGGTTTCATTGCCTGAGGCAGCCTTTTCGAGCGGCATTTGCGGCCGTCGCATTGAAAGGAATTCGACGCCGCCACGGCAAGGCCGGGCGGCGTTTTCGTCTTTATCGGGCTTTCGTTGCATGGGTGGAGGCGTTGACCTAGGACCAATTGCCCATTTGCGACCCATGTCGCAAATTTAATCTCCGCTTAGCCGTCTACCCGATTGACAGGAATGGTTTTTCCTGATGACGCTATGCTGTTCGCGACATTCTGTTCGCGTCATGGCCGCGTGAGGTTTCCCGTGAATGCCGTAAAGCACCCGATCAAGAGATCGTTTGTATTCTTTCTCATTCCTGACTTCACCATGATTGCCTTTGCGACGGCGCTCGACCCGCTGCGCTCGGCCAATCGGATGCTCGGCTACGAGGCCTATAGCTGGCGCCTGGCAAGCATTGACGGCAAGCCGGTGCGCGCCTCGAACGGCGTCGAATGCGCCGTCAACACCTCGCTTGAGGAAGAGCGCAGGAAGATGGCCGGGCCGGACAGGCCGAACATGGCGATCGTCTGCAGCGGCATCAATGTCGAGCGCTACCACAACAAGTCGGCTTTCGCCTGGCTGCGCGAGGAATACAACCGCGGCGTCGCCGTCGGCGGCTTGTGCACCGGCGCGCATATCCTGGCTGCCGCAGGGCTCCTGTCGAACAAGCGCTGCGCAATCCATTGGGAAAACCTGCCGGGCTTCTCGGAAGCCTTCCCCAAGGCCAATGTCTTCGCCGACCTCTTCGAGGTCGACCAGAACGTCTACACCTGCGCCGGCGGCACCGCCGCGCTCGACATGATGCTGAAGCTGATCGGCGACGACTTCGACGAAAGCCTCGTCAACCGCGTCTGCGAACAGGTGCTGACCGACCGTGTGCGCAGTCCGACCGATCGCCAGCGTCTGCCGCTCAGGGCGCGCCTGGGCGTGCAGAATTCCAAGGTGCTGACCATCATCGAGCTGATGGAGGCGAACCTCTCCGAGCCGCTGTCGCTGATCGAGATCGCCGATCATGTCGATCTGTCGCGCCGGCAGATCGAGCGCCTCTTCCGCACCGAGATGGGCCGCTCCCCTGCCCGCTATTATCTCGAGATCCGGCTCGACCGCGCGAGGCACCTGCTTATCCAATCGTCCATGCCGGTGGTCGAAGTGGCGGTGGCCTGCGGCTTCGTCTCGGCCTCGCATTTCTCCAAATGCTACCGCGAGCTCTACGCCCGCTCGCCGCAGCAGGAACGCGTCGACCGCAAGCAGCTTCTGGCGGCTTGAGGCGTCGAAATACCTAGAGCGGTTCAGCGATTCATCGAATCGCCGAACCGCTCTAAGTATTTGTTTTTGCTCTAGGCAGACTGGGTCTGCGCCGTCCGCATCGCCTCGATGCGGATGTCTTCGGTGAGCTGCGCCTTGAGCGCCGAGAATTCCGGGCTGGTCTTCAGCGTGTAGTGGCGCGGATGCGGAAGCTCGACCGGTACGTCCGACTTGATGCGGCCGGGCCGCGCGCTCATCACGATCACCCGCGAGGCCATGAAGATCGCTTCCTCGATGTCGTGGGTGACGAACAGCACCGTCTTCTTGCGCCGCTCCCAGATGCCGAGCAGCAACTCCTGCATCAGCCCCCGCGTCTGGTTGTCGAGCGCGCCGAACGGCTCGTCGAGCAGCAGGATCGCGGGGTCGTTGGCCAGAGCGCGCGCGATCGCGGTGCGCTGCTGCATGCCGCCCGAGAGCTGCTTCGGCCAATGGCTCGCGAAGCCTTTCAGGCCGACAAGGTCGACATAGGAAGCGACGATCTCGTTGCGGTCGCGCTCGGGCATGCCCCGCTCGCGCAAGCCGAAGCCGATGTTTTCGGCGACCGTCAGCCAAGGAAACAGCGTGTAGGACTGGAACACCATGCCGCGATCCGGACCGGGCCGGGTGACGGCCTTGCCATCGAGCAGCACGCGGCCGGCGCTCGGCGCCTCCAGCCCGGCGACGACCCTGAGCAAGGTCGACTTTCCGCAGCCGGAGGGCCCGAGGATGGTGATGAAATCATTGGCCGCGACCGCGAGGTCGACGGGCTGCAGAGCCTGCACCGGCTGGCCGCCCCTCACCCCGGCAAAGGTCCGCGAAACGCCCTCGATGACAAGCTTGCTCACGCCAGGCTCCATGGATAGAGCCAGCGGTTGAGCGCCTTGAAGGCGAAGTCGGACAAAAGCCCGATCAGCCCGATCACGATGATGCCGAAGATGATCTGCCCGGTCGCCAACCGCGACTGGCTGTTGATGATCATGTAGCCGATGCCCGACGACGAGCCGATCAGCTCGGCGACGATGACATAGGTCCACGCCCAGCCGAGCACCAGCCGCAGCGTCTCGGCGATCTCCGGCGCATTGGCCGGCATGATCACGCGCCTGACGATGCCATTGTCCGTCGCCCCCAGCGTGTAGGCCGCCTCGACCAGGTCGCGCCTTGTGCTGCCGACCTTGACCGCGATGATCAGGATGATCTGGAAGACCGAGCCGACGAAGATCACCAGCAGCTTCTCCAGCTCACCGATACCGGCCCACAGGATGAGCAGCGGGATGAAGGCGGACGCAGGCAGGTAGCGGGCGAAGGATACGAACGGTTCGAGGAAGGCTTCGACCGGCTTCCAGGCGCCCATCGCGATGCCGATCGGCACGGCGACGATCGAGGCCAGCACGAAGCCGCCGAAGACTCGCCAGATTGTGATCAGGATATCGAGCCAGAAACGGTCCTCGACCAGAAGCCGCCAGCCGTCTCCCAACATCTGCAGCGGATCGGCGAGAAAGATCCGGTTCACATGGCCGCCGAGCGTTATCCAGGCCCAGAACGCCACGAAGAGCACGAAGAAGGCGATGCCGAGCACGGTTCGTGTGCCCGGCGGGACGGGATGCAAGGGACGCAGCATCAGGCACTGTCCTTGAGGAGAAGGAACGGCGGCTACCGCCGCCGTCGATCGGAAGATGCGGGATCAGTTGGCAACCGCGCTGGTGTCGGCGAGCGTCGTCACGTCCGGCGCTTCCTTGATGAGGCCCATCTGCAGCAACAGCTCGGCCGCGGTCTTGGAAAAGTCCTGGAAGTCCTTGGAGAAGAACTGCTTGTTCTCTTCCCGATCAGCCCATTTCAGGTATTTGGCCGAGTCCTCGAACTCCTTCGCCGACTGCTTCACGTCGGCGCCCATGATCTCGTAGGACTTCTGCGGCTCTTTCTTGATCATGTCGAGCGCATCGAAATAGCTGTCGGCCAGCGCCTTGGCGGCACCGGGATTGGCCTTGAGGAAGTCCGGCGTGCAGCCGACAGTATCCAGCACCATCGGATAGTCGAGCGTGGTGGCCAGGATATGCCCCTGGTCGGCCTTGTCGCGCACTGCGGAGATGAAGGGCTCATAGGTGACCGCGGCATCGTTCTGGCCGGCGAGGAAGGCTTGCGCTGCCGCGTCAGGTTCCAGGTTGACGACCGTCACGTCCTTGGTCGACATGCCGTTCTTGTTGAGTACCCAGGCCAACAGGAAATAGGGCGACGTTCCTGGAGCGGACGACGCGACATTCTTGCCCTTCAGGTCGGCGACCGTCTTGATGTCATTGCGCACGACGATGCCGTCGGCGCCGTAGGATTTGTCGAGCTGGAAGATTTGCTTGGTGGTGACGCCACTGGCGTTCCAAACCATCCAGGTCTCGACCGTTGTGGCCGCGCATTGCAGGTCGCCACTGGCAATCGCCAGCGGACGGCTCGCTTGGGGAACCTTCTTCAGCGTGACGTCGAGCCCATGCTTCTCGAAAAGCCCAGCCTGCTTGGCTAAAGTCAGCGGCGCAAAGCCGGTCCAACCGCTGATGCCGATGGTGAGCGACGTAGCGGCCATCGCCGGCGCCGACAATCCGATGGCGGCCGCCACGGCCGCCGCGAAAATGCTGGTCCTGTTCATCGTGGTTCCCCTTCTTGTCTGGTGAGAGGAAATTGTCTCACAGAGCCCAAAAGGCTTGTCAATCAAGCAGGATCGGTCATGGACCATTGTCTAGCTCGGCGCGGGGAAACGCCTCGTATGCCGGACCGGTTGCGGCCGCTCGCCGGGAGCGACGCCGGCGTTCAATACTGGTCGCAATAGCACTCGGCGGACGAGATGCGGTCGTTCCAGCCGGAATCTCCGAAACCGCGAACCCTGCGATTGAGTTCGATCGAGCGGCCGCGCCTGCCTGAATTCTCATAGGCAACAAGCGTACAGCCCCGGCGCACCAGCACCGAGGAGACACGGTCGTTCCAGAACTCGCCGCCGCGGAAATTGACGGAGTCGTCAGGACCCATTTCCAGCGAGCGCCCCCGGAAATTCACGTCCTCGAACAGCACACAGGCCGCCTCGCCGTAGAATTGGGCGCTGGCGCTGCCGGCGCAAAGCAAGGACGCAAATAAGGTCGGAATGAGCAGGCGTTTCATGGTGACTTTCCTCGTTTGCTTCGAGCAGTTGCGCCGACCCCGCCGCACTTTGCCATCGTGCGATCGCCGGAAGCAAGCCCGCATCCGCCAATCCTCGACGGCGGTTTCCAGACGGAAAACGCCACGCTCTCCTGAAACTACGCTCTTGCCCGCGCGGTTCCTGTCGGGAGACCGCTGAGCAATTTTATCCCAGTATTGCTTTAGCGGCTGTCCAGCATCCAGCCGCGGTTGCGCCACATCTTCTCGCCGGCCAGGCAATCGGCGGCCGGCCTGTCGCCGGCGGGCACGACCGGCGGGTGCGCCGCCTCTTCCGCCGCCCATTGTTGCGAGGCCGGACCGGCAAGCTCGAGCACCAGCTTGCGGCGGATCGCTTCCGGGAACTGCGTCCAGTCGTTGACCGGGATCATGAAGGCGCCCGGCCCGCCGATGACGCAGTCGCTGTAGTAGCGGTCGAGATTGTCGACGTCGAAGGCGCCGCTGAATCCGCCCCTTGTCATCAGCGGCAGTCCGTTGATGGTGATGCCCTGCTTCACCACCTCGTCACGCGTGATATCGACCGGCGCCCCCTGGTTGTTGGGTCCGTCGCCCGAAACGTCGATGACGCGCTTGGTGCCCTGAAAGCCACTTTCGGCGAAAAGATCGCTGCCGAAAGCCAACGCACCGGAGATCGAGGTACGCCGCGCGCTGTCCGGCGGACGCGCATTGAGCTGCGAGACGAACCCTTCGGCATCGGCGCGGTTCGTGATCACCGTCCACGGCACGACGACCCGCTGCCATCTGGTGCCGGCCCACTCGACATAGGTGACCACGATCTTGCCATAGGCGCCGTCGGCGATCGCCTTGAGTACGGCGTCGTGCGTCAGTGCCGCGGCATAGCCATGGCGCTGGATCTCGAGTTCGGCGGGTGACATGGAGAGCGACACGTCGACCGCCAGCACCAGCTCGACGTCGACCTGCTCCGTCGCCGTCGATCCCGCGGTCATGCTGAGAAGCAGCGCCAGCGCGGTGGCGCCTGAAAGCCAATGCCCTGTTCGGCCGAAAGCGGACATGACGCGACGGTAAGCGATAATCCGCCACGAACAAAGAAAAAAGGCCCGGCATCGACCGGGCCCTTTTCTGTCCAGACTAACGCGCGGCTAGCTGCGCGGCTTGAGGTTCTCCGGGTCGTAAAGCGGCTTGTAGCCGACGCCGGCGACCTCGACCGGATAGGTCTCGCCAAAATACTCCACACTGAGCTTGCGACCCTCCTGGGCATAGGCCCAAGGCAGGTAGGCGAGCGCGATGTTCTTGCCGATGGTCGGGCCGTAGGCGACCGAGGTGGTGAAGGAGCGGCGGCCAAGCTCGTCGACCAGCGTCTCGCCGGTCGCGGGGTCCTGCACCGGCATGGTGCCGACCGGATAGCGTGCGACACCCTTGGCGTCCTTGTTCTCGGTCATCACCAGCGTGCAGAGCATTGCCGGCTGATGATCGCGGGCGCGATATTCCAGGTGCTTGGCCTTGCCGCAGAAGTCGTTCTCCTTGACCTTCGGGCGCGCAAGGTCGGCTTCGAGCAGGTTGTACTCGGTCAACAGGTCGGCGTTCTGCAGCCGAAGGCTCTTTTCCATGCGGCGTGTGTTGGCGTAGGTCTCGACGCCGAACGGCATGACGCCGGTGGAGCGCAGCGCGTCCCAGACGGCCAGCCCATCCTCGTAGCGCATATGCAGTTCCCAGCCCTGCTCGCCGACATAGGAGATGCGGAAGGCGGTGACGTCCTTGCCGGCGATCTTGATCGGCTTGATCGCGGCGAAGGGGAAATTCTCCGGCGTCAGCCCGTTCGGGTCATCGACCACCTTCTGCAAGGTGGTGCGGGCGTTCGGGCCCCAGATGCCGATGGTGACGTATTTTTCGGTCACATCGGTGACGGTGGCGTCGAAGCCTTTGTCCTGCGCGGTGCGCTGCATGTAGCGGAAGTCGCGCGGCCCGGCATCGGCGCCATCGATCACCCGGCAGCGGTCGGCCATGCGGATCACGGTGAAGTCCGCGCGCACCATGCCCTCTTCATCAAGGAAGTGGGTGTAGATGCCCTTGCCGATATTGTTGTCGCCGCCGATCTTGGCCGCGCACAGCCACTCCAGCAGCGCGACATGGTCTGGCCCTTCGACATCGTACATCGAGAAATGCGAGAGGTTGACGATGCCGCAATCCTCGCTCATCGCCAGATGCTCGGCATTGGAGACGCGCCAGAAATGGCGGTTGTCCCACTCGTTCTCGCGCACCGGCACGCGGTTGCCGTATTTTTCCAAGAGATGCTCGTTGGCGGCGTAGCCGTGGGCGCGCTCCCAGCCGCCCAGCTCCATGAAATAGCCGCCGAGTTCCTTCTCGCGCTCCCAGAATGGCGAGCGGCGGATGTTGCGGCCCTTGGAGAAGGGCTCGCGCGGATGCACCGCAGGATTGTAGACCTTCATCGCCGTCTCGGTGCAGCGATCCCAGATGAACTGTTCCTTCGTCTGGTGCGGGTAGAAGCGCGAATAGTCGATGGCGTGATGGTCGATCGCGGTGCGGCCGTCGGTCATCCAGTCGGCGATCAGCTTGCCCATGCCGGGTCCGTCCTTGACCCAGATGGCGACGGCGTACCAAAGGCCCCTCACCTTCTGGCTTTCTCCCATCGACGGGCCGCCATCGGTGGTCACCTGGAGCAGGCCGTTGAAGGAATGGCCCTCATTGTAGCCGAGCTCGCCGAGGATCGGCGTCAGCTCCATGGCGCGTTCCAGCGGCGCCATGATCTGCTCCATGTCGAGATCGCGCTGCGACGGCGACAGCCGAGCCTGGTCCTTTTCCAGCAGGTCGCGCGGATGGCAGAGACGCGGGTTGGTCTCTTCGTAATAGCCCCACTCGATCTGCCCGCCCTCGGCGGTCTTGGGATCGCCGGTGTCGCGCATATAGGCCGAGTTGCCCTGGTCGCGCAGCAGCGGCCAGCCGATCTCCTTGCCGGTGCCGGCGAACTCGTTGTAGGGGCCGAAGAATGTCAGCGGATGGTCGATCGGCATGACCGGCAGGTCCTCGCCGACCAATGCCGCGGTGAGCCGTCCCCAGATGCCGGTGCAGACCACGACATGATCGGCTTCGATCGTGCCGCGCTCGGTCACCACGCCCTTGATGCGGCCATTCTCGACGATCAGCTCCTTGGCCGATGTATTGGCGAAGGCCTGGAGCTTGCCGGAGGCGACACCCTGGTCGACCAGTTTGCCGGCGACCGTCTGCGAGCGCGGTATGACGAGGCCGGCATCCGGGTCCCACAGGCCGCCCTGCACCAGATGCTCCTCGATGAGGGGGAACTTCTCCTTGATCTCGGCCGGCTCGATCAGCCGGGCGCGGGTTCCGAAGGCCTTTGCCGACGCGATCTTGCGTTTGATCTCGTCCATGCGGCTGTCGTCGCCGACGCGCGCGACCTCGAGGCCGCCGATGCGGGCGTAGTGGCCCATCTTCTCGTAGAAATCGATGGAGTAGAGCGTCGTCCAGCAGGAGAGGAAATCGTGGCTGGTCGTGTAGCAGAAATCGGAAGCGTGCGCTGTCGAGCCGATGTCGGTCGGAATGCCCGACTTGTCGATGCCCACGATATCGTCCCAACCGCGCTCGATCAGGTGATGGGCGACCGACGCGCCAACGATACCGCCCAGACCGACGATGACGACCTTCGCCCTTTTCGGAAACTCTGCCATGGCCCGCGACTCCAAAGTGAAAAAGCGGGCGGACTATAGGGCGGAGCGGTAGGGAGATTGAAGCCTGTTTGCGACATTGCGAAAGAGCCGAGCGACCCCGACGAACGAACGCGCTCCCCAAGTGCCACCAATCAGGAATTCCCTTTGTGCGCCGCAGTCAGGCGGAAGCCTCCATGAGCTTCGCGAAGACACGCCGCTTGGCTTCGCGCACACTGTCCTCCAGCGACTTTGCCTCGGCCAGATGCGCGGCGATGGCGCTGGCCAGCATGCAGCCCGTCCCGCGCATCGATGCGGCAAGGCGAGGCATTTCGAAGCGGATAGGTTCCCGGCCAGGGCTCAACAGGATGTCTGTCGATCTTGCCCCCGCCACATGACCGCCCTTGAGCAGCAGCGCCAGCGGCCCGGCCGCAAGCAATCGCCTTCCCTGCCGCAGCATGTCTTCATCGTTCACAGCCAATTGCGAACCCGTCAGCGCCGCCAGTTCATTGAGGTTCGGCGTGACCAGGCGGCAAAGCGGCATGAGATCGCGTTTCATGATGTCGACGGCATTCGGTTCCACCAGCGGCCTGCCCGACGAGGAAGCCAGCACCGGATCGAGGATTGCCGGTATCCGCGGGTTTTCGCTCAGCACGGCGGCAATGGCGGCGATGGTCGGCGCCGTTGCGAGCATGCCGATCTTGATGGCCGCGACCTCGTTGGCCTGCAACGCTGCCCGCATCTGATCGGCAACCAGGCCAGGTTGCAGATGAAGGATGTCCTTTACGGCGCCGTGCGTCTGCACCGTCACCGCGGTAACGGCAAGACAGCTCCGCAGGCCGATCGAGGAGATCGTCTCGATATCGCGCGCAATCCCGGCACCTCCGCTGGAATCCGATCCGCCGACCACAAGCACATGCCGATCTCGGTTCAGCGCCATCGATCCGTCTTTTCGATCCATTCCCTGGTGCGCGCTTCGGGATCGGAATTCAGCGTTATGTCCGTGACCACCGCCGCGCTGTCGGCGCCGGCCTCGAAGACGCCGTCGAGCCGCTCGGGGTTGAGGCCGCCGATGGCGACCAGCGGGAGAGGCGCGACCCGTTCCTTCCACGCACGGATCCGTTCCAGCCCCTGCGGCGCCCATTTCATCTTCTTCAGAATGGTGGGGTAGACCGGGCCGAGCGCGACGTAGTGGGGCCCCGCCGCAACGGCCGTTTCGAGCTCGGCATCATCATGCGTGCTCAGTCCCAGCCGGACACCGGCCGCCTGTATCGCCGGAAGGGCCGCCGTCTGCAGATCCTCCTGGCCGAGATGGATGAAGTCGCACCCCTCCTCGATCGCCAGCTGCCAATGATCGTTGACGATGAGCTGGCAATGGTGTCGGGCGCACACGGCCTTCGCCTTGCGGATTTCAGCGCGCAGCCTCTCCTCCTCCATGTCCTTGATGCGGACCTGCACCAGTCTGACGCCGAGCGGCACCAGCCGCTCGATCCATTGAGCGCTGTCGACGATCAGGTAGAACGGATCGAGCTTCATGAAAAAACCGCCCTGCCGATTGTCGGTGTCGACGGCACGGCGACATCGCGCGGCTCGAGCAATCCCGAGCCGAAGGCTTCGCGGCCGGCGTCGACCGCCTTGCTGAAGGCCCGCGCCATGCCGACCGGATCGGCCGCCTTCGCGACCGCAGTGTTCAGCAGCACGGCGTCGAATCCGAGTTCCATGACGGTTGCCGCGTGCGACGGACGCCCGAGCCCCGCATCGACGATCAACGGAACGTCTGGGAAATGCCCGCGCATCGAGCGCAGCGCCATGATGTTGACCGGCCCGAGCGCTGAGCCGATCGGCGCGCACCATGGCATCAGCACCTTGCAGCCCACGCCGAGCAGCCGCTCGGCGACGACAAGATCGTCGGTTGTATAGGGAAACACCGTAAAACCGTCTTCGCACAGGATGCGGGCGGCCTCGACCAGGCCGAAGACGTCCGGCTGGAGCGTGTCATGGTTGCCGATCACCTCCAGCTTGATCCAGGACGTGCCAAAAACCTCGCGCGCCATCTTCGCGGTCGTGACGGCTTCCTTCACGGAGTGACACCCGGCGGTGTTGGGCAGGATCCTCACGCCGAGCGAGTTGACCAGCGACCAGAATTTCTCGCCGCCCTTGCCGCCAGCCATTTCACGGCGCAGCGAAACTGTCACCACCGAGGCGCCCGACGCCTTGACCGCATCGGCCAGGATGGCCGGCGAAGGATATTGGGCGGTGCCGAGCAGCAGGCGTGAAGGCAGCGCCGCTCCGAGAAGGTCGAACATGGCTAGCCTCCCTGCATGGGCGAAAGGATTTCGATCCGATCGCCGTCGCTCAATCGAAATTCAGCCCGGTTGGCTTTGTGTACGACATCGCTGTTGACGGCCGTCGCCAGCCAATCTCCTTCATAGTCAAGCTCGGCAAGCAGCACCGCCAGCGTTGCGGCGGCACTGTCGAGCGCTTCTCCGTTGACGATCAGTTTCATGCGCATGCTCCCACGCCTTTGTCGGGATTGAACAGGATGTGGGCCGCCCGCCGCGCCATGGCGGGGGCGAGTAGGAAACCATGGCGATAAAGCCCGTTGATCGCGACCCCGTTGCCGAGCGTTTCGACGCTTGGCAAATTGTCGGCAAAGGCTGGACGGACACCGGCGCTCATCTCGACAATCGCCGCCTCGCCGAAAGCCGGATGGAGCGCGCAGGCGGCGCCGGCCAGTTCCATCATGGAACGGACAGTGACCGGGCTGCCATCCTGGCTCTCGATCATCGTTGCACCGGCCATGAAATGATGGTCGACGCGCGGCACGATGTAGAGCGGAAAGCGCGGATGCAGCAGCCGGACGGGGCGAGACAGCGAGATATCCGGCGTACGCAGGATCAGCATTTCGCCGCGAACGCCGCGCAGGGCCGCGTCGTTCGCCGCGATCCCCCGGCAGTCGACCTCGTAGTTGAAGCCTGGAAGCCCTTCGCCGTCGGTTGCGAAACGGAAGAGGACACCCATCGCGACCAGCTTGTCATGAAGCGCAGCCATTGCCCGGCGCGGGTCGAGATGCGCTTCGTCGGGGAAGAACAGCCCGCGCCTGAAACGACCGGCAAGGTCCGGCTCCAGCTCAGCGATGTCCTCCTCGCCAAGCCAGCGATGGCCCGAAGTGCGGCTGGCAAAGCGATCGAGCTCGCTCACATCGCGCGGCGGCGCGACGACGAGCGTTCCCGCCCGCGCCACCTGGCCGGGCAAAGCGGCATCCCACCAATCGGCGGCGCCGCGTCCGAGATCCAGCACCGGCTGCTCGGCGCTCTCGCGCTCGCACCATGGCGCCAGCATGCCGCCTGCGGCCCATGACGCATTGCCGCCGAGGTGAGACCGGACCTCGGCGACGGTGACTGCCGCGCCGCGGCAGGCGAGTTCATAAGCTGCGGTGAGGCCGGCGACGCCGGCCCCCTTGACCAGTACGTTCATGACAGCTCGGCCGAATTGGCGTCGATCGGCATATAAAGATCGCCACCGGCGCGATATTTCTTCGCCATCGCCGCCATCCCCTCTTTCTGCGCTTCGGCGCGGATGTCGTGGGAGATGCGCATGGAGCAGAATTTCGGCCCGCACATGGAGCAGAAATGCGCCACCTTGTGCGCCTCCTTGGGCAAGGTTTCGTCGTGGAACGAGCGCGCCGTTTCCGGATCGAGCGAAAGGTTGAACTGATCTTGCCAGCGGAACTCGAAGCGCGCCCGCGACAGCGCGTCGTCGCGGATCTTCGCCGCCGGATGGCCTTTGGCAAGGTCTGCGGCATGCGCGGCGATCTTATAGGTGATGACGCCGGTCTTGACGTCGTTGCGGTCCGGCAGGCCGAGATGTTCCTTCGGCGTCACATAACAGAGCATGGCCGTGCCGAACCAGCCGATCATGGCGGCGCCGATGCCGGACGTGATGTGGTCGTAGCCTGGGGCGATGTCCGTCGTCAGCGGCCCGAGGGTGTAAAACGGCGCCTCGCCGCAGACGGCAAGCTGCTTGTCCATATTCTGCTTGATCTTGTGCATGGGAACATGGCCGGGCCCCTCGATCATCACCTGGCAGTCCTTTGCCCAGGCAATCTTGGTCAGTTCGCCAAGCGTCTCCAGTTCGGCGAATTGCGCTTTGTCGTTCGCATCGGCGATCGAGCCGGGGCGAAGGCCGTCGCCGAGTGAGAAGGAGACGTCATAGGCTCTGGCGATGTCGCAGATTTCCTCGAAATGCTCGTAAAGGAAACTCTCCCGGTGATGGTGCAGGCACCATTTGGCCATGATCGACCCGCCGCGCGAAACGATGCCCGTGACCCGGTCGACGGTCAGCGGGATGTAGTGCAGCCGCACGCCGGCGTGGATGGTGAAATAATCGACGCCCTGCTCCGCCTGCTCGATCAGCGTGTCGCGATAAACCTCCCAGCTCAGATCCTCGGCAATGCCGCCCACCTTCTCCAGCGCCTGGTAGAGCGGCACCGTGCCGATCGGCACCGGCGAGTTGCGCACGATCCATTCGCGGATGTTGTGGATGTTGCGGCCGGTCGACAGGTCCATGACCGTGTCGGCACCCCAGCGGATCGCCCAGACCATTTTTTCGACCTCCTCAGCCATTGAGGAGGTGACAGCGGAATTGCCGATGTTGGCGTTGATCTTCACCAGGAAGTTGCGGCCGATGATCATCGGCTCGCTCTCGGGATGGTTGATGTTCGCGGGGATGATCGCGCGGCCGCGCGCCACCTCGTCGCGGACGAATTCCGGCGTGACGAAATCCGGTATCGACGCTCCGAACGCTTCCCCATCCTGTTGCAGGCTGCCCCGCAGCATCTCGCGGCCAAGGTTCTCACGTATGGCCACGAACTCCATCTCGGGCGTGATGATCCCGGCGCGCGCATAGGCAAGTTGCGTCACCGCCTTGCCGGCCTTCGCCCGCAGCGGGCGGTTGCGCACAGGAAATTCCGGCGTCAGCCGTTCGCCCGTCGCAAATCCGTTGTCCTCGGGCCTGACGTGGCGGCCGTCATAGGCTTCGACATCGGCGCGCACCGCGATCCAGTCCTGGCGAAGCCGTGCAAGTCCCTTTTCGATGTTCGTTTCGATCGCGGGGTCGGTATAGGGGCCTGACGGATCATAGACCGTCACCGGCGGCTCACCGGCGGTCGGGTGGAGGGCGATCTCGCGCATCGGCACCCTGACCTGCGGATGGAGGACGCCGGACTTGTGGATCTTCCGCGAGGCGGGCAGCGGTCCCGTCGAAACGGTGGGGGTCAAGGCATTCATTTGAGGCTCCTTTGCTCATCTGCATTGGAGACCCAGTTCTGTGCCGGAAGGATGAAAAGCCGCCTTGGTCCACCTGTGCGAACAGGTCTTCGGGCATGGAGTCCCGCAAAGCGCTTGCACCGTCCCTACGCCAGTATGAACTGGATCAGGTTCAACGGGTCACTGCGCCGCGAAAGCCAGCAGTATCTCAGCCCCTTGCCGGGACTCCCCTGGTGAATGGCTCAAGTTGAACGAGGCGCCGCCGTCTTGTCAAGCGCGTCGACTCCGTTGCGCCGACAGCGACCGTGGAGCGTAGGTCGACGGCGAAAGTCAGGCGAAGGCCCAGATGTCCTCCGCCTGCAAGCCGACCTGATAGCCGGCGGTCTTCAGCTTGACCACGACCTGTCCGATCTCGGCGGCCGGCAGAGCGCCGACCTCGATCTTGATCATCCCGGGACGGTAGCGCTCAAGGTCGAGCTGGTCGAACACCATCCAGTCGGCACCCTCGCAGTCGACCAGGAAAGCGTCGATATAGCCGATGCCGTTGCGGTCGAGCAGCGTCTGCAGCGTCTCCGACGGCACCTCGATGTCCTTCAGATGCGGCGCGAACTTGTTGAAGTTGGCGTCGGCCTCGCCCCAGGCATTCTTGCCCGACATCAGATTGGTGTCTGTGACCGACGAGCAGCCGATGAACTCGATCGGCAGCGTGCCGGCCTCGAGCGCTGCCGCATCGAAGGTATGGACGGTGATGGTGCCCTTTGTCCTAGTCACCGCCACCGGCTCGATGATGAAGCGGCTCGTATCGGGATAGTTGGCGCGCAGGCGTTTCTGGTTATACGGAATCGGCTCGACCAGCATGGCGCGGGCACCCGGAATGCGGTGCAGCCAAGGCGTGACGTCGTCGAACAGCGCGCCGTCGCAGGCGCCGACATTGACCATCTGGAACGGCCTGCTGCCAAAGCGTGCCTTGAGCGCCGCCTTGGCAAGAAACTTCGTGCCATGCAGCGCCGGGCCTCGGTCGAGCAGACCGGCCGGAAGGCCCAGCGACAGCAGGACGCGTGCGAGGCTGGAAACCGAGCTCATGACTTGTCTCCGACAACAACTTGCAGCGCGGCGCGATGCCGGCCCTGGCTCGCCGATGCCCAGAGCGCCATCAGCGGCGCGGCCAGCAGCAGGAAGGGCGGCAGAAGGTTGGGGAAATAGATGCGGGTATCGTGGATCGGGAAGACCGTGAACTTGGCAAGCACGCCGAGCACGAGCGCCGCAAGCAGGATGCCGGCGCGGCGGTCGAGCCGGAAGCCGGCGCGGTCGAGCCCAAACCATCCGGCTAAAGCCAGCACCGAGACGCCGACCCAGCTGTTGACGTTGATGGCGCGCACGACCGAGGCGACGAAGGCCTTGAGATAGGCCGCCGCCGAGAACGGCGGCTCGAAACCTTCCATATTGTAATGCTGCTCGATGCTGGAGAACCACAGATGCGGCCACCAGCCGGGATGCTGCGCCCAATGCGAGATGGCGAAATAGGCGACGAAGGAGCCGGCAAAGCCGGCCAGCGCACCCCATGCCTTCTGCCGGAATGCGACGAGCAGCGCGGCGAAGATGGCAAGGAAGACGATGTTGTCGGGCCGCGCCATGAAGGCGAGGAAAAGCAGAATCGCCGTCGCGGCCTCTCGTCCCCGCACATAGGCGAAGAGCCCGCCCAGGAACAGCGCCGAGCACAACAGGTCAGGCGTCGAAGCCCGCGCGGCGTCGCCGAAATCGGCCATGATCAGGACGGCGCCGACGACGGGCGCCAGCGCCAGTGCCCCTTCCGCGCGCAGCCAGGTGAGCGTGATCGCGCCGAACATAAGCACCGAGAATACCTGCACCAGCCGCATCGCCTCGACGGGCGACACGACGGGGCTGAGGCTGGACAGGATCTCGGCGTAGAGGAACTTGATGCGGTACATGCCGAGCAGCGAATGGAAGTCGGCGGCATTCTCCGTCATGTGGCTGCGGAAGCCGCCGCCATCGTCGGTCAGCGTCTTGTAGTCGCCGGCCGTCACGCCGGCTTTCACCGTGCTGTAGGCATAGTCATGCAGCGCCTGCGGATCTGGATAGGCGCCCTCCTCCGCAATCGCCAGATAAGGCAGCATGTCCCAATTGGCGTCGGGCATGAACCAGGCCGTAAAAGCGGTGAGCAGGACGTAGAGCGAGAAGGCGGTAGCGCCGATCGGCGCGGCCCAGCGCGCGTAAACCCCCTCGCTCCAGGCAAGGCCGGCGCCGGTCAGCCGGTCGAGCGGATTGGCGGGAGCGGCTGGCGGCCTGGTCAGCATCGTCTGCCTCAGCGGACCTGGCTTTTGACGAAATCCTTCACGATCGCCACGATGCCGCGCGACAAAAGGCTGTCGAAAGCATCGACGAAGCGATCGATATGCTCGCGCTGGCAGATCAGCGGCGGCTCGAGCCGGATAACGTTGCGGTTGTATTCGGTGAAGGCGACGAGCACGTCGTAGTCGCGCAGAAGCAGCGAGCCGACGAAGCCGGACAGCGAGCCCTTCAGCTTGTCGTCGAGCACGCTCACCACGGGGCGCAGCACCATCGGCAGAGTCTGCGAGAAATCGTGGAATTCGAGCCCGATCATGAAACCTTTGCCGCGCACGTCCTTGACAATCTTCGGATATTTTTCCTTGAGCGCCTGCAGCCGCTGAAGAAGGTAATCGCCGGTCGAGGCGGCATTGTCGATCAGGCCCTCGTCATAGAGCACATTCAGCGCCTCGATCGCGGTCACGCAGGCTTCGCCCATGCCGCCGAAAGTCGCCATGGCATGGATCATCGCCGTCTTCGGCGTGCCATAGGCCTTCATGAAGACATCGCGCTTGGCGATCATGGCGCCGACCGCGGCCTTGCCGCCGCCGAGCGACTTGGCGAGCGCCGTCACATCCGGCACCACGCCATAATGCTCGAAGGCATAGAAGCGGCCCGAGCGGCCATAGCCGCACTGCACTTCGTCAGCAACCCACAGCACGCCGTATTGGTCGCAAAGCGCGCGCAGCTTCTGCCAGTATTGCGCCTCTGCCTGGATGATGCCGCCGCCGCCCTGGATGGTTTCGAGCACAATGACGCCGATCTCTGGATCGCGCTTGAACAAACGCTCGACCGCGTCGATGTCGGCAAAGGGAACGCGCACGACATTGTCGGCCACCTTGAAGTCTGCGCGATAGAGCTGGCCGTCGGTAATCGCCAGCACGCCCTTTGTCTTGCCGTGGAAGGAATTCTCGGCATAGACGACCTTTGGTCGTTTCGGACCCGCCGCACGCTCGGCGAGCTTCACCGCCGCTTCCATGGCTTCCGAGCCCGACGAGCCGAGGAACACTATGTCGAGATCGCCGGGCGAGCAGTTGGCGATGTTGTGCGCAAGGGCGGCCGCATATTGCGACATGAAGGCGATGGCGATCTCCTGGCGCTTCTCTTCCTGGAATTTCTTGCGCGCTTCCAGGATGCGCGGGTGGTTGTGACCGAAAGCGAGCGAGCCGAAGCCGCCGAAGAAGTCGAGAATCTTGCGGCCGTTATGATCGACGTAGAACATGCCCTCGGCACGCTCGATCTTGACCTTGTGGAAGCCGAGCAGCTTCATGAAATGCAGCTGGCCCGGATTGAGATGCGCCTTGAACAGGTCGGTGATGCGGGCGACGTCCATCGCCTTGGCCTGCTCGACGCTGATCAGATCGGGCTTGGCGATCGTGGCGGGCGACAGCGCCGGCGCGTCGACCAGCGCGCGCGTGCCCGTATGTTCCGGCTTGGCCATGACGGTCATCTCGAAAATCTCCCCTTCGTCGCCTTATTCGGCAGGAACGTGTTCGGTGGCGACGGCATGGCCGTCCTTCCTGGCGCGGTATTCGCTGTAGGCGGCGATCAGCATGTCCTCGTCGCGATATTGCGGCACCCAGCCGAGTTGGCGCTCGGCCTTGGACACGTCGAGCACGCACTCCTCGTCGGCGATCAGATACTGCTCCGGATCCATGATCGGCATGTTGATGAGGTCGAGCAGGTCGAGCGTGCGCTTGACCGCCCAGCCCGGGGTCGGCAGCAGGATCGACTTCGAGCCGGCATGGCGGATCAGGTCGCCGAGCAATTTCCTGACCGGCGGCGGATTGAGGGAGCCCAGATTATAGGCCTCGTTCGGCACGCCGGCTTTCCAGGCCGCGCGGGCGGCTTCCGCACAATCGAACACCGAGATGAACTGGTAAGGATTCCTGCCCGAGCCGATCATCGGCACCGGCAGGTTCCAGTCGATCAGCTTGAAGAGTTTTTCCAGGATGCCGAGGCGTCCGGGTCCGATGATCAGGCGCGGCCTGAACAGCGAGATCGACATGCCGCGCTTGCGCCATTCGGCGGCGAGTTCCTCGGTCCTGAGCTTCGACAGGCCGTACTCGCCGAGCGGCGCGACGGGATGATCCTCGGTCATCGGCAGCACCACCGTATGGCCGTAGATCATGTCGGTCGTGTAGTGAACCAGCTTCGAGGCACCGGCCTTGTCCATCGCCTGGATGACGTGCTCGGCGCCGCGAAAATTCACCGGGAAGAAGAAGTCGTGCCGCTTGGCGCGTACCTGGATCGGCGACAGCATCTTGGCCGACAAATTGTAGACCATGTCGTCGGCCTTGAGGCCTACTGCCGCGACCGAGGCTGGATCGGTAACGTCGCAAGTGACAAAACGCATCGAGCGGTAATGCGGCAGGTCGCTCTTGACGATGTCGGCGACGACGACCTCATGGCCATCGGCGGCAAGTTTAGGCGCAAGATGACGGCCGACGAAACCGTCGCCGCCGAAAATCACATGTCTCATCGAACGATCTCGTTTGTGCCGATCTTGTCGGAAATGATGGAAGCGGTTTGATCCTCGTGCCCGCGGCCACTCAGATCGCGGCCGCTTTGTGCGATCAGCACGGTGCCGACGCAGATGCAGGCGATGCCGGCGATACGCCAGCCATTGAGGTCCTCGCGGAAGACGAAATAGGCAAAGACCGCGACCGCGACATAGGCGAGGCTGAGGAACGGATAGGCGAAGCTGAGCTCGACCTTCGACAGCACGTAGAGATGCGAGGCCATCGAGATGACGAAGGTGCACAGACCGAGGAAAACCCAGGGGCTGAAGACGATCTGCAGCAGCTTGACGAGCGGGTTGACGCCTTCGAACGAGATCGGCCCCATCGACATCATGCCCTGCTTCAGCATCAGCTGCGCGGCGGCGTTGGTCATGACCGTGAAGAGAATGAAGACTATGTATTTCATTGTTGCCACCCGCCCTTGAGCGGTCCTATTACAGACCTGCAAATATTTCGTGAAATCATATGCCTATTTTGAGTAAATCTCGATATTGACGCTTCATTTACCAAGAATTACTCAAATTCGATCTATTCTGCCGCCTCCGCAGCATCGCGCCTTGCATCGAGTTTTTTCGCTGTCCGCGCCCAGAAGCTCGACAGGAAGGCTGGGTCGCGAACTGCTTCCAGCCGCTGCCACTCCGGGAACGACGCCGCGAAGGTTTCGGGACCCATGCGGGCATCCTTGTAGGGGTTGACGGCTCCGCCGGCCTCGACCGTGATGCGGTCGAGATCCATGAGCAGCTTCAGCGTCTTCTCGCCCCTGTTGGGGAAATCCAGCGTCAGCGTGTAGCCGGGCCGCGGGAACGACAGCAGCGCCGGCGAACGCACGTCGCCAAAGCGTTTCAGCACCGTCAGAAAAGAGCCCTGCCCGGCCCGCCGCGCCGCTTCGAGCATGGCCGGCACGGCGCGCCGTGCCACGGTCTCCGGCACGACGCTCTGGTGCTGGAAAAGCCCGCGCGGCCCATAGAGCCGGTTCCAGTCGCGAACGCCGTCGAGCGGAAAGAAGAAACTCTGGTGGCCCGCCCGGCGCGGGTCCGGGGAGCGTCCCTTCTTCCACCGATAGGCGGCGTTGAAGGCGGTCAGGAACGGCCGGTTGAGCACGTTGAAGGGCGGCTGCACGGGCACCGAGAGCCGGCCGCCCGCCCGCGCGGCGGCATGCGAGCCGTGCTCGGCGTGGTTGCCGGTGAACAGCAGGCCGCGGCCTCGCCCGTGGCCCCCGGCAAGCTGATCGATCCAGGCAACGGCATATTCATTGGCCTGATCGGCTGCCTCGGCAAGATCGAAGAACTCGCCGAGATCGCGAAACCGGGTCGCCTTCTCGACGATGTCGAGCGAGGGCACGCGCATCAGCCGGATCGACGCCGACAGGATCAGCCCGGTCAGCCCCATGCCGCCGATCGTTGCCTTGTACAGACGGGCATTGCCGGCGTCGGAGCAGCGATAGGTCCGGCCGTCGGACCGCAGCAAGGTAAAGGATTCGACGTGGCAGCCGAAAGTGCCGCGCCGGTGGTGGTTCTTGCCATGGACATCATTGGCGATGGCGCCGCCGAGCGTCACCAACTGCGTGCCTGGGACCACGGCCGGAAAGAAGCCGTAAGGCGCGGCGTGGGCAATGATGTCGCAAAGCAGCACCCCGGCATCAGCTTCGACCACGCCGGTCTCGGCATTGAAGGAACGGATACGGTTCAGCGGCCGCATGTCGACCACCGCGCCGGCGTCGTTCTGGCAGCTGTCGCCATAGGAACGGCCATTGCCGTAGCCGATGAACGAGTCCGGCTTGGCCGCGCCGCTCTTCAACAGCGCGATGGCATCGTCGGCTGGGATCGCCTGGCGCGCCGCAGGCGTCGCCAGCCCGAAGCTGCCGAAGCGTTCGCCGCCCGCCCTCACCAGCCCCAGCCTCCCGCCACCAGAAGCGCCGCGCCGATGGCGACGACGATCTGGCTGCGCCAGTCGCGGATGATGAAGACGACCGGATCGTCATGCATCTCGTCGCGCCGCGCGAGAATCCAGACGCGCATGGTGAGGTAGAGCACGATCGGCGCCAAGGGCCACATCACCCACGGATGCGGATAGAGCTCGCGCACCGCGACGCTGTCCATATAGAGCGCCAGCACCAGCGCCGAGGAAAAGGCCGAGGCCATGCCCGCCTGGGCGACGATCTCCTGGTCCTCGGTGCGGTAGCCGCGGCCGGCAATGCGCTCGCCCGGCGGAATGTCGGTGGTACGCAGTTCGACAAAGCGCTTCACCAACGCCAGCGACAGGAAGAAGAAGATCGAGAAGGCAAGCAGCCAGAAGGAGACATCGACCCCGGTGGCCGCCGCACCCGCCAGCACGCGGATCGTATAGAGGCCGGCGAGCGTCAAGACGTCGACCAGCAGCATGCGCTTGAAGGACAGCGAATAGGCTGTCGTGATGAGCATGTAGCCGCCAAGCACGCCGAGGAACTCGATCGGCAGCAGGCAGCCGACGGCGATGCCGATCGCAAGCAGCGCGGCGATGGCGCCGAGGCCGAACGGGATCGACAGCGCGCCGCTGGCGAAAGGCCGGTTGCGCTTGGTCGGATGCTTGCGGTCGAGCGCGAGGTCGAAGAAGTCGTTGACGATGTAGATGGCGGACGCCACGGCGCTGAAGGAAACGAACGCCACGACGCACTGCCAGATCATGCCGATGTTGAAATACTCATGCGACAGCACCATCGGCACTGCGATCAGCGAATTCTTGAGCCACTGATGGACCCTGAGCATCTTGACGTAGATCTTCGGCGTGCGCTTCGGCGCAGGCACGGTCTCGGCGCCATGCGCCGCCTGCCAGCGCAGGGCGCTGCGGTCCGGCGCCACGACGATGGCATGGCGCGCGGCGTCGAACACCTTGAGGTCGTGGCGGCTGTTGCCGGCATAGTCGAAGCCGGCATCGCCATAGGCGGCGACCAGTGAGGCACGCTTCCTGTCCGAGGTCAGATTGTGCGGCCCGTCGGTCGCCAGCACGCGGTCGAAGATGCCAAGATGAGCGGCGACCGCCTCGGCGAACTTGCGCGGCGTGCCTGTCGCCAGAACGATCTTGCGGCCTTCCTCATGTTCGGCGCGGAGCCGCCCGACCAATTCGACCCGGTAGGGCAGCGAAGCCGGATCGATATCGATGCGTGCGGCGATTTCCTGCTTGAGCCGCGCCGGTCCGCCGGCCAGCCAGAGCGGCAACAGGAAAAGATAGAGCGGGTTCTTCTTGAGCAGGACGAACAGGCCTTCCCACAGAAGGTCCGTTGCAATCAGCGTGCCGTCGAGATCGACCGCAAGTGGAATTGCGTTCCTGTCCGACCGCGCGTCCATTGTCCTGCCCTGCTCACCCCGCGCCGCGTGTCGGCGTCCTCGCACGGATGTAACGGGAGATGGCGGAGCGAACGTTAAAACGTCCGGTTGCAACGCGCTGTGCAGACAGTATTTCCGGCGTCATCGTTAACAGTGGCTACCGGAAACGATAAAAGGCCGGGCAATGCCCGGCCTTTGCCGATCCTATTCGAGGGAGATCTTACTTGATGCGGGCAACGCCACCCGAGATCTCGACCGTTTCCGAGCCGGTCAGCGCTTCGAGGTCACCATTGGGAAGGGTGACAAAGCAGCCATTCGGGCAGAACTCCACCGTCTCGCCGGCGGCCAGCGCCAGCTCGGTCTTGCCGCCGCCTTCGGTCACGATCAACGTCCGCGTCTGGGCGTCCTTGTTGACCGCGCTGGCGGCAAAAGCCGAACCGCCCAGAGCCAGCAAAGCGATGGCGGTAACGACAGACTTCCACATTGCAATTTCCGGTGTTTCCACACCGCCTCTGTTGCATTTTGCAAGGCATTCTCGCCCTTTGCAGATGAGCTTATATGAGATGCAAGCTGAACCGCAACTGAATGCCGCATTCATGCCGCAATTGGTTCCCGCGGCAGGTTGACGGCCAGGTAACGCCTAGCCTGGGTCGGGCTTGCGGCCTTTGCGCTTCGTCTTGGCGAGCCGCTGTCGCTCAGCCTCGGCTTCCGCCTCCAGCCGCTCGCGCTCGGCAAATTCGGCTTCGATCTTGTCGTCGTCGATCGGCCACGACTCGTGCTTCTTGGTCTCGACCACGGCGCGCGGCGTCGACGGGATCTCGATGTGCTCGTCGTCGAAGAGATCGAGGACCGCAAAGCGGATGTCGTTCTGGACGATGCTGCCGTTCATCACGTCCGCCACGAACACGCGGATTTCGAATTCGAGCGCCGCTGCTCCGAAATTGGCGAAGAGCACGAAGGGCTCGGGGTTCTTGAGCACCATCGGATGGGCGCGGGCAATGTCGAGCAGGATGGCGTGTACGCGCTTGACGTCGCTGCCATAGGTGACACCCACTCTGATATCGACCCGGCCGAGCTTGTTGCGGTGCGTCCAGTTGCCGACCGCGTTATTGATGAGGTTCGAGTTCGGCAGGATCACCGACTGCCGCTGGAACGTCTCTATCTCGGTCGCGCGCACACTGATCTTTCTGACCGTGCCGCTGATGTCGCCGGCGACGATCCAGTCGCCGACCTTGAACGGACGCTCGGCAAGCAGGATCAGGCCCGAGACGAAGTTCGAGACGACGTTCTGCAGGCCGAAGCCGATACCCAGCGACAGCGCGCCGGCCACCAGCGCCAGATTGGAAAGATCGATGCCCGCCGCCGATATCCCGACGAGTGCCGCGAGGGCGACGCCGGCATAACCCACCGCCAGCCGGATCGAGTTGCGCACGCCGGTATCGACCTTGCCGCGCGCCATGACCGAGCCGTCGAGCCAGCCCTGGAACCAGCGGGTCAGGAAATAGCCGATGGCGAAGACGACGATGCCGGTGAGGATGCCAAGGAACGAGATGGTGACGGAGCCGATCGTGACGCCTGTCGCCAGCTTGTAGGCCCAGGCCTCGATGTCGCCGGGCTGGAAGCCCCACATCAACAGGATCAGCGGCAGGAACACCAGCACGATCATCAGGTTGATGGCAATGCTGACAACAAGGCCGAGCTGGTCGAGCGCGGTGTCCTCATAGCTGGAATTGGCCGACAGCCAGCGCCCGATCGAAGTGTCGGCGAAACCGCCCTCCTCGCCGATCGCCCGCGCCGACAGGAAGCCGATATAGGCGGTGACCAGGGTGGTGCCGGTGACCACGACCTGGATCGAGACGAAAAGCGCAAGACCGATATAGCCGAGTAGCGCCGCGGCGATGGTGAACAGGCCGAGCCCGAGAGCAAGGAAGCGAAGCCATGCCGGCCACGGCCGCCAAGAACCGTCCTTTGCCCTGAAGGGCCTCAGCACGCCCATCAGGATCAGGATGATGCCGACGACGATCGTGGCGACGAAGCTCCTGGCAATCGTCAGCGACAGCGGCGAACCCATCTTCTCGTTGACGACCGCCAGGAAGTAGTTGAAGCCGAGAACGACGGCCATGGCGGTGGCCAGCCGCACGAGCCAACGCGCTGGTCCGGTTGCGACCGGAATGAGCCGCCAGTTCGGCAGCCGCGGCTCGAGCGCTGCGTTGGTCAGCCGGTTGACGCAGAACACCACCGCGATGACCGCGAGCAGCGCATTGAGGAACTCGCCGATGTCGCCGCGCAGCACGTTGTAGTAGTTGAAGAAGAACACGGTCGAGGCGAGGAACGCGCCGAGTGCCACGGTCGGCAGCAGCGTCGACCAGAACGCCACCGAAAGCCGGCTGAGATAGGACGGCTCCTCGACCGAAGGATCGGCCTCGAAGATGCGGCCGAACAGGCGCCTGCCGCCGATCAGAAGCACCGCCGCCAGCGCAAGCGCCATCAGCGTCGCGGCAAGCATGGCCTGGAACTTGAACTTCAACGCGAAGGTGAGCCAGGACGTCACCGCCTTGTAGAGCCCGGTGAACTGATCGTGCGCGTCGGAAAAGGCCTGCGGGCTCAGCGCATCGGTCAATTCGTAGCGTTTCGTCAAAACGCTGCGGAAAAGCTCGCTGCGCATGGTGGCGATCTTGTCGACCAGCCCGCTGATGCGGATCGACAGGTTCTGCGCGCTGGCGACAACCGCATTGATCTCGGCCTTCTCGGCCGTGAGCGCCGCGCGTTCATTGGTGACGATCGCGGGCTCCGGCGGCTGCCCCTGAGCCGGCGGCGGCCCCAATACCTCGATGCGAGCGTTGATGTCGTTGAGGCGCGTACGGAACATCAGCGCACTGTTCAGCGCGGCACGCGAAATATCCTCAAGCTGCAAGCGGATGTCGACAAGGCCGGCATCGTCCTGGTCGGGGGCGCCTACCTTCTTCTCCAGCCCGTCGGTCTTCGCCGTCAGGTCCTTTATGGCCTTGGTCTGGTCGGCGATGAGCTGCGCGGAGCCCTGGCCGATCGCCTGCGCCATGGCGTCGAACGACGGCTGCGCCGCGACAACGACAAGGGCGACCAGGATCAGGCGTAGCAGTCGGAAAATCATGACGTGACAGGCGACTCGCGGCCGAAATCTTTGAAAATTCCGCCCTTGATAAAGACCGGCATATCAGGCGGCAAGCCGTTCCGATCATCGGGCCGGTGCCGCGGATCGAAGTCGGCCTGTCGAAAAGCGATGGCGTAATCTTGGCTTTGCGCTTCTCGCCTGCTCTATAGTCTGCCGCCTCGCACCAACAGGACGATGGGAAGAATGGCGGAATATTCAGCCTTCTCGCTACTCAAGAACGCGCTCAGCGGAAACAAGGACTGGAAGCCGGCCTGGCGCAAGCCGGACCCGAAGGCATCCTATGACGTGATCGTCATCGGTGGCGGCGGACACGGGCTGTCGACCGCTTACTATCTCGCCAAGGAGCATGGTATCACCAATGTCGCGGTGCTGGAGAAGGGCTGGCTGGGCTCGGGCAATGTCGGGCGCAACACCACCGCGGTGCGCTCGAACTATCTTTTGCCTTCCAACACCCGCTTCTACGAACACTCGATGAAGCTGTGGGAGAACCTGTCGCACGACCTCAACTACAATGTCATGTTCTCGCAGCGCGGCTGCCTGAACCTGGCGCACACCCCGGCCCAGCTCGACGACTATGCAAGGCGCGGCAACGCCATGCGCCATCTCGGCGTCGATGCCGAGCTGATGAACGTTAGTGAGATCAAGCGGCTTGTCCCGGCGCTGGACGTCTCGGGCTCGGCGCGCTTTCCTGTCCTTGGCGGGCTGATGCAGCGGCGCGCCGGCAGCGCCCGCCACGATGCCGTCGCCTGGGGCTATGCGCGCGGCGCCGACCGGCGCGGCGTCGACATCATCGAGAATTGCGAAGTCACCGGTTTCCTGCGCGACGGCGACCGCATCACCGGCGTGTCGACGACGCGTGGCGAGATCCGCGCCAAGAAGGTGGCGCTCGCCGTCGCCGGCAGCACCGGCCGGGTGATGCAGTTGGCCGGCATCGAGAAGATGCCGATCGAGAGCCATGTGCTGCAGGCCTTCGTCTCGGAATCGCTGAAACCGATCATCGACACGATCCTGACCTTCGGCATGGGCCACTTTTACATCTCGCAGTCCGACAAGGGCGGCCTGGTCTATGGCGGCGACCTCGACGGCTACAACAGCTATGCCCAGCGCGGCAGCCTGCCGATCGTCGACGAGGTGATGAGCGAGATGCTGGCGCTGTTCCCAGGCCTGGCGCGCGTGCGCATGCTGCGCTCCTGGGGTGGTCTCTGCGACATGACGATGGACGGCTCGCCGATCATCACCACCGGCCCGCTGCCCGGCATGTATCTCAATTGCGGCTGGTGTTACGGCGGCTTCAAGGCGACGCCTGCCTCCGGCTGGTGCTTCGCCTGGACCATCGCCAAGGACGAGCCGCACGAGTTCAACGCGCCCTTCACGCTCGACCGTTTCTACCGCGGCCTGATCATCGACGACAAAGGCCAGGGCGCGACGCCACGGCTGCATTAGGGTTTGAAATACCATGCTGATCACTTGTCCCTATTGCGGCCCGCGCGACGTCATCGAATTCACCTACCAGGGCGACGGCAACCGCGAGCGACCGCAACCGGTCTCGCAGGATCTCGATGCCTGGAATGCTTATGTCTACGACCGGCTGAATCCGGCCGGCGACCACAACGAGATCTGGCAGCATTCCGGCGGCTGCCGCGCACATCTCAGGGTCGTGCGCAATACTGTCACGCATGAGATCCTGAGCACCGCCTTCGCCCGCGGCGGACACAAATCCGCGGGCCACAGGACGGAGGGCAAGCCGTGAGCTCCCGCCGCACCGAGACCGGCGGCCGGATCGACCGGCTGCGCACCATCCGCTTCACCTTCGACGGCGCGCCCTATACAGGCCATGCCGGCGACACGCTGGCTTCGGCGCTGCTCGCCAGCGGCGTCACGCTGTTCGGCCGCTCGTTCAAATACCACCGCCCGCGCGGCCTGCTCGCCGCCGGCGTCGAGGAGCCGAACGCACTGGTGACGGTGCTGCGCGGCGACGTCCGCGAGCCCAACATCCCGGCCACCATGGTCGAGATTTATGACGGGCTCGTCGCCGTCAGCCAGAATCGCTCGCCTTCGCTCGCCTGGGACATCAGCGCGCTCAACCAGCTCGGCGGCAAGGTCCTGTCGGCCGGCTTCTACTACAAGACCTTCATGGGGCCGGTGATCGGTCCGCTGAAGGGCACGCGCTTCTGGATGTTCTGCGAGCATTTCATCCGCCGCGCCGCCGGCCTCGGCAGGGCCGGAACAGCGCCCGATACCTCGCGCTACGAACGCATGAACGCCTTCTGCGACGTGCTGGTGGTGGGTTCTGGCCCTGCCGGCTTGATGGCGGCCAAGGCTGCCGCAGACCAGGGCGCGCGCGTGATCTTGGCCGAGCTCGAGGCGCGTTTCGGCGGCTCGGCCAACTGGTCGGGCGAGACGATTGACGACGCGCCGGCCGCCGACTGGGCTGGGCGCCTCGTCGGCCAGCTCGAAGGCAATGACAATGTCCGCCTGCTGCCGCGCACGACGGTCTGGGGTTATTACGACGGCAACACGCTGGCCGCCCTCGAACGAGTGACCGACCACAAGGAGGTTGCGGCCAGGGGCGAGCCGCGCCAGCGCTATTGGGCGATCCGCGCCGGGACAGTGGTTCTCGCCACCGGCTCCTTCGAGCGCCCGCTGGTGTTTCCGGGCAATGACCGTCCGGGCGTCATGCTGGCGCACGCCGCCGAGCGCTACGCCAATGAATATGCCGTGCTGCCCGGCGAGCGCACCGTTGTCTTCACCAACAATGACAGCGCCTATCGCTCGGCCGTTGCGCTGAAGAAGGCCGGCGCCGCTGTCGTCGCCATCGTCGATGTCCGCAGCGACGTGTCGAGCGAGATGAGCAGGCTGGCCAGCGAGGCCGATGCCGAGCTGCTCGCCGGCCATGCGGTGGTCGCGACCGAAGGCGGCAAGGCGCTCACCGGCCTCAAAGTGCAGCGCTTCGATTTGACAAGCGGCGCGCTCAGCGGCGACGAACGCAGCATCCATGCCGACTGCCTGGCTATGTCGGGTGGCTGGTCGCCGACCATTCATCTCGCCAGCCAGGCCGGTGCGAGAGCTGAATGGGATCCAGGCAGGCAGGCTTTCCTGCCCCCGCAGCCGACACAGCGCTGGATCGGCGCCGGCGCCTTCACCGGCAGTTTCTCGACCGCCGAAGCCATTGCCGAGGGCCGCGCGGCCGGCCTTCAGGCCGCCGGCGGAACGGCGTCCTTGGCGCCCCTGCCCGTGGTCGAGGCTGTGCCTGGCGACCCCGATCCGGCGCCGGTCTTCGAGATCAAGGCCAAGGGCAAGAGCTTCGTCGACTTCCAGCACGACGTGACCGCCGAGGACGTGCGGCTCGCGCATCGCGAAGGCTTCGTCTCGGTCGAGCATCTTAAGCGCTACACCACGCTCGGCATGGCGACCGACCAGGGCAAGAGCTCCAACGTGCCGGGCCTCGCCATCATGGCCGAAGCACTCGGCAAGCCGATCCCGGAAGTCGGCACGACGCGCTTCCGGCCGCCCTACACGGCGGTATCGATCGGCTCACTGGCGGCCGAGCGCTTCGGCGATCTGAAGCCCGAGCGGCTGACGCCGATGCATGACTGGCATATCGAAAACGGCGCGACCATGTATTCGGCCGGCCTTTGGTACCGCCCGATGATCTACGGCCTTGCCGGCGAGACGGTCGAGCAGGCCTATGTGCGCGAGGCCAAGGCGACGCGCGAGAGCGCCGGTATCGTCGACGTCTCGACGCTCGGCAAGATCGCCGTCCAGGGACCGGATGCGGCGGAGTTCCTCGACCGCGTCTACACCAACATGTTTTCCACTTTGGCCGTCGGCAAGGCCCGCTACGGCCTGATGCTGCGCGAGGACGGGCTTGCCTTCGACGACGGCACCACCTGGCGGCTCGGCGAGCAGGACTTCCTGATGACCACCACCACCGCCAATGCCGGCAAGGTGATGCAGCATCTGGAATATTTCCTCGACGTCATCTGGCCCGAGCTGAAGGTCACCGTCACCTCCGTCACCGACGAATGGGCGGGCGCGGCGATCGGCGGTCCGAAGGCCAGAGCGATCCTCGCCGCATGCGTGAAGGGCACGGCCGTCGACAACGCCGCTCTTCCCTTCATGGGCATCGTCCACGGTGAGATCGCCAGCGTGCCGGTGATGATCTGCCGGCTCTCCTTCTCCGGCGAAATGGCCTTCGAGGTCTATTCCGGAGCCGGCTACGGCACACGCGTCTGGGAGGCTCTGATCGAGGCCGGCAAGCCTTTCGGCCTGGTGACTTACGGGCTCGAGGCGCTCGGCACGATGCGCATCGAGAAGGGCCATGTCACCGGCGCCGAGATCGACGGCCGCACCACGGCGCGCGACCTGCATCTCGACTGGATGCTGTCCAAGAAGAAACCCTTCATCGGCTCGGCCATGATGGACCGCGAAGGGCTGATCGCTTCGGACCGGCTGCAGCTCGTCGGGCTGGTCTCGCTCGACAACCGGCCGTTCAATGGCGGCGCGCATGTCGTCGAGGAACTTGACGAAGCCAATCCGCACGGGTCGATCGGCCATATCACCGCCTGCTGCTATTCGCCAGCGCTCGGCAAATACATAGCGCTTGCGCTGGTCAAGGGCGGCAAGGCGCGGCACGGCACGCGCGCCTTTGTCTCCGACCCGCTGCGCAACCGGTTCGGGCCGATCGAGATCGTCTCCAACCATTTCTACGATCCGGACGGGAGCCGCATG
This sequence comes from Mesorhizobium sp. M1C.F.Ca.ET.210.01.1.1, assembly GCF_004791585.1. Taxonomy (GTDB): domain Bacteria; phylum Pseudomonadota; class Alphaproteobacteria; order Rhizobiales; family Rhizobiaceae; genus Mesorhizobium. Next base: position 40,530 of record NZ_SRUU01000033.1, read on the forward strand.
CATGGTTGAGCGCCAATCCCCGCTTGAGCCGGCTTATCACCCGGGCTCGCACGGCAATTTCGAACATGGGGTCGACGTCATCCTGTCCGAGACCCGGCCGGGCTCGATCCTGCAGCTCGCGGCATGGCCGGGCGAGGAGAAACGGCTGATCGACGCCATCCGCAAGGTCACCGGCCTCGCCTTGCCCGACGGCGCGGGCGGCGGTGTAAGCAATGGCGGCCGCGCCGCTTTCGGCTTCGCGCCCGGGAAATTCACCGTGGTCGACGAGGCGGAAGGCCTGGCGTCGGCGTTCGCCGGCGTCATCACGCCGGACATCGGCACGGTCACCGATCTCTCGCATGGCCGCACCGCGATCCGCATCGCCGGGCCGAAAGCCGAGTGGGTGATGGCCAAATTCTTCGCCATCGACTTTGCCTTGCCGGCCTTCCCGCTGGGCGCCGGCCGCTCGACCAACCATCACGATGTCTTTGCCCAGATCCAGCGCAGCGGCGCCGACCAGTTCGATATCTACGTGTTCCGCTCCTTCGCACGCTCGTTCTGGAAGGCGCTCTGCCACGCCAGCGAGGAAGTGGGCTACGAGGTGCACTAGAGCCAGCCGCCTGGCACTATCGACGGCCACAACTGCTGCTTGAGGCCGGACCATCGAAGACGATAGACGGGAATCATGGGCTCTTGTCGGAGCCCGCTCAGGCAACCAGTTCGACCATTTCCTTCCATGACTGCAGAGACTTCGGCGACAGCCACGAACCGCTTTGCCACGGCGGGCGAGGCATCCATGTTTTTGCCGTTCACCGTCGCCTGCGGCGTGTTCATGACCAGCCTCGACCAGAACGTCGTGGTGACCGCACTGCCCGGTATCGGCGAAAGCCTCGCCCGCCCGCCGAGCCAGCTCGGCCTGTTGATCACGGTCTATGTCGCCAGCCTCATCATCTCGATGCCGCTCGGCGGTTGGTTGGCCGACCGCTTCGGCCTGCGCAACGTCTATTGCTTTGCGCTGCTGGTCTTCGCCAGCGCCTCGGCGCTCTGCGGCCTGTCGGAGAACATCTGGACGCTGGTCGGCCCTCGTGCGCTGCAGGGCTTCGGCGGCGCGCTGATGGGCACGCTGGGCCAGATCGTCATCCTGTCGAGCTTCCCGCGCGACCGCACGCTCAAGATCAATATGTATATCTCGCTCGCCGGCCAATCGGGACCGCTTGTCGGGCCTCTGGTCGGCGGCGCGCTCACCACATACGTCTCGTGGCGCTGGATTTTCTACATCAACATCCCGATCGCGCTGATCGCGGCCCTGTTTGCCGCTTCGTTGTTTCCCTCAACCACCAAGCCGGTCCGCACGCCCTTCGACTTTCCAGGCTTCCTGCTGGTCGGCAGCGGCATGGCGCTGCTCGTCTTCGGCATGGATACGCTCGCCGCGAGGGATGCCGCGGGCAGCAGCATCGCCTTGGAGCTGGGGCTGGCGATCGCGATCCTCACGGTGGCAGCCTTCTATTGCCTGCGCGCCCGCAATCCGCTGCTCGACCTCAACCTGCTGCGCATCCGCACCTTCCGCATCTCATTCCTCACCGGCGGCGGGCTGGACACGATAGGGCTGAGCTCCGTTGTCTTCCTGCTACCGCTGATGTTCCAGCTCGGCTTCGGCATGAGCGCGGTGCAGGCGGGATCGCTGACCTTCGTCGCGGCAATCGGATCGCTGCTGATGCGCTTCTTCATGCCGCGCATCCTGAACCGCTTCGGCTTCAGGCGGGTGTTGATCACCAACACGCCGATCGCCGCCTTGCTGGTCGCTGGCTTCGCCCTGCTGCAGGCAAGCACGCCGACCTGGATCGTGCTTGCCTACATCTTTGTCTTCGGCCTTGTCCGCTCGATCCAATGGGCGTCGACCGGCAATCTTTCATATTCGGACATCGCGCCGGAGCAGCTTTCCCGCTTCAGCGCGCTCTATTACATCCTCTGGCAGTTGGCGGTGGCGATCAGCGTCGGTCTGGCGGCCGCGCTGCTCTCGCTTCTTGCCAGCGGCGGCCAGGCCAGCATCAACGACTACCGCATCCTGTTCGTCATCGAGGGCCTGATCACGCTCTGCGCGCTGTCGGCCTATCTGCGGCTGACGCCCCAAGACGGCGCCCATGTCAGCGGCCATGGCGCGCATACGGGCACGGATTGACAAATCGGACTGCGGCCCGCGCCGGCACTATTTTGCGCCGTCACTATTTTGCGAACGTCACCCAGTCTTCGAGCGGCGCGCGGTCGGTGCGGAATTCGTTCTCTGGCTTCGAGTTGTCCTCATAGCCCAGCGCCATGCCGCAGACGACGACTTCCTCGTCGGGAATGTTGAGCACCGGTCGGATCTGCCGGTGGTAGGGCGCAAAGGCTGCCTGCGGGCAGGTGTGCAATCCTCTGCCCCGCGCCGCGACCATGATGTTCTGCAGGAACATGCCGTAGTCGATCCATGATCCCTTGTTCAGCCGCCGGTCGACTGTGAAGATCATGCCGACCGGCGCGTCGAAGAAGACGAAGTTGCGGTCGTGCTGCGCCCGCATCTTGTCGACCTCGCGCCGGCCGATACCGATGGCGCCGTAGAGGCCGAAACCGTTGGCGCGGCGCCGGCTGAGATAGGGCTCGAAGAACTGGTCGGGATAGTAGCGGTACTCGTCCCATTCCGCCTTCTCGGCGCGGATGCCGGAATTGAGGATGGCGTCGCTGATGCGCTGCTTCACCTCGCCCTTGGTCACATAGACCCGCCAGGGCTGCATGTTGGTGCCCGACGGCGCTCGCGCCGCCACCGTCAGGATGGAGCGGATCGTTTCGTCGTCGACCATGTCGGGCAAGAAGGCGCGCACGGACCGGCGCGACGTGATCGCCTCGTCGACGACCAGCGCATCTGGGGCGATTTGGCTATTCTTCTCCAGCATGGGCCGTCCCTTCGCGCATGGCCCCGCAACCGGTTTCCGCAACGACCATCCGCAGGCTAGATAACTAACTGGTCCGATCGGACGTCCCCACTCGCCGCTCGTGGGCGAGCCTTTGCATCAACCGCCAGAATCGCGCAAGCAAATCTTGCGACGCATGAAAATCCCCTTGATTTTTTCATGACCTTACTCTCTCATGAAAATTGCTCAGATTTTTTCATGTCGAATTTTCAAACAGAGGGACGATTGACCTCGACCGCTATCAGATCGGAGCAGGACAATGGCGACCGGCTGCTGGCCGGCGACATTCGCGCGCTGCGCAAGGCGCGCGGGCTGACGCTCGCTGAAACTGCGCTCAAGTTGGGGCGCTCGGTCGGCTGGGTCAGCCAGGTCGAGCGCGGTCTCTCGGTGCCGTCGCTTGGCGATCTGCGGGCATTCGCCGACCTTTTTGGCGTGCCGATCAGCCTGTTCTTCAGTCATGACGTCCCCGTCGAGGAAGAGCGCGGCGTCATCGTGCGCGCCGGTAGGCGCCGGGTGCTTGGCACAAGCGAATCAGGCCTTGTGGAGGAGCTTCTGTCGCCCGATCTCGGCGGTAGCTTCGAGATGGTGCGCTCCGTCTTCGCACCCGGCGCGGAGATGAAGACGGCAGCGCTGCGGCCGACCGAAGAGGCTGGTTACATTGCCTCCGGGCTCTTCGACATCGAGATAAACGGCGTCTGGCACCGGCTTTCCGAGGGCGACTCGTTTCGTTTCGAGGGCAAGCCCTATCGCTGGCGCAACCCGGGTACCGAACCAGTGGTCGTGATCTGGGTGGTTTCGCCGCCCGTGTATTGATTTACTTTGGAGGAGAACATGGCCGGTTTGCCGACCACGGCACGCGTGGTGATAATCGGAGGCGGCGTCGTCGGCGCCTCCTCGCTGTACCACCTGTGCAAGGCTGGCTGGACCGACTGCGTGCTGCTGGAGAAAAACGAGCTGACCTCCGGCTCGACCTGGCACGCCGCCGGCAACGTGCCGACCTTCTCCTCGTCATGGTCGCTGATGAACATGCAGCGCTATTCGACCGAGCTCTATCGCGGCCTCGCCGAGGCGGTCGACTATCCGATGAACTACCATGTCACCGGCTCGCTGAGGCTCGCTCACACGAAAGAACGCATGCAGGAATTCCAGCGCGCCAAAGGCATGGGTCGTTACCAGGGCATGGATATCGATGTCGTCGGCCTCGACGAGATCAAGCGCCGCTATCCCTTCATCGAGACGCATGAGCTGAAAGGCGCGCTCTACGATCCGAGCGATGGCGACATCGACCCGGCTCAGTTGACACAGGCGCTCGCCAAGGGTGCGCGCAACATGGGCGCCAAGATCATCCGCTTCTGCCCGGTCACCGGCGTTCGCCGCGAGAACGGCGAGTGGGTGGTTGCGACACCGCAGGGCGAGATCCGCTCAGAGATCGTCGTCAACGCCGCCGGCTACCGCGCCGCCGAAGTCGGAAAAATGTTCGGCCGCGAAGTGCCGATGATGGTGATGAGCCATCAGTACATCCTATTTGAGGAAATCCCCGAACTCGCCGCCTGGACGAAGGAACAGGGCCATAAGCTGCCGCTGCTGCGCGACGTCGACACGTCATACTACCTGCGCCAGGAAAAGACCGGCATGAATCTCGGCCCTTATGAGCGCAATTGCCGCGCGCATTGGGCAACGCACAACGATCCGATGCCGGAGGATTTTTCGTTCCAGCTCTTCCCCGACGATCTCGACCGCCTGGAGCACTATCTGGCCGACGCCGTCGCCCGCGTGCCGATCCTGGGCACAGCCGGCCTCTCCAAGGTAATCAACGGTCCGATCCCCTATGCGCCGGACGGCAACCCGCTGATCGGGCCTACACCCGGCGTGCCGAACGCCTTCGAGGCCTGCGTCTTTACCTTCGGCATCGCCCAAGGCGGCGGCGCCGGCAAGGTGCTGGCCGAATGGGTGACCGAGGGCCAGACCGAATGGGATATGTGGTCCTGCGATCCGCGTCGCTTCACGTCATTTGCCGCCGCGCACGACTACTGCGTCGCCAAGGGCATGGAGATCTACGGCAACGAATACGCCATCCAGTTTCCGCGCCACGCCTGGCCGGCCGGGCGCGACCGCAAGCTGTCGCCGCTGCACGATCGCATCAAGGCGCTGGGCGGCCAGTTCGACGCCTATAATGGCTGGGAGCGCGCCACCTGGTATGCCGGACCCGGCGACGACATTTCGGAGGAAGCGACGCTGACCTTCCGCCGCGACGGGCCGTGGCAGCATCGGGTTCGCGAGGAATGCCTGGCCGTACGCGACACCGCCGGCATCCTCGACCTGCCCGGCTTCTCGCGCTTCAACCTCGAAGGTCTGGGCGCCGCCGAATGGCTGGCGCTGCAGGTCACCGGCCTTGTGCCGAAGCCCGGCCGCATCGGCCTCGTCTACTATGCCGACGACAAGGGCCGCATCGTCACTGAAATGTCCGTCGTGCGCCACCGCGAGGACCTGATGACGCTGATCACCGCGGCGGTGGCCCAGTGGCACGATTTCGAATGGCTGAAGTCGCGCATGCCGGCCGATGCCCCCTTCACGCTGACCGACCGGACCGAGGAATATTCCACGCAAATCCTCGCCGGCCCGAACTCGCGAAAAATCCTTGCCGAGGTTTGCGATGCTGACCTGGCCCTGCCCTGGCTGACGCATCAGGAAACGACGATTGCCGGCCGCTGGGCGAAACTGGTGCGCGTGTCCTTCGCCGGCGAGCTCGGCTGGGAGATCCACACCAAGGTTGCCGATACCCCAACGGTCTTCGACACCGTCCGGGCTGCCGGGCAAGGACATGGGCTGAAACCCTTCGGCATGTACGCGCTGGATTCGCTGCGGCTGGAGAAAGGCTACCGCGCCTGGAAGGGTGACCTGTCGACCGACTATTCGATTCTGCAGGGCGGGCTGGAGCGCTTCGTCAAATGGGACAAGCCCGACTTCCGCGGCAAGGCGGCTTTGCTCAATGAAAAGCAGCAAGGCGTGAAGAAGCGCTTCGTCACGCTGGTCATCGAGAACCCTGGCGATTGCGACGCGCCCTATATGTCGACGCTGTGGCATGACGGCAGGATCGTCGGCGAGACGACGTCAGGCGGCTGGGGCCATCGCGTCGAAAAATCGATCGCGCTCGGCATGCTGCGCGCCGATCTGGCCGAACCGGGCACGGCCATCGAGGTCGAGATCTTCGGCGACCGATTCAGGGCAGTGGTGCAAAAGGACGAGCCACTCTGGGATCCGAAGAACGAAAGGTTGCGGGCATGACCTCCGTCATTCTTACCGATGGCGGCATGGGCCAAGAACTGGTGCGCCGCAGCAAGTCCGAACCGACGCCTTTGTGGTCGGCCAGAGTGCTGATCGACGAACCTGGCCTGGTGCGCGACCTGCATGCCGAATTCATCCGTGCCGGCGCCCGCGTCATCACCATCAACACCTATTCGGCAACGCCCGAGCGCCTGGCGCGCGAGGGAGCGGAAGAACTGTTCCAGCCGCTGCAGAAACGCGGCATCGAACTGGCCAGGCAGGCTTGCGAGCAAGCCGGTGACGCGGCCATCGCCGGCTGTCTCTCACCCCTGTTCGGCAGCTATGCGCCGGCGCTGACAACGTCCTTCGAGGAGGCACTCGCCACCTATCGCCGCATCGTCGCCGAGCAGGCGGACGGCGTCGATCTGTTCCTGTGCGAAACCATGGCTAGTGCCGATGAGGCACGCGCCGCCGTCACCGCTGCATCGGAAAGCGGCAAGCCGGTATGGGTGTCGTGGACGCTTGCCGATCACGGCACGCCACGCCTGCGCAGCGGCGAGACCATTGCCGCGGCATCAAGTGCTCTCGGCGACCTGCCGGTCGCGGCGCGGCTGCTCAATTGCTGCCGCCCCGAGGCCATCACCGCCGCGTTGCCGGAGCTTGCCGCTCTCGGCGGACCGGTCGGCGCCTATGCCAATGGCTTCACCTCGGTCGAGGCGCTCAAGCATGGCGGTACGGTCGACGTTCTGCACGCCCGCCATGACCTTGATCCGGAGACCTATGCCACCCAGGCAATTGGTTGGGTCGAAGCCGGCGCCGGCATCGTGGGCGGCTGCTGCGAAGTCGGCCCCGACCACATCGCCGCCCTGCGCGACCGGCTCGTGCAAGCCGGTCATCAGATCTCGGGAGTTCCCAATGCCTAGACCATCGTCGCGCATCACCGGCATCGTGCCTTCGGGCAAGGATGGCTGGGAAGTCCACTTCGCCGCCTGGACCCGCAAGCAGGCCGGCGAGGACATCATCATGCTGTCGGTCGGCGACCACGACTTCGACACGCCTTCGGAAACGATCGAGGCCTGCGTCAACGCCGTTCGCGGCAGCAACCACCATTACACGCCGCTGCCCGGCCTGCCGCGTCTGCGCAAGGCGATGGCGGCGGCTTCCACCGCTTGCACAGGCATCCTGACGGAGCCTGACGAGATCATCGCCACGGCTGGTGGCCAGGGCGCGCTTTACGCCGCCGTGCAGGGCGTGCTCGACCCGGGCGACCATGCCATCGTCGTCGCACCCTACTACGCCACCTACCCCAATACCTTCAGCGCTGCCGGCGCCGAATTCACCGTGGTCGAGACGCCTGCCGAGGATGGCTTCCAGCCCCGCGCCGAGACGATCCGCGCGGCGCTCAGGCCAAACACGCGCGCCATCCTGATCAACACGCCGAACAACCCGACGGGTGCAGTCTATTCGCGCGAACGGCTCGAGCAACTGGCCGGAATCTGCAACGAGCACGATCTCTGGCTGCTGTCCGACGAGGTTTACTGGACGCTCGGCGGCGGCGAGCACATCTCGCCGCGCTCGCTGCCCGGCATGGCCGAGCGCACGCTGGTCATCAACTCCATGTCGAAGAGCCACGGCATGACCGGCTGGCGCATGGGCTGGCTGACCGGCCCGAAGAAGATGATCGCTTTGATGACCGACCTCAACCTTGTGACGACCTACGGCCTGCCGGCCTTCATCTCGATCGCCTGCGCCGAGGCGCTCGAAAACCACTATGGTGTGAAAGAGATTGCAGAGCGCTACGCTGCGCGCCGGGCGCTGATGCTTGAAGCCGTGCGCGGCATGAACGACGTCACAGTGCACGGCTCCGAGGGCGGGATGTATGTCATGCTCGACATCTCGGCCATCGAGCCCGACGACGAGAAGTTCGCCTGGGGCCTGCTCGACAAGGAGAAGGTCGGTGTCATGCCGGGCTCCAGCTTCGGCAAGGCCGCCGCCGGCCACATACGCGTCAGCCTCTGCCAGCCGGAACCCCTTCTTAAGGAGGCAGCGCTTCGCCTGCGCCGCTTCGCCTTCAACTACCGCCGCGAGGCCGCATGACTGAGACCATTCGCACCAGGGCCATCCCCAACAAAGCGAGGGCCGTCATCATCGGCGGCGGGGTTTCCGGCTGTTCGGTGGCCTATCATCTGGCCAAGCTCGGCTGGACCGACATTGTGCTGCTCGAACGTAAGCAGCTCACCTGCGGCACGACCTGGCATGCGGCCGGCCTGATCGGCCAGTTGCGCGCCTCGCAGAACATGACGCGGCTGGCGAAATATTCGGCCGACCTCTACGTCAAGCTCGAGGCCGAGACCGGTGTCGGCACCGGCATGCGCCAGGTCGGCTCGATCACCGTCGCGCTGACCGAAGAGCGCAAGCACGAGATCTACCGGCAGGCTTCGCTGGCCCGCGCCTTCGACGTCGACGTGCGCGAGATTTCGCCGAGCGAAGTCAGTGAGATGTATCCGCATCTCAACGTATCGGATGTTGTCGGCGCGGTACACCTGCCGCTCGACGGCCAGTGCGATCCCGCCAACATCGCCATGGCGCTGGCCAAGGGCGCGCGCCAGCGCGGCGCCGCCGTCATCGAGAATGTCAAGGTCACCAAGGTCCACACTAAAAACGGCCGCGTCTCCGGCGTCTCCTGGGCGCAGGGCGAGGACCAGGGCACGATTGAAACCGACATCGTCGTCAACTGCGCCGGCATGTGGGCGCGCGAGCTTGGGCGTCAGAACGGCGTCACCATCCCGCTGCATGCCTGCGAGCATTTTTATCTCGTCACCGAGCCTATCCCCGGCCTTGCCCGCCTGCCGGTGCTGCGCGTGCCCGACGAATGCGCCTACTACAAGGAGGACGCCGGCAAGATGATGCTCGGCGCCTTCGAGCCGGTGGCGAAGCCTTGGGGCATGGAAGGCATCCGCGAGGATTTCTGCTTCGACCAGTTGCCCGAGGACATGGACCATTTCGAGCCAATCCTGGAAATGGGCGTAAACCGCATGCCGATGCTGGGCACGGCCGGCATCCACACCTTCTTCAACGGTCCCGAGAGTTTTACGCCCGACGACCGCTACTATCTCGGCGAAGCGCCGGAACTTGCCGGATACTGGATGGCGACCGGCTACAATTCGATCGGCATCGTCTCTTCCGGCGGCGCGGGCATGGCGCTGGCGCAATGGATCAACGACGGCGAAGCGCCATTCGACCTCTGGGAGGTCGACATCCGCCGCGCCCAGCCTTTCCAGAAGAACCGGCGCTATTTGAAGGAGCGCGTCTCCGAAACGCTTGGCCTGCTCTATGCCGATCATTTCCCCTACCGCCAGATGGTGACGTCGCGCGGCGTGCGCCGCTCGCCTCTGCACGAGCATCTGAAGGCGCGCGGCGCCGTCTTCGGCGAGGTGGCCGGGTGGGAGCGCGCCAACTGGTTCGCCCGCGAAGGCCAGGAGCGCGAATACCGCTATTCCTGGAAGCGGCAGAACTGGTTCGACAACCAGCGCGAAGAGCATCTTGCGGTCAGAAACGGCGTCGGCCTCTTCGACATGACCTCCTTCGGCAAGATCCGTGTCGAGGGCCGGGATGCCTGTGCCTTCCTGCAACGGCTCTGCGCCAACGACATGGACGTGGCGCCGGGCAGGATCGTCTACACGCAGATGCTCAATGCCAAGGGCGGCATCGAAAGCGACCTCACCGTGACGCGGCTTTCGGAGACCGCCTATTTCCTGGTCGTGCCGGGCGCCACCTTGCAGCGCGATCTCGCCTGGCTGCGGCGGCATGTCGGCGACGAGTTCGTCGTCATCACCGACGTGACCGCGGCAGAGGCCGTGCTCTGCCTGATGGGTCCGGAAGCGCGAAAGTTGATTCAAAAGGTGAGCCCGAACGACTTCTCCAACGAAGCCAACCCGTTCGGCACCTTCCAGGAGATCGAGATCGGCATGGGCCTCGCCCGCGCCCATCGCGTCACCTATGTCGGCGAGCTCGGATGGGAGCTCTATATCTCGACCGAGCAGGCGGCGCACGTCTTCGAGGCGATCGCCGATGCCGGCGCGGATGTCGGCCTGAAACTCTGCGGCCTGCACACGCTGGATTCCTGCCGCATCGAAAAGGCCTTCCGACATTTCGGCCACGATATCACCGACGAGGACAATGTGCTGGAGGCGGGTCTGGGCTTCGCGGTGAAGACCAGTAAAAGCGACTTCATCGGCCGCGATGCCGTGTTGCGAACGAAGGAGGCCGGGCCGAATCGCCGCCTGGTGCAGTTCCGCCTCAGGGACCCGCAGCCGCTGCTCTTCCACAACGAGGCGATCCTGCGCGACGGCAAGATCGTCGGCCCGATCACCTCGGGCAATTACGGCCACCATCTCGGCGGCGCGATCGGCCTCGGCTATGTGCCGTGCCAGGGCGAGAGCGAAGCGGATGTGCTGGGCTCGTCCTATGAGATCGAGATCGCCGGCGAGCGCTTCGCCGCGGAAGCATCGCTGAAGCCGATGTATGATCCAAAAGCGGAACGAGTGAGAATGTAGCTCCCTTCTCCCCTGTGGGCGAAGGAGAGGGGCGCTTCAAAACCTCTCGAGCTTCGCCCGCACCTTCGCCAGGAACGCGGCCCGGCTCTTCGGCGTCGAGGCGTCCATCAGGTAGTGCGCCAGGAAGAACGTCTTGCAGCGGGTGGCGCATAGCGCCCGCATGCCGCGCAGGATCGTCTTGCGGCCCGGCTGGCCGACGACCACGCTCCACCAGGTCGGCGCGCCGCAGGTGGTGATGACGCCGACCTTGGTCACATGCCTCATCAGCGACGTGATCCGTCCCTTGCCGGCCGGAAGCTTGAAGGCGATGTCGGTCGCCCATACCCGATCGAACCACCCCTTCAGCATCGCCGGCAGGCCGTACCACCAGGTCGGATAGATGAACAGGATCGCCTCCGCCCACATCAGATGATCGAAATGTGGTTCGAGCGCCGGATCCTGGGGCGCACGCTCATTGTACAAGCGCCGCTCCTCGCAGCTCATCACTGGATTGAAGTTCTCGCCATAGAGGTCGAGCAGCCGCACGTCCCAGCCTCTGCCCCTCAACACCTCGACGGCTGTATCGCGGATCGCCGCGCAAAAGCTCTCTGGCACCGGATGGCAATAGACCACCAGCACGCGCATCAGAATTGATCCATGCTGGCCGCCACCTTCGCCATGAAGCCGCTGCGGGTCTGGTCGGTCGACAGGTTCATCGAATAGTGCGCGAGATAGGAGACCGGAGCGCCAGGCTTGATCGTGGCCCGCAGCATGCGCTTCACCACCTTGCGCGGCGGATCGCCCATCAGCAGGGCGCGAAACCGGCTGCCGCCATAGGTGGTGACGGCGGTGAGCTTGCCTATGTTGTGCAGCGTCGGCTGCACCTTGCCCTCGACCAGCTTGAACGACACGCCGGGCAGGAAGACGCGGTCGAAAAAGCCTTTCAGGATCGCCGGATAGCCATAGTTCCAGACCGGAAACGACAGCACCAGCGCCTCGGCTTTGCGCAGCCTTTCGACGTAGCCGGCGACCGCGTCGTTCGGCCCGCGCTGATCGTGATAACCGAGCCGCTCGGCCCGCGTCAGCCTGGGATCGAAATCCTCGGCATAGAGGTCGCAGTCGTCGATCGCGTGACCCGCCGCCGTCAAGCGCTCTACGATCACTCGGTGCAGGCCGGCGTTGAAGCTGGTCTCCACCGGATGAGCGAAGAGCACGAGGATCTTCATCAGCCCGCCTTTTGCAGCCCCTTGAACAGGAACGACTTGCCGGAACGGTAGTCATAGTCCGGATTTTCCCAGGCGATCATCTTGCCGGGATTGAGCAGCCCTTGCGGGTCGGTCTCGCGCTTGAATGCGAGCTGTACCTCGTCGGTCTGCTTCATACCGCCTTCTTCCAGCGTGTAGCGGTGCGGATTGAAGATCCAGCAGCCATTGTCCTCGTGGATGCGGATGATCTCGTCGAGCCGCTCCTCCGTAGTGAAGCGGACTAGCGGCAGGCCGGCGGCGCCGATCGCGCCGTCGAAGCGGATGAATTCGAGATGCGCCGGCAGCTCGTCGCCGAAGCGGTCGACCATCGCCTTGACGTGAGCGAGATGATCCGGCGAAGGGTAGCGCGCCTGCAGATAGGTGATGGTCGGATCGACCCGGATGGCGCGCAGCGTCGTGTGGTTCCAGGTCAGCTCATAGGCAGGCGGCAACCCCTTCAGATCCGCCTCCCGGTCGGCGCGGAAGATGATCTCGCCCTTGGTGCTGCCGACGAAAGCTACGAAAGCATCCATCGCATGCGGCGCGATCATGCAGACCACGATGCTCTGCTCGCGCCGGAAGAATTTCTGGTGCCGTTTGAAGTAGTCATACGGGATGGGCGCCGCGATCGGCGTGATCAGCTTCGCCAATATGCCGTCCTGGACGGCGAGGTCATTGCCGAAGCCGGCCGCATCCATGAAATCGTCGAAGCCGACAATGACATCGATCCAGTCGTAGGAGGCCGTCAGCGGCATCTCGACCTCGGTGATGATGCCGTTGGTGCCGTATGCGTGCATGACTTTGAGCACGTCTTCGCCGGTGAGTTCCATGACGCGCGGCTCCGCCTCCATGGTCACCGTCCTCAGCCGGATGACATTGCCGAGATCGCGCAGCCCGCCCCAACGGATCGAGCCGACGCCTCCGGAGCCGCCGGCGACGAAGCCGCCGATCGATGCCGTGTTGTAGGTGGACGGCGACATGCGCAGTTCCTGGGCGGAATGCGCCCGCGTCGCCTTGTCGATCTCGGCCAGCACCGCTCCCGGTCCAGTCACCACGCGTCCGGACGCGATCGTCTTGATCTCGTTCATCTCGGCGAGATTGAGCACCACGCCGCCCGACAGCGGCATCGCCTGCCCGTAATTGCCGGTGCCGCTGCCGCGCGGCGTCACCGGCACGCCGTGCCGGTGACAGGCGGCGAGCACGCGGATCACCTCGGCCTCGTTCTTCGGGGTGACGATGAGGTCGCCCTTGATGTGGTCGAGCTGCTGTTTCAGAACCGGGCTGTACCAGTAAAAATCGCGGCTCTTCTGCTGGACGATGGCCGGATGGTCGTCGATCTTCAGCCCTTCGAGATCGCGCTTCAGCGCTGCGATATCCATCATCCCACCATCAGTTCGTCGAGTTCGGCATAGTCGGGCAGCCGGCGCTCGATCGCCTTGCCCTCGCGCACCACGATGCGATCCGATTCGGGCCGCGACAGCAATTCGGTCCAGTTCCGCCCCTTGAAGACGATGAAGTCGGCGCTGCCGCCAGCGGCAAGCGTGCCGACGCCTTCCAACCGCATCACCTCGGCCGGCGTCGCCGCCACCGCCTTCGGCCAATCGCCGACCGGGTGGTCGAAATGCAGGATGCGCGTCGCCATGCGGTAGACTTCCAGCATATCGAGATCGCCATAGGCGTAGAACGGGTCGCGCGTGTTGTCGGAAGCGACCGCCACCTTGATGCCGCGCGCCTTCATCTCGTGCAGCAGCGTCACGCCGCGCCAGCGCGGAGTGGTTTGGTCGTTGCGCCTGTCCTGCAGATAGAGGTTGCACATCGGCAGCGAGACGACGGCCAAGCCGGCCTTCGCCACCTTGTCCAGCGTGTCGAGCACCTCGAGGTCCGGCTGGCGCGAGAGCGAACAGCAATGGCCTACCAGGATGTTGCCGTCGAAACCGTTCCAAAGCGAGGCCTCGGCGATCTTCTTCAGCGAAACGGCCGCGACGTCGTCAGTCTCGTCGGCATGGAAATCGAGGTCGAGCCCATGCTTGATCGCCTGCGCGAACACCTGGTCGAGCAATTCCTCGAGATCCGGCACCATATAGGTGACGACGCCGAGCACGCCCTTGGCCGCGGCGACGCGCTTCGCCAGCCGCTCGAACCAGACCTTGTCCCGCACCCCTTCGATGCCGAGCAGGCAGGCGGCCTGCAGGTCGACGCGGCCGCGCCAGGTCTCCCGCATCGTCTCGAATACCGGCCAGGAGATCTCTTCCTGCGGGGCAACGCTGTCGAGATGCGTGCGCATGGCTTTCGTGCCGTGCGCGTAAGCGCAGCGCAGCGAGAAATCCATGCGCCGCGCGACGTCCTCAGCGTTCCAGCGCGCGGCGCGGTCGGCGCCGGTGGCATTGAGCGCGCCCATGAAGGTGCCGTCGGGATTGGGTTTTCGCGGCCAGATATGGCCCTTGTCGATGTGGGTATGGCAGTCGACGAAGCACGGCAGCACGATGCGGCCGCCGAGATCGACGGCATATGCCGGGGCCTTCGATTTGCCGTGCGCGACGATGCCGGAGATCTTACCATTCGCCACTGTCATGTCGGCAAGCGCGAAACCGTCGGCGTCGAACGTCGCGGCAAAACCCGGCGTCAGCGAGCGATGAACACGGACGTTGGCGAGATGGTATGACGTCGAAACCGGAATCAACCGCGGCTCTCCTGGGTGACGGGACGAACCACCCTAGCGCTCCTGCTTCAGCGCGCTCTCGTGCCAGCGCCGCAGGATGAGATGCGACACCAGCGACAGCACCAGGAAGATCAGGATGCCGGTGAGCGAGATCAAGATCAGCGCCGCGAACAGCCGCGGCGCATTGAGCCGATAGCCGGCCTCGATGATGCGGGAGGCCAACCCGGAGGACTGTCCCTGCGCGCCGGCGACGAATTCGGCAACGACGGCGCCGATCAGCGACAGGCCCCCGGCGATCTTCAGCCCGCCGAGGAAATAAGGCATCGCCGCGGGCAGGCGCAGATAGCGCAGTTGCTGCCAGCGGGTTGCGCCGTTGAGCTTGAACAGGTCGCGCAGGTTGCGGTCGACCGAGTTCAGCCCGAGTGTGGTGTTCGACAGGATCGGGAAGAAGGCGACGATCCAGGCGCAGAGCAGAAGCTTCGTCGTCTGGTTGTTGATGTAGATGTTGATAAGCGGAAAGATGGCAACGATCGGCGTCACCTGCAACACGATGGCGAAGGGGAAGAACGACATCTCCACCCATTTCGACTGCGCGAACAGCACCGCCAGCCCGACGCCGCCGATGACGGCAAGAAGCAGGCTGAGGAAGGTGATCCTGAGCGTCACCAGCAGCGACGAGGACAACAGGCCGGCATCGTCATGCAGTGTCTGCAGCACCACGCCGGGGCGCGGCAGGATGTATTGCGGGATCTCGTTCCAGACGCAGATGCGGTCCCACAGCCAGATCGCCAGCACCATGATCGCCAGCGGCAGCACCCATTTGCCGATCCGCTCCAGCCGCTCCTGGCGGACGCGGCGCGCCTCCTCCGGGTCGAGCTTCAGGGCTGTGTCTTCAATGACCGTCATGATGGGATCCGGCGGTTGAGTTGATGGCATTGACCAGCACGTCCGAGGCCTGCCGGCACAGCGCCGCATAATCGGGTGAGGTGCGGAACGCCTCGTCGCGCGGATAAGGCGCATCGATAGCTAGCTCGCCGAAGACGCGGCCCGGCCGCGCCGCCATCACGACGACACGGCTGGACAGGAACACGCTTTCGAAGACGCTGTGGGTGACGAAGACAACGGTGAAGCGCTCGTCCTGCCAAAGCTCAAGAAGGTCATTGTTGAGCTTGAAGCGGGTGATCTCGTCGAGTGCCGCGAAGGGTTCGTCCATCAGAAGGATGCGTGGCTTCGTCACCATGGCCCGGGCGATCGAGACGCGCATTTTCATGCCGCCGGAAAGCTCGCGCGGCACGGCGGTCTCGAAGCCGTTGAGGTGGACGCGCGACAGCATCTCCATCACCGCCGGCTCGGCATTTGCACGCGACACGCCCTTCAGCCGGAGCGGCAGCCAGACATTGTCGAAGACGCTGGCCCAGGGCAGCAGCGTCGGCTCCTGAAAGACGAAGCCGATATTCGAGCGATCGATCGAACCGCGCCAGTCGAGCTGGCCGGCGGTCGGCGTCGACAGGCCGGCGATCAGCCTGAGCGCGGTCGACTTGCCGCAGCCCGAGGGCCCGAGCAGGCTGAGGAAATCGCCTTCCCGGATCGCCAGGTCAACCTTGCTCAGCGCCGTCACGCCGTTGGAGAAGACCTTGCCGACGTTGCGCAGCGAAAGCAGCATCGGGCTCTCGCTCGACGCCGGCTTCCGCGCCACTTTCTCCTGGATCATGTCAGGCGGGCCGCCTTACTTCTTCAGCTCCATCCCCACACTCTTGTTGATGAAGGCGAGTGTATAGGCCTTCTTGATGTCGATGCCCGGCTGCGCAACCTTGGCCTTCACCATCTTATCGTAGAAGCTCTGGATGCGCGCATCGGTCATGGCGCCGATGCCGAGCTTTTCCGCATCGCCAGAATCGACAATGCCGAACTTCTTCAGCTGCTCGATCGAGAAGGCGATCTGCTCATCCGTCATATCCGGATTGTCCTTCTTGATCATATCGTTGGCGGCCTTGTTGTCGCCGTAGAGATAGTTGTACCAGCCCTTGGCCGAGCCATCGACGAAGCACTGCACCACCTCCGGCCGCTTGTCGATCGTGTCCTGCATCACCTCGACTGTCGTGGCATAAGTATCCCAGCCATTGTCGGCGAGCAGGAACTGGTTCGGCACGAAGCCGCCCTGCTTCTGCACGGCGAAGGGCTCGGACGTCACGTAGCCCTGCTGGATCGACTTCTTGTTGGCGATGAAGGGCGCCGGATTGAAGGTGTAGGGCACGCGCTTGGCGGCATCGAAGCCGAGATCCGTCACCATCCACTGGAAGAAGGTCTGCGCGCCCTCGTCGCCGAGGATGTACTGGTCGGCGTTCTTGAGGTCTTCCCATTTGTCCAGCCCCTGCCCCGGCTGGGACATGATGACCTGCGGGTCCTTCTGGAAGTCGGCAGCGACGACGCGCATCGGAATGCCCTGCTGTACGGCGTCGAAGGCCGAGAGCAGGTTGCCGCCCATGTAGAAATCGATCTTGCCGGCCAGCAGCATCGGCCGACCGCTGACCTGCGGGCCGCCCTGCATGATGGTGACGTCGAGGCCGCAGGCAGCGTAGGTGCCGTCCGCGATCGCCTGGTAGTAACCGCCGTGTTCCGGCTCGGCCAGCCAATTGGTGCCGAAGGTGACTTTCTCGTTGGCCGCGGCAGCCAGCGTTCCTGCCGCAAGCAGCGCGATTGCGCCGGCCAGGATCTTTTCTCTTCCGTGCATTAACATCACCCTCTCTTGGCTCCGGCGCGCTGCGCGCTGGGCTCGACACCATTGTTTCAAGAAGCAAGACACATGCCACCGCCTGGGCCGCCTGCTTGCGCGGCAGTCATTGCCGAGACCGGACGGGTCATGCTGTACAAAAGGCATCGTGCCTATTTTTTGGACGCCTGTCCATAATCGCCCGGGCGGCATGCACCGCATCTTGAAGGTTTCCTGAATCCAGCCTTAGTCTGCCTGCGGACAGGAGAATGCCATGCTCAAATACCTCGCCCCCCAATCGATCAAATCGCCCTTTGCCCGCTACAGTCATGGCGTTGAAATACCTGCTGGAAAACGCCTGGTGCTGTGCTCGGGCCAGTTGGGCATCGGTCCGGACGACACCGTCCCCGAGGATGCCGGAGCACAGACGGAACTGTGCTTCAAGAACATCGCCGCGATTCTTAGCGAAGCCGGGCTGACGCTGAACGACACCGTGCGCATCAACGCCTTCGTCACCGACCGCGCGCATCTGCAATCCTACATGGATGTGCGCAACAGGCTGTTTTCCGATCCGGCGCCCGCCTCGACGCTGATGATCGTCTCTGGCTTCGCCCGCCCGGAATTCAAGGTGGAGGTGGAGGTGCTCGCGGCCGGCTGATGGTTGCCCGCGACCGCCAGGCGCTTTAGATGATCCCAATGAGGCCAATCGGGAGACGAAATTGACGACCAGACGTGTGTGGTGGGGCGACTACCGGACGACCGAATACGCCTCGATCGACGCGGAAGCGACGATTGCCGTGCTGCCGGTCGCGGCGATCGAGCAGCATGGCCCGCACCTGCCGGTCTCGACCGACTCCTCGATCATGACGGGCATGCTGGAAACGGTGATCGCGCGCCTGCCCGACGATCTCGACATCCGCATCCTGCCCATCCAGGCGGTGGGCAAATCGAACGAGCATCTTCATGCGCCTGGGACGCTCACCTTGCCGGCCACCACCCTCGTCGACGCCTGGACCGAGCTTGGCCTCTCGATCGCCCGCGCCGGCGTCAGGAAGCTGATCGTCGTCAACTCGCATGGCGGCAACGAGGAGATCATGGGCATCATCACGCGCGAATTGCGCGTGCTCGCAAAAATGCTGGCGGTGAAGACGAGCTGGCAGCGCTTCGGCCGACCGGCCGGCATGTATACCGAGCTGGAGGATCGCCACGGCATCCACGGTGGCGATGTCGAGACCTCGCTGATGCTGCACTTCCGGCCCGACCTCGTCGACATGGGCAAGGCCGACAATTTCGTCTCCAATGTCGGTCGCGCCGAAAAGGAGTTCGCGCTGCTGCGCCACACCGGCACGCATGCCTTCGCCTGGATCGCCAGTGACCTCAATCCGAATGGCGTGGTCGGCGACGCAAGCATCGCTACTGCCGAGAAGGGCCGGCTCACCGCCGAGCATCAGGCGGACGGCTTTATCAACCTGGTCCGAGATGTGCGTAAGGCGAAGCTTGCCGACTGGCTGTCTTAGAGCAATTCCAGGAAAAGTGTGTTACGGTCTTCCGTCCGGAATTGCGTAAAAACAAATACTTAGAGCAGTTCGGCGATCCTATGAATCGCTGAAGCGCTCAAGCCCTACCGACTTAAGCCTGGATGTCCAGCTCGAAGGGCGTCCCTTCAAAAGCGTCTGCACCGCGCCCGATCGCCTCGATCGCCGCGATCATGCGGCCGTCGCGCCCGAGCAAGGTGTCGGCGACAGCGATCAGACGCGGATTGGGCGTTGCTGACGGCGACAAAAAGCGCAGCGTCTTGGCCAGTTCCGCCTCGTCGCGTTTTGGCGCCAGCGCCGCCGCAATGATATAGGCCGACGCTGTCGAGCGGCTGATGCCGGCATAGCAGTGCACGACCATCGGCCTCGCCCTGTCCCAGCGATAGGCGAAGTCGAGGAGCGCGCGCACATGCTCTTCGCCCGGCATCGTCATGCCGTCCTGCGCGACGGCGATATCATGCATGACGAGATGCAGATGGTTCTCCGCCCGGATCGAGGCCGGGCGGACAACCTCGGTGCCCGCCGCGAGCAGCGAAAGCAGACGCTCGGCGCCAGTCCTAGTCACGGTCTCTTCCACCTTCGACAGAGAACAGACATGGATCATCGCACAATCTCCTTCGGCGCATCGTCGCGCCGCGACGCCCAGGCCGCAAGCGCGCTGTCGAGGCGCTGCCACTCCGCCTCGCCGCCTGGCAGGCCGGCCCGCAAGACTTGTGGCCGCCCGGCAAAATGGCGCAGCAGGATGCCACGTTCGCCAAGTGCCGCAAACATGATTGGGGCATCCGTGAAAGACAGATAGCGGAACAGTGTCGTGCCGCCAGCGACCGGTACGCCGGCCTTGCCGAACAATGCGTCGAGCCGCCCGGCGTCTTCAGCGAGGCGTGTCCGCATGGCGGCTTGCCATTCGGTGTCGGACAGCCCGCGAATGCCATATTCCAGCGCCGGCCCGGCAACGGCCCACGGCCCAAGCTGGGCCTCCAGCCTCTCGGCAGTCAGTCTGTCGGCGAGCGCAAAGCCGAGCCTCACACCGGCAAGGCCGAAGAACTTGCCGAAGGAGCGCAGCACCACGATGCCGCCCTCGTCGACATCGCCGGCCAGGCTTTGCTCGGTTGGCCCGACATCCATGAAAGCTTCGTCGACGACCAGCAGGCCGCCCCTGGCGCGAAGCCGAGCGGCAAGGCCGAGCAGGCGATCCTTTTCGATCACCCGCCCATCCGGATTGTTCGGGTTGACCAGCACCGCAAGGTCGGCATCCGCCAACGCCTCGAAGTCGTTCACCTCCGCAACCGCATGGCCAGCGATCGCCGCGGCTCTGGCGTGCTCGGCATAGGTCGGGCCGAGCACCAGCGCCTTGCCAGGCCTTACGAGCGAAGCGACGCGCGGCAGCAGGATCTGCGTGCCCGGGGCTGCGGCGACATGCGCCGCCGACGGCGCGCCATAGGCCCTGGCCGCAATTTCGGCCAATTCGCGCAGTCGTTCGAATTCCGGCAATCGCGACAGGGCGGTGGCGGGCACGTCGAAAAGCGGGTAGGAGTGCGGATTGATACCTGTCGAAAGATCGACGAAAGGCCGTGGCGCGTGGGGGAAGAGCGCGCTCGCCCGGCCGAGGGATCCGCCGTGATCCACTGCAGCAATCGCTCCATCCAGAAGCTTCATGTCGATCCTGATCGCTTTCCTGTCACTCGCCCTTGAACGCACCCTTGGCTATCCAGACTGGCTGTTCAACGCCATCGGCCATCCCGTCACCTGGATCGGCAGGCTGATATCCTTTCTCGATCGCCGGCTCAACCGCGCGACCGATTCCGACGAATCGCGTCGTCGCCGCGGCGTCCAGGCGCTGCTGGTCATCGTGCTGGTGCCAGCGGCCATCGGATTGACGCTGCATGTCCTGCTCTGGCTGATCTTCCCATCCGGCCTCGTCATTGCGGCCATTCTAGGCTCCACGCTCTTGTCGCAGAAGAGCCTCGCCGAACATGTCGAGGATGTCGCCGACGCGCTGGAGACCGGCGGCCTGACGCTCGGCCGCATCGCCGTTTCGCGCATCGTCGGCCGTGACCCGGAAAAGCTCGACAAGGCCGGTGTTGCCCGTGCCGCAATCGAGAGCCTGGCCGAGAATTTCTCCGACGGCATCGTCGCGCCCGCCTTCTGGACCGGCATCGGCGGGCTGGCCGGCGGTGCTGCCTACAAGGCCGCCAACACCGCCGATTCGATGATCGGCCACCGCACGCCGAAATATGAGGCGTTCGGCCGCGCTGCGGCGCTGTTTGATGACAGGATCAACCTGCCGGCCTCGCGGCTCACCGGCCTGCTGATCGTGCTCGCGGCCATCCTGGTCAAGGGCGCCGACCCACGCAATGCCTGGCAGGTCATGCGCCGCGACGCCAGGAAGCACCGCTCTCCCAATGCCGGTTGGCCGGAGGCCGCCATGGCCGGCGCGCTGGGCTTGGCGCTGGCCGGGCCGCGCAGCTATGGCGGCGAGATGGTCGAGGACGCTTTCATGGGCGAAGGCGGCCGGCGCGAAGCCGAAAGCACCGATATAAGGCAAGCGCTGAAGCTCTACCGTGTCGCGGACTGGCTGCTGATTGGCCTGTTCGCGATCCTATCAGCGGCAGCGATCTACCTGACGATCCTAATCAGCGGCTAGAACTCTATCCCCTGCTGCGCCTTCACGCCCGCCGAGAAATGGTGCTTGGTCAGTCCCATCTCGGTGACGAGGTCAGCCGCTTCGACCAGCAGTGGCTTGGCGTTGCGACCGGTGACGACGACATGCAGGTCTTCGCGGCGCGCCTTCAGCGCCGCGACCACCTTTTCCAGATCGAGATAGTCGTAGCGCAAGGCGATGTTGAGCTCGTCGAGCACGACGAGGCTGATCGTCGGATCGGCCATCAGCTCGAGCGCCTTCGCCCAGGCGGCCTCGGCGGCGGCGATGTCGCGCTTCAGGTCCTGTGTCACCCAGGTGAACCCCTCGCCCATCGCATGCCAGACCACGCGGTCGCCGAACGCGGCGAAAGCGTCCTTCTCGCCCGTGTGCCATTTGCCCTTGATGAACTGGACGACGCCGACGCGCCTGCCGTAGCCGAGCATCCTGAGCGCCAGGCCGAAAGCGGCGGTGGTCTTGCCTTTGCCTGGTCCGGTGTTGACGATCAGCAGCCCTTTCTCGATCGTCTTGCCGGCCACCTCGGCATCCTGCACCGCCTTGCGCTTGGCCATCTTGGCGCGATGGCGCTCGGCGTCCTTGTCATCCATGGTCTTGTCGTCGGTTGCGGCCATGTCACTTCACCTTGAGCGGTAGCCCCGCCACCATCATCAGCACGCTGTCGGCAACCGCCGCGACCTGCTGGTTGAGCCGACCGGCTGCGTCGCGGAACCGGCGCGCCAGCGCATTGTCCGGCACGATGCCGAGCCCGACCTCGTTCGACACTACGAACCAGGGGCCGTGCGGCCGCGACAGCACCTCCGAGAGCCGCCGGCACTCGGCCTCGGTATCATGGTCCGCCAGCATATGATTGGTCAGCCACAATGTCAGGCAGTCGATCAACACCGGCTGATGATTCGGCAAGGCTTCGATCGCGCCGACCAGATCGAGCGGCGCATCGATGGTGACCCAGCCTTCGCCGCGCCGCGCGCGATGCAGCGCGATGCGCTCGCGCATCTCGTCGTCATAGGCTTGTGCGGTGGCAATGTAGGCCCAGGGCGACGGACTGGCCGTCGCCAGGGTTTCGGCATGCGCGCTCTTGCCGGAGCGCGCGCCGCCGATGATGAAGGTCAGCCGACCCTCTGCGCGATCAGGCAAAGCTGCCGCGCAGGCTGGTCGCCGTGCCGGTGAAGCGTCCGCGCACCACGCCGACGACGACACCCAGCACCAGCCAGAACACCAGGTCGGTGAGCGTCACCGCGACAACGAACTGGTGATGCAACCCTTCCGGGATTGCCGTCTCGAAGCTGTCGGGCTGCGGCGCGCCGACGATATGTGGCGCGACGATCAGCGCCACGCCCAGGATCGCCAGCGGCAGCGATCTGCGGAAGGCGATCAAGCCGAGGCCGGTCGCGGTCGCGGCCACGGTCGAAAACCACCAGACCTGGCGCGGCAGAAGTTCGGCCGCCGGCATCGCCGGCAGTTCGGGCGGCAGGCCGAGGCCCGGGGCCAAGGTGAACACGGCAAAGCCGGCAAGGCCCCAGAACACACCCTGGCGCCAGTTGCCGATGCCGCCGGCGAATTCGGAGACTGCGACCAGGATCAGCGCGAAGCCGATGCCGGTGACGATGTTGGCGACGACATTGAAAGCGAAGCGCTCGAAGCCGTCCGCCGGCGCCCAGCCTTCGTCCTCGACAGGAGCAGCCGCTTCGGCAGGCGCCGGAGCCGCGCTGCTCATCGCGTTGTCAGCCGGCGCGGCCGAGCTCATTGCATTGTTGTTTGCACCGGTGGCGTGGTCATGATGATGGCCGTCACCCGCCTTTTCGTAGACTTCCGCCTTCAGGATCAGCGGTACGGTCGCATAGGCCTGCATGCAGGCGAGCGCTACGCCCGCCACGAGCCCCGCGATCGCCGCGACGAACACGACGTTGCGAAACAGATTCATGATGTCAGGCCTTGTCAGTGGCAGGGAAAAGCCATCGAGTGGCGATAGTCGTGGGCAGCGTTGTGGACCGCATCGATATGCGAGAAGCCGACAAAGCCGACGACGAAAATGCCGAGCAGCGCTGCCATTGCCAGCTGCATGACGCGCGACTGCGAGGAGACGGAGGCGCCGAGAGAGACGGAAGCGGTATTCATGTCTTGTCCTTTCGCCCTCCACCCGAGGGCATCGAAGTCAACTTTCCCGTCGCCGGCAGGTCTCCTGGCTCGCGGATCCGCGCCCTTCTCCACCTTCCCGAGGAAAGATCCCCAGTGGTCTATGGAGAGGACTACCGCACACAGTTGCGGGGGCAGCCACGGCTTTGGGCAGGAAGTCCACCCTCACCGCATTCCCTCTTGGCTCCAAAAACGGAACCGACGACGGCGCCGACTATAGGCAGAATCGCTGCAGGCGGCAAACCAAATTCCGTCACGCCAGAGCGCGATTGCGGCACGGGTTGGCGAGCTAGGAAGCGGCGATGCGGTCGGCAACCAGCTGCTGCAATCGCCACAAATGCCGGTCATGGATGCCACGCGCTTCGAGATTCTTCACCGTATTGTAGAGATAATCGGCGCCTGAACCCCAATGGCCGCAGGACGTCGCCAGCCTTTCCACCACCTCGCTTTCACCAAGCGGCCCGGCATAGGTCGTGCCCTTGCGATTGATGACAAAGGCGAGCGCTTTCAACGGCCCCTTGTCGGTTGCGAGCTGCAGCAGGCGGGGGTGGTAGCTGGTTGGCTTCAGCGTCATCTCGCGGCGGAAAAGCTTGTCCAGCGCCTGCCGGCGGTCGCCACCGTTCAGGCGGAAAGCAACGCCCTTGCATTGGCCGCCACGATCCAGCGCCATCATCAGGCCCGGGCTCTGTTTGGTACCTCGCCAGCGGGTCATCTTCATGCAGAAAGAGCGATGCCAGCCGCGCGCCACGGCGACCCGCTCCTCGACATGTTCGATCTCGGGTTTCCAGATCAGCGAGCCATAGCCGAACAGCCAGAGCGGCCCGTCTGCGGGAAGCTCGGCCTCGAATGCATCGAGCATGGTTTCATAGTCGCTGTCGGAGAGATGCTGCGCGTCGGGATCTGGTCCGCCGTCTTCGACGACGCGAAAGCAGCGAGCCACCAGGTCCTCGGTAAGCGACATGATTC
This sequence comes from Mesorhizobium sp. M1C.F.Ca.ET.210.01.1.1, assembly GCF_004791585.1. Classification (GTDB taxonomy): domain Bacteria; phylum Pseudomonadota; class Alphaproteobacteria; order Rhizobiales; family Rhizobiaceae; genus Mesorhizobium. The sequence continues at coordinate 65,159 of NZ_SRUU01000033.1, forward strand.
GTGCAGGCATGCTTTGCGACCCTCGCCGGCCGGCGAAGACACCGGCCTCCGGAAGCGACCTTAAGCGCGGTGCCGAAACACCACAATGGCTCCCGCAATTGACAACGGCCCAGGCCGGGTGTGGGCTGTCGCCGGCCAGGGAGAAGCCGATGCAGCCGAATCCGAGCGAATGGGACCTCTATAAAGGCCTGACCAGCCTAGAGCCGACATTGCCTGCGGCGGCCTATCGGGATGCCGGGGCGTACCAGCGTGATCTCGAGGCGATCTGGTACCGGAGCTGGCTGATGGTCTGCCGCGAAGCCGACCTTCCGGAACCCCTCGCCTTTCGAACCGTGCGCATCGGCTCGCAGGAGATCGTCGTGCTGCGCGACGAGACCGGGAGCTTGCGCGCCTTCCACAACACCTGTCGGCATCGCGGCTCGCAGCTTTGCCAGGAAAGCGCGGGACGGCTGAAAGCCCGGCTGCTCACCTGCCCGTACCACGCCTGGTCCTATTCGCTGCGCGGCGATCTCGTGCGCGTGCCGTCGAAATCGCTTCCCGAAGGCTTCGAGAAGGTCGACTACCCGCTCTACCGCGTGGCGTTGTCGATGTGGCGGGGCTTTGTCTTCATCAACCTCGCGAACGATGCCGCCGGCTCGGCGGACGCCTCCTTCGACCCGGCCTCCGGTGACCTTTCCAACTGGCCGCTGGAGACGCTTGTCACGGGGCACCGGCTCAGCAAGGTGATGAACTGCAACTGGAAAATCTTCTGGGAGAACTTCAACGAATGCCTGCACTGCCCGGGCGTGCACAGGGACCTGTCGCGGCTGGTGCCGATCTATGGCCGCGGCCTGATGGCAAGGCATGACGATCCGGAATGGGCGCGCCATGCCGACAATGACGCGCCGGAGTTTTCCGGCGGCCTGCGCGCCGGCGCCGAGACGTGGTCGCGCGACGGGCGTGTCCATGGCCCGGTCTTTGCCGGCCTGAAGCCGGCCGAGCGCGCCGCCGGCCAGACCTACGCCACCTCGCTGCCCTCGATGTTCATCGTCGGTCATGTCGACTATGTCCGCACGGTGCGGCTCACCCCGCTCGGGCCCGAGCAAACCGAGCTCACCGCCGAATGGCTGTTCGCGCCCGATGCGCTTGCGCAAACCGATGTCGACAACATCGTCGCCTTCGGCACCCAGGTACTCGAAGAGGACGCCGCGATCTGCGAGGTCAACCAGAAGGGCCTGCGCTCGATCCGACACGAGGCCGGCGTGCTGATGCCGGAGGAATATGACTTGCGCCGCTTCCACGAATGGGTGCGCGGGCGTCACGCAGCGCTCAAAACGACTTCGGCAGATAGCGCCAGGTGAAGAAACCGCAGAAGGCCGCCAACAGGCCGAGCGTGACGAAGACCGAGCCGAGACCGAAGAAGGTCAGAACCACCGAATAGATCAGCGGCGGCGTCAGCTCGGAGAAATCGAGATAGGTGCGGTAGACGGCCGCCATCTGTGCCCTTTCGTAAGAGCGCACCGAGCGCATGAAGGCGGTCGAGCCCAGCGCGTCGAGCGCGATGGTGAAGAGCGCGCCGCAAAGCAGGAAGGCGGCGGTGAGCAGTGGCGCGGTTTCGCCGACACCGCCCGCGGCAAAAAGCATTGCCGACATGGCGAAATAGGCGAAGGTCATGGTCCTGCGGCCGCCGAAGCGCTTTCCCGCCCTGCCCCAGAAGATCGCCATGAACAAGAGCGCGTTGCCTGCCGAAACCAGCAATCCGCCGGCAAGCTTGCCCTCGCCGGTGATGACCATGAACAGCGGACCATAGACGAAGAAGGTCGTCCAGAAGCAGGAGCGACCGAAGGCGATCAGCCAGGCGAGCCTGAGCCTTGGCTGCGCGAGGAAGCGGCCGATATTGGCGAGCGGATTGGCCGGCCGGCTCTTGCCGGGGCGGATCGACGGGTTGTCGCCCAGCCGGTAGATCCAGAACAGCGCGAGCAGCGCCAGCGCGAAGGCCACGACCGCGCCGTGCGCGGCATAGATGCCGAAGCGCGTGTAGAGGAAAATGCCGAGCGTCGGCCCGCCGGTCCAGGCAAACATCGACCACGCCATGCGCAGTGACTCCGCCTGCATGAAGTCGGTCTTGCGGATGTGGTCCATGATGTAGAGGTTGAGCGTGATCGACAGTGCGCTCGCCCCCATGACGCGGCAAAGCATCCCGGCGAGCTGCCCGGGCAGCGTATGGGTGACGAAGAAAACCGAGCCGAGCGCCAGCATCAGGCAGCCGGCGGTGTAGACCCAGCGCCGGGCGAAGCGGCGGATCAGCATCGGCATGAACAAAGTCACCGAAAGCCCGAGCAGCGACACGACGGTGTAGAGGATCGAGACGACCTGCTCGGCGTGCAGGATCTCATAGGCCTGGATCGGGATGACACTGGAGATCGTGGCGCGGGCAAAGGATTCGACCGCGTAGAGCGAGGCAAAGGTGCGCGCGTCGGCGGGCCTCAGAGCCGGAAGCCAGACCGGATGGCGCACATGGGTGGACATCGGCCCTCCGAAAGTGAATCGCTCGCCAATCTGGCCGGGCCACTTGGCGACCGGTAGCAGGAAATCGACTCCAGGAAGCCGAAAAGCGAAGCCGGTCAAAGGCTTTCCGCCGCTGGCCTAAAGCGGCTTGCCATGCCGCTGACGCGCGGCGCGGCCGCCGATGCGCCCTCTGTTGTTCGCCCGAACCGTGATAGTCGTTTTGCACCACTGAATCGGAATGCGAGATCATGAGCCTTCAAACGACGAGCGACGCCGTTCAGGACACGCCCAAGCACAGTCGCATCGTTGCCTTCGATATCCTGCGCGGCATCGCGCTGATCGCGATGGCGAGCTACCACTTCACCTGGGATCTCGAGAATTTCGGCTACACCACTCCTGGCCTGACCGCTTTCGGCTGGTGGAAACTCTATGCGCGCGGCATCGCCTCGACGTTCCTGTTCCTGGTCGGCGTCAGCCTGTTCCTGGCGCACAGCCGCCAGATCCGCTGGCCAAGCTTCTGGAAGCGTTTTGCCATGGTCGCAACGGCGGCGATCGCCATCTCGGCCGTCACCTACATCGCCACGCCGGACGGCTTCATCTTCTTCGGCATTCTGCATGAGATCGCGCTGGCAAGCCTGCTCGGCCTCGCCTTCCTCAGGCTGCCGGCGCTGCTGACGGCAATCGTCGCGGCAGCCGTGATTGCAGCACCCTACTATCTGCGGTCGGAAGTCTTCGATCATCCGGCGCTATGGTGGGTCGGGCTGTCGGCGACCAACCCGCGCTCCAACGACTATGTGCCGCTCTTCCCGTGGTTCGGCGCGGTGCTTGTGGGGATCGCGACTGTCAAGCTTGCTTCAGCTTCCGGACTTCTCGCGCGGCTGGGGACCTGGATGCCGGGCCGCTGGTCCAATCCGCTTATCTTCATCGGCCGGCACAGCCTCGCCTTCTACCTCATCCACCAGCCGCTGCTGTTCGGCTCGGTCTGGCTGTTTTCGCAGGTCATGCCGGCCCCACCGCAAGACAAGGACGCCGGCTTCCTGAAAGCCTGCCAGGCATCCTGCGAGCAGCAGCAGGACACGAAGTTCTGTTCCAGCTATTGTGGCTGCATGTTGGACACGCTGAAGGGCGAAGGGTCTCTCGACAAGCTCTACAGCAACGATCAGACCAGCATCTGGAAATCGCATCTGGCCGACCTCGCCAGCACCTGCACGGCGGCGACTGAAAGCAAGATGGAGGGAGGACAGCAATGACCGGCACCCAGCCGAAGCATGGGATCATCCCCTGGCCGCCCGTGATTTATGTCGTAGCGATCATCCTCAGCGTCGTGCTCGGCATGCTCTACCCGTTGCCCTGGATCGGCGACATCTTCGGCGACATCCTTGTCGGCGCCGGCTGGGTGGCTCTGTTCGGCGTCGCGGCGCTCTGGGTCACGGCTATCCGCACCATGGTGCGCGCGAAGACGACCCTCAATCCCAACGCCGAGCCCGACCACCTGGTGACCTCGGGCCCTTTCGGCATCACCCGCAACCCGATGTATCTCGCCAACACGATGTTGTTGATCGGCGTGTCCTTCATCACCGGGATCGCCTGGTTCCTGCTGTTTGCCTTCCTCGCCGCCTTCGCGACGCAGAAGCTGGCGATCGAGAAGGAGGAAAAGATGCTGGCGGCGAAGTTCGGCAAGAAATATCGGGACTATGCAAAAAGGGTGCGGCGCTGGATCTGAGCGCGGCAAAATCAGCCCACCGTTCGGCGTGACGCCTTTGCGGTGTCGGGCCACAGTTTCCGGCCGAGATAGAACAGCGCCGGGATCGACAGCACAATCGCCAGCACGACGGCCGGCCCCGCCAACGCAAAACGCATCGACGAAATATACCCCTCTTCAAACGCCCGACGCAGCAGGGCGACGGTGACCGGCAGGTTCAAGGCAAGGGCGGTCGCCGTGCCCGGCATGTAGCGGCGCATGACTATCGTGGCGAGGAGGTGTGGAAAGACCACATTGAGCAGCATCGCCAGCGCATAGCCGGACAACACATAAGCACCAAAGCTCTCCCGCCCCTGCACGGCAGCGAGCAACGCCGCACCACCGGCAAGAGCGGTGAGCGCGAACACGGCGAACCGGAATTCGCGCACCCCGACGGGCCTGTGCCAGCGCCCAGCCTGCTCCGACCAGGCAGGCAACAGAAATGCTTCTTCCAGGTTGTGGACGACGACTGCGGCTGCGAACAGCCAGGCCAGAATTATGAACACGGTTGATCGTTCGCCAGTTCAACGAAAGCAGGCGGCCCTTCAGGTGTTGACGCCGAGCTCCGCCAGCCGCTCCACGCAGGACTCCTCCGCCTGGTCGAGCTCGGCCAGCGTTTCCTCGAGGTCGCGCCGCTTCTGGCGCAGATCCTCGCGCTTTTCCTCGATGCGCCTGATCATCAGCTTGAGCTGGCCCACCTCGCCGGGCGGTTCCTTGTACATCTGGATGATTTCGCGGATCTCGGCGATCGAGAAGCCGAGCCGCTTTCCGCGCATGATCTGGCGGATGAGATGCCGGTCGGACGGCCGAAACAAACGCGTGCGCCCGCGTCTGATCGGCTGCACCAGCCCTTCGTCCTCATAGAACCGCAATGTGCGCGTCGATACGTCGAACTCGCGCGTCAGCTCGGTGATCGTGTAATATTCCCGCATTCTTGCTCCCACGCCCAAAACGTCCAGGCATCGCCACGCAGGAGCGTCGCCCTTCCCTCCGATCAAACCCCGTCATGTGCCGGAATCGGCATATGACCCCAAAACAACGTCGCACGGCATTTACGTAAAAGTCAATTGATGGCCTTATCCGGCCCCCCCGCCCAGGTGCAGCCACCACGTGGCGAGGCTGAGGAACGCGAGGAACCCGATAACGTCGGTGATCATCGTCGTGAAGATCGACGACGCAATCGCCGGATCGGCGCCGAGCTTGTCGAGGAACAACGGAATCAGGATGCCGCCGAGTGCGGCGGCCAACATATTGAGGATCATCGCCGCGGCGATGACCAAACCAAGATCGGCATTGTGGAACCAAAAGCCGGCGACCAGCCCGAGGATCGTCGCAACGACCCCGCCGTTGAGCAGGCCGACCATGACCTCGCGGCGAATGACGCGGCCGGCATTGTAGATATCGAGGTCGCGCGTGGCGAGCGCGCGCACCGTAACCGTCATCGTCTGCGTGCCGGCATTGCCTCCGAGCGAGGCGACGATCGGCATCAGTGCGGCAAGCGCCACCATTTCCTCGATCGTCGCGCCGAACATGCTGATCACCGAGGCGGAGATAAAGGCCGTGCCAAGGTTGACCAGCAGCCATGGCACGCGCGAGCGCGACGTCGCGGCTATCGTGTCCGACAGTTCCTCGTCGCCAACGCCGCCCATGCGCAGAAGGTCCTCCTCGGCCTCCTGCTGGATGACGTCGACGACGTCGTCGATGGTGAGCACGCCGACCAGCCGATCGTTCTCGTCGACCACGGCGGCCGAGAGCAGATCGTACTGCTCGAATTCGCGAGCCGCCTCTTCCTGGTCCATCGTGGCCGGGATGGCATGGCGCGTCTCATGCATCACGTCCTCGACCTTCACCGCGCGTTTGGTGCGCAGGATCTGGTCGAGGTCGATCGCGCCGAGCAGCTTGAAGCCCGGATCGATGACGAAGATCTGGCTGAAGCGGTCCGGGAGGTTCTGGTCCTCGCGCATGTAGTCGATGGTTTGACCGATGGTCCAGAACGGCGGCACGGCGACGAACTCGGTCTGCATGCGCCGACCGGCCGTCTCTTCCGGGTAGTCGAGCGCGCGCCGCAGCCTGATGCGCTCGGTGAAGGGAAGTTGCGAGAGGATCTCTTCCTGGTCTTCCTGGTCGAGATCCTCGAGGATGTAGACGGCGTCGTCGGAATCGAGCTCCTGCACCGCCTGCGCGATCTGCTCGTTGGGCAGGTTGTCGACGATGTCGAGGCGGATCGCCTCGTCGACCTCGGTCAGCGCGGAGAAGTCGAAATCGGAGCCGAGCAGATCGACCAGGGCGCGGCGCTGTTCGGGATGCAGCGCCTCCAGCAGGTCGCCCAGTTCCGACTGGTGCAGGTCGTCCACTTCCCGCTTGAGGGTGAGCGTATCGCGGTCCGCGATCGCCGCTCCGATCTGCGCAAGGAAGGAGGAACGGACAGCACCGTCCTCGCCATAGATGTCGGCGCCGTGCTCCTCGGCTGCCCTGGCGCCGATCGTCTCTCTGTCCTGGCCTTCCACCAGCGCCTCCGCCAACAGGAATCCGGAAAGGGTGCGAAATCAGGTCTAGAGCATGATTCCTGAAAGTGGAAACCGCTTTTGGGAAAATCCGGGGCCCATGCGGCAGATAGCGCGGCGACACGATTCGTCTCGGGAAGATGTCGCTCTAGCACGCGGAATTAACAACAAAATGCGCCTGCACCGCAGCCCCGATATGGCTGAAGTGGAAGCGATTCCCGTTTCAGTCGGCGCGACAGCACATGTCGCTGCGGAAAGAGCGCCGCTCTGCGGTTGGGGCAGAATTGTCATCATGCAGGTCCATAGCGGCCAGCAATCGCGCAAGACCGAAAGGACAAGCAGCAGGCCTTGAACCTCAAGTCCCGGAAAACGAACGAAGCAGGTGGCGAGCGGCGCGTTCGCGTTGTCTTGGCCGAACGCAATCCGCTCGTCATATCGGCGCTCCGCGAAATGCTGGAATGCGATGGGCGTTTCGAGCTCCTGAGTTCGGTGCAGAACGGCAAGCAATTCTTGGAACTGGCGGCAAGCACAAGGTTCGACGTCGCCGTCATCGGCTGGAAGCTTGCCGACATGGACGGCGCCGACATTCTCGCCGAAATCCAGAGCCGCAAGCTGGATGTGCGCATCACGGTCTTCTCCAACGACCATGACATCGGCATCCTGAAACAGTGCGTGCGGCTCGGCGCCCAGGGCTACTGCTTCCAGTTCGACGACCCGCCGATCATCTTCGAGACGATCCTGGCGGTCGCGCATGGGCGCATCTGCATCCCCTACATCGACATCAACAAGGTCAACGACACGCCGCTGTCGCAGCTCACCGTGCGCGAGCGCGAGCTGCTGGCGGTGCTTTCCGACGGTTGGACCAATCTCCAGATCGCGACCCGGACGGGGATCTCGGAGAACACGGTCAAGTACCACCTCAAGAATCTCTACGACAAGCTCGACGTGCGCAATCGCGCCATGGCGGTCGCGCTCTATGCGAACGAGAAGCGCCGCACCTCCAAATCGCCTTTCGGGTAGGCCGACCGGGTAGGTTCGCCCTACCCGCGCGCGGCGACAACTTACCCGGCAAGGTGTTGTTGCTCGACGTCATCGAAACGAAACTTCCTCCACCATCCCAAACGATCGGAGGAGTTCGCGCATGGCTGGGTTCACCCACCTTTTCATCCCAGGACCGACCAACATTCCCGAAGAGGTCCGGCAGGCCATGAACTTGCCGATGGAGGACATGCGCGCCGCCTCCTTCCCCAATCTCACGCTGCCACTGTTCGAGGACATCAAGAAGGTATTCAAGAACGAGACCGGCCGCGTCTTCATCTATCCCTCGTCGGGCACCGGCGCCTGGGAAGCGGCGATGACCAACGTGCTCAGCCCCGGCGACCGGGTGCTGA
>NZ_SRUU01000034.1 GCF_004791585.1 Mesorhizobium sp. M1C.F.Ca.ET.210.01.1.1
AACTGGATGGAGGCCAACCGCTACATCAACATGGACGACCTGCGCGAGCACAAGAAGCTCGCCCTGCGCCAAGCCGCATGACCAGCTTCATGGCCGCCCCTTTTGCAGAACTTGACGCACACAACCGACATCTCAACGTTCGGCATCTCGGCGCATACTATTGCACCGCCTCGCGACTACACTTCGCTCTTTGGCTTGAAAGGCGCTGCGTTTAATCGTCCGACGCCCCGTTCGTACATGACTGGGTTCGAGCCTTCAGGCTCCGCCCATGTAAATGTCCATGATCTGCCGGTCGTCGCGCACGTCTTGCGGGCTGCCCTCGAAACGTTTCTCGCCGGCGGCCAAGATGTAGAGTTTGTCTGCAATCGGCATGGCTTCGCGGATGTTCTGCTCCACCATCAATATGCCAATGCCTTGCTTCGTCAGCGTCGTGATGCGCTCCAGCGTCTCGATCACCATGGCCGGCGACAGGCCGGCGGAGGGCTCGTCGAGCAGGATAAAGCGCGGCTCCGAAACCAGTGCGCGGGCCAGCGACAGCATCGCCTGCTCGCCGCCCGACAGCGCGCCGGCCGCCGTCTTGCGCCGCCTGGCCAGCGACGGATACTGGCCGATCAACATCTCAATGCGCCTTTCCACCAGCCGCTTGTCGGCGATAGCGTAACCACCCATGCGCAGGTTCTCCACCACCGTCAGGCGCGGGAATACGCCGCCGCCCTGCGGCATCAGCACCAGTCCCTGCCGTACCACCTCGTGCACGGGCAGATTGGAAAGCACAGTGTCGCCAAGGCGGGCGGCGCCGCTCCATACCGGAAGCGCCCCGGCGATGGCCTTTAGCAAGGTGGATTTGCCGCAGCCGTTCGGCCCGAAGATGCAGGTGATTTTCCCGAGCTCGGCCGTCAGTGAGATGCCATGGACGATCTCCTGCTTGCCGTAGCCGGTGATGATGTTCTCGGAGGCCAGCGTGCTCATTGCGGGCGTCCCAGGTAGGTCTGCATGACTTCAGAACTGCGCACGATGTCCTCGAAAGAGCCGGTGGTTACCACCCGTCCCGAATCCATGACGATAATTCGGTCGCAGACGTTGCGAACCATCTCCATGTCATGTTCGATGACGAGGAAGGACACGCCCTGTTCGCGTAGCCGGGCAATCGCTTCCAGGATGATCTTGCGGATGTTGGGATGGACTCCTGCCGTCACCTCGTCGAGCAGGATCAGCGATGCCTGCCGCATGACGGCGCGGCCAAATTCCAGCAGCTTCTGCTGACCGCCGGACAGGTCCGAGGCGCGGTTGTCGGCAACATGATTGAGCTTGAGGAGGGAAAGCGTCTCGGCCGCGCGCTCGTATGCGCCCTGCCAGTGACCTTCCGCCGCCGCCGCAAGAAGGTTGTCGGTCACCGTCATATTGTCGAACAGGGCCGGGATCTGGAAGGTACGGGCGAGCCCGAGCCGGGCGATCCTGTGCGCGCTCATTCCGGCGACGGCACGGCCGTCGAAGCGGATCTCGCCCTTGTCCGGTATCACCGTTCCAGAGACGAGGCTGAACAGCGTCGATTTTCCGCAGCCATTTGGGCCGATGAGTCCGGCGATTTCGTGCCGCCCGACCACTAGTTCGACGCCGTTGGCGGCCTTGATGCCGCCGAAATGCTTAAAGAGCCCGCGCACGCTCAGGATCGGATCGGCTGCCGACTGCATCCCTCCGCTCATGGGTGACCTCCCTCACCGCTGCCGACCAGCTTGTCCAGGACTTTGTCAAGCGCGTCGTTTTTGCGCCTTGCGAACAGCCCGGCGATACCGTTCGGCAGAAACAGCACGACCAAGACGATGGCGGTGCCGAGGATGGCGATGTAGAAGGCGGTGTCGCCCCAATACATCCAAATCAGCCGGTTCACGACGAACAACGCGACGCCGCCGATTGCCGGTCCCCACAGTGTGCCCAGGCCGCCCAGTAGCACCATCACGACCATCTGGTCGGTGATGTCGCCGCCGAAAACGGACTTCGGATTGATGAAGGTGACCCAGTAGGCGAAGATGGCGCCGAAGACGGACGCAGTGACAGCGCTGAGCACGAAAGTCTGCAGTTTGACCAGGGCTGTGTTGATGCCCATCGCCTCTGCCGCTGGCTCGTGGTCGCGTAGCGCCTTCACCTTCAGCCCAAAGCGGGAACGCTCGAACAGCGCCCAGGTGAGGAAATACGACAGCGCGGCGGTACCGAACATGGCGAAATAAAAGAAGCGTTCGTTGAGATACGGGGGCAGTCCGATACCACCGATGCCGCCGGTGAAGTCCATCGCCGAAGCGAACTGAATCAGGACCTCGGCAAAGGCCCAGGTGGCGATGGCGAAGTAGGCGCCGCGCAGCCTCAGTGTCGGTGCGCCGATGATGACGGCGCACAATGCGGTCACCACCATGCCGGCGGGAATCGTAGCCGAGAAGGGCAAGCCGAACGGATCGCCCATCAGGAACGCGGTCACATAGGCGCCGAGGCCGAAAAAGGCCGACTGGCCGAAATTGATGTAGCCGGCATATCCGCCCAGCATATTCCATGAGCAAGCGAGCCCCGCCCACATCAGTGCGCCGGTGGCAATGCGCAGCCAGTAATTGTTCACCGTCCAGGGCAGGACGCCTAGCACGACGATGATGATGGCGAGGAGAACGAGGCCTCGCCATTGCGGGTTTGTCGGTATTAGCGCCATATCAGAGCCCCCGCCGCAGGATCCCACGCGGGGATATCAAAAGAACTAAGAACAGCGTGGTGAAGATCGCCAGCAGCGAATAGCTGGCACCGACATAGGTCGAAACGAAAGCTTCGATGACGCCTAGCAAAAGCGCCGCCACCAGCGCGCCCTCGACTGAACCCAGACCGGCAAGCACGGCTACGAAGAAGGCAAACAGCGTGTAGCGCAAACCGACCTCCGGATTGACCGAATAGATCGCCCCCATCAGGACACCGGCCATGGCGGTGATGCCGGCATAGAGCCCATAGACATTGGCGCTCAGCCGTCCGATGTTGACGCCCATCAGCGCGGCATTGTGCCGGTTCTCGGCAGTCGCGCGGATCGCCAGTCCGTAGCGGCTACGATAGAGAAACAGGAAGAGCCCGCCGGCAATCGCCGCGGCGAACACTGCTGCCACAACCCGGATCAACGGAACCGTGACCGGGCCGATCGCCAGGCTTTCGCCGCTCAGCGTGGTAGTGACATTGCGGGTGTTGAAGCCCCACGCGGTCAGCATGCCGCCGCGCAGTAACGTGAACAAGCCGAAGCTGAGCGCCAGCGCCATCAACTCCGGTCGCGCTGTGCGGCTGTTACGAACGTTGTAAAGGACCGGGCCGATCAGATAGCCGACGGCGCCGAAAAGGACGAAAGCCAGCGGGATCGCGATGAAGCCGTCGAGCCCGAGCCAGGCGGTGACATAGTAGCCGAGGTAGCCGCCCAGCACGACCCAGCCGCCGACCGCGAAGTCGATGACGTGCAACACGCCGAAGGCCAGCTGGAAGGCGATGGTAAATGTGGCGATGACGCCTCCGATCAGAAGGCCATTCAGCAAGGTCTGGAGAAAAAGATCCAAGGCGGCATCCGTTTTTCGTCAAGGAACGGGAAGGCGGATATTCTGGCAAGCCCGGATGGGCGAAGCGGAACAGTCCATCGTTTCACAGCTATGCCCAATGGGTGCCGCACCTACCAGCAGATGCGGGCGGCGAAACCGTCCGCATCTGCCCGGCACGCCTATTTCCAGGCCGGCAGTGGGTAGATGTAGTCGGCCGCCGCAGCCTCCTTCGGGCCGACCGCGACGGTCTTGCCGCCCTGGATCTGGACCAGGACCGGCACGGGCTGGATGTTGTCGTGATAATGCGGCCCGTCCTTCTCGAACTTGATTGGCCCGTAGAAAGTCTGGATGTCAGTTTCGGCGATGGCATCCTTCAACGCCACGCGGTCCTCCGGCGTCAGCGCGGGCTTCTTGCCGAGGCGCTTCAGCGCATCGCCCAGCACCAGACCGCTGGCCGCGCAGGCCGCGGCTGTATAGTCCGGCTCGCCTCCCAACTTCTTTTGCGCCATCTGGGCGAAGTCCTTGGCCGTGCCGAATAGGTCGTCCTTGTAGGACACAGTAGGCAGCCATACCACCACACCCGTCGTGCCGTCGGCATCGGCGCCGAGCGCCTGGGCGAAGGCGGGATTGGTGATGCCGTAGTGCATGATCAGCGCCTTCGGCCGGTAATTCAGCGACTTCGAGGTCTTGACCACATTGATCAGTACCTCCTCATGGCCACCGACCGCGACGATGTCGGGATTAAGCGCGGCGATCTTGGAGATGACCGGCGTGAGGTCCCCTTCCGGCGGTACCAGTTCGTAGGTGGCCAACTCGAGGCCGGCGGCCTTGGCGCCGTCGCGAAAACCTTCGCCCGTTTCCTTCGAGAACGGCTCGTTGACGCTGATCACTGCCACGGTCTTGGCGGCGGGATTGGAAAGCTTCGCCAACACCCCTAACGACAGGCCCGAAGTCGTGTCCACTGCCGGAATGATGCCGAAATTGAACTCAGGCTTCGCCTTCCAGACATTGGGCGATTCGGCCGAACCGGAGATCATCGGGACCTGATACTTCTGACAGATCGGCTGTACGGCGATCGTCGAGCCGCTGGTGTAGGGACCGAACAGCACGTCGACCCCGTTTTGCACGATCAGCCGCTCGGCGGCGTCTGCACCCGTCGCCGGGCTGCTTTGGTCGTCGCCGTAGAACATCTCGACCTTGAAGCGGTCACCAGCTACCTCTACGCCGCCCTTGGCCTTGATCGCATCCGCCCAAAGATCATAGCCCTGTTTGGTCAGGTTGCCGCCAAGAATGTTCTCGCCCGAGAGCGAGGTGATCACGCCGGCCTTGAAGGTCGCTGCCTGGGCGCGCGCCGTTCGCACGGAGGGCATGCCCAGTGCACTGGCCGTGATGGCCATGGCGCTGCCGCCAAGGAACCGGCGACGCGAGAAAAAACGGTCGATTATAGCCATTTTGCAAATCCTCCCTTGCTTCTCATGGCGGTGAAGCCTTTTCCGATAACTTTCGCCACCGCTACTTCGATTGGAAAACCGGTGGCACACTTTCGTTGGTCGTCAGCGCAGCGCCCGTTCGCTCAGTGTCGGTGTCAAATCAATACGACTCCTCACCGGCCCGCCTCGTGAGAAGCTGGAAATGCGCACGAGATCGCTTTGACGACACGGATTCCAGCCCGACAGGCGATCGGGCAGACCTACCTCGATCGCCGTTCGCCAAAAGCCATATATAGCTCCCGACTTGGCAGTTCCCATGTCTGAGCCGTCGCCGGGACAATTTCCTCCCCCTTGCCGTTTTTTCTGCATGCGGGCAAAATTTTGGGCCAATTTTTGCCATATGTGGTGCCGGCCGTTTCGATCCCGGTTGCCGGTCTGAACATATCGTTACCAGTTGGTCGCGATGTATTTTGGTTGGAGATATTCTAGCAGGCCGTGATGCCCTCCCTCCCGGCCGAGCCCGCTCTGCTTCATCCCTCCAAACGGCGCTGCCGGGTCCGAGACCACGCCCCGATTGATACCGACCATCCCACTTTCGATGCGCTCGGCGACGCTAAGGGCGCGCCTGAGGTCACCGCTGAACACGTAGGAGACGAGGCCATATTCGGTGTCGTTGGCTAGCCGTACGGCTTCGTCTTCCGTATCGAAGGGCGTGACCGCTGCGACCGGCCCAAAGATCTCTTCCTTCGCGATGTCGGAATCGGGAGATACATCGGCTAGCACTGTAGGAGGATAGAAGAAGCCCTCCCCGGAGCCCGGCTTTCCGCCCGTTTCGATACGCGCCCCACGGGCAACGGCGTCCTTCAGTAAGCGATCGACCTTCTCCACCGCGGTCGCTGTAATAAGCGGCCCGAGCTGAGTCGTCGCTTGAAGACCCGGCCCCACTGAAAGCGACGACATTTGCTCGGTAAGCCGGCGGACAAAGGCGTCGTAGACGCCACGCTGCACATAGAAGCGATTCGCTGCAGTGCAGGCTTCTCCGCCGTTGCGCATCTTGGCGACCATGGCGCCGGCGACGGCATCCTCAAGATCCGCATCATCGAACACGATGAAAGGAGCGTTGCCACCGAGTTCCATCGAACAACTGATGACCCGGTTGGCGGCCTCGCGCAGCAGGATGCATCCAACGGCGGTCGAACCTGTGAATGACAGTTTACGCACCCGACTGTCGTGCAGCATCGCGCTCACCACAGGCCCTGCGGCCGCAGTCGTCACAATGTTGACGACACCTTCGGGGAGACCGGCTTCCATGAGGATCGCGCCGATCGCCAACGCGGTCAGCGGCGTCTCAGCCGCTGGCTTTAGTACGCAGGTGCAACCCGCCGCGAGCGCCGGCGCGATCTTGCGGGTCGCCATGGCAGCAGGGAAATTCCAAGGCGTGATGAGAACGGCAATGCCAATCGGCTGGTATTGAACCAGAATTCGGTTTGCACCCCCCGGCGCGTGGCCGATGTCGCCGAGAGTGCGCACCCCTTCTTCGGCGTACCAACGAAAAAACTCTGCGGCATAGGTTACCTCGCCGCGAGCGTCCGGGAGCGCCTTGCCGTTCTCCAGCGATATCAGTTGCGCCAGCCATTCGGCACGATCGAGCATGAGCTGATGGCAGCGCATCAGGATATCCGATCGCCGGCGTGAGGGTGTTTGCCTCCACATCGTCGCAGAGGCCTGCGCGGCATCGATCGCCCGGATTGCGTCGACGACTGCGCCGTCTGCGACAGATGCAATCGTGCGCCCATTGGACGGATCGACGACATCAAACCGATTGCTGCCGGTTGCACTTGTCCATTTGCCGCCCACCAGCAGATCTACAGGAGCCCTTGCAATGATAGCCGCAGCGTCCGCGCAAAAAGCTTCGATATCCCTTGCTGTCTGACTCACACGCATCCTCTCGCGCCTTTGGAAAACAGCGCAACCAGTCTGTCGATTGCTGAAACCATTATGAAATTGGTATTGCAACCGGTGTCAATATAGATCAAATTGGTTGCGGAGAAAATCAGCCCTATTCGTTCTGGAGTGGCCGCATGACCGTCGTTTTGAGGGATTTCATCGAGGCGGCAGGATTGCAGCCAGGCGACCGGCTGCCACCCGAGCGCGATCTCGCGGTCAAGCTAGGCTTGCCCCGCACGGCCCTCCGGCGCATGCTGGCCGAGATGGAGCAAGAAGGGCGCCTCCTTCGTCACGTGGGGCGTGGCACTTTCGTCGCCGAGCGCGGCGCAACCGCAAGCGCTCCGTACCGAGCACACGATGCCTCCCGGAAGGAACTGTGGACCTATCCCGCTGAGGTCTTCGAAGCACGATTAATCATCGAGCCAAAGGTGGCCGCACTCGCGGCGTTGCGGGCGACCCCTTACGAAACCGAAGAGATGCGGAAGGTCATCCAGCATGGCAGTACCGCCGCGACGCTGGCGGAGTTCGAGCGTTGGGACGCCGCGTTCCATCAGTTGGTAGTGGCGGCGGCCCGCAACGGATTGCTGGCCTCGCTCTACGAAGGTATTCACTCCCTTCGGGCGGGGCGTCTTTGGGGCCGCATGAAAGAGCTGTCTCTGACAAAAGAGCGTATGCAGGAGTATACGGCTCATCATCGCGCGATCTTACAGGCGATCACTGACCGCGATGGTGGGCAGGCCGAACAAAGAATGCACAGCCATATCTTGACCGCGAGAGCCAACATACTCGGATCAGAGACAATGGGCTGAGTAGGCTTCATCGCCAAAGAAGATTTGAGATTAGGAGCGGGATGGCGGCCTTCGAACGCTAATCGCTTGTCGCTCTATTCAAGGCGGGGCACCTGACACTTTCAACGACGGACGCGGTGGGCGCGATCGCCCCCCGGGAGTCCTGGTGAAGTGGGTGTCAGATAAATGAGATCCGAAGGTTCCGGCGATGTGCGCGGCGGGCCCGTCCGCAAGGACGAGCAAGGTCATCGCCGCTTTGCTTCGGACTGCCGGCGCCGTATCGCACGCTTATCGCGCCATTCGTAAAGGGAATAGACAAGCGGGATGAACCACGGCTTGCCGCGGTAAAACGGTACGGCCTTCGGCGCGGAATCGAAATCGAAGGCGGACTGCGCCTTTTCGGCTTCGCCGAGGATCTTGAAGGCAGCCTTCTTGCCCAGCCAGCGGGCCCAGACCACTCCGGAGCCGCAGAACCCGGTGGCGTAAACCGTGTCGCCCGCTGTGAAAATCCGCGGCACCATGTCGCGATGCATGGCGACTTGGCCAAACCAACTATGGGTCAGGCCGACGCCCCTCAGTTCGGGGAAAATCCGGCCAAGTTCGCTGCGCAAATGGGTGGTCGGCCCCAGCGCGTCACCCGCCGTCGTACCGTCCCTGCCGCCAAAGAGGATGCGCGATCCGTCCGCCGAAGGGCGATAGTAATAGCTGAGCTGGCGTACGTCGCCATACATCATGCGCTTCGGCATCAACCGGTCCATCGCACCTTCTGCCAAGGGCTCGGTAGCGATGATGCGGCTGCGCACCGGCACAATACGGCGTCGCAGCCAAGGATCGAAGCCGTCGGTATAGGCATCCGTGCAGATCAGCACCTTCCTGGCGAGAACGTCACCGCGCGACGTTCTCACACGGACCCCGCCGGCCTCGGCGATCGTTCCGGTAACGGCTGTGTTCTCATGGATTACCGCCCCCGTTGCCATTGCCACCCGTATCATACCCGCAAGCAGCTTGGCCGGATGCAGGCCTCCGGTATCCATCCGCACGAAACCACCCATGTAGAAATCCGTCCCGATATAAGCCGGGACCTCCAACCGGGCGACGGGATGAGCCTCGATGCCCAGAAAGCGCCGCAGTAGATCGGCGGTGCGGCTGAGTTCGTCGCATTCATCCGCGTTGATCGCGCCGACGAACAGGCCGCAGAGACGGAAGTCACAATCCACATTCTCCTCTTTCAGAAAGGCCCATAGATCTTCTCGTGCGGCCTTTCCCTCCATCAGGATCTCGGTGGCGCGGGCCTCGCCGAATCTTCTGATCAACTCCTTGCGCCCAGGTCGAATGCTCCCGCTCGCCATGCCGCCGTTACGACTGGAAGCCGCCTGCCCCAGCGACTGGCGATCGAAAAGCTGGACACTGCGACCGGCACGAGCAAGCTCGATGGCCGCCGAAAGTCCTGCATAGCCTCCCCCAACGATCGCCACGTCGCATTTGGAGCCGACGCGTCGGACTGGGAGGCGAGAGAAGGTGCAATCCTCCCACCAATAGGGCGTGGATTTGAAGAGGCCAGCGGAGTCGGCGGTCATGGGAACATACCAGCTTTGGGTCGGATAAGCGCGGGCAAGCACAACCGGTCAATCACGTGAGACCCAGAGTTTGCGCGTGGTTTCGATGGCGCGCCATACGCCGCTAAAACCCGGGTGCATGACGAAGGCGTCGCCAGCCGCGATGCGGCGCGGCGGGCAGCCATCCTCAGTGAGTTCGGAGACACCCGAAAGGATGTAGCAGAACTCGAAAGTCTCGCCCTTAATCGAACGATAAGCGCCGGGCGTGACCTCCCAGACCCCTGCCTTCACGGCGCCGTCCGCAGTCTGGGCGATATCCCAGCTCAGAAAACGTGGATCGCCCTCTACAAGACGGTCGGGCAGAGGCTGCCCTTCGCGTGGGCGCGGAAGAACATTCTGGTCGATGAACGTCAACTTGGACATGGGGATGTGGCCTTTGTGCGCGTTAAACGCCGTTCGAACCAAAGTTGCCGTTCCAGAAGCTTCAAGGCAGTCAGTCCGACGACATTGAGGGTGAGGTAGAAGACGGAAGTGATGATGAAGATGTCCATAATGGCGAAGGTTTCGCTCATCAGGCGTTTGGCCCAACCGGTGATTTCGAGCACAGCGATGGTTGAGGCGAGGCTGGATTCCTTGACGATGATGGCAACCTCACTGCTGTAGGATGGCAGCGCTTGTCGCAAAGCCAACGGAAACTTGATCCGGCGCAAGATAATCCAGGGCGACATGCCGCAGGATTGCGCCGCCTCGATCAGGCCGCGCGGCAGCGACAGGAAGGCGGTGCGAAAGATTTCGGCTGTGTAGGCACCAGTGTTCAACAGGACCGCGAGAATGGCTGCGTGCAAGCCGTCGCCGATAAGCCACCAAATCACCGGGTTGGAGCGAAAGAGCCCGACCTGCCCTAGTCCATAGTAGATCACGAATATCTGCACCAGCATGGGCGTGCCGCGAAAGACAGCGCAATAGGCGTCGGCCGCCTTGCAAACCAAGCGATTGCGCGAAGTGCGAGCGAGCGCCACGAGGATGCCCAGTGGCAGTCCTAGTCCCACGCCGAACATCGAGATCAGGAGCGTGGTCTTTGCGCCGGTGAGAAGGAACGGGATCGCATAGGCAACAATGGTGAAATCCATTCTAACCTCCGCTGAAGCCGCGGTTGATATGGCGCTCACCCAAGCCGAACAGGGTCTGGCTGACTGCTGTCATGGCGAAGAACAGACAAGCGGCAATGCAATAGAAAAGAAGCGGCGAACGCGTAATGCCGGCCGCGATGACCGCCATGCGCATCAGTTCCTGCATGCCGACGATGGAAACGAGCGACGTATCCTTGATCGTCATCTGCCAGACATTGTTGATCCCACCGAGAGCTAGTCTCAACGCGAGTGGCAACGTAATTCGGAAAAAGGCGACATGGGGCGGCAACGCCAGAGATTTCGCGGCTTCAAGAAGGCCTTTGGGAACGGCTTCCAAAGCGCCGCGCATCACCTCGACTGAATAGGCGCAGGAGATGGCCGCGATGGCGAGGATGCCAATGATGGAAGGATAGGCACTTTCAGCCACGTCCCGGTAACCGAAGGCGACGGCGACCTTCTGCACCCAGTCTACGGAGCCGAAGAACAGGAGATAGATCACAAGAAGGCCCGGCACGCCCCGGACGACGATGCTGTAAACGTCGACCACCTGGGACAGCACCGGGACTCGCTGCCAGCGGGCGATGGCAAACGGAACGGCTGCGATCAACCCGATCACCATGCCGAGCACACCGATGCAGATCGTGACGAAGGCGCCGCGCAGCAAAGCGAGCCCCCAGCCCTGCTCCACAATCAGCGACCAGAAAATTTCAAACATGGACGACACCCGTCAGGCCGTCGCGGGCTGCGACGGCCGTTTGTTGCGAGAGGATCACTTCTTGCAGGGAATGGTGTAGTCGTCCTTGAACCACTTGAGTGAAGACTCCCTGATCTTACCTCCGTTGATCAAGTTGCAGAGCGCGGCATCTACCTTGGCTTTCAGTTCGGCATTGCCCTTGCGCAAACCGACGCCCATGCCGTGGCCCAGGGTTTCAGGATCGTTCATCGCCGTAATCTTCACGTCGATCTTCGTGAAGTTGGCACCGTCCGGCGTAGCGAGGAAATCCATCCAAGTCGGGGAGTCGCCGAAAGCAGCTTCCAGACGGCCAGCGGCAAGGTCAGCGGTTTGCTGCGTGGTGGCATCGTAAGTCTTGACGTCGGCGCCGGTTGCGCGTTTGCCGATGAATTTGGCGTAGGTCGTGCCTGTCACGACGCCGACGCTCTTTCCAGCGAGCTCCTTTTCGATCTCCTCGAGACTCTTGAGCCCAGCAAGGGGGGAGACTTTGGGGACCACGAAATAGAGCGGCGTCGTGGCGTACGGGATGGAGTAGTCGATCTTCTTTTGGCGCTCGGCAGTGATGCCGAGGCCGGAAATGATCACGTCGAAGCGGTCGCTGTCCATAGAGGGAACCAGCGAGCTGAAAGCCTGCACCACGAATTTGCACTTCATCTTGAGTTCGGCGCAGATGCCGTTGGCGACATCGGCGTCGAAGCCGGTGACGTTTCCGTTTGCGTCGGCCATGCTGAACAACGGCGCGTCGCCCTCCGTACCGACGCGTAGGACGCCTTCCTCGGCGCGCGCGGCTCCGGCTACGGCGGCGAGCATGAAACCCGACAGGAAAATCGAGCGAAACGCTTGAACTGAAAGCATGAGTGTTACCCCTTTTTCTTTATTTTGAAGAAAGCCGCGTTCACGCGGCGGCTGACATGACGCTGGAGAGAAACCGTTTCACCGCCTCCGAGGCGGGGTTGCGAAATAGCTCTTCCGGCGCATCGTCCTGCTCAAGCATACCTTTGCGCAGGAATATCATTCGGTTCGACACGTCGCGCGCAAACCGCATTTCATGGGTGACGAGAAGGATGGTCGCACCCTCCTCGGCAAGCGTGCGGATCACCTTCAGCACCTCGCCTACTAGTTCCGGATCGAGCGCGGAGGTGGGCTCGTCAAAAAGCATGATCTTTGGTCGCATCGCCAGCACCCGCGCGATCGCCACGCGCTGCTGTTGACCGCCCGAAAGCTGACTGGGATAGCGATCGCGGAACTCGGCCATGCCCACCTTGGAAAGAGCCGAAAGGGCCATATCCTCGGCCTCCCGCCATCCTTTCCCAAGCACGTAGACGAGCGCCTCCGTCACGTTGCCGATCACGGTGCGGTGCGGCCACAGGTTGAAGCTCTGGAACACCATGCCAGTCCGCTGGCGAAAGAGCCGGATCTTCGCACGGTTGGTGATTTCGCTCTTCCCCGGTCGATTGGTAATGGAGATTGCGTCGCCCATCACCTCGATCCTCCCTGAGGTCGGCGTCTCCAGAAAATTTATACAGCGCAACAACGTGCTCTTTCCCGAGCCGGACGCGCCGATAAGGGAAATGACCTCCCCCTCGGCCATCCGGAAAGTAACGTCGTTGAGGATCCTGACTGCGCCGAAAGCCTTGCTGAGTTCATGAACCTTGAGAACCGGGGGTATGTCATGGCGTCTTGGGTCCCATTCGGCTTGCATCTTCTCATCACCGGGCCGGGCCCAGTTGTCCGTCGTCTGCGCGAGTTCATGCATTGCTGCTTGGCGACTGTGACCATCGATCCGGCTGCCGTCGGTGACGGCGCCCTCTGCAACGCATCTATCCCTTGCCATCAGTCACACTCATCGGCTCGCTGCCTCCAGCAGTTGCGCGCAACCAATCTCTGGAACCAATATGACATTGGTAGCGCAACCGGTGTCAAGATGGATCAAATTGGTTGCGGAAAAAAGTCTGCTTGCGTCTGCCGAAGTGGCTGTATGACGGTTATTTTGAACCAGGCGACCGGCTGCCGCGTGAGCGCGATCTCATGGTCGAGCTAGGTTTGCTACGCAAGCTACCTGCGGCGCATGCTGGTCCAGACGGAGCAAGCGCACGGCTACTTCGTCATGTTGAGGAGTGGCACTTTCGTCGCCGAGTGCGGGCAACTGCAGACGCTCCGTATCTGAAGGGAATTTCTATGCCGCTGAGGACTTCGATCCTTGGTTGATCATTGGCCGCGCTTACCGTCGCCCCGCGATTTTCGGGAATACGGCGACGAAGCAAGGCGTTGAAGACATCGAAGGGACGGCCGCCCCCGCCGCTGTTGACCTTCCGAGCACCTCAAGGTCGCGCATCGGACGGGACTTGAACTCCTTGCAATCTTGGAGAACCGATGATGCGTACGCTTATTTTCATTGCAACGTTTTCGCTGCTCGCTGGCCCCGCGTCAGCCGCCGACCACCTCTTCACTGCCACAGCGGCAGGCGGTTTGACGACCTCGAGCCAACCGTTCCAGAATGGCATAAACAACACTGCTCCAACAGCCGAGGCTGTGCCGGGCGGAGGTAGTCCGCTGTCGGGTGAGGATCACACAGTGCCGGCTACCGACACACAGACGGGCGCCTCGACCAGGAGCATGCCGTCGGCCATTGACGGCAAGACGGCGCCATCGGCCAACGCCCACTGACAGTCGCTTCACCCCTGAGCGCTCTCCGGGCGGTATCCTCAGATCACCAGGGACGCCGCCCAGGTCCTCGCAGGCGCGGCGGTCATCGACGGCGAAATTATCATGATCAATGAACTGGGCCTTTCCGACTTCGGCGAACTCCGCCGAGCCATAACCCGACGCCAGCTCTAGCCCTATTTCGTCGACTTCGACGCAATGGGCACGATCTGCAGGGACATGGCGCTGATCGATCGGCGCCAGATCCTGCAGGCAATGATCCCGGTCGGTGGTCGCATCCAGTTCATCGAAGCAGCAACAACGCACCAGGTCGCGAGCCTGGTTTGCGAGGCGATTGCTGCAGCAAACACTTGCAGGGTTCGATGCGGTGGGTGAGCAACCTGTCATGGGATTGCTTGCCGCGCGTTGGCCTCCGCCTCCAGCCACCCGATCAGCGATGAGACCTGCGCCCGCGACTTCGCGTGATCCCTCTGTGGTGAGGACGACGAGCTTCAAATGGGCGATGGGTGTGAATTCGGCCGGGGCGAACGAGTGTTCGCTTAGGGCGTGGTTTCCGGCAGTTCGGGACGGTTCAGTGGACGACAAAACTCCACGGCCGAAATTAGGCGAACCGCCTGCTAGTGGTCGGCTTTTGACCCGCTGCAGTCATTTGGTCTGTGTCGGGCCCAGGTCCGCAAAAGGTGGTTTGCGGTCCTTCGACTGAGTGGCCCTTACGCCAGGCGCCTCCCGAGGCTGACGTCATCAGCCCGACGGCGCCCAGTGAGAACGGAAGCATGTCGATACCGTGTGACCGATCGCGGTTTAGGGGGTGAATCCTCCTCTCGATGGTTATCGGCGGCTTAGGATGGCCGACGAGTGTCGCGCCGCATGACTGGCACGAATAGGTACTCACGATGCGTTCGCGCATCAGCAACAGCGCCTTTGTAGATTCCATATCGGGAGTCGCGGCCGGTCGGGTACAGAGATAGAAATCGTCGTTCGTGCTCAGGATTATGCGAGGGTCGCCTTCGCTGACCTGCTGCCTGAGGCTAGCGAGATAGTAACCGCTGGGGTTGGGACGTCGCCTGAGCATGATAACCAGGCGCGATAATCGTCTATTTTCTCACACATACATAAGCGGTTGAAAGATATTTCAGACCAACAGGAGGCCCGATAAATTCATTTTGATGTTTCAGATATTTGCATTCGGGTTCTGAAGCCAACACCTTAGGAGGAAAGCCATTTTCATAATTTCCGGCTACTACAGTGCCGTCAAAATTTAACAGAAAGGTAATTAAAAGAAACTGTTCCATCGCTATCCCCTAATTGCCCTGACATGGTCAGGGCCACAGAGTTTCGCGATGCGGGAATCCGCTTCTGCGGACGTTTGCGCTGCCAAAGGAAGCGCGACAGCGGTCATAAGGCCGATGCGATTCATGTCTTCCTCCTTCCAATCCGGTGCTTGTGGAATCGCTTGGAAGCGACGGCCGAATTGGCTAGACTGAGGAAGCGCGTCAGGGGCGTGAAATGTCCCGAAAGCCTCCTGAAATTGACCCGAAATCTGCTGAAACGATCACGTTCGGCGGTTTTGTTTTCCTGACGAAAAAGAGAGAACTCCGGACCGCTGAAGGCAAAGCGATAGATCTTCGCAGCCAGTCCGCAGAGGTGCTCTCAACACTCGCGGCGCGAGCGGGCGAGATCGTGTCCAAGGATGCGCTGATGCGGGCGGTCTGGCCTGATACCTTCGTTACCGAAGACAGTCTTACGCAATGCATTGCCGACATTCGCCGCGCGTTGGGCGAGGACGCGCACGCAATCGTGGAAACCTTCCCCAAGAGGGGTTATCGGCTGAATGCCGATCCGTCGGCAACTGCTCCAGGCGCCGCCGCCGCCACGGGACGAGCCAGGTCACGATTCGCGCGAGCCGGCTTCATTCTCGCTACGATCGTTTTCGTCGCGGCAGCGGTCGGCGCATACCACGGAGCCGAGATTTGGCGAGCCGCTACGGTTCGTTCCAGCGACATGCCGAGAATTGCCGTCCTTCCCTTCGATGACATGAGCACAGGCGCCGATAAGGGATATCTCAGCGATGCCGTTGCCGACGGGGTCATTACCGAGCTGGCGCGGAGCAAGACTTATGCCGTCATCGCCCGGAACTCGAGCTTCAGGTACCGTGATAAGCCCACCGACGCCAGGCAAATTGGAGATGACCTCGGTGTGGACTACCTGCTCGAAGGCAGCCAGCAGAAGATCGGAGACCGGCTGAAAGTGACCGCCCAGTTGCTGGATGCACATGATGGATCACATGTCTGGGCCAATTCCTACGATCGTGAAATCGGCGATCTTTTCGTCGTCCAGGAAGAAATCATCCGCACGCTTGCGGACCGGGTCGGGCACAGGATCGAGCGCGCCTGGCCAGAGAGCAGCTCTGCCCGGGTCAGCGCGCTCCACTATCACCTGATGGGGCTTTCCAAGCTTGACAAGGATTTCTCTGCCGCGGGGAACGATCTGTTCCGGCAGCTGAACCTGAAGGCGATCGAAGCGGATCCGAACTCGCAATTCGGCTATATGGCGCTGGCCTTTTCCTATCGCAATGACGCGGTATTCGGGTGGCACCGGCAGGAATACACCTTCGAAGAGGCGTTGAAGCGGGCCGCCTGGTACGCCGACAAGGCTATCCTGCTCGCTCCTGAAGACGCCGACGCGTATTATGTTCGCGCCCGCATCCATACCGAAGCCGGCGAGTTGGAGCAGGCCCTTGCTCGGTATGATCAGGCGATCGCCCTGAACCCCAGCAAATCGGAGATCCTCGAAGCCAGCTCGGCCCCTCTGCTCTTCGTCGGCCGCATCGACGAAGCGATCGATCGGATCAAGCAGGCCATGGGCATCGATCCTTTCTACCCTGACTGGTACCATTGGGACATGGGCTGGGCGCTCTACGAAAAGAATGATTGCGGGGCTGCGCTGACGGAGATGCGGAAAATGTCCAGTATTCCGAGCGGCGCACATCGAATGCTTGCCGGGATCTACGCTTGCCTGGGAAAGGAGCGGGAGGCAAAGAAAGCGCTTGCGGTTTTCCTAAAGGACTCGCCGGGCGATACCATTCGCGAACAACGCAAGAAATGGGAGAACTCATACACCGACCCCGTTCGGTTCGAACGCTGGGCCGCACATATGCGCATCGCGGGGCTACCGGAGTGACGGCCCGACCGCACGAGCAATGTCCGTGGAAGGCTCTGAACGCAACCTTCGCTGCGCCCCGGCAAATGTCACAGTGGGCGCAAGTTGCTTGTTCCGGGCAACGAAAGGGACGGTAGGAAACCGCCTACTCAAGTACTCTAGCGATTTCCTAATATCTGGGCGTCAAACATTCTGATGGTGTGGCTAATTTAAACGAGGGCTACCGGATTTCCCGATAAAGCGGTCTCTGCAGTTGGTCTGGCCCGCAGCTCGACGACAATGTTCCCCAGGATCGCCGCAAGCACCAATGCGCCGCCCGCGAAGGTTTCGGTGGCAGGCGTCTCATTAAAGAACAGCCAGACCCAGAGCGGCCCCATGGGCGTCTGCGCCGAGCTGAGCAAAGTGGCTTGAGCGGCGGGCAAGCGTCGTGCGCCCATCGTGTAGATCCCGAGGGCGACACCTTGCGTGATGATGCCAAAAAGACCGAGCAGCGCTACCTCGCCGATGGGGGTACTGAATGGATCAGCGAAAAAGAACGCAAAAATGGCCGCGACGATGTTGGCGAGAGCCACGGAAAGGGAGGCATCATGGCAAAATCTCATCAAACTTCCCGCAATGGTGAAAAGCTGGTTCCAGGTCGTCATCGAGACGCCTAGAGGCTCCGCCGCTAAAATCGCCTACGATCCGAAATCCGGTGTTTTCCAATACTTGCCACCCCTACCAGTCGGGAACACGTACCCGTTCGACTGGGGGTTCATCCCTTCGACCTTGGCAGAGGACGGTAATCCGCTCGACGGCATGGTGATCCACCAGGCCGCGACCGCACCGGGCGTCGTCATCAAGTGCGAAGTGCTGGGAGCGTTACGCATCAAGCAGAAAGACCCCGATGGCAATGAGATCCGCAATGACCGCTACATCTTCTGTCCGCACAAAGAGGATGCGCCTGATGGAGCCCGTCGCGGCCGATCATGTGCCCGACGAACTACGCCGCGAGATCGAGCAGTTCTTCTTTTCCTCCGTGCTCGGCACCGGCAAGAAACTTAAGCTGAAAGGCTGGCAGGATGCTGAAGAGGCGGCAGTATCCCTGCGCAAGGGCATGAAGGCGTTTCGGCGCCGGCGAGCGGGTTGACGATGCCCGTCGAGCGGCCCCTTTCCGACAGGACGGCACATATCTGTGTCGACATGCAAAAGATGTTTATGCCGCCCGGCCCGTGGGCCGTGAACTGGCTCCCGGCGACATTGCCAAGGGCAATCCAATTGGTTGAGAAGAACCCTGCTCGGACGATTTTCAGATTTTCACGCGCTTCATTCCGGCTCGGCGACCGGGCGAACGACACGGCATGTGGCGAAGCTATTTCCAGCGCTGGGAGGAGATGACTTTGGAGAGGGCCGGCAGGGGCATCGTCGAGTTAGCGATGCATTCGCCCCGCCGGCCCGTACCTTCGACAAGACGGTCTATTCGCCGTGGTTCGGGGGCCAGCTTGCGCGGACCCTCATTAGGGAAGAGGTCGACACCGTCATCATCAGCGGTGGCGAGGCCGACATGTGCGTCCTCGCCACGGTAATGGGCGCGATCGATCTGGGGTCCGCGTCGTGCTTGCGGAGGACGCGATCTGCAGCACGTCCGACGTCGCTACGACAACATCCTGAGGCTGTTCAACGAACGCTATTCGCACCACGTCGAGGTCGGAACGGTCGAGGAGATCCTGGATTGGTGGAAGTGAACGCTTTTTGAGTTCGCCGCGCCTCCCTTGTCGAGAGGCGGGCGCAAAGTTCAGGCTGCAGCGTCCCCTCGTTGGCGTCGCCCTCGCCCAGCTGGCTCAGCGCCTCGTCCGTCGCCGCTTCCTGCTTCAGGGTCTCGCGCAGGAGCGGCAGGGCATCCTTCATGCCGAGTTGTTCCGGGGTACCAGCGGCCGCGGCGGTGGACTGAGCGCTTAGAGTCATCGCGCATGTGAGGATGTTCGCGATGCCGTCCAAACCCTTTGAAAAATTG
The DNA here is from genome assembly GCF_004791585.1 of Mesorhizobium sp. M1C.F.Ca.ET.210.01.1.1. Lineage (GTDB taxonomy): Bacteria > Pseudomonadota > Alphaproteobacteria > Rhizobiales > Rhizobiaceae > Mesorhizobium. The sequence continues at coordinate 18,946 of NZ_SRUU01000034.1, forward strand.
TGTGGGGCGGAACTCTCGATCGCCCAGGGGGTGGCTGGATCAGCTTGTTGAAATCAACTTTGGCGAACCGCTTCGTAACCCATTGGCGAATAACGAATATATTAGTCGCTGAGGGACGTCGTCTTGTCAACAAAAACAAACAGTTAGCGGGTGGTTCGCCAAGCCATATCCTTCGTATGTTCTCGTATTCCGTTGCGTACGGGGTAAGAACTCAAATGAGCACCCCTCTGATTCCTAATCTGTAGGTCACAGGTTCGATTCCTGTCGGGATCACCATGCTTTCAATGACTTGGCGGCAGTCCGCCGTACTTTTTTCTGAAGATTGGTACGGCGAATTTCGCAGATTCTATGGTTCTGGCACGGTCAGCGATGGCCCCGCGACGAGCCGCATGACCAGCCATCATGGCCGCCCCACTATGCTGAACTTGACCCCCGTATGGCGTTGCAGACCGCTTCGGTGACCTGCCGCGTGGTTGCCTTGCCGCCGACATCCGGCGTCATTATGCCGGCTTCACCTGCGCGCTCGATGGCTCGCATAAGCTGATCGGCCGCCCCATGCTCGCCCAGGTGACTGAGCATCTGCACCGCGGTCCAGAATGTAGCAATAGGATTGGCAATGCCTTTGCCGGCGATATCAAATGCCGATCCGTGAATGGGCTCGAACATTGACGGGAAACGCCTTTCGGGGTCGATGTTGGCCGTAGGCGCAACGCCAAGGCTGCCAGTCAACGCGCCTGCGAGATCTGAAAGCACGTCGGCATGAAGGTTCGTCGCCACGATCGTGTCGAGGCTCTGCGGCTTCAGCACCATGCGCACGGTCATGGCATCCACGAGCATCTTGTCCCAGGTCACGTCGGGAAACTCGTGCGAGACGTTCTCGGCGATCTCGTCCCACATCACCATGCCATGGCGCTGCGCATTCGATTTGGTGACGACGGTCAGGAGCTTGCGCGGCCGCGACTGCGCCAACCGGAAAGCGTAGCGAATGATGCGTTCCACACCGACGCGGGTGAAGACGGACACGTCCATACCGACTTCTTCCGGCAAGCCGCGATGCACCCGCCCGCCGGCGCCTGAATATTCACCCTCGGAATTCTCGCGCACGATCACCCAGTCGAGGTCGCCGATCCGGACGTCGCGCAGCGGAGAAGCAATACCGGGCAGGATCTTGGTCGGCCGCACATTGGCGTATTGATCGAAACCCTGACAGATTTGCAGCCGCAGCCCCCAAAGGGTGACATGGTCGGGTACGTCGACCGCGCCAACGGCGCCAAAATAGATGGCGTCAAATTTCCTGAGCCGTTCCAGTCCGTCGGCCGGCATCATGACGCCATTGCGCTTATAATAATCCGATCCCCAATCGAAGTGGCTGAATTCCAGCTTCAGGTCGCCGCGCTGCTCGGCCAGCACCTCGAGCACGGTGATCCCTGCATCAATGACCTCTGGTCCAATTCCGTCTGCGGGAATTGCGGCGATCGAATATTTGCGCATTGTCAATCTCCTTGGCATGCGATGGGCAGGGAACGCCAAGCCAAGAGATGGAGGCTATCGTGACCGGGCGCTCTGCGCATTGAGCTTCAGGGCGGCCTCGCACTCGATCTTCCGGCCCTGGCCACAGCGCCTAAGTAGCGGAGGCGTCGCGCGGGTAGGCATGCACTTAAAGGCATACATAACCGCCGTCGATCACCAACGCCGCCCCAGTCATGTAGCGGGCGGCGTCGCTCGCCAGATAGACCGCCAGTGCGCCGAGGTCCTCGGGATCTCCCAGCTTGCCCATCGGGATGGTCTGCACATAGGCTTCAATGATTTCCGGGTTCTTCTGTGCCCAAAGCTTGTTCGGCTCGGTTTCGAAGATGCCCGGGCAGATCGCGTTGACAGTGATTCCGTGCCGTGCCCAGTCCACAGCAAGGCTCCGGGTTAGCATCAGCACCCCGGCCTTTGCCGCCTCGTAATGCCGGCCCTGGATGTAGCGGCCCGCGACCATGGCGTTTATCGAGGCAAGGTTGATCACGCGCCCGCCCTGGCCGCGCCGGATCATCGCGCCGCCGATGTGCTTGCAACATAGGAAGGTCGAAGTCAGGTTCAGGTCAACCAGTCCCTTCCACTGTTCCAATGGCATATCCTCGAGAGGCACGTTCATCCGCCGCCCGCCGATATTGTTTACGAGGATGTCAAAACTCCCGTGCGCGGCCACCGCCTCAAGGCAGGCGGCTTCGCAGGTGGAGGGATCGCTCATATCCGCAACGATGGTCGCGACCTTGCGGCCCAGCGCGCGGATGTCGCCGGCGGTCTTGTCCAGACTTTCCGCTGTGCGGCCCGCCATCGTAATGTCGGCGCCGGCTTCGGCAAGCCCGAGGGCCATTTCACGCCCCAGCCCGCGACTGCCGCCCGTGATGAACACCTGCTTGCCATCAAGGCGAAGCCGATCAAAAACACCCATGCTGCCGCACTCTCGCGCACGGCCACCCAAGCAGGGCCGTCACGCCTCGTTTACGCGACGCCGCGCGCCTTGTGGAATGCCAAACTCGGATATTCCCATGCATCCGCGGCATGGACGGCGGCACTCAGGAATCAAGCCATTCCTTGAGGGCAGCGCGGGCACGGGGGCCACTGTCGTGGAGAATGGACACCCTATTCCAAATTTACATCACGTTATCGACGAAAGACATTGGCAGCCTGCCTGCGCAAGCCCTACCCTCAGACATAGTCAGAGAAACATCAGGTGCATCGTGGCTGCGGAAATTCGACCTTATTGGCGAAACTTTATTGGCGGCGAATGGCTGGATAGTTCAGATGGGCGATCGATTCCCATCGTCGACCCGGGCATTGGCAAGGTCATTTCTCAGGTCGCGTGCGGAGGAGCCGTTGAGATTGATCTGGCCGTCGCCGCCGCAAGGCGCTGCTTCCAGGAACGCCGGCTGCAGTCGCTGACGCCAGCGGCGCGTGGCGAACTGATGTTTGCGATTGCCGAGGAGCTCGAAACGCTTGCGGACGAGATCGCGGAGCTGGAAGTCCACGACAACGGCAAGACACGCGCCGCCGGCTACAACGAGGTGAAGCTCACCCAACGCTACCTTCGGTATTACGGCGGTATGGCCGACAAGCTGGAAGGACGGCAGATCCCGCTCGGCGAGAACGTCGTCGACTATACGATTAGAATGCCTTACGGCGTGTCCGCTCAGATCGTGCCCTGGAATGGACCGCTTCCGGTGGGCGCGCGATCCATCGCCTGCGCCCTTGTGACAGGCAACACGGTCGTGCTGAAGTCGCCGGAGGACTCGCCTCTCAGTCTGTTCGTATTGGCAGAAGCCTGCGAACGCGCAGGTGTCCCCAAAGGCGCCGTCAACATAGTTTGCGGATATGGCCCGGAGGCGGGTGCGGCTCTCGTTGCACATAAGGATATAGACCACATCGTCTTCACTGGGTCAGTGGCAACAGGAAAGAGCGTGCTACGAGCGGCTGCAGAACGGGTTATTCCGTGCGTCATGGAACTTGGTGGTAAATCGGCCGCCATTGCCTATGCAGACGCAGATCTTGACAATGCGGCGCGAAACATCGCCCGCGGGATACTGCATCATGCCGGCCAAATCTGTTCGGCCGCCTCGCGGCTTGTGGCCCATCGTTCAATCGTCGGGCCTTTGGTTGAAAAGCTCAAGGCCGAGGCAGCTCGACGCACTGTCGGCCCGGGGGCTGAGGGCTGCGACATGGGGCCCGTGATCTCTGAGCGCCAGCTGCAGCGCATCGAGACGTTGTGTGAAGTTGGCGTTACCGAGGGCGCCACCCTGGCAACAGGTGGAAAGCGGCTCGCGCGCGAGGGATTTTTCTTGCCGCCAACGATTTTCACCGACGTTCGGCCAGATATGCGCGTCGCGCAGGAGGAATTCTTCGGACCGGTCCTGGTTGTTATCCCGTTTGACACTCCCGAGGAAGCTATCGCTATTGCCAATGGGACAGACTACGGGCTCGCGGCTGGAGTCTTTACCCGCGACCTCAAACTGGCGCTTTGGACGGCCGATCGTCTCGTCGCTGGCCAGGTCTATGTGAATGACTGGTGGGTAGGCGGTGTCGAGACGCCCTTTGGCGGGACGCGGCGCTCCGGCTATGGCCGAGAAAAGGGACAGGAAGCCCTTCTAGGCTATGTGCAGAGCAAGAACATCGGGATCAAGCTGTAATTTATCGCCGCAGTCGCGCCAATCTCCAGCCTGTGCGCCATGGGCATGACGGGCAGGAGCGGCGAAACGACGTCATAACTTGGCTGGACATGGCCTTCGTTTTGACAATACTGGGACTAAAAGCGAGTGACCGGGGAGCGAAATGGAAAGCCGTTGGCTTGAGGACTTTCTCAGCCTGGTGGACACTCGAAATTTCTCCCGATCGGCCGAGGCGCGCTACACTACCCAACCAGCCTTCAGCCGACGTATCAAGAGCCTTGAGGACTGGGTCGGCGCGAAGCTCTTTGATCGGACCACCCAACCGATCAGTCTAACGCCCTCGGGTGAACGGTTCCGGCCTGTCGCCGAGGAGGTACTTAGAAGACTCCTTCAGGGACGGGAGGATGCACGCCGGGTCGGTGAGACTTCGGCCAATCTCATCCGCTTTTCTGCAACGCACAGCCTTTCACTGACCTTCTTTCCCAACTGGATCAGGTCGATCGAGGCCAAGACCCATACCTTCAACATCAGGCTGGATTCGTGCCAGTTCAACGATTGCATGCAGTCGCTGATCAAGGGTGAATCCCATTTTGCCATCAGCCACGCTCACCCGCAGGTCGAGATGAATTTGCCGCCGATGCACTTCACGTCGAAGCTTGTCGGCACCGACAGGCTACTGCCGGTTACACTGCCCGATTCCGCCGGCTCCCCCCTTGATAAACTTCCTGGCACAGAGGAAGAGCCCGTTCACTACCTAGCCTATACTGAAACGTCAGCGATCGGGCAGGCTGTCGAACACATGATCCAAAATGTGGAAGAACCGGTCTACCTGGATAAGGTTTTCGTCAGCCAACTGGCGGCTGTACTCAAAACGCTAAGTCGCGAGGGCCGAGGCATGGCTTGGCTTCCGGAGAGCAGTATCTCAGAAGAACTGACATCCGGCAGCCTTGTATTGGCCGGCGACAAAAGATGGTTCATCCCTGTTGAAATTCGCATCTTCCGCTCGCGCGAGCGGCTGCCCGCGATGGCGGAAGAGTTGTGGTCGATGCTGGACGGTGAGGCCAGGCCGGCAGAACTCCTCTCACCCGAGAACTACTGATACCCCTCACGCATCGAACAAGGCCAAGCTTGCATTGGAGGAGGCCGACACACCGGCCTATCCTCCCTGGAGGTGCAAGAGAGAGTGCGGTCTATGTTCCGAAAAAAGAAAATCGCCCTTTTGGGACTTATGCTGGAGAGCAACAGCTTCGCTCCGGTAACCGGGCGCGATGATTTCCTCAGTCGGCTCTACGTGGCCGGCATCGAAATGGCCGAGGAGCTCCGTAAGGACGAGTCGAAGATCCCTGCGGAAATGCACAGCTTCTGCGCCACGATGGACAGTTCCGTCGAATGGGAAGCCGCTCCGATACTGATCGGCCTTGTCGAGGCAGGTGGACCGATTGACCATGATTTCTTCGCCCAGACATTGGAAGACATGAAAGGTAGGCTTGAAGCGGCAATGCCGCTCGACGGGGTGTACATATGCAACCACGGCGCCATGATCACGACACAAGACCGAGATCCCGACGGCGATATCTTCGAAATGGCGCGTTCCGTGGTCGGAAAAGACTGCCCCATCGTCGCGACTCTCGATCTTCATGGAAACGTCTCCGACCGGATGGTTGAGGCAGTCAATCTGGTGGTGGCCTACCAGACCAATCCGCATGTCGACATGGTCGCCCGCGGTCGCGAGGCGGCTTTTGCAATGAGCTCTATGCTATCTGGATTGCGGCCGGCGTCTGCAATCATCCGCCTGCCAGTTTGCCCGCCGACCGTGACCCTTCTCACCGACAAGGGACCCTATGCCGATCTGATGAGATATGGTCAGGCCAAGTCCGGCGGCGAGATCATGAATGTCTCGATACTCGGCGGTTTTGCCTATGCCGACACAGCAAAAAACGGCCTGTGCATCATCGTGACCGCCCGCAGCGACCGCGCCGTCGCCGAGGCAGTAGCTCAGGATATTGCCGAGTATGCCTGGAGTGATTACCGGCGCTATGATCCGCACCTCACCCCACTCGACGAGGCGGTGGCAAAAGCGGTCGCCGCTGGAGAAGATCCGAGCCTACCAGCCGTTATCCTCGCCGATGTCGCCGACAATCCCGGCGGCGGGGCGAACGGCAACACGACATGGCTTCTCGAGGCCTTGATCAAGGCTCGAGCCAATGGAGCCGTGCTTGGCATTTTCAACGATCCGGCGCTGGCGCGGGAGGCCATGGAATTGGGAGAAGGCGCTCGTTTCCGGGCGGTCTTCAACCGGGTTGAGCCAGACAGGTTCTCCCGCCGATTTGAAGCCAATGCGACCGTGCTACGGATCCGCGACGGCGATTGTGTCGGCCGCCGAGGTTTCTATGCCAATCGCAGGCTCGATCTCGGCACGACAGTGCTTCTCGACGTCGAAGGCATCAAGGTTGTCATCATCTCCATACGTACGCAGTGTGCCGACCCAGTCTTCTTCGAGATGATGGGGATCGACATCAGCAAGGCGCGTTCAATCGTCGTAAAATCACGCGGTCATTTCCGTGCCGGCTTTGACGAATTCTTCGGGCCAGACCAGGTGATCGAGGTGGACGCGCCCGGCCTGTCATCGCCAATTCTCACACGTTTCGATTTTAAGTTCATGCCGCGGCCGATTTTCCCCGTCGATCGCAACGTGACGTGGCCGCGCGCCTGAACTCCGACACGAATTGCGCAAGGGGAACCATGGAATTGAATAATCTCAGCACACCGAGCCTGATCCTGGACAGGATGCTGCTCGAGGCAAATACGCGCCGGATGACCCGCCGGCTCAAGGACCATGGCGTCCGGTTTCGGCCTCACATGAAAACGGCTAAATCCATTGATGTTGCACGCGTAGCGATCGCCGGAAATTTCGGCGGGGTGATGGTGTCGACTCTCAAGGAAGCTGAATATTTCGCAAGCCACGGAATCTCCGACATTACCTATGGCGTTACCGTTCTGCCTGACAAGCTGGCTCGGATCGCCGAACTCGTCAAACGCGGCATCAAGGTGAGCGTCATCCTCGACCAGCTAGGCCTTGTCCGGGAAGTCAACCGGCAAGCCCTCGACTTGGGCATTGTGGTTGACGTTCTCATCGAACTCGATTCAGGCGAGCAGCGTGCCGGCGTTCTTTGCGGTTCTGAGGAATTGCTGGATATCGGCCGGGCGCTTGCCGAACTGCCGGGAACCCGGCTCGAGGGCGTGCTGACCCATGCCGGTCATTCCTATCAATCACGCACCATCGAGGATATCCGCAAGGTGGCGGAGGAAGAGCGTGTCGTAGCAGTGTCCGCTGCTGAACGGCTAAGGGCGATTGGCCTTGCCGTTCCGGTCGTTAGCGTCGGCTCGACACCGACAGCGACCCATGGTGTGAACTTTGCCGGCGTGACGGAGGTGCGTTGCGGCGTCTACATGTTCGGCGATGTCATGCAGTCCGAGATTTATTCCTGTGGGCGGGAGGACATTTCGCTTTCCGTTCTGGCGACGGTCATCGGCCATCGGCCCCAGTTCAACACTGCCCTCATCGATGCGGGCGCGCTTGCCTTGTCCAAGGATCGCAGCACGGCGGCTTCGGGCCTGAGGGAGGATGTCGGTTTCGGCATGGTCATGGACGTCCATTGCCAAGAACGGATTTCCGGGGTCACTGTCGGCCATGTTTACCAAGAACACGGCCTCCTGGTGAGCCAGGGGCCTTTCCCCTATGACGCCTTGCCAGTGGGTTCCAAGGTGCGGATTCTCCCCAACCATGCCTGCATGACCGCGGCGATGTACGATCGATATCATGCCATTGCCGGGAACCATGATGGCAACATCGTCGAATGGCCGCGCATCAACGGCTGGTGAGGAGCTGCTGAAGATGTCCTGCGCCCGTTTAGCACCGATCTGATTGCAAACCTCGCGCCTGGCAACAAAGAAAGCCCCTGCACCAACATGGCGTCAGGGGCTTTAATGCATGTCGCGCGAAATGCGGAAGGCGCGTGGCTCGAAGCCTTTTCGACTTAACGCGCTTCGGGATAACATTCGCTACAGGATACTTGCGAGAGACGCTCTCAAATCCTTGCGCCTGAAGATGCATCGAAAAGGTGAACGGACGTCTCAGGACAATGCAATCTGATCCTCTGTCCCGGCTTGTGGGTACGACGTTCAGTGGAGAGCGCGCAAATTCGCTGTCCCGCGACGTCTGCGAAGATCTGTATGTTAGGGCCAGTCGGCTCGATGACTTCGATGGTCGCGTCAAAGCCTTCGTTTCCACTAGCCAAGACCAGATGTTCAGGTCTTGCTCCATAGACAACCTTCTGGCCCAGGGCGGCTGAAGACTCGCGTGAGATGGCGAGCCGGGTTCTATCCTTAGCCATTACAAAAGGCCCCTCGTTGTCAGCGGCAACGATGCCCTCGATGAAATTCATTGACGGCGAGCCAATGAAATCCGCCACAAACAGATTGGCCGGAAAGTCATAAAGATCCATCGGCGTACCGGTTTGTTCCACACGCCCTTTGTTCATGACGACGATGCGATCCGCCATCGTCATGGCCTCTATCTGGTCATGTGTCACATAGACCGACGTGGTCTTGAGCCTTTGGTGAAGGGCCTTGATCTCAGTCCGCATGACAACCCGAAGCTTGGCATCCAGATTCGAAAGCGGCTCGTCGAAGAGGAAGACCTGCGCATCCCGGACCAGAGCCCTGCCCATGGCAACGCGTTGTCGCTGTCCCCCCGACAACTGTCGCGGCGAGCGCTCCAGATAGGGCGTAAGATCGAGTATCTCGGCGGCTTCGTTGATCTTTTCCGAAATCTCCTGCTTCGACCTTTTCCTCAACTTTAGGCTGAAGCCGATATTGTCAAAGACGCTCATATGCGGATAGAGGGCGTAGTTTTGAAAGACCATGGCGATGTCGCGGTCGCGGGCCGGCACGTCATTGATCATCCGTGTGCCGATCGATATCTCACCGTCCGATATCGATTCCAAGCCGGCGATCATGCGCAGCAACGTGGATTTGCCGCAGCCGGATGGCCCGACCAGGACGACAAACTCCTGGTCCTCAATGTCAATATCGATGCCATGGAGGATCTGCAGGGTGCCAAACCACTTCTCGACGCCGCTGATGGTAACCGATGCCATGTTGGGAGGTCCTTATATTTCCAAGGCTTATTTGACCGCTCCGAGCGCCATGCCGCGGATGAGATAGCGTTGCAGCCAGGAGAAGACGATGGCGACAGGGACCGTGGCAAGCACAGTCGCCGCCATGACGTGGTGCCACTCGACCTGGTAACGTCCAGCCACCTGGGAGAATATCTGTACCGGCAGCGTGTAGTCGTTCTGGCTACGGATCAAGGTGAGCGCCAGCACGAATTCATTCCAGCTGTTGATGAAGGTGAATATCGCGGTCACGACCATGGCCGGAACGGCCAGCGGCAAGAAGATCTTCACCAAGCTGGTAAAGCTGGTTGCACCATCTATCCACGACGCTTCCTCGAGCTCGCGCGGAATCGTGTTGAAGTAGCTCTGCAGCATCCAGATCGTGAAGGCCATATTGAAGGCGACATAGGTGACGACCAGCGAATTGAGGCTGTTGACCAGGTTGAGATGCACCATCAGTCGGAACAGGCCTAGGACAAGAACGATCGGCGACATCATCTGTGTCATCAAAAGGAAATTCCTGTAGAGCCCTTTACCGGAAAAGCGGTAGCGCGACAGCGCGTAAGCGGCAGGAATAGAGAGCACGATCGCGATGATCGTCGAGGTCAAGCTGACATAGAGACTGTTTAGAAGCGCCCCGCCGAAATTGGTCTTCACCCACATTTCGGCGAAGTTTTCCCAACGAAATTCGCTGAAGGTCCAGGTAGGCGGGTAGACGAAGAGTTCGTCGCGTGGTCGCAGGGCGGTCACGAACATGATGCCGAATGGCAACAGGATAACAACGCAAAGCGGTGACAGCAAAAGCCAGTAAAGAAGGCTCTTTTTCAGCTTAGGCGTCATGTTTCACCTCCTCGTCAGCGCTGTCGTGTTCCTGCCGCATCACCATCAGCACATAGGCGATGGTGAAGACGAACAGCACAGAGAACATGATAAGCGAGATCGCAGACGCTTTACCGAGCTGGCCGAAGCGAAAAGCCAGTTTGTAGAGATAGGTCACCAGGATGTCGGTGCCGTTGGCGGGCCCGCCTTCCGTCATGACCCAGATGATTGGAAGCGAATTGAAGACATAGATGACGTTGAGCACGATCGCGATGTTGATGAAGGGCTTCATCAGCGGCAGCGTGATATAGCGGAACAGTTCCCAGGGCTTGGCGCCGTCCACAACCGCCGCCTCATAAGAATCCTGCGGCAAAGAGGACAGACCGCCAAGAAAGATCGTCGTTGTGAACGGAATAGAGACCAGGATACCGACAAGGATCTCGACGGTGAAGGCAAGTGGAGCCGTGGCGAGCCATTCGATCGGCTCGGTGATGATGTGGAAATCCATCAGCGTCGCATTGATGAGTCCGGCGCGACCGTTGAGGCTCCAGCGCCAGAGCACGGCTGTCATGGTGAGTGAAATCGCCCAGGGCAACATAACAATTACGCGGGCAAGGCCTCGACCATAGAAATCGTCGTTGAGCATTATCGCGATCGGCAGTGATATGATCAGCGTTCCGCCAACCACCGCGACCGTCCAGATCACCGTGCGCACCAATGATGAATAGAAAAGCGGATCGCGAAACACTTCGGCGAAATTCACCAAGCCGACGAACCCCATCATCTTTCCGAAGCGGCTGACCTCCTGCATTGACGTCCAGGCGAGGTCAAGAATCGGATAGCCGATGATCGACATCGCCAGAAGGAAACTCGGCAGGATCATCAACAGGGGTGTCGTCGGTATGCGCGTCCGCGATTTCATCGTCCCGTTCCACGGCTATTGAGGCTCGCTCAGGGAAATGGGCGGGCTACCCCCGCCCGCCCATCTTTTGCGGCAGCGCCTACTTGCTGCGAATTTTGTTGATATCGGCCGCGGCAGCCTTGAGCGCTTCGTCAGGCTTGGCTTGGCCAAGATAGATCTGCTGCAAGGCGCGAACTGTCGTGTCGGCGATCTCTTCCCAATTCGCGATGGTCGGAGCGAACTTCGCATAGGGCAGGCCCGCTGCAAAGCCGGCAATGTCAGGATCGCTGGTGTAGTATTTCTCGGCCGCGACATTCTTCGTTACGGGCAGGAAGCCTTCGCCGTGATCGAACTTGGTCCGCCATTCGTCCTTGTAGGCGAACTCGATGAACTTCCAGGCTTCCTTCTTCACTTGCGAGGAAGAGAAGAGCATCAGCGTGTCGGTCACACCGTAGGTCGCCTTGGCCTTGCCTTCCGGGAAGGGCAGGACCTTGTACTTCAGGTTCGGCGCCTCGGCTTTGATCTGGGGAATGAGCATCGGGAAGGTGAAGACCATCCCGACCTTGCCTTGTTTGAAGAGGTTGAAAACGTCTTCACGGGTGTAGTTGGTCGGAGAAGGCTGGGTCAGTCCTTCGTCGATCATCTTCTTGTACAATGTCACAGCCTGGAGTGCCTCAGGCGTGTCGAGGCCCGACGTCCCATCACCCTTCAAGATGTCGCCGCCGTGAGTCCAAAGGCTGTAGTAGAAATAGGCGTCGGTCTCGATTTCCTTGCCCTGCAGACCGAAGGCAAAGGTGTCGGGAACAGCCTTGAGCTTCTCGGCAGTCGTATAGAACTCGTCCCAGTTGGCGGGAGCCTTGGCGCCGGCTTTGTCGAGCAGTTCGGTGTTGACCAGCATGGCGCGGGCAGAAGCGGCGACCGGCAGCCCCATGGTCTTGCCATCGATGACGGACGGCGCCATGAAAGTGTCGATGAAGGTCGACTTGAATTCTGGCGTCAAGTAGGAATCGACCGGTTCGGCGATGCCCTGGGAGGCAAAGTCAACCAGCCAGCGCGTACCGATGATCGAAATGTCGGGGGCTTGGCCGCCGGCGATATCGGTGGTTAGCCGCTGCAGGAGCGTGTCCCACGGAACCACCTGGATGTTGATATGGATGTCGGGATTCTCCTTCTCGAAGGCCGCCGCCACTTCCTCAAAGTACGGACCAGTCTTGGAGCTGTACTCCGCCACAGTGAAGTTGACCTGCGTTTTGGCATAAGCCGGGCTGCCCGCCCAAGCCATGCCCACGGCGAAGGCTGACGCAGCCATCGCTTTGCGAATGCTGAAAGTCATGAACTTGTTCTCCTCATAGGGTGTTTCTCTTCTTTCGACCCGAAGCGGCAGCACCGAGGCGCCGCACTGACAAAGACACTGTGCGCCTGCAAAACGATAGGTGAAAATACAATTATCGCATGGAGGCATGAAGATGCGGCATAAGATGCATGGCGGCACACACACAGTTGCTTTTCGCAAAAAAAGCGCAGCACAACAAAAGGCAGATCTAATCGCCTTCTGTTGTGTTGCAGTAGTATAGTTATAACGACGCGTTTTAGATTCGTCCGAAATTAAACTCCGGCTCATAGCCGAGGACACGTCGTGCCTTATCTATCGACAACAACGTCTCTCGCCCCTTGATCTCGCGCTTGAGCTGTACGTCAGGAAAGACCGATCTCATGAGTTCAGCGCTTCCTTGCTCCATTACGGTGTCGGCGTTGGCGATGATGAAATGATCTGCGCCGACGAGATCAACATGGAGCGCCTTGCGCACTGCCTGGGCGCAATCGCGCGCGTCGATGTAGCCCCAGCAGTTCCACTTCCTGACATGCGGGTCATGCTGCCAGGACGAGAAACGCTCGTAGTCCGACGGTTCCATGACATTGGAAAGCCTGAGCCCGATGAAGGTCGTCTCGGGGTTCCACCGCTGCATCTGTCGGGCCATTTCCTCGCCAAGGTCCTTCGACAGTGAGTAGGCGCTTTCCGGGCGCATGGGATGGTCTTCGTCAATCGGCACATAGGAAGGCGGGTTGGATGGGCTGAAAGGCAGGCCCAACGTGGTCTCGCTCGACGCCCAAACGATCCGCTTGGCGCCCACCCGGATGGCCGCGTCAAAGACATTATAGGTTGTCACGACATTGTTGCGGAAAATGACATCGTCGGGCATCAGGTCGGGTGCCGGAATGGCCGCCAGATGCACCACGGCGTCTGGCGTGCGGAACTTGCGGAAAGGGTGATCCTTGCCGCCGCCCCACTGCAAAGCGTCGATCACCTGGCCAAGATCATTGAGATCGACTTTGTAGAACGGGCAGACGGGATCCTTTGAAGCCTGCACGTCGACATTCAAGACGCTGTAACCGTGCTCCACCAGACCACGACAGACTGCCCTGCCCGCCTTGCCGCTGCCGCCGGTAACGACGATGTTCTTCATTGAATGTTCCCTGTATCTGCCACGCCGGCCAAAGCTCCTGCGGATTTCACCCGGCCAGCCAATCGAGGACACCCTACGGTCCCAGGATATCGGTAGGCGAATGCGAAATACTGATCCTGCCATGCCCGTTCTGCATTGGAAGACCGCATTGACGGCCGGTAGTGGTTGATCGGTGAGAAGAGCAACCGCCTGGACAGGCGACCGGGAGATTAGACATGGCTCGCCATGACGGGACGATAGCGGTCGTGACGGGTGCAGGCCACGGGATCGGGCGTTCCATCGCCAGCCAGTTGGTATGCGAAGGCGCTGCAGTGGCAGTTCTCGAAATCGACGAGCCTAAGGGGAGCGAGACGGTCAGGCAGATCGTTGAGGCCGGCGGCCGTGCGGTTTTTGTCAAGGCCGACATAACAAATGCCGATCAGGTGGAGAGTGCCTTCGTCGCGGCCGAGAACGCGCTTGGTCCGGTCAACCTGCTTGTCAACAACGCAGCCTTTACCGACGCAGGCGATCTCAAGGGCATAAGCCTCCACTCCTGGCATCGCGAAATCGATATCAATCTCAATGGCACCTATCATTGCATACGCGTCGTCCTCCCGCGCATGCGATCCCGGGGCGGCGGCGCCATCGTCAACATCGCGTCGGTAAACGGGATGCGCTATTTCGGCAATCCGAGCTACAGCGCTGCGAAGGCGGGCATTATCAACCTGACCATGTCGGTGGCCTCCGAATTCGGCCGCGACGGCATTCGATGTAACGCCGTCTCTCCCGGTTCAGTGCGCACCGACAACATCACTTGGACCATTCGCCAGCAAAAGGACCCGGGCGTCTTCGAGAAGCTTGGCCGTTGGTATCCGCTTGGCCGCGTCGCCGAGCCGATGGACATCGCCAAGGCTGTTTCCTTCTTAGGGTCAAACGATGCTGCGTATATTTCGGGAGTAGTCCTGCCGGTCGACGGCGGCATGCTGGCAGGCATGAACGTCATGATCGATGAATTCATCCTCGAAGCCTGAGACCGCCAGGGGAATCCATGCTAGTCATCTCCGAAACACTTGCTCGGGATCTTGTGGCCATTGAGGAGGCCCTGGAGGCGGTCGAGCAGACTTTCTGCGCCATGGCCCGCGGCTTGGCGAGGAACTACCCTGTCGTGCGGGAGGTGGTCGGCCACGCGGATGCAGTATTCGGCGTAAAGACCGGCGCGGACAATTCCGTGCCGTTTCTCGGCCTCAAAGCTGGCGGCTACTGGCCACACAATCTGGCACGTGGATTGACCAATCATCAGTCCTCGACGCTGCTCTTCGATCCCGATACAGGACGGGCTTCGGCTCTGGTCAGCGCCAATTACTTGACAGGCATCCGCACCGGAGCGGCAAGCGCGATCGCCACGAAGCACCTGTCGCGCCCCGATTCCGAGTCACTCGGGATCATCGGGACGGGCACGCAATCTGTCTATCAGCTCAAGGCGACTCTGGCTGTCCGCAGCATTAAGACCGTCCACGCCTGGGATCCCTCGCCAGACAATCTGACGGCCTTCGGCAAGACGGTTGCCGAGCTTGGCATTGCCTACCGCGCCCATAAAAACCGCGAGGACGCCGTCCGGCTCTCTGACATCCTTGTCACGGTCACGCCCTCCACCAAGGTGCTTGTCGAAAGAGAGTGGGTCGTGCCCGGAACCCATATTTCCGCCATGGGGGCAGATACGCGGGGCAAGCAAGAGCTCGATCCGGAGCTTGTCTCCGCCGCGGCGCTCTTCGTCGACGAGATGGCACAGTCACTCAGCATAGGCGAATTTCAGCATGCTTACGCACAGGCCCTGATCGGGGAAAGTGACATTCGCGGTTCGATCGGCGCCGTCATTGCAGGCATGGCGGAGGGACGCCGATCGGCACAGGAGATTACAATTTTCGACGGCACCGGCGTGTCCCTTCAGGATCTGGTCGTGGCAAATCTTGCCGTGCGGCGTGCGACCGACAAAGGCCTCGGATCGCGAGTGGAATTCTGATCACTCCCTATGGCTGGGCTGCCCGCGGTCGGCGGGATTATTCTGTTATCGGTTGCGTTGGAGCATGGCGGCCTGCGAAAAGACTTGACCCCGGCCAACACTGAACAATTGCGCGGCCCCACGTTGCGGCTGCCGAACCGCCGCGCTCCGAGCCATGATATCGCGGTCCATTTGCGCTGAACGTCGCCGAAGGTGGAATTGTGCTTGCTCGACAGTCGCCTGATGATGCAGCGGCCACAGATGCTTGTTGGTCCACATAATCCAACATGGGTTAGTCCCATGAAATCCGGATAGGGTTCTTCAAAGCCCCGAGCTGGGTGAACCAACGCTCCAGGTCTGACAGCCGAGCGCGGTGTGATGCAGGCTAGGACCGGCCACAAGCCAGTGCTCATTGAAAAGGCGCCGCGTTATTTGCGTCCGCTGGAACGCGCATCAGCGATCCTCGACTTTATCGACCATGTGAGTATCGCGCGGCGGGCCAACCACCGCTTCGGGCTCGACGATGCCAAGCTCAATGAGGACAACCACATTGCAACCTTGGCGAATGCGAGGAGCTTTCGCGGACCGCTTTGGCGAGATTCGGCGGCAGCGGACCGTACCAGACTTGGCGGCGCGATCGCCCCGCGGCAGATCGCAAGTCAAGGCCTGGCCGGACAAGAACGTTGGCTTCGTTGCAGACAGTCCTGGAGCGCTCCGCATCGAGGCGCAGACGCGCTTTGGTTACAGGCGGGATCTCGGATCTCGATCCAGAAGCTGTCAGCGCGCGCGGACTGCGTTCCGGCTTTCTGACCGAAGCCGCTCGACGCGGTATCCCTCTGCCGGAAGCGATGGTCGCAGCATCCAGCATCGATCTGTCCTCGCTATTGCAACGATGCCGCGCGGCAGCTCGGGCGAGCGGCAAGGCTAATCCGATAGGGGCGTTCTGCCTGCCAGGCAATCAGGCCTTGGGCGCGATCAGTCTCAGCGCGGGAAAATAGGCGCGGTAGCGACCGACATCTCGGGTGAGCAGTGCCAGCCCGCTGACGATAGCATGGGCGCCGATGAAGAAGTCCGGCAGAACGCCCGTGCGCGATCCGCCCGACTTCCGGTACTTGGTAAAAACCTTCCCCGCCAAAAATAGGGCCGAACGAGGCATTGCAGCCATCTCGAGACCCGCTTGATCAAGAAAAGCATCGAGATGCTCTATGCGATCGTACCGAACGGCGAGCTCGGCATAGACGACATCGTTGATCAACAACGGACCCTGGAGGCTCGCTTTCTCGAGCTCAGCGATCGACCAATCCGCCCAGGTCGGGTCATCAGTCACCAGGTCGAGCAAGACGTTGGTGTCGACCAACGTCACTTGTCGCCACGTGTAAGAGCCAAGATCGCGTCGGTGCTAAGCCCCTTTCCGGCATGGCCGCGCAATTTCGCGAAGCGGCTCGCGGGTCGTTTCTTGTCGCTCGGTACAATGACTACGCTACCGTCATCGGCGCGGCGGAAATCGACCTTACTGCCGGGAACCACCCCGAGCAGCTCGCGAACCGGTTTAGGGATGGTCACCTGTCCTTTGGCAGTGACAGTCGTTGCCATTGCTCACACCTCGGTAATACCAGTTTTTCAGGAGGTACTACCTCGCGGGGTGATTTTCAACCTCCATCGAAAGAAACTTGCTAATTGCTATGCGCATATCGGTTTGAGCCGGGAGCGGCCAGGGTCTCGCGCCACACATTGATTGAATGAGGCTTTCGCGAGCTACTCGCGATTGATGGGAGACGCTCGGAAACGCTTCACTAGCTGGAGTGCGTGTCACTCATGCAGATCGAAGGCGATGAACCGGCCCAGGTTAATGGCTTCAAACATGATGATTTCGGTGAGCTGGCAATCCGTCTCAATGAGTTCGGAGCCGAGTTCACGAACTGCCGCTATGGTTGCCCTGACCGAGACCGTTTCGCCAAACTGCCCGCTTAGGAGCGCCTGGCGGACAATCTCCTTGGCAGCAGCACTTGCTGGTTTGTGATTGATCGTTTTCGCCTGATGGATGGGCTCTCTCAAGCTGCGCGCTAACATGCCATGCCTCCCGGTACCGGGCGAAAGCATCGTAGCGCTTCCATGCAGTCCGCGTGCCTCTATCCGGTACGAACGACTTGACGAAGATACACCCAAAAAAGGTCAGCTTCGAGTCAATTGGGTGCCACCGAAGTCCGACGTCTCATCGTTTTATCGGGTGAAAAAAGAGGGCCACTCCGGGCAGCCCTCTAGCCAGCAGCACTGTCCAAGGAGGGGGACTCCCAGGCTACGGGCTGAATGTGAGGATAACCGCATTGGCAGAGAAGGGAAGAGGGCCCGGTCGTTGCCTGAAGTGGCCGGCCCCTCCCCGGACGAAGCTCGCTTGGCCGTACAAGGGATACAGGGCCGGATGCGGGCTAGGTGGTCGGCACCCTATCACATTAGAGGTCGCTTGGATAACGGAATTGTGGAGAGCGGGAAGGGAACAGAGATGTACCAAAATCGCCTGCTCAGGGTTACTGAGAGGTACTGCGGCACGGGAGCGCGAAGCCTTGGAACTCAAGGATTTCACTTTACTTTTTCATTCACCGTCCACTTGCTCCTGTGGAATCTTGCTTTGGAGCTGAAACATAGGAGAAAGCTGGCAGATCTGTGCCACGAGATACCGCTACTTGATGTCTGCTCAAGATCGGTACGCAATCCGGTCGGCCTCTCGGGGCCCGGGCTCAAGAACGTCCGGTCTCATCCTGCCGCGACATTCCGACCATGACGCAACGAATGGAGCGGTGGGCCGAGTTGCTCGAAGAAAACCCTCGCGCTGCCTTGCCGCTCTCGATGGCACCGCATCTTATCCTGGGGTTCGCGAAGAAGCCGGATCGCCGATCTCGGTTGCATTAAACGATCCATTGTTATGCCTCGGGCTTGAATTCGGACACCTATGGGGAAGCCAAGC
Source organism: Mesorhizobium sp. M1C.F.Ca.ET.210.01.1.1 (assembly GCF_004791585.1). GTDB lineage: Bacteria > Pseudomonadota > Alphaproteobacteria > Rhizobiales > Rhizobiaceae > Mesorhizobium. The sequence goes on from NZ_SRUU01000034.1 coordinate 37,399, forward strand.
GCTCCTTCCAGATAAGAGCCGGTTGTTTCAATCAGCGAGTGGCACCGGAGAGATCACGTACGGCTCCGAGAAATCTCGGAGCCGCTATTCGAGTGTTTAAGCTGCCTGCAGCGCGCGCTTGTTCGCTTCGACGATTGGGACGTAGAGTGTCATGAGGTATTCGCCTTGAACCGAGGTCGTGGGGCCCCACCTCATTTTCGATCTCCAGTTAGCTCCAAGGGATTCTATTATTGCCTATTGCCCATTTCTGTCAGTCGAACATCCATTGGCCGAGTACACATTCGCCCTCAAGCGGACATGGCGGAATCATGAGTACACCCCCTAGACCGAGCGAGATCATGACATGAGTTGGACGAAGGCCACTCGGTGGCAATATTGCCGCGCGGGGCAGCGAGATGCAAACGCATTGATGGACAAGGAATGGGAGTTGATCGAGCCGTTTTTGCCGAAAGCGAAGGCGACGGGACGTCCGCGGACGACTGAACTTCGAGCGGTGGTGGTGGACGCGCTCCTCTATATCGCCTGGACCGGCTGCCAGTGGCGGGCGCTGCCGGATCGCTTCCCGCCCGTTTCGACGGTTCAACGCTATTTCTATGCCTGGCGGGACAATGGGCTGTGGAAGACCATAAACTTCCACTTGGTGGCCGCAGCACGCCTTGCACTCGGTCGCGAGGCAAGCCCAGCGCCGGCATCATCGATAGCCAATCGGTAAAGACCACGGACCTCACCGGTCTGCGTGGCTACGACGCCGGCAAGAAGATCAAAGGCCGCAAGCGCCATATCATCACCGACACCGAAGGGCATCTGGTCGGGCTGACGGTGCACACGGCCGATATCCAGGACAGGGATGGGGCAGTAGGCGTCATCGCTTCCATTCGACGGCTTTATCCTTGGTTGCGCCATCTGTTCGCCGACGGCGGCTATGCCGGAGAAAAGCTGACGCAGGCTCTGACCGATCTCGGCACGTGGACCATCGAAATCGTCAAGCGTTCCGACGATGCCAAGGGCTTTGAGGTGCTGCCTCGACGATGGGTCGTCGAGCGAACTTTCGCCTGGCTGGGACGTTGTCGCCGGCTCGCCAAGGACTTCGAGGCGACCATCGCCAGCGCCGAAGCGTGGATCTTCATCGCCTCCATCCGCCTTCTGCTTCGTCGAAAGGCAACTCTGCGTCGTGCATAGGCGAGTTTCGAGTCAGGCTCTTAGGGCTCTCAGCTTGACCAAACCTGCGTTCGCGCCAAGCGGGGATCAATCTGGGTTTGAGAACCCTCTTGACGACAAAAATGCTCAAACGCCTCTAGGGCAGAGACATTGCTGTACATCGCGGCTCTGCCAACACTCAATTGTTCGTTCGATTTGGAGGATCCTATGAACGACCGGATGTTCGATAGCCCTGTTTTCGTCAAGAGCGGAAGCAGCCTGCTCCAAGAACTCGCATGCATCGAGGACGCTCTGGAATTTCTCTAAGAATGGCCAAAAAATAGGCGCGGCCCGATCTATGAGACAGCGTAGACCTTCGCCACACTTCGCTGCAGGATTTCCGGCACGAAAGCTGACCTTCCAAACTGTGAATCTGCGTCGCTGTTGCGGCGAAGCTACAGCGCCATCGGGGGAACATGAGCTAAAAGGGCCTTGTGCAGGGTTCCTGGGTTGGGCGGACCATCCGGGAAAGGGGCGCACAGCCTTTGAGGGAAGATGGCCCGTCGGCCTAGGTCGGCGGGTTTTTCTTTAGGTTCCCTTGTCCACCAGCGTCGTTGTCCACCAGCGTCGTCTTGCGCTTAGGCCGTACGTGGGGTTTCAAGCCTAACGGTGTCGGCGTCGACAGTGATTGGAATTCCTAAATTCACGATCACCCTTTCCCTCGACATGGGTCACGTCGCCGATCAACTCGATCGCAGGCGGCCATCACGCGCCGCCCGTCCATCGGCATCAATTTGGCGTCGATCGTCGCGCAAGAAGTGCCTGCCGCCGGTGGGCGGGAGGGCGAGAACCACGGTCGAAGGTCCGCCCGTGGCTCGCGCCCAAGGCGCCGAGGCAATGAGGCTGGCCATTCGCGAGCTGGCGACAGTGGATTTGCGGATCGCTCCGAGCGGTCTGAATTTCATGGCCGCCATTCCGCTCGCGACCAGTAGCGACGGCTATCAGACGCGGGATTTGCCGGCCTTTAGGCGGCGAACGCGAGGCGGCGATGCGCATCAGCCGTTTCGCGCAAAGCGAGCCTCGTCCTCGTCTCTTTGGCGGCCACCAAGCACTCCAGCAACGGCTGCAATGAAGGCGCCGATTACCAGCGACAAAGCCCCGACCAGTGCGGTCGTGGCGCTTGCCTTGCGAGCCTTATCGGCGGCTACCTTGGCCTTGTTCTTGGCATTATCGACCCGCGCCAGGACATCGTCGACCCGCTTCTGGGCATCAGCCTGGGAAAGGCCCGCGCGCGATGCTACCAGGCGCGCGAGATAGGCCTTGTCGTCTGCGCTCATCTCCCCGTTCCACGCGCTGATGGCCAGTATGCGTGTCGCCTCTCCGGCGACATCGGCATTGTTCTGGGGCGTACCAGCCGAAGGCGGTGCCCCGGCGGCGCTATCGGCCGGTCGGAACAACGAATCGACGAAGTATCCGGCCAAATCATTGGCGGACGGCGCCTGTGCCGATGAAGCCTGCGAAGCCGCTCCGGCGACGGCGCCGCTCAACAAGCCGGTCGTAGCCTGGGCGCCTGTCCCGACAATTCCGGAGATCGCCGAGCCAAGGACGGTGGCCACAAGCAAGGTGGCCAAGGCCCAAGCCAGGAAGCCATGCGCCGTATCGCGGAAATACACCTCGTCGGTATGAACATTGACCCATTTGGTGCGAAGCCGCCCAGCAATATAGCCGCCTAGCGCGGATGACAGCCATTGCACGATGACGAGCCAGATCGCGGTCGAGACCGCAAATGTCGTCACGGATGCGCTGCCCCAGGGCGACATCATGGTCAGGCCAAGCCCTGAACCGACGAGCATCAGGATGACTGTGAGGGTGGCTGCCGCAAAAGCGCCGGCCACAATAGGACCCCAACTGACCGCAGAGCTGGCTGTTTCGATCGCGGCAGGTTCGTCAACCGCGGAGAAGGCATTGGTCATCGTCGGCTCCTAACGCGCGAAAAGCATCAAAAGGATAATGATCGGGATCGGAACGCCGAGCAGCCAGAGCAGAATACCTCGTCCCATGTTTTCCTCCTGCAACAATATTCAAATGCTTGTACCCAATTCCCCAGAATCGCTTTCGTTCCTTTCGATGAACGAAGCGCCGAGACTTGCCCTAAAGGGGCAGCTCGATTGGGCAAAACCTGCCCGCAAAAGTGGACGGGCGGGCCTCGATCGGGCCGCTTGAGGCCCGGTATGTGCTGCGGAAGGCACTTGCCCTTTCGCCTGACCCAGCGCGAACTGGGCGGACCGAGCCCGGATGGACCCATGCGACGCGGTTTTGGACCTGGGGTCGGTTACGCCTCAGATGCTCGGCACTACCGGACGACTGCATTGACAGGTAAGGGGTCGTCTGGACAGCTCGAAGTGCCATCGCGCTCAGCCGACACGTCTTTCGCCGATATTGCGGTCGCTTGACGAAGCACTGACGGGTCCAGCCGTCTCGCATCAGCTCGGCGGGCGGAATTCCAGCTTCGCATCAAGTCCAGCTTGAGAGGATCGTCTCCATTTCCACCGTTTCGACCTGCTGTGCAAACCGTTGGTGGTAGACCGTCAACAGCGCATCATGCGTGGCGTCGGACGAGCTACACAGCGCGTCGGTTACCAGCACCACACGGAAGCCGAAGTCGATGGCTCCCAATACGGTGGCGAGCACACATACGTCGGTCTCGCCGCCGGTGATCACCAAGGTGTCAATCTTCCGCTCCGCCAGAAGAGTCGTGAGCTTGCCCTCGAACCAGGGCGAGTAGATATGTTTGTCGATAATGGCCGCCGGTGGACAGTGCCGTGCCAGCGAGGGCAAGAGATCGGCCATTTCGAAGCCAATCTCCCCCAGCGTCATCGACGCCCAGCGTTGATAGTAACGCTTCCAGGTGCCGATGCCTTGCCCCGGTTTGCGTGCCGGCAGGAAGCGGGTAAACACGGTCTGGGCGGCGCGTCTTTCGACAAGACTTTCGATCCGCGGCAGGACACGGGTGATCCAAGGCGTCGCCCAAGGCGATGGTTCGGCAAAGAGCCGCTGCATGTCGACGCAAAGATGCATGCACCTCTCACCCAACGGACCGTAAGCCAGTCCCGGCGCAGACATCACGACGCCGTTCCCCGCGCGATCAGATCGGCGGCTAGCTGCCGGCGTTCAACATTGACCATCGCCTTGCCCATTCGGTCTCTACCCGGCGACAAACGCGACGCACCGACGTTCGTTCCTGCGACGGCGATGATAGCTTGCCCTGGAAGGAATGCGAGCCGCGCAGCGTATGGAACCAGCGGCCATATTCTCGGTTAGATGCAAGAGCAAACGCAGGATCGAAGCCGTGAGCGTGCTTATCGTGCGGCAGGGCTCATGCCGGCCCAAGAGACAAGATCGGGTAACCCATTGGCGAAAGTTGGCGTCGGATCGCGACGCCGTCGAAGCGATTGACCAGAAGGCTGTAGCCTACCTGAAGTACGAACCGAAATGGAATGGCCGTTCGCATCGACCACGTCACTGGCGAGCGCTTCCAGCACAGAAATAAAGCCTTGGCGGCCGGAAAAGGCGCCACGCCAATGCACATTCGAACTAATCGACGAGACCGCGAACAAAGCGCCCTCGCCCAGGAGGCGGTGATCGGGTCGGCCATCATCCCGGAATCACGCCTTGAACGCGAACAGTGCCGCATCCCCTCTCTTCTGCGCCCTTGATCGACGCCGCGCGATCTCAGAAGCGATCTGTGAAAAGAGGATGGCATTGCCGCCATAGCCTATCACCGCATGTATGCGAGGATGGTCGGGTAATGCGCCGATGGTCCGCAGCCTTGTGCCCGTCCAGGCGAACTACGCCCTGGTGTCTAGCAACGGGAAAATCCGCTCGAGCTTTTTTGAGAGCTGAGCTGCCTTTTTGTCCGTTAGTGCGTTGCGACGCTTTTATTGGTGAAATCCTCGTCCTCGCCGCCGCAAATCACACACCTGTCGGCCGTCGCACGGACATAAAGAAACGACTTTGTGGCTGACGGCCGGCACGACATCGAACAGCTCATAACCAGTCGTCAGAACGAGATGGCGGGCTGTGATTGTGGGCCCCCTGGCGCATGACGACGGCTATACCAGGGCGATTGTGCTCGATCACCATCGCCTCGGCTGGAGCGTAGAAGCGCGCCTTTTTGTTGAGCGCGGCCAACAACAGGCCTGCACTAAGTTTTCTCGAAAGCGCCAGGTCATCGTGGCTAAGAATGGCGCCGCCGCGATCTATGCCGAATTCATCCCGCAACCTTCCACGGGTTAGAAACGATGCGCCGATGCCCGTTCGCCGACGTGCCTCAGCTTCCTTTCGCAAGTCCGTTGGACCCAGCGTAGTGTCAGCCAGATTCAGCGACGGAGTGCTCACCTGGCTGCAGGGGGATGCCGAGTTCCGTTATCCGCCCTTGAGGATTGAACAGAGCAAGCCGCGAACGCCGCCATTGCCTGCCCAGCAGCAGCGCCGCCGATCATCTTCGATAGTTTCGTCAGCGGCTGATCGATTTCGAACAGTACCAATGCTCTCGTCGCGGTCGTCGATCCTTGCAAAGGCCCACGCTTGTCGATGCAGGCCCCGTCATTCCAGCCGTCAGCCAATAGACAAACAAGGTGCCGCCAAAACAAGCGATCGGGATTCAGCAAAGGACAAGGTGGCGGCCGGCTATTGCTGCAGTTGACCTCGGATTTTCCATGTGGAAGCTCGCTCAACGCAGTCCTGTCGCGGAACCTCGACAAGACGAATACGCGAAGGTCGGCGTGGCCTGGCCCAGAGGTTGCCCTGCACATGCATCGGAGCCAGGCCGCCACGGTGCCAAGATCTGAAATGGCACTACAGATGGATCCCCGAAACATATTTTTGTGGCGGTGGAACTTTCGGGTGAAATAGAGGTTTCGAGCGCCATAGGGACGAAATGGGCTACTCCGACCTGTAGCGGCTTTGCGGCAGGCAGAGCGGCTGGCCAACAGGAGACGGCCATGAAACACCAAACACGCGAAGAACTAAATGCGGTCGCGGAGGTCGATACAGCCTGCCCGGCGATGACGCGGAGCCAGCGATTGGAACGCTGGGCCGCACTTCTGGAGCGCGATCCAGAACGGTGCCTCGGAGCGCTGCCCGGCACCGAGTACATGCGACTGGATGAACGAGACAAAGCGCAATGTCCCGAATCTCCGCTGAGCATCGCGTTCGCGGATCCAATCTTGCGCGCGCAGGGTCTGAAGAGCGACACCTATGGCGAGGCGAGACGCTTCTTCGAGCTATCGGATTGGCAGTTGCATGCCGTCGTTTGCCATTGCCATGTCGGCGCCACCATGAAAGCCGGCTGGGTTGCCGTGCAAGTCCGGGCCGCCGCCAACGAAGATGGAAAGCTTTTCAGCAAACTGCGGGAGACGATCGCCGGTTGGCCAGTAATTCGCTTTTTTAGGGGATAGCCGAAGCTGCGGTGCGCCAGCTTTCGGGGTTTCTAGGAAGCTCCCCATCTCAGCATCCATCGCTGCGTATCTCAGCTTGAAATTTACTCATCAAAATTGGAACCGAGAACGCTGCTGTGAATTGATCCACGAAGCGGTCGATTTCCTTCAGGATGTAGCCGCCTCAAGCAGCAAAAGCCCGTCGCCAACGTCCCACCAATAGGCGGCGGGCTTTCCTTGTGGTCCGGTCGGATGCAGAATGTGAATGCGGGCCAATACTCGCTGGATAGCCCGGTCTGCTAGACCCAGGGTCACCTGATTGGGCAAAAGCCGGGCTATTCAGGCACGGCTTTTTGTAGAGACCGCACCTGCCAAGCTTGGGCGCAGGCGCGTTTATCTTCTCGCAAGGTCTTCCGATCGCCAGAGCGTCTGACTATCCGCAGGGGCACGACTTAATGATATGTCCCGAAAAATCACGCGTTGAAGCCGCCAGAGCGGCTTGCTCTGGCCTAGCTGGGAGGAACCGGAGAATGAAAACGGCTGTTTCTACCTCTCTTACAAGACGAAACGTCGTCGCGGTGCTGGCGGCGGCGGCCGCGTCAACTGCCATATTGGCCGCCGGCGATGCGCGCGCGCAGACCAAGCAGAGCTCGGCTGACAAAAGCCTATATGAGCGGCTGGGCGGCGTGTTCGCCATCGCAGCCGTGGTGGATCACTTTAGCGACGCGGTGGTGAAGAACCCGATCGTCGGCCAGAAGTCCAAGAACCCGCAATTGCGCAAATGGCACACCAAGAACCTCGAACGGCTGCCGGGCCTCAAGTTCATGCGCACGCTGTGGGTGTGCGACGTTTCCCGGCGGCCCCTTCAAGTTCGTGGCCACCAGGCCGGGCGCGACGCCGCTCGGCCTCGAGGAGGCCCATCGGGACTTGAAGATTTCTCCCGCGGAATTCGACGAGGTCGCGGCGGAACTCGGGCGGACGCTCGACCACTTTAAGGTTCCGAAGGCCGAAAAGACCGAGGTGCTGGAAGCCTTCGCCGCGCACAAGACGAGGTCACCGCCGGCTACAAAAAGGGCTGAAGCTGCACGCGTAATACGGTTGTGGACGTTGCGGGCAACCGGTTAGGAGTCCGAGATAGTGTTTCGCAGCACTGGCAAAGGTCACTGCCTTGTGCCACCGAGGACCACGTTTTGACTATTTGCGGAGTTGCTCAGCGGCTTCTTTTAGGTGATTGACCCCATGGCGGAAGCCCGGCCGGTTGGTCCTGACAAAGATCGGAGAAGAAAAGAACCGCATTGCTAATCCACGAATTCTCAATGCTCGTCGGCAGACTTTGTTGCAGCCTCGCGCCAAGTCCTGGCCATTGCTCCAAATAGTCCGCCGTCGCACAAAGGATAATCCCTCTCGATCTCTCAATTTGGAAGGCCGCCCCGGAGGAGGAATCCGAGGCAGCCAGATCGGATTCTGGCTACCCGTCGTTAGGCGCGGCTTCCACGAGGATGCGGGGACTGCGCGCCATCCAGCAGTATGACACCTAAAGGCTCCCTCGTCGTACCAGGAACCGGGGGGCTGCGCCGCCGTTAGCTTCCAAGCAAACGAAGGAGATCACACTATGGATTGGAACCGCGTCGAAGGAAACTGGAAGCAGGTCAAAGGCAAGGTCAAGGAACAGTGGGGCAAGCTCACCGACGACGACCTCGACCGCATCGCCGGCAAGCGCGACCAGTTGGAAGGCCTGATCCAGGAGCGCTACGGCATCGAGAAGGACCGCGTCCGCCGCGACATCGACGAATGGGCGAGCCGCCAAGGCTGGTAGCGTCGCCCTGCTAGGCAAGTTGTAGCCTCTTCGAGCGCACGCATTGCGGGCGATACGGCTCGCCATCTCCTATGAAAATGCCCGAGAGTTCTCGATCTTTGCCTGCACGCTGGAAGATCTGATACTAGTAAAGCTGCTGGCACATTTCATGGTCGGCGAGATGCTCCCCGGCTTGACTTCGGTGACAACCTACCCTGCTTCAAGACAGGGCTCGATGGCAGTCTGGCTATCAGTCATGGTCAATCCCCGCTGGAAAATGCGTCCGGCAATCGGCTCAAGGTATCGTTCAACCGACGCTGGAAATCACAGTGGAGGAATCGCCCTGATCCTGCGCCATAGGAAACGTCCTGAGATCGGATCGGCGCTGATTGATCTCGAGGCCTGACTGCTCGGGGCCGAGCTAGCGCCCGCATCATGCCGCGATGGCGGCACGAAACCACATTCCCCATGGAACGTTCAAGCAGGATGGATACTATGACGGCTCAGGCTATCGCCCTTGAACGTACCGGCGGATGCCTCTGCGGCAAAATTCGTTATCGCGTCACCGCCGATCCACGTGTCCACTATTGCCATTGCGATATGTGTCGGCGTGCGACCGGTAGCGCCTTCGCGGTTCTTGCCTGGGTTTCGTCCGGCTCTGTCTCCTGGCTTTGTGAAGCGCCTGCCGTGCGTAGATCATCGCCTATCGCCCAGCGAGGTTTCTGTCAGGCTTGCGGTTCTCCGCTCACCCTTTCCTACGATGCCGACCCAGGTCAAATCGCGCTGCATGTCGGAACCTTCGACAAGCCTGAGGAGCTCGAGCCGCACCATAATTACGGCTCCTCGCAACGGCTCGGATGGGTTTGCTGCGGCATCGACCTGCCTCACCGCGATACGGAAGAGCGATGGTAGTAGCGTCCGGCATCGAGTTTCCCTTACCCTTTAGCACGGAGCCAATGGAAGCGCGCATGGCGGAGGCATTGCCGCGGGACGATGGACCTTGGCAGTACGAACCGAAATGGGACGGCTTCCGCTGCCTTGCCTTCAAAGGCGGCAAGTCGGTCGATCTCAGGGCGAAGTCCGGCAAAGCCCTTGGCCGTTATTTTCCCGAACTGACGGCGATGCTCGGTGATCTCGAAACATCGGACTTTGTCGTAGACGGAGAGATCGTCATTGAAGTCGATGGGCGCGCCTCCTTCGATGCGTTGCAGATGCGGCTTCATCCGGCGGAGAGCCGTATTTGGAAGCTCAGCCGGGAGACGCCGGCGCAACTGGTGCTCTTCGATATGCTCGTCGCTCCGGGCGGGCGATCGCTGATGGAACTGCCTTTGCACGATCGGCGCGCCGCAGCGGAGGATTTCATTGCCGGGGCAAAGGCCAAGGCCTTGCGGCTTTCGCCCGCCACCACCAGCCTCGCGACGGCCGAAAAGTGGCTGGAGGGCGCCGGCAATGATGCCACGGACGGTGTCGTTGCCAAACAGCTCGACGATCGCTACAGGCCGGGCGAACGCGCGATGGTGAAGGTGAAACGCCTGCGCACTGCTGACTGCGTAGTCGGCGGGTTCCGTTATCTGAACGGCAAGCGGCAGGTCGGGTCGCTGCTGCTTGGCCTCTATAACGATCGCGGCTTGCTCGACCATGTCGGTTTCACCTCGACCATCGCCAATGATGAGCGGGCGGCGCTGACGGACAAACTCGAACGGCTGCGTGGCGGATCCGGCTTCACCGGCAAGGCGCCGGGCGGGCCGAGCCGCTGGAGCACCGAGCGCAGCGGACAATGGGAACCGGTGAAGCCCGAACTTGTCGTCGAAGTGCGCTTCGACCACATCACCAGCGAGCGCTTCCGGCACGGAACGAAACTCTTGCGCTGGCGGCCGGATAAGGCACCGCGGCAATGCACCTTCGAGCAGATCGAGTGACTGGCGCCTCAATTCTCGAAGAAGGGTGTTTGATCATGCCTTGAACGCGAGCAAGTCCCGCATCCGTGTCCTTTGCGCCGGCGATCGACGTCGAGACAAGCTCCGACGCGATCTGCGAAACGTCGATGTCGTTACCGCCATAGCCCATCACCGAAAGAGGAGTTTGATCGCGCGGCCCCGCGTTCAATGCCGGGGTCCGTGTGTTCCATCAAACGGTATCGATATCGATCGCGCACGAACTCATTGAAGGACCGTCCTTTCGAAGACGCCGCCCTGAAGGCGCTGTAGGTGTCAGGCCCGACATTTTCGTAGTCGTAGCGATACGCCGCTTGGAACGAGCTAAACGGACAGTGTTCTTGTCGATGGATCGTAGTGCATCTTCCGGATGTCGGTGGAGGGCATGCCACCGCAATCCACGCCGCCGCAAGATTCCGCCCTGTTGCGGGCTCTTAAAGTGGCTTGCGATGGCGGCAGAGGTGCCTATCTGAGGCTCCATGACATCAACAACCAGATCAAGAACCGTCGCGCCAGCTCGCCAAGGCGATCTTTTCGCTGCTCCCGACGGCCTGCCAGAAGGATTCCGCTACCAGCCGGAACTGATCACGCAGAACGAAGAAGGCGTCCTGGTCCGCCACATCGCCGACCTGTCCTTCAAGCCGTTCGACTTTCATGGCCACCTCGCCAACAGGCAGGTTATCGGCTTCGGCCTTCGCTACGATTATGAGCGCCGCCAGGTCGTCGAGGCGCCACCTATCCCTCAGTTCCTGATACCTTTGCGCGAGAAAGTTGCTGACTTTGCCGGACAGCCCGCCAGCGCCTTCGCGCAGGTGCTGATCAACGAATACCGGCCGGGCGCCGGGATAGGCTGGCATAGGGACAAGCCTCATTTCGAGCTCGTCGCAGGTGTGTCGCTTCTGGCGCCATGCAGCTTCCGGCTCCGCCGCAAGAACGGCACGCGTTGGGATCGCGAAACGATCGAGGTCGAGCCGAGGTCCGCCTATCTGATGGCCGGCCCCGCCCGGAATGAATGGGAACACAGCATCCCGCCAGTCGCGGAACACCGCTTCTCGGTTACCTTTCGAACGCTGCGTGCAGCTTGAACTTGCAGATTCCTTACGATCCTGGCGCCGCCGCGGTCACTCGCCAGACGGTGTTGCCGACGTCGTCGGCAATCAGCAGCGCTCCGGCTTTGTCGACGGCCACGCCGACCGGCCGGCCCCTCGCCTCGCCCTTGTCATTGAGGAAATCGATAACGACGTCCTGCGCCATGCCCTTGGGGTGGCCGCCGCTGAATGGCACGAACACGACTTTGTAGCCATTGAAGCGATCGCGGTCCCAACTGCCATGCTCGCCGACAAAGGCGCCGCCGCGATAGGATTTCGGCAGATTGGTCGCGGTGTAGAAGGCGAGCCCAAGCGGTGCGACATGCGAACTCAGCGCGTAATCCGGCGGGATGGCTTTCGCCACCATGTCCGGCCGCGGCGGCATCACCGCGGATCGACATGTTGGCCGTAATAGCTGTAGGGCACCAGCCATAGAAAGCGCCGTCCTTCACCGACGTCATGTAGTCGGGCACCAGGTTTGGCCCGAGTTCGTCGCGCTCGTTGACCACTGTCCACAGTGCCTTGCTTTCGGGTTCGAACGAAAGGCCGTTGGGATGCGCAGCCCGCTGGCGAAGATGCGTGAACGGCCGGTGGCGCGGTCGACCTCCCAGATCGCGGCGCGGTCCTTCTCGGCCTGGATGCCGTTTTCGGTGATGTTGCTGTTCGAGCCGACGCCGACATAGAGCAGCGACCCGTCAGGGCTCGCGACAAGGCTCTTGGTCCAATGGTGATCGATCGGCCCTCCGGGCAGTTCGGTCAGTACCTTGCCGGGGGCGGTGATCTTGGTATCGCCCGGGTTATAACACGGCTCATCGAGTGGCAGCCTCGCGGACAGGGAATGATGATTCAGCCTTTACCGACACCCGGATAGATGCTGCCCGCCAACATCTTGGCCAGATGAACCGTGTTGGACGCCGCCATCTCGATTACTTCCGCGACCTTGTCAGGGGTCTTGGGCAGGTCGACATAGTTCACGTCGCCCATCGCTTCTCCTACCCAGTACACGCCGGCGTTGGCAGGCACGGTGAAGCCGACATCGTTCAGTGCCTGATAGCATTCGGCATGGCAGTGATGGGCGCCGTCCTCGTTGCCGACGATGGCGACCACGGCAACCTTGCCGGCCGCCGGCATGCGGCCCTTGTCGTCGGCCTCGTCGAGAAAAGCATCCATCCGTTCCATGACGCGCTTGGCGACACTGCAAGGCTGACCAAGCCAGATCGGGGTGCCGAGAATGAAAATATCGGCGGCAAGGATTTTGCTGCGCAGCTTCGGCCAGTCGTCACCCTTGCCCATGTCGGAAAGAACGCCCGGCTTGATGTCGTGATCCAGAGCCCGAACGATCTCGCCCTTCACGCCGTGACTTTCAAATGCGGAGAATAGATCACTGAGAATCTTCTCGGTCGAGGATTTCTCCTTGTCGTTCGAGGCTTTCAGCGAACAATTGAGGGCGAAGGCGGTAAGCATTCTATTTTTCCTTTTGAATGACGACATCCTTTGAAGGTCAGCCGGAGCGCTTCACGCCCGGCTCTTCATTGAGCGGCTCGGTTTGGCCTAGTGGACCACCTCCAAACACATCGGAGAAATTGACGGTCGCGATCAGATAGCCGGCGGCGTCATAGACTTTCACGCGGGAGCCTGAATGGTCGGCATCTGGAGAAGCGGTGCTCGCTGCCCCCTTCGCCAATTCCACGGCCCTGGGGCTCGCCAGATCGACGCTCGCAAGATCTTCCTTGATCATGTTGGACTGACCGCCGGCGATTACCTCGAACCGAAAACTGGGCATGCTGCTTTCCCTGAAGGAGGCTTCTGCAAGCGTTGGAATTAAAGGTTGGAAGACCGTACAAAGCTCCGGCGTCTCGAAGGGATCATTTGTCCTTCTTGATCGGAAAGGTCGCGTCCCCATCCTTCTTTCCCGAGATGACACGTGGATCAGCGCTTACAACGCCGTCGTTCTTGGCGCCCTTGTGACGTTTCTCGAACTGGGCTTCGGCGTCGCATTCGGGAGCGCGACCCGATTTTGAGGGCGTAATCGATTTGTCTTCCATCGCGCATCGTCCTATTGCTTCGGCGCGGCGGGTTGCGCGGGCTGGACGCCCTGCTGATTGCCGCCGGTGCTTGATTCTGCGGTTGGATCCCTGTCGATTTGCGGGTTCTGGTCTGGCGGCTGGTTGCTTACCGAGTTCGTCTTCGAGCCATCGACGCCGTTGTCGCTGCATCCTGCGATGAGGCCTGCGACCAGTATCAAAGCCAATCGTTTCACGGGTGTATTCCTTTAGCGCTGAACTGTCGCGGCGGGAGAATGTTCCGAAAGAGCGATCGCTGGTCGCCGGCGGATCGGCGCAGCGGCACTTGCCAGCCGCTCTCTTGAGCCGGCGAGACACAAAAGCTGCCGTCGTTGTTTTCAACCGTAATAAGGACTTCAGCGGAGAGTTATTGCCAAGATCGAGGAAGCGACTCTGAGTCATCCCAATTTCAAAAGATGACCCGAAAGCGCTCTGAAAGCATTTGGGCCCACCCTGTTTGGGCATAAGGATGATGCGAACAGAGAAATCACCATCACTGTCCATGCCAATGGGCTGATGACTTGCGTCCAGATGGGAACGATCGAGCTACATGGGTGGGGAGCTCGGATCGAGGATGTCGAAAAGGCCGACCGCGTCGTCTTCGACCTCGACCCCGATGAGGGTCTCGATTTCGAAGCTGTCCGCGCTGCCGCTTTCCAGTTTCGTGATGTTCTGAAATCGTTGGGATTTACGACCTTCCCGATGCTGATGGGAGAAAAGGGCGCATGTGATCGCGCCCCTCACCCCTCAGACCGAGTGGCCGTAAGTGAAAGACTTCGCACATCGCCTCGCTCAAGCGGTGGCTCAAAGCGATCCCGCTCACTTTACGGCCGCGTTGTCGAAAGCGCGCAGAAAAGGTCGCATCTTTGTGGACTATTTGCGCAACCAGCGTGGGGCGACCGCGATCATGCCCTACAGCGCAACGTCCCGACCGGGCGCGCCGGCGCGGGCCCGATCACCTGGGCGGAGATGAAGACGATTGATGCGCCCTCGCATTTCCACGTCGGCGATGCTCCTGAATTGAAGAAACGCGCAGCCAGCAAGTCTCTGGCGGGATGGGGTCGAGCCGACCAGTCATTGCCAAATCTGTAGCCACATACCGCGAAAGGCAGCAAGGCTGGATTAAGGGGTTCGCTGCTTCGGCCTGATTGGAACCTGCGGAGATTGGCCCCGTTTGCCTCGACCATGGCCAAAACCGATCCGCGGACAGTCGCCAGCCTCCTAAGGGAATACGCACATCGCACGTCGCTGCGCGGAGACAATCCCTATCGCACCAAGGCTTACTTGCGCGCGGCCGATAATCTGGCTGCGTTGTCGCAGCCGCTCGATCGGATCATCGCCGCCGGCGCCCTCACGGGAATCCCGGGGATCGGTGACGCGATCGCGGACATTGTGCGCAAGCTCTATGAAACGGGCACGCATCCACGCCTTGAGAAGCTGCGCGAGGAGGTGCCGGCGGGTGTGATGGAGCTGTTTGCCATACCAGGGCTTCGGCCCGACAAGATCCTGAAGCTTCATCAGGCGCTCGGCGTGAATTCGTTGGCTGAGCTCGAAGCCGCGGCAAAGGCAGATCGCATCCGGCCAGTCAAAGGCCTCGGTGCTCCGCTTCAGACGAAAATCCTGCAGAACTGGGCCATCGCGCGAAGTGGCGAAACACAGCTTCACCTACACAAGGCCGGTGCGGACGAAGGACACTCAACGCACCAAGTTGCCCCCTCTTTAGCTGTCTTCGATCGACGATCGACGGGCCTCGCATCGAGCGTCTCGCGCCAGGTGCGCCGCCGCCACTGGTTAGAGCGGTTTTCGTAGCGCGATTTGTCTATCCGGTCACATCCCCCGATCCCCCTGGCGATAACGGGGACAATGCGACTTTTGCACGTTTGGTCGATCGGGTGATGCCGGCGCGTTCTCGGCTCCGCCTATTACCGCGGCCTCCCGTCCTCTTTCTTGGCGAGTCGGTCCAGCAAGGCCCGCAGCTGCTCGGGCAACCACTGCTCAACACGAAAGATCGGAAGCCCACGCAGATGCCGTCGCACTGCCTCGCTCGCAAATTGGCGGCGTAGCAATTCGGCCAGCTTCTCGCGTCGATCTCCGGGCATTGTTCTTGAACTCGGCCCAATCCGACTTGTTCCTGTATCGATCGCCAAAGCTTGAGCCGTCTTGCCTCAAGGTTCTTCGTCTCGTCGGCTGTCGAAGTCGTGCACCCAAGCGAGCAATTACGACCGACGGTCCTAATCATAGTCACGCACGAAGTCCCATTGCGAAACTGCGCAAGGCGCATATTGTCTGGAAGGCCGGGATCGCAATCGTCAGTCCATGAGCTCTAGACGCGGCACTGCGACAACTAGCTGGGTCAAGGACTTGGTCGAACGCCAGTAGAGCCGTCCCGCGGGGATAAAGCCATGCAGCACAGGGCCATGAGTGATGCGGCCATGGGGCGAGGCCAGCGTGAGCAAGCCGACGGCGATATTGTCCGCGAGCAAGCCGTCCTCTTTCGCCTCACCGACCGACTTTACCGAGCCAACGGCCTTGGTGAGATCTACGATGCAGCGCTGGATGCCATATGCGACGCCCTCGGCTCGTCTCGCGCCTCCATCCTGAGATTTGACAAAGATGGCGTCATGAGCTTCGTCGCGTGGCGCTCACTCTCTGAAAAATATCGCAAGGCTGTCAACGGCCACACACCGTGGACAAGCAATGAGCGCGACGCCAAGCCCATCTTTGTCGAGAATATTCGTCTCAGCGGTGAATCTCGGCAACTCATCGACACGGTCCTTGGCGAGGGAATCGAAGCGCTGGCCTTTATCCCGATTGTCAGCTCCCGCGAGCTCATCGGCAAGTTCATGGTCTACTATCCAGCTCCCCATCGCTTCGCCGATCGTGAACGCGAACTTGCGTTGACCATTGCCCGTCAGCTCGGGTTTGCGATCGAACGGGAGCGGGCGGAAACCACTGCGGCGCGACTGAGCGCGCTCGTCGAATCCTCGGATGACGCAATCATCGCGACCGATATGGATGGCAGCATCACGGACTGGAACAACGGCGCCGAGCGACTCTACGGCTATAGCCGAAACGAAATTATCGGACGTCCGCTCACGTTGCTGATACCACCCGATCGCCAGAAGGAGGATCGGGAGATGCTGGCGCGCATTCGAAATGGAGAGCATGTCGAGCATTTCGAGACCGTTCGCCTGCGCAAGGATGGCAGTATCGTTCCCATCTCTTTGACCGTTTCCCCAATCGCGGACGCGTCTGGCGCAATTGTCGGTGTCTCCAAAATCGCCCGTGGCATCTCCGAGCGGCTACGCGCGCAAGAGCAACGGGAGCTGCTGCTTCGCGAGATGGACCATCGCGTGAAGAACCTTTTCGCCATCACAAGCAGCATTATCAAGTTGAGCGCGCCAGCCGCTGAAACGCCGGCGGAACTCGCCTCGATCGTGTCCGACCGTCTCGGTGCCTTGGCGCGGGCGCATGCGCTGACGATGCTAACGTCAATCAGGAGCCCTGCTCAGGACGCTACGAGCCTACACGGATTGATCGCCGCGATCCTTGCGCCATACCGCCATGTGACTGATGAGCTCCCCCACTTCGCTATCAGAGGCATCGATATCCCCGTGCCCGCGGCACTGATTACGCCACTTTCCCTCCTGCTGCACGAATTCGCCACCAACGCTGCCAAACATGGCAGCCTCTCGGCGGCCACCGGCTCGATAGAGATCGCTTGCTCCAATCGGGACGGTAAGGTGACTGTCCACTGGCGAGAGGTAGGAGGACCACCTCCGGTCGCAACCGAAGACGAAGGTTTCGGAAGCCGCTTGATCCGCGCCGCCGCGAGTGAGCTTGGCGGAATCGTGCGAAATTGGGATCCCGCCGGGGTTGTTCTTGAGCTCACGATCAATATTGAAAGATTCTCGGCCTGATGCCCGAGCCGCTTGTCAGCGCAGCAGCCCATCGCTCTCAAAATCTTCCCAACCGCGCAGTTTGGCCTTCGAGCTTTCGTCTGGGCCATTCCTGGCTGAATTGGGAGCCTCAAGATCCCTCTTCCGCGCGCGCTTTAGGGCGGCCTTTGTCGCGGCGCGCCGACGGTTCTCTGCGGCCGTCGCTGCGTCCTCTTCGCGCCAGACGGTGACTAGGTCGCGGTCCAGCACATCTTCGATGTAGCGCGGATCGAAGACGTGAAAGGTGATCTTCCTGGCGCGGCCGCGAAGTTTGACCGTTCGCGTTCCGCCGCTCTGCAAACGACCGTCCTTCAGCCAGCGGTGCCTCTCACCCTGCTTGATCGTCAGGATGTCCTCGACCTCGCGCGGAATCACCGGCAAGTCTTCGATGTCGTGCATGGCCTCGGACACGATCGCCGAAGCCCGCTGAACATCCGCATCGGAGCCCTCTGGCAGGCGCAGAGTAAGCACCCTGGATTCGATGTGAAGGAGCATTCGCAGAGGCGCAGGGAGGCGAGCCCGGATCTCGAGGAAAATACTCCTCGCCCTTATCGATGATCCAAGCGTTGCCGCAGAAGACAGCGGCCACTCGGCAATCAGCTTGCCAGCTGGGGGATTTTTTCGACGGCCGGGCATGGCCTGTAGATTGGTCTCCGATCCAGTGCGTTTCAATATGGCGATGTTGGGGAGAGCCTGGCTGGCTTGCGCTCCTGCTTTTCCATAAATGTCGAGTTCCAGTTGCGGGGCGCTGGACAACCAGTTCCAGAGAAGTTGAACCCGGCGCCAGTGCCTTGCGTTTGGTTCATGGGGCCACTCAGGAAGAGAAATGTGACCCGGATCGCGACCTTCATCGTGAATTTCCGAGCGTATTTTCTAAAAGGGGAATTTCATTGAGATGGTGATCCTCGCAAAGATGGGGTCGCCGCATCGTCATGCGTGAATGCGCCTTGCGGCGATCAGGGCGGCTTTCATATCATCTGGATCGTCTATCCCGCTGTCGAAAAGCACCATGATAAGCCGCGCGACTTCCTCGCGCTCGGCGCCTACCGGAATGCGCCAGGCCTGGCAATGGTCGTTCAATGCCGCAGCCAGCATGTCCAGATCTTCCGAGCTGATATAGGTGGGGAGACGCATGGCGCTTTCCTCCTCAACGTGGGGCGAAAGCGTGATCTACTCTTCCAAGCGTCCGCGTGCCTTAGACCGGGGGCGGACGACTGGGGTATTTTACGCCACCTACAAATCCGGCGCTATTAAAAATGATGTACGTGGGACAAAGCCCGCCGCCGGGGGGTTGTGCCTAGCGTGGCAGCTTCTTCAGAAAATAGGCCTCCCGAACCAGCGAATTCCAGTCGGTCCCGATCAACTTGATCAGCTCGCGAGCCTGCTCTTTTGTAACCCCAGCCTCTCGGACCAGGCGATCAGCCAGCACCTCGATGGCTCCCTCATGGAGTCCTAGTTTGTCGTGTTCGCCGTTCATGCAAACAAACGATCGAAAGGCTTGCATGTTCATCTTTTGCGCCACGGTTCCATACAAATTTACAGTTTTCGGACGGCGCTGCTGGTGACAAATGTCGGCGGGTTATCGAGGGCGGCGGTCATGCCTCTCTCAGACGATGGCGATGTGGTTTATCCCGCTGATCTGGACTTGCTTCAGCGGGTGTTTGACAGGCTGTGCGCCTAGCGCCGGCTAGCGCTCAATGATAGAGAGCAAAGAGAAGCCCTGGCACGGGATGTGATCCGCCTTTTCTGGATGGCATAACGGAAGAAGACGCTTTGTGGCGGTCTCTTTCAAAGCAGCGCACGGCCAGCGCATAGAGACAACCCGAAAATATTAGCACCAGCTTGACGAAGCCATCGGCCGCCCCATCCTCAAAGTATGGCGAAGGGCATAAAGGTGGGCGATGAGGTCGCTGTCACTGCGACAGTCCGCAGGCGCGTCACGGAGGATCGCATCAGCGTCTCGATCCCGAGCTGTGCCTTCCCGCATTCGATCATCGACAGGGCATCGAAGGTAAAGAAGGGCCAGCCGATCGAGCTTGTCGGCGAAGTCAGGCATATCGACGGCGAATGGGTCACCGTAAACCTCGGCGTTCCGGTGACGGTCAACATGGACACGCTCAGGCTGGTAACGTCCTATGTGCCGCCGAAACGGAAGGCGCTGCTGAGGGATAAACCGCCGTAGCGGCACATCCGATTTGAGTGCCAAGGAACACAGCCATTTTGCCAAGTTAGAGGTCATGCCTGACCGGTCTAGAATCTGGCCAGCCGGCGAAAATGAACCGCGGCATTTTTTGCCGGTTAGGCCCGGCGGCCGAACCCGAGCCACCCAGCCCCGGGCGCCGGGCCGCTCACGGCCAAAGCGCGCCTCGCGTGCTGGCGCTTTTCGCTGGCCCACCTTGCGGTTGCCGATAAAGGCATCTTCGCGGGCACGTCCTCAGGTGCAGTGCTGTGGGTCGCCACGCAGCGGCTGGTTCGCCAACCCATTTCCTTCGTATTCTCTCGTATGGTCTGGCGAACCTAACGACGACAAACGAGATTAACTACTAGCTTCGAGATATCGACGCTATGGCTCGGGTCGCCAGGAACTTCCTCCTGGTGAATGACCGAAATGGGGCCGAAAACAGATGAGGTGGATGGCTCCCGCTCCCGGCATCTGAGTGCCACAGTGGGTTTGCTGTCAGGCAACCCGAGCAAAGGAGCCATCCGCCATGCAGATTACCACCGTGGGCCCTGATCTGGCCAAGCGCATTTTTCAAGTTCACGCCGTCGACGCGTCTGGAGACGTTGTTGTGCGCAAGGCACTGTGCCGATCGCAAGTTCTGCCGTCTTCGCCAAGTTATCGCGCTGCCTGATCGGGATCGAGGCCTGCGGGACGTCACATCACTGAGCTCGAAAACTGACGATCGGCCATGAGGTCCGCTTGATGTCGTTCGGGCCGCTTCTGACAGAAAAGACTCGCTTCACGAACTAGCGCAGGTGGCGGCGCCGCCGTCCTTTACGCACTTCCGGACGGAAATCTGTGTGCGAGCGGCTGGAACAGGGCTAACGAAAGCGTGCGCTTTGCGAGTATTCCGGACTCGGAATCGCATTCGCCTTCTTTCTGGCAAGGCCGATCAGCCGCAAAACGGCACGTTTCGGATTCGTTTCAAGCCAGAGAGCTTTGATCGGACAGAGACTGTTGTGGCCGTTAAGGGGTTTCCACGCCGTTGCATCAATGGCGACAGTTTGAGCGAAGCTCTCCCCTGCCAATGTTATGCCTTGGCCTAGCTGTACATTGAAGATGACGGTCGCTTGGCCAGCTTGGCATATGTTGACAGTTGGGCGGCACCCGTCGGTGACGATGCCTTCCAGCATGGGGAAATCCAGCAGCGGTCCGCTCGTCCCGACCGGCACGAGCAATGGCATCCCCGCAAGATCTGCCCATGTGACCGCCCGCTTTTCGGCAAGCGGATGACCAGCAGGTACTAGAACGAAGATACGCTCCTGCCAGAACATCTCGGCGCGGCACGACGTGGGGGTGCCGAGCCCTGACGCAAAGACGATGTCGAAGCGCCGACGGCGTATGGCCGTCAGGCATTGTTCGCGCGGAACATCCTCAATTGCCAAACTGACATCTGGGCAGGATTTGCGGAAGCGATCGAAAAGGCGCTTCAGGAATTCCCCTCCCCCCACCGCGCACAGCCCAATGCGAACCGTCTTTGCGTCGCTGTTGTCGCGGGCGGTGTCCCGGAAAGCTTCCTGCAAACCTTCGAAATGGCTCCGTACGACCTCGGTCCAGGCTCGCCCTGCCTGTGTCAAACGAACGCCGCGAACGTCGCGATCGAACAGCTGCATCTCCAGAAGCTGTTCGAGTTTAACGACGTTGCGACTTACACTGGATTCACCGACTCCGAGCTTTCTGGCCGCTTGCCTCAAGCTGCCATACTCAACAGCCGCAAAGACATACGTCAGCAGCCTCAGCGCGTTGCCGTAAATCTCATGGCTCATGGGCTTTGCGGATATCATCCCGGACCATGTCGATTTCAGAGCAAAGCGACCGGATCTGTTCCTCGGAATGGCCCGCGGTCAGACAGACGCGCAAGCCCGCCTGTCCGCGCGCTACGGTCGGAAAGAAGATAGCCGACGCATAGAAGCCTTTTTGCAGAAGGACCCTGGCGGCTGCGACCGCCATCAATTCATCGCCAAGGTGAACCGTGCGGATCGGAAGCGGCTTTCCGCTTTGCGCGGTAGGCATGAGCGCGTCGAAGAGGGCAATCCGCTTCTGCAAGACTGCCTGCAGTCGAGCGAGCTCATCCGTGCGGTGCAGTCTCGCCGAGGCAAGTGCTGCTCCGATCGAGGCAGTATTGATCGACGCCGAGAACGCATGAGCCACCGCGAATCTGCGAAACAGGTTCTCCTGGTGGACCGTCCCGAGCATCAACATGCCGCCCGAAGCGCCGAAGCCCTTGCCAAGGGACGCAGCGACAATGGTCCGGCTGCCTAGCTCGTCCATCTGCGACCTGGCGAAGCCTTGCCCCTTGTCGCCAAACAACGAAATGCCATGCGCATCGTCAATGTAGAGAAAGAGGCCGTATTTTTCCTGGAGGCGGCGCAGTTCCTCTATCGGAGCACTGCCACCCATAGAATAAACACCATCGCAGATGTAGGCGACCGCCTCGTTTTTGAGGCAGAGCCGCTCCAGGCCAGCGAGATCATTGTGCGCCAATGTCTCCACCCGCGTCTCGCTGGCGATAGTGCCCTTGTGGTAGGCGAGCGTGGCGTGAGCGAGCCGATCGAATACCATGACTGGCTTGTAGCCACCGGTGAGATGTCCAGAGGCAATCAATGGCAGGGCACTCATATTAGCGGCAAGCACCGTGGTGTAGGTGATGACCTTTGCGTTGAAGAGATCGGAGAGCGATGCTTCCAATTCGCCCAGGCTGGCGAAATTCAACCGGGTACGAGCACATGACCAATGCAGCGTACCCGAGCTTCGGACAGCGTCGGCCGCGCCGGCGACAATGGCCGGATGGTTGTCCAGGCCGAGATAGGAGCAGCGAACAAAGTCGACGATCTGGCGACCGTCGTAGTTCAAGATGACTGTCCGGCCCTCGGAAGGACGGACATAGAGCGCCATGACACCCTGATAGTGAGCGGCCTCGAAATGCGTGTCGGCGGCCTCGATAAGACTAGCCGTGTTTCGGAAGGCTGCATGCGTCCGCCCAGAAGGATAACCGGGAATTCGATCTCTCATAAATTAAGCTCCGAACTGTCGAATGACAGTCCGAAGCGTGAATTTGCCGCGCGCCTTCCTCAACGAAGGCAAAGACAATTCTCTTAGAAATTCCGGCCGACCGAACGTTGCAACTTCATGCGACGGTGAATAGACGCAAAGCTTTCGTTCATTCGAACTCGACCGCATATCCACTCGATCGGACAGTGCGGATAATAGGCCGGCCGGTCATTTGCTCGAGCAGCCGGCGCAAGCGCCCGACGTGGACATCGACCGTTCGGGGCTGGACGATATAGTTGGGTGGCCACGCGGCGCTGATAAGTTCGGACCGGCTGAAGACGCGGCCTGGCGCCTGGAGCAGGAGGCTCAGAAGTCTGAACTCAGTGGGGCTGAGTTGAACCTCCTTGGAACCGTGCCTCACAAGACGCCTGCCCGTCTCGAGACTGAATTCCCACACATCGAAAATGCCCGTTTCTCCCCGCGCTTTCGGGGCCTTACCTCCCGAAACGACCGAGTGCAGGTATGCCAAGATCTTGCCAGGCGATGTCGGTCGGACGAATGTTTCGTCCACTCCTGCCCTCAGCAGGTCCAGATGGTGTTGTTCATTCCCACCCGGCATCAGGGTTAGCAGGCGAACGTGCGCCATTGCCTGGTTGGCCTTGATCAGACCGCACATTTCCAACGCGCGCTCGAAACTGTTTTCGGTATCGAGAAGGATCGCCACCACCGATGGCTGCGCCGCCAGTTGTTCCAGATTCTCATCGCCTGCCAGCACAGACTTGAAGCCCTCGGTGGCAAGGATGTGACTGAACAGAAGATAAAGGTCGGGACTCTGTGACCAGAAAAGAACCGAAGGCTTCATGCAGGATGCCCCTCCCGACTGAATGATCATGCTTAATCCGCCATTTGTTGCGTCAAAAAATATGGCTAGGACCCGGGCAGGTTGCGCAAAAACCCCCATAATCTTCGTACTACGCGCAAACCTTCACACTTTCTCCTAGATGTGTCTAGTAAGTCTGCTACTTTTTGTTGCAACAAATATGTTGATCGACCCTGCCGGATACGGCAATCTGTGGATTCGAGGCTTTGTCTCGGTTATGCATGCCCGATGGACGACCGACCCTTGCTTATGAAATCCAGCATCGACCACCTGCCGCCGCTGAAGCAGCGCGAGCTCGCGCGGACCATGGAAGTGCTGATCGAGGAATTCGAGGACGCGCTGAAGGGCGGGACAGCGGATTTCAAGAAGCGCGGGCGCATACTCAAATTCATTCTTTTCGGATCTTACGCCCGCGGCAGCTGGGTCGACGAGCCGCATACCAGGAAGGGATATCGATCAGATTTCGATCTGCTGGTCGTGGTCAACAACCGCAAGCTGACGGATTTCGCGACCTACTGGCGCACAGCGGCAGATCGTCTGATGCGCGAGGTGAACACCCCTGTCAGCTTCATCGTGCACTCGCGCCGGGAGGTGAACACAGCGCTCAAGGAGGGCCAGTATTTCTTCGTCGACATCCGCCGCGAAGGGATCGTGCTCTATGAGCTTGACGATGAACCGCTGGCAAATCCTGCTCCCGCTGGCCCGGCGGACGCTCTCCGGGCAGCAACGGATTACTTCGCAGACCGTCTCCCTCACGCAAGAACGTTCGCTGAGGGCGCCGAGTTTTTCACGCACAAAGGCAAGTCCAAGGAAGCTGCGTTCCTGCTTCATCAGTCGATCGAACAAGCTTACGCAACCTTGCTGCTCGTTTTGACGAACTACAGCCCACCGTCCCACAACATCAAATTCCTCCGAGGGCTCGCGGAGGATCAGGCGCAGCATCTAGCGGAAGTGTGGCCCCGCGATCACCAGCGCTTCGTGGCTTGGTTCAACATCATCAACGAGGCCTATGTGAAGGCGCGCTATTCGCGGCACTTCGAGATCACCAAGGAGGCCCTCAGTTGGCTTTCCGAACGCGTCGCCGAACTGATAGACCGGATCGAAAAGATCTGCCGATCGCAGCTTGAGAGGCTGAATGATGAAGCCGAAAAGGCTGCGCGGCGGTCGTAGGAGATGATGCCTACCATTCTCCGAGCCTCCGCGCAGCTGTCTGTCAACGCTGCCGAGGTTTGCCCATAAATTTTCCGGCGGGACTTGAGCTGGAGAAATGAGCAATCAACATACGAAACAGCGGCTTTGCGCCGATCTCGGTCATTCGGGTCAGTTCGCTTGAAAGCGGACATTGAGGCGACCAAGTGGGCGTGCGGTTGCGCCCATAACCCGTCCGTCACGTGGCGTCCGCAGACGTCGGGGGCCCGGATACCCTGGTCGCGTCAGACAATCCAGCATCATCCTTGGCAATGTCCCTGCCCATGGTTACGGCTCGGAACCGTCTGCCGCGGGCAAGGACTAGTTTTGGACGACGAAAAATCGTGGGCAGCGATAGCCCACCGTTGGAGCGAAAGGCACGATGCCTCGCCGAAAAGTGAATTGGGCCGCCGGATCGACGCCGCGGCGTGGGCAGCGTTCTTAATCTGGGTCGGAGTGCCGATCCTGGCCAACGTCGGATGGGGATGGTTTCTCGCTGGCCTCGGTATCATCGTTCTCGTAGCTCTGGCGGCCTTGCGGATTGCAGGTTAGAGGATCGACGCCTTTTGGCTCATTGGCGCGGCCGTGCTCCTTATCGCGGGCATGTGGGGATCTGCAACTTGCAGTAGCCTCTGGCACCGCTTCCCTTCTTTGGCGGGCGTTCTTCAGCAGGCCGTAATCAACGTCTGAGGGACCGCATACTGCTCATTGGGCCGCGCGGAAGTACGGAGGATGGAGATGATAGTTCTCTCGGTCTGCGCATACAACGATGCCAACTCGTCTTGTCACGCCATTCTGGAGCGCTTCAGTGCTTGTCTGAGCGAAGCTGGCATACGAATGGAGTGGTTGATCTATATACGATAGGCTTTGATACGGTCCTTCTCTCGGATGACCGGCCAAACTGGAACGACGACAGCGTCCCTGATGAATTTATTGGTGAATTAGAAGGTCGAAGAGTCGTTATTGAAGTCGGGCCCACTCAAGCAGTTCTTGGCGCTGGATCACTTGGGCCAGCTTGCGGTACGACACGCGAAGGAGGAGGAACATGAGAAAGGCAATACTGACGATTCTGACCATTTTGATTGTAAGCGCCATGACCTTTCCGCAACCGGCTATGGCCAAGGGAAAGGGCTTCAGGAAGCAGATGCGGGAAGCAGCCGACGAAGCGGCCATAGCAAACGGGACCGCCACTCCCGAGCAAAAGGCAAGGGACGCCAAGCGCAAGAAGAGACAAGCCGAGCTTAATGCTATCCGTGCCAAATTGCACTCTGGCAACGACCCAAACAAAGACTGATGTCCTGGCTGCTCTTCTGCCCAAGGCATCATCGCATCATCGAACCAACGATGTGCTGGTAGGAAGACGCGGATGGCAACTTCGTCGAGCAACTCCTGACGACCGGGTTCGAAGCACGCGTCTGGGAACTATACCCGTTCGCCCCCTCCACAGAGCTCGGCTACGAGAATGGTTGCATCCATGCGCCGACTTCTGCCGCGCGAGTCGGTTCGGCGAATTCAACGTGCAGGCCAGTGGCCGCCAATCCGACTCCGACATCAAGGCAGGGTCGTTCCCGAGCCGCCGCTGGAAACAGCTGAGTAGCAGATCGCCCATCTCAAGGACCAAATGCCGGTCAAGTTCGCTCGCCCGCTGACCGGCAGGCTCAAGAAGGAGTCCTGGGAGAAGGAACACGTGGCAGACCGACAGTTGCTCTTCGCGATTCAGGACTTTTCGTTTCCGGCTTATATGACCAAGACCAGCAGTGCGCTCCACCGCTACCATCAATACAGCGTTGGACGCCCCTCCTGGTTTGCGGTTTGGCAAGCGCTTGAGGGATAAAGCTCTTTTCCCATCGTCAAGGCAGACGACGTAGTCGGGAAACACCGACCGCTTCGGGTTGGCTGCAGAAGGCCAGCATGAGATCGAAGCTGCTGGACCTCGAGAGTGAAAAGGAAAATCTAGCGCGAGAGCTTCAGGCGCGATGGCAGCTCTGAAAACATCGTGGAGTTTCGCCCGGCGGCGGTCGAGGCTTAACGCCGGAAAGTGTCGGAGACGCGGGACTATCCGACGGTGGCACCAAACTATGCGGCTCACCGATCGGCACTGGCGAACTCCTCCGGGCTCGGCCGGAAAGCCTCGCCAAGGACGGGCGTCAAAAAGGCTGAGAAAGACGACGCTAAAGTCCCCGGTGCTCGCCGATGCCAGTGGCGCTGTCTTCAGGCGTCGCAACCTGTCGACTTCTGCAACGCGGTCCTCTCGGGAAGAGCCTGTGTAAAAAATAGGCAGCTTCGACTAACTTGTTGAGCCCTTTATCCTTTGGCGCTAGGCTAAGAGTCGAAATGCGCGGGGGCCTTATCTTGATGAAAAGCGCAATTTTCCCGGACACGTTCGACAAAACTTGTACAGAGCCCACTCCTGTCTATCGGCCGTATTTGGCCGGGAACGAATCAAGGTACGTCAACAATTGTCTGGACTCCGGCTGGATTTCATCCCGCGGGGAGTTCGTTTCCCGGTTCGAAGTCGCGTTCGCGGAATTTGTCGGAGTGAACGAGGCGACAAGCGTCGCCAACGGAACCGTTGCGATTCATTTGGCGCTTGATGCGTTAGGGATAGGGCCGGGCGACGAAGTGATAGTGCCCACTTTGACTTACATAGCCACTGTGAACACGATCCTACAAACTGGGGCGAAGCCGGTTTTCGTGGATTCGGTTGAAGATACGCTGCAGATGGACCCTGTAGCAGTGGAACTGGCCGTAACACCCCAAACCAAGGCGATAATGGCTGTCCATCTATACGGGCACCCATGTGACCTGACATCGATCCTCGCCGCCTGCCGGAAGTATGATCTTTTGCTGATTGAAGACTGCGCAGAGGCGTTCGGCACCAAATGGAACGGGCGCCATGTCGGAACGTTCGGCCACGCTGCTACCTTCAGCTTCTTCGGCAATAAAACCATCACAACGGGCGAGGGCGGCATGGTGGCGACGTGCGACCCTGAGATTATGAGACGATGCCGCAGACTCAAAAACCAAGGGGTCTCATCCACTCGTGAGTATTGGCACGATATCCTAGCTTACAACTACCGGATGACGAATATCCAAGCGGCAATCGGACTGGCCCAGCTCGAAATGGCGCACGAGATTCTCGCTCTAAAGGCTGAAGTTGCACGTGCCTATCGTGTTGGATTGGTTGGCCTTCCACTGCGGACTCACGAGCCGAAAGGGGACGTAACGCACTCCTATTGGATGTGCTCAGCGATTGTGGAGCGCCCTCAAGATCGTGACCCCCTGAGAATGTATCTCGCAGAACATGGGATCGAAACCCGGCCATTTTTCGCGCAGGCCCACACGATGCCTCATTGCCGGGCAGAAGGGGAGTTTCCGGTGTCAGCGAGTTTGAGCGCCCGCGGCATCAATCTCCCGAGTTACCCCGGATTGGGCCAGGAGCAGATCAGCAGGATTTGCGCTGCGATTCGCTCCTTTTGGAGGTAATCTCTCCCCAAGATTCTGTTCGTGCGCGCCGCCTGAGGATAATTTGTGAACTACCTTAGAGGTATCTGGGCCGCCCGCTATTTCTGGTGGCACCTTTCGATGTCGGATCTGCGCTCGCGATGGCGCCGCTCCTTCTTCGGCCTGTTCTGGTCCATGATCCAGCCGCTTGGGCTGACTTTGCTATTGTCTTTGGTGTTCAGTCGAATCTTCGGCATGCGAATTACTGAGTATGCCCCCTACATCCTCTCAGGGATGATCATGTGGGAATATGTGGTGGGTTCGGTGATCGGAGGCTCATTGGCATTCGTGCAGGCCGACGCGTATATCAAGCAGACGCGACACCCACTTGCAATTTATACACTGCGCAACGCTTTGACAGGCTTGATAGTGCTAGCCACGGCCAGCATCGCCTTGGTTGGATGGGTGCTTATCGTGATGCCACAGAATCTCGGCTGGTGCTGGCTTGCCGCGCTTACCACCTTTCCGATTGTCGGCCTTGTTAGCTGGCCAGGAGCGACTATCACCGCCTACATTGCGGCGCGATTTCGCGATCTGCCTCACGCCTTGGGCCTGATCATGCAGGCCATGTGGTTTGTGTCTCCGATCTATTTTGAGCCCTCTACCTTTCGAAACGGAGATCTACACGCTCTCGTGGACTTCAATCCGATCTATCATCTAATGCAGATAGCGCGGGCTCCGCTCTTGCACGGCCAGTGGCCAACCTTGGAGAACTATGCCTGGTCGCTTGGAATGATAATTGTTCTCGGGGTAATCGCCATTCTGGTCGGGCGCCGCTGCGAAAAGCGGGTGATTTTCTATCTATGACAAACACAATTCGTCTTCGAGACGTCAACTTGCACTACGCATCGGTGGCCTTCCGGGAGCGGTCTCTGAAGTCCCTGGTTGCTGCCTGGGTTAGCCAAGGTAGGAGCAAGTGCGATCTGAATGACATCCACGCACTCAAGGACATTTCTGTGCGTGTGGACCCAGGGGAGCGAATCGGTTTGCTTGGCCACAATGGCGCGGGCAAGAGCTCGTTCCTCAAGATGGTTGCCGGCCTCTATCCGATCTCGTCAGGCAGCAGAGAGGTTCGCGGCACAGTCAGATCAATGCTCGATCTGAGTCTCGGCTTCGAGCCTGATGCCACGGGCCGCGAGAATATTCTTTATCGGGGTTTGCTGCTTGGCCTTTCACCGAAGGCGATGCGATCGATGGAAGCTGAGATAGTCGAGTTCGCCGACCTTGGTGAGTTCATCGACTACCCGCTCAAGACATATTCCGTGGGCATGCAAGTTCGTTTGGCGTTTGCGGTCTCGACGTCGGTGGGAGGCGACATTCTTCTTCTGGACGAAGTCGTTGGAGCCGGGGATGCTCGTTTCATGGGAAAGGCTCGAGCTAGAATCATGAGCTTGGTCGAACAGTCCGAAATCATGATCCTCGCCAGCCACGACCTGACTACCGTAGGACAGTTGTGCCAGCGCGGGCTTGTCTTGGCCGGCGGACATATCATGTTAGACGCTCCTATCGAACAGGCGATCAAGTTCTATGAAGAGAATTTCTCGAAATGAAAGCTCTCTTCAATCTTCCACAAAGTCCTGCGCAAGAAGATTTGCAGAACCCAAAGTGTCCCATCGCTTTCGTGCACATCCCCAAGACGGCCGGGACGGCGTTCATTGAATATCTGATAGGGAATATTGCTGATCAGTCCAGAGTAGCGCCGCCGTTTATGGGCGACATGGCGATGACCCGAGATGAGCGCAGCTCGTATCAGCTCTACTGGGGGCATTATGATTATTTCCTACTAAAGGCAACCGGCAGGAAATTCACATTCGTCACCTTCCTACGGCACCCCCTGGCAAGGGCGATTTCCCAGTGGAAGTCGTGGTCGAATCCCAGCAATCTTACGGAAGCCTGGTTGAACGTCATGGAACCCTATCAGGTCGACGCGCTTCGTTTCTCGCAGAAGGCAACGCTCGAAGAGTTTATTATGTCCCCCAATCTCTACATCGAGGGCCACATCAGAGACGTGCAGACCAGGTATTTAGCTGACGCCCCTGACAGGCCTGGGATGCTAGACAGCGCAAAACGCAATCTCGAGACTGTCTTTCGTTTTTTCGGAATCGTCGAACGATTTGAGGACTCCATCAGGCTGTTTCGGGCTAACTTCAAGAACTCCCTACCCTACGCTGTCCCCGAGACGCGTGAAAACAGATCGAGGGAATCGGAGGTGCACCTCTCACCGGCGGCGCAGGCCCGTCTTCGTGCTCTAAATTCGAACGATTTTGAGCTCTATGACTTCGGATGCAGGCTGTTCGAAAAGCGGTATCGCGAGGTGTTCCGCAATTGATAGACATCTCATCTGAAGCCCGCCCGATTTCCGGAGAGAAGTTAGCCGCAACGGGGATGCCTAGGGTTATGTGGCTGTTGAACCACACCTCGGCTCGCCGTTTCGAAGTCCCAATGCTCAAAGCATGCGGATTTAATGAGATTTTTCTTCCCAAGATACATCCCGTCGATCCGAGTTTCCGTAGCGCATCGATAGACTTCTCGGAAGATCAAAACTTGACGATACCGGCCACCGATCTTGCCGTCCTAAACGCGGCAGATTGGTATGGGAATCCAGGGCGCGACGCCTGGGCGGTGGCCAACCGCCATTTTTCTTTGCTCTTTTTCATTGTTCACACTGCGGAAGCGCTGGGTGGTATATCTGCCCATTTTGAAGGGGCTGCCATATGGCGGGCCTACGGCCTCGAGCGGACCAATAGCTACTCGAACATTCGCAAGCATTTTACCGAAGGGGTCAAAACTATCGAGAGGATGGGAGATCGTTTTTGGTTCGGCGAAGCCTATCAAGACTTGCGTGAGGTCGAGGACGAGCTGATACGAAGGCGATCCGTTTACCTCCCACTCGGCCTACCTTCGACGGACGTAAAGGAGGGATGGACCGGCAGCGATGGCCGTGTGTTCTTTGTTTGTCCGGACATCGGCTTTAATCCCTATTATCGAGCCATCTTCGAAGAATTCACGCGCGAATTTGCCGGTTTGCCCTATGCGATCGGAGGAAGCCAACCGATAGCCGTCGCCGATCCAAACGTGCTTGGCTTTGTCCCCAAGGAGGCGCACGAACTCAATATGCGGCAAATGCGGGTCATGTTTTATCATTCCCGCGAACCACGTCATGTTCACTACCATCCATTTGAGGCGGTACGCGCTGGCATGCCATTGGTGTTCATGGCTGACGGTATGCTCGACAAGCTCGGGGGAATTGGCCTCCCTGGTAGGGCGCGAACAGTGGCTGAGGCAAGGTCCAAGATCCAGAGGCTGCTGCAGGGAGACGCACGCCTGATTGACGAGATCCGGACGAGTCAGCGTGTGCTGCTCGAGTCTATGAGGCCGAATAGTCTCGAAAATACCTGGCGGAGAAATCTCACGCACGTCATTCAGCGACTGCAGGTCGCCAGCGCTTCGCAAATCGCTCTGCCGACACGAAAAAAGCGGATAGCGATCATCCTACCCATCGCTTATCGCGGCGGGACGTTGCGTGCTGCGAAGTTGCTCGCCGAGGCGGTCTCCAGTGGCGCCGAGCAAGCCGGGGAATCTGCGGAAGTCGTCTTGCTCCATCTTGATCTACCTTCTGCGTATTCCGCAAAGGATTGGTCTGACTTGCCTCCGTCCGTGACTACCAGGACGTTCAATTGGAGCATTTTGGATAAGGCAGAAGCAGAGACCGCAATGCTGTTCGATGGTCATTCTGACTGGCAGCCCGTCTATGAGAAGTATTTGGTGGCAGACGACGGAGTAAAGCAGCTTGGCGACTGCGACCTATGGATAATTGTTTCGGATAGGCTATCACTGCCAATATTACCAATGCGTCCAGTACTACTTATTGTCTTCGACTATTTGCAGCGCCACTATCGCGTCTCTGATATCGATGAGCAGATCTTGCTGGCTAACCGATTGGCCAATCATGTCTTAGTAACGACGGATTTCACCCGGCAGGATGCTCTTCAATATGCGGGCGTCGATCCTCGCCGCCTCACCAAAGTGCCAATGCTGGTGCCTGGAAAGGGCAAGACCGTACGGCAGCGTAACGACGGCGATGAAGCCACACATTTCATCTGGACAACCAATCTGGCGGCGCACAAGAACCACCGTAGAGCGCTGGCCGCATTGCAGCTTTATTATGAGGCTTACCAAGGCAAACTGACTTGTCACGTGACGGGTTTCGGCTCGCGCGAAATCATCAAGAGCCAGTTGCCGCATCTTGAAGGCCTCAATCGCGTCGTTGCAGGTAGCCGCGCGCTTCGGCAGCATGTGAGATTCCTGGGTGAGCTGTCGGACGAAGGTTATCGGAGGGAACTCGCTACATCTGCATTTCTTTGGCACCCGACAGAATTGGACAACGGCACGTTTAGCGTCATTGAGGCCGCACACCACGGCATTCCATCTCTCTCAAGCGACTATCCGGCGATGCGCGAGATGGATCGTCAATTTCAACTCGGCCTCAGCTTCATGGATCAGGAAGACGCTGAAGACATGGCCGCTCAATTGCACGCTATGGAACTTAATCTGGTGGAACGAAGGCGTTCTTTGGCGACCGAGAAACAACTCGAAGACCAAAGTGTCGAGCGGCTAGCTCCCCGATATTGGCATGTTATCCGCGAACTACTATGAAAAAATACGGCATTTTCATTGCCTACGCCCCTACCATTGACCTTCGGACAGAGGGGCTAGGGCGTTATCTGTCCTCGTTTCTGAAGGCAGCCACAGCTCGGGGTGACGCCCACTTCGTGATCCTTTGCCCGAGCTGGTCGCGTGATGCGTTGGCTGCGCTCTGTATAGAAGCTGAGATCCCCCGCCAGGCGCATAGCTTCCTCGGTCCTGACCAGACGCCGCTGCTTTATAGAGTTTATCAACTCCTGCAGCGTCGAAGGAGAATCAAGCAACGTCGTAGACGCTTTCAGACGGTTCGGGACAGGCTTTATGCTGCAACCTTTGCACATGCCGAATGGCTGAGGGACCGCATCGCAAGCACACGCAGCTTCACGGCCATGGCTGCTTTTGCCTTCTATTGCGGATCGATGGCGATCCCGCTTGCCGCCCTCGTTCTCGGAACGCGGCTTGTAAAAAGAAGCCGAAGCTTGACGGGCTATTGGTTGAAACAGGCGGGCAGGTCGGCTTGGCAAAGTGTGATCTCAATTAGCAGGGTGTCGCCCTCGAGCCTCCGTCTCAAGCTCTATGAAGGGATGCTGGAGCGGGAAACCGCGTTGATGATTCAAAGCGGTAACAAACAAAGTGACATCAGCGCCTGGTATACACCAGCAGCTTTCTGGCCGAGAGTAGCGGATTTGAAAGCGCCAGTCCTGACCTGCGTGCCCGACGTTGTCCTCGCAGAATTCCCGGTCGGCTTTGCGAAACTCGGTGGGGTTCCAATGCAGCACGCCTACCAAACCGTGGCCCGCACCATTCGCCAGGGCAAGAATTTTGTCACCTACAGCGATCACATTAAGCGCGGAATTCTGGTTGAGAGATTTGGAGTCGATCCGGCCGCAATCCAGACGATACCTCACGCACCGAACGACTTAAGCCGTCCTATCTCGATCGCGGGTTTCCCCGACAATGAAGCGACGGCGCGTGCTTATGCTGAGACGCTGCTGCTTGGAGCCATCCGGAAAGCGAGCAATCAACGATATGCAAGTACTTTTAGCAACCCGAAGGTAAAGTTCATTTTCTATGCTAGCCAATTTCGCCCTTCCAAAAACGTGATAACGCTGCTGCGCGCTTACGAGTGGCTCCTTCGAAAAAGAAGGATGGGGCACAAGCTCATTCTAACTGGGTTCAGTCACTACGAGAGTGTGAGAGTATTCTTGAGAGAACACAATCTGCTAGCAGATGTGTTGTGCGTTCACGGATTGACAGAGCCGGAACTGGCCGCTTGCTATAAGATGGCGGACTTAGCGGTGAGTCCTAGCCTGTCTGAGGGTGGCATGCCCTTCACCTTCACCGAAGCGTTGTCCGTCGAAACTCCAGCGATTTTGGCAGACATCGATGTAACGCGCGAAATAATAAAGGACCCGGCGCTGCGCGAGGCGTCACTTTTCGACCCCTATGATTGGCAAGGGTTGGGCGAAAAAATGGCGTGGGCCATTCAGAACCGCGCCAGCCTCTATCAACTGCAGCGGAGATTCTACGACGAGGTTTTGGCAAAGCGGTCGTGGGCTAATGTTGTCGAAGAGCATCTCGAGTTACTAGACCAACTAGCGGCCCGACAGATGGTAGCGGCAAGATGACATCACCGCCTGAAGCCGGCATCTACATTCTGGGCTTTGGCGGGCATGCGCGCAGCGTAGCCGATGTTGCACTAGCCGCTGGCGTCAAAGACTTGATTTTCGTGGATGCGAACGCGCGAAGGGATGAGCGCTTCGCAGGTTTTCCAACCGTCACGATTTTACCTATGATCCTGCCCCCCGGCTGGAAAGTCTTTCCAGCCATCGGCGACAATCTCGGCCGGAAAGCAGCGTGCAGTGACCAAAGTGCATTACTCGTGAAGCTCATATCTCCAACCGCCACCATAGGCACCCAAGCTCAGGTTGGCCCAGGCACGCTTGTGGCCCATCATGCCCACGTCGGACCAGCCGCAACAGTAGGCCGCGGAGTGATCATTAACACCGGGGCAATCGTTGAGCATGAGTGCAAGATAGCAGACTTTTCTCACATATCGGTCAATGCAACTGTCGCGGGCCGCGCACATATCGGTTCGAACGTGTTCATCGGGGCGGGCGCAACGGTCATCGACAAGGTTTCGATCTGCGATGACGTTATTGTCGGAGCCGGGGCAACTGTAGTTGACCACATTGTTGCGCCAGGGACGTACGTCGGAACGCCCGCCCACCCACTCAAAAACCCGGCTAGCTAGGTGTGGAGCCTCAACAGGTTGTCCTCGGTTAGAGCGAGGCGACTGATAGGTGTTTTGGACTTTAGGCTCCCGTGGGGACGGTGCCAATTGTATCTGTGCAGCCAGACCGGCAACTCTGCGGCGCGGTG
>NZ_SRUU01000035.1 GCF_004791585.1 Mesorhizobium sp. M1C.F.Ca.ET.210.01.1.1
CTGCTCTGGGCGCCATTCGCGCCAACGATCGCTTCAAAGCCTTCTACACCGCGCTCGCGGCTCGATCCGGTTCGAAGAAACTCGCAATCGTGGCCGTCGCCAGAAAGCTTCTCGTCACACTCAATGCAATCATCCGCGACAAAACCGCCTTCGCATGAACACAGTTGCCATGCCGTGACGCGCGCCGAAGCACGCGGCGGCTCAGACCTCTGCACTGCTGCAACGCTCGCAAGTAACGGCATGGATCCTAGGGCCTGCGCGCGTCGCTTCGCTCCTTGCTCCGCCCTAGGATGACGAAGGCACCAGGCCGCCGTCCTTCCCCCTCACTCCGGCTGGTACAGCTCATCCATGCTGCGCGCCGCCAGCTCCGCGAACGGCGCCTGCTTCTTCACCCGGCCATGCTCCAGGATCACCAGGTCGTCGCAGAACGAGATCGTCGAGTGGTGGTGGCTGATGACGATGGTGGTGCGGCGGCCGGCGCGCGACTTCAGCGTTTCCACGATCGCCGCTTCGGAAAGCCCGTCGACCGCGTTGGTGGCCTCGTCGAGGATCAGGATATCCGGGTCGCGCACAAGCGCGCGGGCGAGCGCGATGCGCTGCCTTTGCCCGGCCGACAGGTTGACGCCGCGATAGCCGACGACGGTTTCGTAAGCCTGCGGCAGGCGTTCGATGAACTCATGTGCCTCGGCCAGCGCGGCCGCGCGGCGCGCCTCCTCGGCGCTCGCCGTGTCCTTGCCGTAGGTGATGTTGTCGAGGATGGTGCCATCCACCAGCTCCAGCTCCTGGCTGGCCAGCGCGATGTGCGCCCGCCATGCGACCGGGTCGATCTCGCCGAGCGGCGCGCCGTCGACGAGGATATTGCCGCCGTCCGGCTCGACGAAGCGGCAGAGCAGGTTGACGATGGTCGTCTTGCCGGCGCCGGAGCGGCCGATCAGCGCTGTCGAGCGGCCGCTTCTTATGTCGAAGCTCGCGGCATGCAGCACCGCCGCGCGCTGCTCCTCATTGGCATAGCTGAAGCTCACGCCCTCGAAGGCGATTTTTTCGCTTAAGGCGGCGAACGGCCGGCTGCCCTCGGGCGGCGCCGGCTTGTCCGTCGGGTCGAGCAGCCAGGTCACCTCTTCCAGCGACCCGGAAAGCCCCTGCAGCTGGCTCCAGGTCATCTGCAGGGCCCGCACATGCGGCTGCAGGCGATAGAGCAGGATGAGGAAGGCGGCGACCAGCGGGAAGCTCAGGCCCGCCAGCCAGGCGCCGATCACCACCGCCAGGAACAGCACGGCGTGCAGCACCTCCGTCAGCGGCGCCAGCGCGCCCTGGCGGCTGGCAAGCAGGAAGGCCGCCCGGCGCACGCCGTCGGAAGCCTTGTCGAACGTCGCCTTCTCGCGCGCTTCCTGCCCGAAGATGCGGATCAGCCGGCCGGCATGCACCAGATGCAGCATCCGCGAGGCCAAAGCGCTGTTGCGCGCCGAAACGCTGCGGCTGGGGGCTCTCAGATGCGCCGACAGCGCCATATGCGCCACTTGCACCAGCGCCAGGCCGAGCATCACCAAAAGCGTCATCTGCCAGGAGAGCAGCAAAAGGAACGCAAGCAGGATGAAAGCCGCCGAGGCGCTGACGATGGCGGCGAGCATCCCCTGGATGGCGTCCGACGCCCGCCAGGACTCGTTGGAGATGATGTTGAGCAGGCGTCCCGGGCTCTCCTTCAGGAAGAACGGATAGCCGATGCTGAGCAGGCGCCCGGCGAGCGCGCCGCGGATCGCCTGGCCGGCCTTGCCGTAGATATGGGCGGTGAGCACCGAATTGGCGAAGGCCAGCAGGTTCTTGAGCAGGATCGACGCCAGGATCGCGGCCGCGATCGCGATCAGCCGCTCGCGCTCGCCGAGTCCGGCACCGACCTTCTGCAGCAGCGCCGAGAAGCCGGCCATGCCGGTCGCATCGCCATGCCCCATGATGATGCCGAGCAGCGGAATGATCAGCCCGATGCCAAAGCCTTCGAGCGCAGCGCTTGCAAGGCCGAGCAGGACCACCGCGGGCAGCAGGCCAAGTTGCCTGCGGCCAAGCGCCTGGCGCAGCACCGACAACCCCAGCATCTTGCGCCCACTCATCTGGCGCCCGCTCATCGCGCGCCGGCCTCGGCACCGGCCTCGCTGGTCTCCGGGGCAGGCCGTGGCTGCCGGTCCGGCCGTCGGGTGATCGCCAGCAGCGCGAACTTCGCCGCGCCCGCCAGGTTCATCAGCACGATCGGCCAGTGCGACAGCCTGAGCTCCCGGTCGAAACGCGGGCCGCCGGCGAGCTCGCGCATGGCGGCCCGGGCCGCCCAGTAGAAATGGCGCAGCAGCCAGGGTGCGCGGCGGATGTGTTTCAGGCAGAGCGCGCCATTGCCGAAATGATAGTCGCGGTGCAGCCGGCCGATCGCCTTGCGGTCGCGCCGTCCATGGTGGTGGAAGATCGTCATGTCGGGCACATATTCCACCGCGATGCCGGCGAGCATGGCGCGCACCAGATAGTCGGTGTCCTCGGCCGAGCGCAGCGCGCCGCCGGCGCCGAAGCGTTCGTCGAAGCGGCCGATGCGGGCGGCAACGTCGCGGTGCATGCTCATGTTGCAGCCTAGCACGAAGCCGCCCGGATGGACGGCCGGCGTCAGCCGCTCGCGCTTCTCGCAGCGTTTTATGGTGAAGGGCAGGTCGCGCGCGTCGCCGATCTCGACGCGGCCGCCGCGGATCACCCATTTCTCGCCGCTCGCATAATGCCGTTCGAGGTCGGCGAGGTAGTTGCGGTCGAGCCGGCAATCGTCGTCGACGAAGACCAGCACCCGTCCGCGCGCCCGCGCCAGCGCCGCATTGCGCGCCGCCGCCAGTCCCGGCTGCGGCTCGCGGAGCGCCGTCAGCGCGATGCCGGACGTCTTGGCGATCCGCGAAAGATATTCGGCCGTGCCGTCGCGCGAGCCGTTGTCGACCACCACCAGCTCGGCCGCGAAGGCCGGATGCGCGCGGCAGGCGGCGCGGATCGAGGCGATGCAGGCTGCGAGCACCCTGAGGCGGTCGCGGGTGCAGACGATGAAGGAAACCTCCGGCCGCTGCCTGGGCCAGGGCGGGGCCGGCAGGGTCGGGCGGACAGGGTGGCGCTGGTCGCTCATGCCGCCCCCACCCGATAAGGCGCAAGCACCGACGCCGCCGGCGCGGATTTGAAACGGTAAGCCATCCGGTCGGCGCGTTTGCCCGCCCACATCGAGGCCTGGCTCAGCCAGGGCGCCCAGGCGCCGGGGCTGAGCGCGTATTTCTCGCGGCGGCGGATCGCGTTCCATTTCGCCGTCGCCGTCAACAGCTCATGCGTCAGCGCCGGCCGCTCCTCGTCATTGACGAGCTGGTAGAGGAAATAGAACAGGTTGAGCGCGCCGGCCGCGAAGCTCGGCCGCATGTCCGCGGGCAGGGCGGCGATCCTCTCCTCCAGCGCGCGGATGAAGCCGGCCACCCGGCGCACAGTCTCGAGTGAAACCGCATCGCCAATGGCGCGCAGGTCGCTTGTGTCCTCCGCCAAGCCTTCGCGCTCGAGATTCTCGCCGACGATCCTGAGATGCGTGCGCCGCATCTCGCCGACGTGCCGGCTGGTCACGCTGCCGGGGTGGACGCGGTAGACCAGCAGGCTTTCCTCAACCAAGGCCGCCGGATAGCGGTCGGCGAGCCGCCGGAAGAGGTCGAAATCCTCGGCATGCCGGTACGCGGCGTCGTAATAGAGGTCGGCCTCGCCGATGACGCGGCGGTTGTAGACCACCGTCGGGTGCATGAAGATGGTGAAGAACTTTGCAAGCACGGGGAGGCTGAGACGGAACACCGGATCCAGCCGGCCCCGGGCGATGCGGCCATGCACCAGCACGTCGACGAGCGAGCCGCAGAAGCCGAGCTCGGGCTGTGCTGCAAACAGCGCCGCCTGGCGCGACAGCCGCCACGGATAGGCGAAGTCGTCGGCGTCCATGCGCGCGACGAGCTCGCCTTGTGCCATCCGCAGCCCTTCGTTGAGGCTGGCGACGAGGCCGCGGTTCTCGCGCGAGATGATGGATACGCGGCTGTCGTCGCGGCGGTGGCGTTCGAGGATCTCCAGCGACCGGTCGGTCGAGCCGTCGTCGATGGCGATGACCTCGAGCCGGCCGTGGTCCTGCCGCAGGATCGATTGGATCGCGGCCGCGACATAGGGCTCGGCATTGTAGACCGGCAAAAGCACGGAGATGAGGGGCGCGCTTGCCATTATCGCCTTGCCTCCGTCCGCTGAAGGTCGAGCGCGCCGGCCGTGTGGCTGGTCCATTTGACGTCGCCCGACGCGCCTGACCGCGCCACGTAGGGGAAATAGCGCTTCAGGCCGTTGAGCGGCTTCTCGAAGAAGGTCCAGGAGAGCGAGGCGACCACGAGCGTCGCGGCGCCGGCGACCAGGAACCGGCCAGGCCCCTGTTCCGAGACGTTGAGCGGGATCCATGGCTGCGCCTTGACGGCATAGGCGAGCAGGATCGGGTGATAGAGGTAGACGCCGTAGCTGATGCGGCCGAGAAAAAGCAGCGGTGGCAGTTCGGCGAGCCGGCCGAGCACGCCGCCAAGGCCGCTCGAGCAGGCGGAGACGATCGCCATCAGCGGCACCAGCGGCAGCACCTGCACCAGCATCCAGCGCGGCCACTCCCAAGTCGAATCGGCCGGCCCCGGATCGGACCAGACGACGAGCAGGAAGAGCGCCGCCAAGGCCGGCCAGCCGAGCCGCATCCATCGCGGCAGGTCGGCGCCCCTGGCGCGGCGGACGGCAAGCAACGCTCCGCCGGCAAGCGCATCCATCGAGGCCGGTGGCAACAGGTCCCGCGCCAGCGCCGGGTCGGCGGCAATGGGCCAATAGAAGCGGTAGGCGAGCGAGAAGCCGATGACGCCGATGGTAATCGCTTCGATTCGTTTGCGCGGCGCCAGAAGCACGATCAGCGGCCAGGCGAGATAGAACTGCTCTTCGATGCTGAGGCTCCAGAAATGGCAGAGCAGCCAGGGGTTCCAGTCATTGCGCAGCGCGTACCAGAAGTTCGACAGGTAGAGCGCGTGCCAGGCGAGCGAGGCCCTGGACTGCTCCAGGTCAGTGAACCAGACCAGCGCCAGCACCGCGAAATAGGGCGGGAAGATGCGGATCACGCGCCTGGCATAGAAGGAGCGCAGCGCCGGCCCGGCCTCGAATGCCGCCGCGTCCCGTGCCTCCAGCAAAAGCCGCGTGATCAGGAAGCCGGAGAGCACGAAGAACAGCCTGACGCCAAGATGGCCCAGGAAGGAGGTGCCGTTTGGCGCGAGGAAATGCGCATAGAGCACCAGCGTCACGGCAACCGCCCGCAGCGTGTCCAACTGGATATCGCGCGCGTTAGCCATCAGCGGCTCACGCGAAGTCTGACGCAAGAGCCGGGCCAGGAACCGACCATGGACGCGCAAAGCCCGCAGGCTGCGCCCGTCGGCGAATCTTTTTCCGAAGCGCTGTCGTCACCGGTCAGCGGAATGCCCATCAGAGCCAATGTCGCGGCATCCTCCACTGTGCACGTCCCCGCGACGGATTTGTCTCGGCTCGATGTTGCAGCGCAACACAAAATCCTTACGACTCTGAAATAAAGCCGTGATACCGACAACCAGGAGGAATAGTTGTATTGCCAGGCTATTCCCATAGCTGTCCAATGGTCCCCCATATTCATAGGCAGTTGGTCTGATTTTCACGAAGTAACTATCGTCAAGGATGCCGAAAAATAATATAGACAACCATTGCGAGAACGTTAGGAATATTGAATGGAATGAACTCGGAGCGGTTTTTGAGCCTTGAGCCGACGAGAGAAAAGGGCTTCGATTTCAAACTCTTGTGCAGTGCAGCAGGGCCCGCCGGCTAGGCGCCGGGCGCCTTGTCCCACCATCCCCCGTTCGCTGCCTCACGACAGCGCGACCGTCGGGCACTATCCCAGCATCCATGCATGCGGCCAGGGAGGATCGAGAGGAAGT
The DNA here is from genome assembly GCF_004791585.1 of Mesorhizobium sp. M1C.F.Ca.ET.210.01.1.1. Lineage (GTDB taxonomy): Bacteria > Pseudomonadota > Alphaproteobacteria > Rhizobiales > Rhizobiaceae > Mesorhizobium. The sequence continues at coordinate 5,991 of NZ_SRUU01000035.1, forward strand.
GACGTCGACGCCGATCGCAAAGCCGCAGGCGCGGGTGGGCGCTTTGCCCGTCCTCGGCCTGCTCGGCGCCATTCTTTCGGTGCAGGTGGGCGCCGCCTTCGCCAAGGGTCTGTTTCCTGTGCTTGGCGCGCAGGGCACGACCATGCTCAGGCTCGCCATCGGCGCGCTCCTGCTGGCGGCGGTGCTCAGGCCGTGGAGAGTGCTGCCGACGCGAAGGGGACTGCCCTGGCTCGCCGCCTATGGCGTCACCGTTTCGGTCATGAACCTGCTCTTTTATGCCGCGCTCGAGCGCATTCCGCTGGGCATCTGCGTGGCGCTCGAATTCACCGGCCCGCTTTTCGTCGCCACACTTGGCTCCAGGCGCTTCCTCGACCTCGTCTGGGTGGGGCTGGCGATCGCCGGCATCGTGCTGCTCTCGCCGTTTGCCGATGTCAACTATGGGGCCGATATCGGCCGGGGACTCGATCCGGCGGGCGTGCTGCTTGCGCTTGCCGCGGGCGCCTGCTGGGGGCTCTACATCATCTTCGCGCCGAAGGCCGGCGCCGAGCTTGGCGCCCGCACCTCGGCCTATGGCATGGCTATCGCGGCGCTCGTTGCGCTGCCTTTCGGCTTCACCGCCGCCGCCCCTTATCTCACCGATCCGCATGTCATGGCTGGCGCGGTCGTCGTCGGGCTGTTCTCCAGCGCGCTGCCCTTCTGGCTGGAGATGATGGTGCTCGCCAGGATGCCGGCGAAAGTCTATGGCATGATCGTCTGTCTGGAACCGGCGGGCGCCGCCGTCACAGGCTTCCTCTTCCTGCATGAGAGCCTGAGCGCCCTGCAATGCGCCGGCATCGCCGCTGTGATCGCCGCTGCCTTCGGCGCGGCCGTGACGGCGAGAGCGCCGGTTCCGTCGCCAGGCTGACACAGAAGCGTGCAGCGGCTTGGGGGGACGACATGCATCAGAACAAGGGACTCAAAGCGCCGTGCCGCCTGGATCCTTTTCGGCGCGACCTGCTTTAAACTGCTGGCCGCGCTGGAAAAAAAGCTGTACGCGCAGCCGTGCCAGACCACATCTGGTGGTTGAGATAAGACTTAGGTCTGATATCGCCACCAAAAAGGTCTGATCAAACAAGACAAGGGTCGTGGGCCACTTCCCCGCGAGGCGCTGATTGGGGATGCTAATGCTGCGACATTGCCAGTGGGGTAGTTTGGCCGAAGGGTCGGATGGCTGGCATGGGGAGAATGGGATGCGCGTGTCGCGCATGGGCTGCAGGCTTGTCTTGCGAGCGCTCATTGCGCTGGCGCTTGTTGTCGCGCCCTTTCATCTCTCCATCGACGGTCCTGTCGTGACCAAGGCCTATGCCGGTAAAGGCGGCAACGGCAATGGCGGCGGAAACAGCGGGAACGGGAACGGCAACTCGGGCGGAAACAGCGGCGGAAACAGCGGAAACGGCAACTCGGGCGGCAATAACGGCAACTCGGGCGGCAATAACGGCAACAGCGGCGGAAACGGTAGTAGCGGCGGAAATAGCGGAAACGGCAACTCGGGCGGCAATAGCGGCAACAGCGGCGGAAACAACGGTAACAGCAATTCTGGGGGCAACAGCAACAGTGGCGGAAACCGCGGCAACAGCAAGGGCGCGACGAACAGCGCCTCCAACAGCGCCGCAAGCAGCACCGCCGATGTCGAGGATCATGTAAACGCCGCGACCGGCGACAAGGTCGAGGTCAGTGCCAACAGCATCCAGGTCACGCACCGGAACGGAATGAAGGAGACGGTTGAGAACGGCAGGTTCAGGATGGAGGACAAGTTTGGTCGCACCATCGTCGAGCGCAGGGCCACAATGGCCGATCTCAATCGCCTGAGAAGTTTGTGAAAGCAAAGTTTGTGAGAGCGAGGTTCTATCTGGATTAGATCTTTAAGGGACCAAAGGCCAGCGCTGCAAAATCAGGTTGCCACCTTTTGCTTCGTCTCTTCGGTCCTGATCATCTTATGACAGAACTCCCGCTACTCACCTTGCCCCCGCCTTTTGGCGGGGGTACTTTTTTGGGCCCTAGGCTGCCGGGTAAGGCGGGCTCTTGGCGCACGACCCCGCAGGCCGGGGAAACAATCCATACGCAAATCAAAGTGTTACGGTGCTTTTCGCGTCCAGGTAGAGACGCCTGCGCCGTAGCATGCCGCGGCTCGTTGGGCGTCCGCGCGGTTCTCGCAGGCCACAGTCATAATGAATTGCCGGGCAATTTCCAAGTGATTTGGTTAACGCAGCGGCAGCGGCACCTTCGAAATTTTCGCCCACTGGTTGCGACGATGGTCCCCCAGCGGCCGCAAAAAGGTCCGACCGCACATGGCAAGGGTCGTGGGCCGCTTCCGTAGCCTTACCAAACCGTGAATCTTTTCCTGGTCAAGACACCGGTTCCGCCTTGGCCAGGCTGAGAGCGGAACTTCGGCAGGGCCGAGGCGGAACCGGCATCAACCAGGGACAGCATGCACGAACCCACCTCCAATAGGTTTGTCCGCCTTACGCTGCGCGTCACGGCCGCGCTGGCGCTCGTTGTCGCGACTGGTCACTTCACGCCCGATAGCGCTGCCAGGCTCCTGGTGCCCGCCGCCTATGCCGGCGGCGGCAATGGCGGCGGCCACGGCGGTGGCAATGGCGGCGGCGGCAATGGCGGCGGCGGCAATAGCGGCGGCAATTCAGGCAACAGCAATGCCGGCGGCGGCAATGCCAATGCCGGGCCTGGCAACAACAGCGGCAAAGGCAACACCAACCCGGGCAAGTCCTCCAGCCATGTCAATGCGGCGACAGGCGATACCGTCGAGGTCGACGGCAACAAGATCACCGTGATCCACCGCAACGGCATGAAGGAGGAGATCGAGAACGGCCGCTTCGAGATGACCGATGCGCAAGGCCGCACCATCGTCGAGCGCTGGGCTACACAGGACGACCTGACCCGCCTGCTAAGCTTGTGAGGGTTGAGAGAAGCTACCCCCTTTTCCGTGCCCTCGCATGTCACCCCCGCCTTCCGGAGGCGGGGGTGATTGCGATTTGGGAGTAGGGGGTTCTTTTCCCTACTGCCCAATCCCTGCTGCCTATTCCCTTACTCCCTCTCCCTCGCCTCATGCATCAGCAGCGCCGCTTCCGTCCGGTTGCGCACGTTGAGCTTGGCCAGCACCCGGGTCATGTGGTGCTTTACCGTCTTTTCCTGCAGCGACAGCCGGGCGGCGACTTCCTTGTTGCTCAGGCCCTCGGCCACCAGCCTCAGGATCTCGGCCTCGCGACCGGTGAGCTGGCTGAGCGGGTCCGGCTTGCGGCTGGTCGGCTGCAAGAGGTCTGACAGCAGTCGGGCCGAGAGTGTCGGCGAGACATAGCTCTGGCCGTTGGCGACGTCGCGCAGGATCTCGGCCAGCGACTTGGAGCCGACGCCTTTCAGCACATAGCCGCGCGCGCCCGTCTTCAGCGCCTGGGCGACGTCGGCATTGGTCTCGGACACGGTGAGCATGACGATCTTCTGCTCGGGCGCCGCCGCAAGGATGGCGGCCAGCGCATTGAGGCCGCCGCCGGGCATGCTGATGTCGAGCAGCAGCACGTCGGGCGTACTGGCGCGGACCAGCCTTTCGGCGTCTTCGGCGCTGGCCCCTTCGCCCACAAGCTCGAAGCCGCCGATCTCGCTGAGGCTGCGCGCGACGCCCTCGCGAAACAGCGGATGGTCATCGACAATGGCGATACGGATGGGTGTGGTCACGGCTGCTCCTCGACAGACAATGTGATTACAAGTCTCGTTCCTCCAGGGCCCGAAAGCGTCTCGAATTGCCCGCCAATGCTTTCGATACGCTCCCTGAGGCCGGCGAGTCCGAGGCCTTCGCTCCGTGCGGGATTGAAGCCCGGACCGGCATCCTGCACCTCGACGAGGAGCTTGCCGCCTTTCATCGTCGCTCTCACCTGCTGGCCTTTGCCCTTGCCGTGCCGGTAGGCGTTGTTCAGCCCCTCCTGCACGAAACGATAGATGCTGATCTTCTCCGAGGTGCCGAGTTCCGGCAAGCGCTCGGGCAGCGTCAGCAACACTTTGGTGTCGGTGCGGCGCTCATGCTCGGCCACCGCCAGCCGCAATATGTCGGCCACCGCCTGCGTCTCGATCTGCGGCAGCACCAGGCCGTTGCAGATGCCGCGTATCTCGCGCATCGCTTCGCCGAGCGTCTTGTGGATGCCGGCGATCTCGGCCTCGCGCTGCGGTTTCGGCGTGGCGGGGTCGACGAGCACCGGACTGTCCATCCTGAGCGCGGCGAGCGCCACCAACTGTGCCGGGCCGTCATGCAGGTCGGCGCCGATGCGCCTCAGATAGCGCTCGTTGATCGCGGTGGCGCGGCGCGAGGCGCGCTGCACGCGCTGGCGCAGCGACGAATTCTGCGCCAGTGCCGACTGCAGCTCGGTGACCTTGGCTTCAAGCGCGGCGCGCTGTGTCTGGATGGTGCGGCTGCCGCGAAACACGATACCCGACAAAAGCGCCAGCGAGGTCGCCGTGGCGGCGGCAACCACCAGCCAGGTCCATCTCAGCGCCGAATTCAGCGTCTCCTGGAAATCGTCGGCGATCTCGTAGAATTCCGACACCGCCACCACTTCGCCCGACCATGGCTCGCGCACGGGATTGTAGATCTCGAACAGCGACGCGTTCACCGTTTTCTCGTCGCCCGCTTCGGGATCGTCGTCGAGGTTGTTGTATTCGGCCACGACATTGCCGGCGAAGGCCGAGACGAGATTGGGGTTGGGAGGAAAGCTCTTGCCGATCAGCGACGAGTCGTCGGCATAAAGCACCGTGCCGTCGCGCCGCCACAGCTTGAACGACACCAGCCTCTTGCCGAGCGCGCCCTGGCCGAGCGTCTCGTCAAGCGCCCGCTTGACCGTGTCGTCGAGCTCGCGGCTCTTGCGCAGGTCAGGCAAGAGCGGTGCGATCACGCTGTCGACATAGAGCGCTGTGGTGGCGGCGGAGTTGTGCATCACCCCCTCGCGGATCTGCGACGTCACCCAGAGGCCGACCACGAGCATCACGGCCAAAAGTCCGATGCCCCCGGCAATCACAAACTGCCAGGCAAGCGATAGCCCGCTCCAGTTTTGCACAAGTCGTCTCAAAGTCTCCCTGAGCATATGCGCGATTCACCCCACCATTGGCCAAGATTATAGGCCAGCCGCGGCGATTGCGACACCGACCTTGGTCCGGCGCCCGGTGGACGGTTAACGCCGGTCCAGATCGGCTGGCCCGCTCATCGAGGAAATGCGTCGCTTTCGACGGAACGCAAGAGTGTGCGGCCGCGTTCTATGTCGCTATGTCGAAGGGGTCTGACAAGGCCGAAAGGGCATCCTTGGCCTCGCTTGCCGAGGCGGAGCGCCGGGCGCGCGCGGAAAAGAACGCCAGGCTAAGGAGCCTTCGTACGCATACGTCGTGGCTGGTGCTGGATCCCGATGCGCTTTTCCGCGACGAGATCGACTGCTCGGCGCTGTTTGGTGAAATGCCGATGCCAAAGGTCCCCCGCCCGGGGTAGGAGCGAGCGCTTGGCCGTTACGCCAACTGCAGCCGCCCGACCGAATCCGCGCGCGATATCGCGACCAGCCGCGCGGCGGCCAATGGCGCCAGGATCATGAAAACCGCCGTGATGCCGAGGAAGATCGACCATGCCAGATCGATCCCGCTATGGTCATAGCAGACTGCAAATTCCATGACGCCTTACCCTTTTTATCTATACCCCCACCCGCTGCGCATCAGGTTGCCACGCGCTAAACCAAGCATGATCCTGATTTGCGGGAAATACAAGGGATCGCTAATTTTTGCAGTGTCTCAGTTCGAAATTTGATCGTAGCCAACGACCAGCGGGTGCCGGATCAGCGCATTCATCAAAAATGGTAGCCCTAGCACGCTTGGTACAAACCACAGTGCAAGATGGGGAAGCTCGCGCCAGCCCGGTAGAAATTGTCCGTTGTCCACGAGGAATGCCGTCAGCATCAAAATATAGGAAGCGCCCATGCCGGATAGGTGAAGGCGCGGCCATTGCCGCCAGCGGCGCTGCGCGGCGCTTCGACCGAGGAACGCCGCCACAAACGCCAGAAGCCCGAGAATGAACAGGTGATAATTGTGCACCCAGCGCATCGCAGAAAGGATAGCCGCACTGCCAGCCAAGACGGCTAGTAGCCAAAAGTAGGTTGTCCCGAAGTTGGAATGTCGGCCCCGACCCTTGCGGCTGAGGATGGCAAACGCACCTACGATCACCGTGCTGATTCCGACCAGAATATGGAAGCCGACGATCCACAGAAAGACCGGATCAGTTGAGGGAACCTGGATGCCTAGGATGACGGTCATGCCGTCAATCACGCGTCAGGATTGCGCTTTTTGTAGGGACCGCGCTTACCCGTCTTCCGGCGCTTGGCGCGACCGGCGGATGAAAGCCAGTCAAATTTCAAACTGAGACACGACCCTAATTTTCCTGCTCCGGAAAACCGGCGCCGGCAATCCGGTCAGGCGCAGCGGGCCTTGCCGCTCGCGGGCGAACAGCATGATGCGCTGGCCACCTTCTGCTCCTCCAGCCAGCGGTCGCGCGGCTTGCAGCTTGCCGGCCGCGGCGACAGCTCGACCTCGACGGTGCCGCCGACCAGCGCCGGCTGCGTTGCCCGGTGAAGCTCCATCGGCCGGATGCCGTCGCTGACTTCGAAGGTCAGCCTGGCGGCCTGATCGAGAGCCACGTGGTCGGCGACCTTGCGGATGATGGCGGCGAATTTGCCGGCCGGCATGTGCACCGGCCCGCCTTCGTCGACGTCCCATAGCTGGACGAAGATTTCCGACCAGGATTCCGGGTTGGCGCCGCAATCCAGCGCCGAGAACTGCCCGGCCTTGACCTCGGTCACATGGTAGCCCGGCTTCACCGGCCGTCCGTCATAGCGGAACACCAGCGGCTTGTCCTTATGGTCGGCCAGCGCGTCGAGCAGGTCGCCGATGGTAAGATCCGACGGGTCGATGGCGGGGGCAGGGGCGATTTTACGGTTGCCAGGAGAGAGCATGTCGGCTATTCCTCATTTCAACATTTCAAGGATTATTGAAACGTGGATGAACGTCAAGCCCTGATCGCCTTTGGCGCGCTCTCGCAGGACACGCGGCTGAGGCTGCTTCGATTGCTGGTTGTCGCCGGGCCGGACGGCATCGCCGCCGGTTCGCTCGCCGAGCAGGTCGAGGTCTCGCCCTCCAATGTCAGCTTCCACCTCAAGGAACTCGAGCGCGCCGGCCTGGTCAGCGCGCGGCGCGACGCGCGCTCGATCGTCTACAGCGCCGAATATGACGCGCTGTCCGGCCTGATTCGGTTCCTGATGGAGGATTGCTGCTCGGGCCGCCCGGAAATCTGCGCGCCGGCGCTTGCCGCGCCTTGCTGCCGGCCGGGCGAGGGGAGCCGGCAGTGACCGCTTACGATCTTGCGCGCCGCGCCGTTGCCGAAGTCCTGGGCACCGGCCTCCTGGTGGCGACGGTGGTCGGCTCCGGCATCATGGCCGAGACGCTGACGCACGACACGGCCCTGGCGTTGCTCGGCAACACGCTCGCGACCGGCGCCATGCTGGTGGTGCTGATCACCATCCTCGGGCCGATCTCCGGCGCCCATTTCAATCCGGCCGTCTCGCTTGTCTTCTGTTTGAACCGGACGCTGCCGGCCCGCGATCTGCCGGCCTATCTCGCCGCGCAGGTCGCCGGCGGCATCGCCGGCACGATTGCCGCGCATCTCATGTTCGCGCTGCCGGTGCTGGAGTTCGCGACGAAGCTGCGCGCCGGACCGGCGCAATGGTTCTCGGAAGTTGTCGCGACCTTCGGGTTGGTCGCCGTCATCCTCGCCGGCATTCGCTTCGAGCGGCGGGCCGTGCCCTGGCTCGTCGGCCTCTTCATCACCGCCGCCTACTGGTTCACCGCCTCCACCTCCTTCGCCAATCCGGCCGTCGCGCTGGCGCGTTCGCTCACCGACACGTTTTCCGGCATTAGGCCGGCCGACCTGCCGGGCTTCATCGTCGCCGAGCTGCTCGGCGCCTTGATCGCGCTGGCGCTGATGGGCTGGCTGCTGCGGCCCGAAACTATCGAGCATCCCAGCCCCTGAAAGCCGAGCCCGAGAGCCAAACCATGACCGTCACGATCTATCACAACCCCGCCTGCGGCACCTCGCGCAACACGCTCGCCATGATCCGCGCCAGCGGCGAGGACCCGGTGGTGATCGAATATCTGAAGACCCCGCCCACCCGCGAGCGGCTGCTCGAGCTGATCGCGGCGATGGGCATCACCCCGCGTGAGCTGCTCAGGGAAAAGGGGACGCCATATGCCGAGCTTGGCCTTGGCGATCCGAAATGGAGCGACGACCAGCTGGTCGATTTCATGCTCGCCCATCCCATCCTCATCAACCGGCCGATCGTCGAGACGCCCAAGGGGGCAAGGCTCTGCCGGCCGTCGGAGGCGGTGCTGCCGCTGCTCGACAATCCGGTGCGCGAGTTCGTCAAGGAGGATGGCGAGAAGGTCGGCTACGTGCCGGGGCAAGCCTGATTGGAAGCCGCGGCACCTGTCGCCCGCAATCGCCATGTCCTCGTCTCGGCGCTTGGCGTCACGCAGATCCTCGCCTGGGGATCTTCCTTCTATCTGCCTGCGGTGCTCGCCGCGCCGATCGCCGCCGACACAGGCTGGTCGCTGGCGTCGGTCATTGCCGGGCTCTCCTGCGGGCTTCTGCTTGCGGGCTTGGTCTCGCCGATCACCGGGCGGCTGATTCAGCGTCACGGCGGCCGGCCGGTGCTTGCCGCGAGTTCGCTGCTTTTGGCGGCCGCGCATTTGCTGATGGCGGCCGCCACCGCCTATCCGCTTTACCTGGCTGCCTGGCTGTTCATGGGACTTGGCATGTCGAGCGGGCTTTACGATGCCGGCTTCGCCACGCTCGGGCGCCTCTATGGACAGGGCGCGCGCGGCGCGATCACCAACCTGACGCTTTTCGGCGGCTTCGCCAGCACGGTCTGCTGGCCGCTCAGCGCCTTCCTCGTCGAGCATGAAGGATGGCGCATCGCGTGCCTTTGCTACGCCGCGATCCACCTTCTGCTCTGCCTGCCGCTTCACCTCTGGGCGATACCGCCGCCTCCGCCGCTGCCGACGCCGGCGTCGGCTGCAGCCGGGCTGAAGCAGCCGTCGACCACCGGCCGGACGAGGACACGTTTCATCCTGCTCGCCTCCATCCAGACCGTGGCGGCACTGATAGCATCCACGCTCTCAGTCCACCTCCTTGCCCTGCTGCAGCTTCGCGGGGTGGGCCTGGCGGCCGCGGTCGGCCTTGGAGCTTTGGTCGGTCCGTCACAAGTCGGCGCGCGCGTGGCCGAGATGCTGATCGGCCGCAACCGGCATCACCCGATCTGGACGATGCTGAGATCCGTATCGCTACTTGCGGCCGGCGTCTGGCTGCTGCTTACCAGCCCGGCCCTCATCGCCCTGGCATTGATCCTCTATGGCGCCGGCAACGGCATCCATACGATCGCGCGCGGCGCCCTGCCGCTCGTCCTGTTCGATCCGCAACGATACGCCGCGCTCATGGGCAGGCTCGCGACGCCGAGCCTGATCGTCCAGGCGGCAGCTCCCTCGATTGGGGCGCTGCTTCTCGGCGCGGGCGGCGGCAACCTCGTCCTGACGACGCTAGCGGTCGCCGCAACGCTCAATGTGGGGCTCTGTGTCTGCCTGGTGGTGTCTGTGCGCCGGACATAGTCACGCGCAGTCCTTCAGCTCGATCACCTCGACGCCGAGGCGGAAGGCCTGGCCATCGGCATAGGAGCGCGCATATTGCTCGGCTTCGAAGGGGAAGGTCAGCGTGGTGCCGTAGGCGGTGACGCGCACCGTCCACTTCCGGCCCTTGACGAGTTCAACACCGTGAAGCTTCGCCGTCGCCATCTCATCCTCCTCCAGTCCGGCACGCTCGCGACGCACAGATAACGTCGCGGAAGTCATTTGAGTACAAATAATCCGACCGAATTGTGTCGCTGCCACGCCGATTCCGACATTCGGCCTGGCGCTTCCGTGAAATGGATCACGTTCGGCCCGGCCGGAACCCGGATAGCTCCAATTGGTTAGAGTTATGAGAACGCCGAGGAGGTCGCCATGATCCGCAAGCTGAAGTCCGGCGAATACCGTCTCTATTCGCGCAAGATCGATCCGAGGACCGGCAAGCGCCGCAACCTCGGCACCTTCAAGTCGAGGGAGGCGGCCGAGAAGCACGAGCGCGAGGTCCAGTACTTCAAGCGGCATTAGTTCCCTCAGACAGTTCTAACCGGGATGGACACGCGGGCCCACCAGAACAGTTCGCCTGTCGTTCATTAATATCCTACCCTGGGGGATAGGATACCGGTCATGACGATACACAGCTCCCATCCCGATATCATCGCCCGCCTCAAGCGCGCGCACGGCCATCTCGCCGCCGTGCTCGCCATGTTCGAGCAGGGGCGCTCCTGCCTTGACCTGGCGCAACAGCTCCATGCCGTCGAAAGCGCGATCGGCAACGCCAAGCGCGAATTGATCCACGACCATATGGAACATTGCCTTGTCGAAGGCGGCGAGCCGACCAGGGACACGCTCAAGGAGCTGAAACAGCTCACCAAATATCTGTGAGGCCACCATGTGGGCAAGGATTCTGGACTGGTTCGGGTTCGGGGCGCATGGCCATGACCATGGTGGCCATGATCACCACGGGCCGCATGGTCATACGCATGGGGTGATCGACGCCACGATCGCGACGACCGATCGCGGCATCTGGGCGATCAAATGGTCGTTCGTGATCCTCGCGATCACCGCGGCTTTGCAGATCGTCGTCGTGGCGTTTTCCGGCAGCGTGGCGTTGCTCGCCGACACGATCCACAACATCGCCGACGCGACCACAGCGATACCGCTCTGGATCGCCTTCGCGCTGGCGCGCCGCCGGCCGACAAGTACCTTCAACTACGGCCTCGGCCGGGTCGAGGACCTGGCCGGCATCGCCATCGTGCTCATCATCCTGGCCAGCGCCTTGGTGGCCGGCTACGAGGCGATCGACCGCCTGCTCGATCCTCAGCCGGTGCGGTTCCTCGGCTGGCTTGCGGCTGCCGGCGTCATCGGCTTCCTCGGCAACGAAGCGGTAGCGGTGTTCCGCATCCGCGTCGGCCGCCAGATCAACAGCGCCGCGCTGATCGCCGACGGCTATCACGCCCGCACAGACGGGCTCACCAGCCTCGCCGTCGTCGCCGGCGCGATCGGCGTCTGGCTCGGCTTTCCCCTTGCCGATCCGGTCATCGGCTTGCTCATCACCGCCGCCATCCTCGGCATCGTGTGGCAGTCGGCGCGCTCGGTGCTGACCCGGATGCTTGACGGCGTCGAGCCCGGCATCGTGAGCGAGATCAGCCATGCCGCCGAACATGTTCCCGGCATCGACAAGGTGGTCGAGGCGAAGGCCCGCTGGCTCGGCCACAAGCTGCATGTCGACGTGGCGATCGCTGTCAATGACGGGCTGCTGCTTGCTGCCGCGAACAACATCGCCGCATCGCTGAGAACCGAGCTTCATGCCCACATTCCGGCGCTCGATGTCGCCACGATCCGCTTCGCCGGCCCGCAGGCCGAAGGCAGCCATCATCATGCGCCGGACCCGTTCCTGGTGTCGGGCAAGCTTGCGAGCGGGCTGCTGGAGATCGTCGACACGCCGCAGGGCGAGCGCATGCGCCTGCGTCTGTCGCGCCATGCCGAGGGCCTGAAGGCGAATGTCGCCATCGAACGGCCAGGAGGGATGGTCGAGCAGCTCCCATTGTCACCGGTCGGCGGCGATCACCATCACTTGCAGAGCCTCGTCGCTCCGGCCGAGCCGCACGAGTTCTCGGCCAGGCTGCAACTGGCCGCCGGCGCCGACAGCGAGGACCTGCCCTTCGCCATGGCCGAGCCGGAAGGGCATCACCACGAGCACGCGCATGGATGATACAGGCGCAAGTCGCAGAAAAATGTGCAGCGGTTTTGGGAACCGTTTCAGCGCAACGCGCTTTAGAAGCCTATTGCAGGTTGCGGGCGCCCGGGCGCCGGCCGATCGTCGAAGCAGGTGCCGGTAGAGACGCCGCCGGTGCGGAAACGGGACTGGCCAGCCTGTGGCGATTAGGGATCGCTAACGGAAAGGAAACGCCTCGCTGTTATGGTGCGGCCTCGGGTGAGGGAGGCTGAGCCCGCCGAGGAAGTTCCGGGACAAGTGCACAATGGCCACCTTTCCCCACACTGAGCGCCGTCTTCATTCACGAGAATTCGTGCTGAAGGAGGCCACGATCGTCACCGCCGACGCTCGCATCAGGTGCTCCATCCGTAACCAGCACGAGCATGGCGCCGAGCTGCGCATCGGTGCGCAGGTGCAGATACCGGACGGCTTCACGCTCGTCGTTCCCGACGACGATGCCGTCTATCGCGCCGTGGTGCGTTGGCGGCGCAACGAGCGCGTCGGCGTGCAGATCTTCAGCAATTCGATGAAGGGCTGACGGCCTCGACACGGCCCGTCGGTCAGCTTTCCCCTGGCTTTCTCGAGAACCGGTTGGCTGCGATCACTGTCGCGAATCCCAATGCGGCTACGACGGCAGCGAAAGGCGTCAAGCCAATCGTCAGGTATGCGACTGCTTCAACCGCAAAACCGATGGATTTGATCCAGCCGGGTAACGATTGGCCCAGGTGATCTTCCAGGATAATTTCTGCGCCGAATAAAACGCTGGCTTGAAACACAAACAACCAGAGAATCGCGGCAAAGAACCCAAATCGGCTCGCAAAATAGAATCGCTCAAGGCCGTATGGGATGGCGACTGCTACAAAGGAGAAGATCAGAAAAACCATCTAACTGAGTTAGCATGGCGAACCAAAATGCCCAAATGGCTCCGACCGAGCAAGGAGCCCCAATGGGCGTCGGCGCCCTCCGTCAAAGATAGCGGCGCACACTTGCCTTGTAGGCGCGGTAGGGCTCGCCGAACTTGCGTTCCAGATAGGTCTCCTCGCGCAGCACCACGCCGGAATGCAGGATGAGGAAGACCGGGACGAGAGCGACCACGCCCCACCAGGTGTCGAAGATGAGCCCGATCCCCAAGAGCAGGCCCATCAGGCCGACATAGAGCGGATTGCGGCTGAAGCCGAACGGGCCGCCGGTGATGATCGCCAGCGTCGGCTTCGTCGGATCGACATTGGTGCCGCCGCGCTGCATCGTAATGCGTCCCCAGGCGATGACGGCAATCGCAAGCGCCGCAAGCACGATGCCCAGCACCATGGTCAGCGGCCTGCCGCCGATCGCCAGCGGCCAGACATAGCGCAGCGCCAGCATCAGGATCACCGTCACAAGGAACAGCAGCGGCGGGAACACCGCGACGCCGGGATTGTCCTTCTCGTCGTTCATGGCCATTTCCGCGGGTTCCGACCGGGCGCAATTGCCACCCTGCCACCATGCATCCGCGCGGGCCGCCCGGCAACCTGCGCTTGCCGGTGTCCGCCACGCCGCCTACTTGTCCACCGCCAGCGTCTCGTTGAGCACGGCCGCCAGATGCAGGCCACCGAGCGCGAGCTGCTTGACGGCGAGCGGCGAGAATTTGTCGAAATAGGCCTGGTCGAGGATCACCGCGTGCGGGTTGTCCGCCTTGATCGACGTGCCCTTGGGCAGCGCGCGATAGGCGTCCTCCGCCGCCTCGTGGCACGCGGCCAGCCATTTTTGCGGCGTCTGGTCGGCGGCCGGCATCGGCGCGAGATTGGCGATGACGTCGGTCTCGAGGTCGAGCGCGACCTTGCCCCAGTCATAGTATTTGAACAGGATCAGGCTCGAATCCCACACCGCGTGGAAGGTGGTGAGGTCGCGATAGGTCGAGCCGTCCGGCTTCGGCCGCGAGACGTTGAAGGTCACCGTCAGCGTGTTGCCGCCCTGGTCGCCCTGGCTGCCGTCCAGGCGCTCGACGCAGTGCAGCGGCTGCGACAGGTCGCCGACCAGATGGATGACGAAGGCGAGCGCCATCCAGCGCTCCTCGTCGCTCTTCTTCGGATCGGCAAGGATCTTTTCCTGCGCCGGCAGCGCCTTCATCAGGCAGGTGCCGAAGGTCGCATCGTCCTTGCAGTCGCGCGCCGGGTCGTAGGCGGTGGTGGCGGCCGTCGCGTCGCCGGGCCTCGACGCCAGCGGAATGTCGACGAAATGCCAGTTCGACGTCTCCTTGTGGTTCTCGGCGCGGTAGTCGTCGGCCCAGCTCGCGACCGAGGCCAGCGAGACCGTCGCCGGCGGCTCGAGCTTGAGATGCGAACGCAGGAGCTGCTCGATCACCTCATAGGCGTCTTTGCTCAGCCTGTGCTGCGCGATCTCGGCGATCACCGCATGTCCCTCCTGGCCCCAGGCCAGCGCCTGGCCGCATGTCGCCAAGCTCACCCAAATCGTCGCCGTCCAGGAAACCGCCGCCGCTTTCCAGGTCATCCCCTTGCCTCCTCAAACAAGGTTTCGATCCGGAAAGTACAATGCAGACGCGTGTCACAAACAAGCGGATTCCCGCGCAGCTCTGATGCGAAGGGAAAAGGACCCCACCACTGCCCGGCAGTTAGCGCTGTCGCTTCGCCCTGAGGCCGCGCGCCGCCTGCTCGATCGCGGCACGGTCGTTGCCCAGCCTGTCGATCAACTCCTGCGCCTCGTCGCCCGATATGCCTGTGCGCGCAGCCAGGGCTTCGACTGTCAGCACATCTGAACTGGCGCCCTCGCGCGTCTCGGGCAGCGCATCGTCGGCCGTGAGGGGAAGGGCCGCTTCGCGGTCGATCTCCATCTCGGCCTGATGCCAATGCCGCTCGTGATCGCCCTGCAAGCTGCCCTCGCGCTCCCAGATCTCATAAGCGCGCTGTCTGATCTTCTCGATCCGATCGTCGTCCATCGCGGTTTCCTCCTTGCGTTTCACTCAACGCAGGGCAGGGCGGAACGATCCGCGCTGTTCGAGAAGTGATCGGCGGCTGCTTCCCGGCCGGAACCGGGTTGGCCGGGGCGTCGCTCAGGCCTCGTATGTGGCCATCGGCTTGCCGAACAGGCCGGGCTCCGGCTTCACGCCGAGGCCGGGCAATTGCGGCACGGCGATATGCCCGTTGCGGATGACGACCGGGTTCTTCGCGTCGAAATGCCCCTCGATATATTCCTGGGCGATCCAGGCGCCTTCCATGCGGCGCGGCTCCACGGTCGCGGCGAGATGCACGCAGGCCGCGGCGATGATGTCGCCGCCCCAGGCGTCGTCGCAGCTGTGCGGCAGCGAGCGGATCGCGCAAAGGTCGCGCACGGTCGTCATCTTGCTCAGGCCGCCAAGGCGGGTGACCTTGAAGCCGAAGCCGTCCGCGATGCCGAGCGAGATCGCGCGCAGCACCGTGTTCTGGTCCTCGGTGCTCTCGTCCAGATAGACCGGATGCGTCACGCGACCTTTTAGCGTCGCGATCTCGTCGATCGTGTTGCAGGGCTGCTCGAAGACGAACGGGATCGCCTGGCAGAGCCGGTCGAGATGGATCGCCGAGGCGACCGTCATGCCGCGATTGCCGTCGACGGCGATCCGCGCCTTGTAGCCGACCGCTTCCCAGACCTTGTGAACGACGGCCACGTCTTCCTCGAGATTGCGCCCCCCGATTTTGACCTGCAGGCGCGGATAGCCGGCATTCACCTTGTCGGCGGCGATCCTCGCCGTTTCGTCCGGAGCGCCGACGATCAGCGAATAATAGGCCGGCACGCGGTCCGTCAGCGCGCCGCCCAGAAGCGTCGAGACCGGCACGCCGAGTTTCTGGCCGAGCAGGTCGAGGAAGGCCATGTCGAACGCCGCCTTGGCGTAGCCGTGCCCGTTCAGCCGCTCGCCCATTTGTCTGGCCAGAAGCCTGATCGAGGCGATCTCGCAACCGATGAGCCCGGGAGCGATTTCGGCGATCGCGGCGCGAGCGCCCAGCGCGTGATGCGGCTGGTAGACCGGTCCGACCGGGCAGGTCTCGCCCCAGCCGGTCAAACCGTCATCGGTCACGATCTCGACAAGCGTCGAGTCCAGCGCCTCCACATCGGCGCTCGCCATCCGATAGACGCCGCCTTTGACGGGAAGCTGCGCCGAGTAGACGTTGATCCGGTCGATCCGCATGCCTGCTACATCCGCGCCCTGGCCGAGGTGGGATCGTAGGGCGAATCCGCAATGACCTCGGCGACCTTCCATTCGCCCAGGATCGCGACGTCGAGCTTCGTGCCGGGCTTGCCGAGACGCTCGGGCAGCAGCGCCAGCGCCACGTCATGCCCGAGCGCATAGCCGTATCCGCCCGAGGTGATGCGCCCGACCAATTCGCCATTCAGGTAAAGACCTTCTGAGGCAAGCGTGCTCGCGCCGTCGGTCTCGACCTTGAGCGTCACCGACCGGCGCTGGTCGTTCCTCGCCTTGTATTTCAAGACAGCCTCGCGCCCGACGAAATCGCCCTTGTCGAGGCGGATGAAGCGCTCAAGCCCGCTCTCCAGCGCGTTGAGCTCCGGGTTCATGTCGCGATACATGGCGCGATAGGATTTCTCCAACCTGAGTGATTCCAGCGCATGCAGCCCGACCAGCCGCATGCCGTGCTTGTCGCCTTCCTTCAGAAGCGCATCGAGCAATTGCCGCTGGTAGGGCAGCGGATGGTAGAGCTCCCAGCCCAGCTCGCCTTCGCAGCTGACGCGCAGCAGCCGCACGTCGCTCGCCAGGGCGACGCTGCCGGTCTTCACGCTGAACCAAGGGAAGCTTTCGTTCGAAAGGTCGATCGCGGTCAGGGGTTGCAGCACGTCTCGCGCCTTCGGCCCGACGACCGTGAAGCAGCCGCGCTCGTTGGTGACGTTCTTCAAGAATACGCTGTCGTCGGCGGGCAACAGTTTCGAGAGATCGTCGAAATTCCAGCGCTCCGCGCGCGGCGTCGAGATCAGGTAGAAGCTGTCTTCGGCGAGGCGCGCCACCATGTATTCCGCCTGCACGCCGCCGGTTGCTGTCAAATGATGCGCCAGCGTCACCTTGCCGGTCGCGGGCAGTCGGTTGGCGAGGATCCGGTCGAGCCATGCGGCCGCACCTCGTCCCGACACCTCGAACTTGGTCATCGGCGTCATCTCGACCAGGCCGACGGCGTTGCGCACGGCCTGGACTTCCTCGGCGACGTAAACGCCCTTGGCCGTCCAGCGCCAGCTGTACTGGTCCTTGGCCTCGACGCCCTTCGGCGCGAACCAGTTGGGCATCTCCCAGCCGTTGAGAACGCCCCAGACGGCGCCGAGCTCCGTCAGCCTGTCGTAGGACGGCGCGGTCTTCTGCGGCCGGGCGGCGGGCATGTCCTGTCCCGGATATTTCTGCTCGGCATGCGTGCCCCAGGCCTCGCGGACCTTCTCGCGCGTCCACGCCTTGTTGGCATAGTCGCCGAAGCGGCGCGGATCGAGGTCGGACGTGTCGAGGCTGTTGCCGCCTTCGACGATCCGCTCCGACAAATAGTAGCCGATCGTGCCGCCCCACAGGATGCCGCCCGGCACGCCTTCGGCCAGCCAGACATTGGGCAGGCCCCAGGCCGGCCCCATCAAGGGAAGCTCGTCGGCCGTCATCTGGAACGGACCGCGCACATTGGCCTTGATGCCCACCCGTCCGAGCGCCGGGACCAGCTGCAAGGCCTGCTCCCAGTTCCACGCCACCGCCTCGAAATCCTCTTCGACGAGATCTGCGCCGAACCAGGCCGGGACGCCGTCCTCGGCGAACAGTTTCAGGTGCTCGGTGCGTTCGTAGGGCCCGAACATCAGCCCGTCGCCTTCTTCGCGCAGATAGCCCTCGAAGCCTTCGTCGCGCAGGATCGGCATCTCGGGGCGTCCCTCACGCTTACGCTCCACCACCTCCGGCACGGCCTCGGTGATCCAGTACTGGTGCAGGATCGGGATGGCCGGGATTTCGAGGCCGAGCAACGCGCCGGTCTGGCGCGCGTAGTTGCCGGTGGCGCAGATCACGTGCTCGCAGGTGATGTCACCCTTGTTCGTCTCAACCAACCACTCGCCGCCCGGCGTCCGCTTGAACCCGATGACCTCGGTGTTGAGATGGACCTTGGCGCCCAGATCCCGCGCCCCTTTGGCCATGGCATGCGTCACGTCGGCCGGCGCGATATGCCCGTCATCCGGGTGGTAGAGGGCGCCCAGCATGTGCTTGTTGTCGAGCAGTGGGCAAAGCTCCCTGGCCTCGGCCGGTGTCAGCAAATGCGCCCGCATGCCCTGGACATCGGCGACGCTCATATAGCTCTTGAACTCGTCGAGCCGGTCCCTGGAATTGGCAATGCGCAACTGGCCGCATTTGTGCCATCCGACCGGCTGCCCCGTCTCTGCCTCGAGCCCCTCGTAGATCTCGATGGTCTTCTTGATCATCCGCCCGACATTGATGTTGCGGGCATAGGACGGGATGAGGCCCGCGGCATGCCACGTCGAGCCTGCGGTCAGCTGCGTGCGCTCGAGCAGCGCCACGTCGGTCCAGCCGCGCTTGGCCAGGCCATACAGGATGCCGGCGCCGACACAGCCCCCGCCAACGATCACCACCCGCGCATGTGCTTGCATCGAACCACCAGATCCATATCGTTTTCAAAAGCGCTGTCGAAGCTACAGGCGGCAAAACGCCGTGTAACGCCTTCAAAAACTAGGGATGATGATAAATTGGGCTTATGCAGCCAGCCTCGCCCGCAGGCGGCCGTTCACTGCACGCTTCCGCCCTGCGCGGTCTCGTCCTTGAAGTCGACCTTCGTGCCCGGCTTGATCATGGCGGCGAGGTCTTCGGCGTCCCAGTTGGTCAGCCGGATGCAGCCATGCGAGAAGGTCGTGCCGATCTTGCCGGGCTCCGGCGCGCCGTGGATGCCGTAGCTGTCGATCGAGAGGTCGATCCAGACCGAACCCACCGGATTGTTCGGTCCCTTGGCGATGGTGAAGGGCCGCTTACTCCTGACGCCCTTGAAGGCGAATTTCGGATCGTAGTGATAGGTCGGATTGTGGACCACGCGCCTGACTTCCGCCGTGCCGCTCGGCGCCGGCTTTTCCTCGCTGCCGATCGAAGCGGGATAGACCGCGAGCGGTCTGCCTGACGGATCGAGCGCGCGCACCTGCCGAGTTGCCTTGTCGACCTCGACGCTGGCGACGGCTGCTGGAGGATCGCCGCGGCCGACATCGGGTACCACCAAGGTGGTGTCGGCCTTCCTGAAACCGGCTCTGGGATTGAGCATCATCAGCAATTTTTCGCTGACATGGAAACGCTCCGCCAGTTTCTCTCGCGCGTTGCGGTAGCCGAGCCGCCTTAGATGCGCCATCCGGTCCATGCGAGCCGGGATGCGCTTGGTGAAGGGCCCGCGCACATCCTTGCGCGTGACGTCGTAGGTTATCAGCACCGGGCCGGCGAAGGTCGCCGCGAGCTTGTCCCAGGTCTCGCGCGTCAGCTTGCCGTCGGAGGGCAGTCCGTTCGCCGCCTGGAAGGCCGCGACGGCCTTGGCAAAATTGTCGGAAAGGCGGCCGTCGATCAGGCCAGGCGAGAAGCGGGCGCGATCGAGAAGGACCTGCGCCTTGATCAGCATCGGATCGACGCCGCTCGGCTCGCCCTCGCTGAATTGCGCGTGGTTGACCGCGTCGAGCTCCAGCCTGGCTGCCTGCGTCCCGCCGCATGCGAGCGTTAGCGTCACCGAAACGATAAGAAGGAGCCTGACCATCGATGTCACTCCATGACCGCGACAAGAACCTGTCTCGCATGCATCTGTCTTAATGACGCGGCACGGCCGATGTGGTTCCTGTCGCGGGCAGCCGCGAAGATCATCGTGATTGTGCGCTTCCTCCCATATACGTTTGAATTTTAAGCTGGAAACCAGTTCCCACGAACACGGATAACTGGCATTATCGTGCCAGGGCCTGCGCATTTCCTGATTTCATGGCCCCCCATCCTGGTAACCGACGGTTCCCCGAAGCCCCCGCCCATGCCGTCGGTTGCCCATTCGAGGCCAGTCCCGAAGGCGCTGCCGCGCAGGGCGGTGCGTGGACACGCGCTGAACTCAGCCCGCCTCGATCTCCGACAGCAGCCAGTCCCGAAACGCCTTGACCTTGCGCTGGCGGATCGCCTCGGGCGGGTACACCAGATAGAAGCTGGAGACGGCTTTCAGCGCGTGGTCGAAAGGCCGCACCAGCCTGCCGGTGGCGAGGTCTGCTGAAACCAGCATCGTGCGGCCGAGCACCACGCCTTCGCCCTGCACGGCCGACTCCACCGCGAAGGTGGCGGAATCGAAGGTGAGCCCGCTGTTCGGGTCGACGCCTTCAACGCCGGCGCTGGCCAGCCAGGCCGCCCAGTCGATGCGGTAGCCGTCGCGGATCAGCGTGTGATGCTTGAGGTCTTGCGGGGTCCGAAGCGGATGCGGTCCCTCCAGCAGCCTCGGGCTGCAGACCGGAAACACCTCCTCGCCGGTGAGGAACTCTGAGGTCAGCCCATGATAGTTCCCGGCGCCGTAGCGGATCGCGACGTCGATGCCGTCGCCGCGGAAGTTGGTGAGCCTGCCGGTGGTCGAGACGCGCACGTCGATATCGCCATGGGCGCGGTGGAAGCGGTAGAGCCTCGGCACCAGCCATTTGCCGGCGAATCCGTCCGAAGTGCTGACATTCAAGGTCGATCCCGAATGGCGCGACGTCGCCGCCTGGGTGGCCAGGGCAAGCTGGTAGAGCGCCTCGCGCACTGACCGCGCATAGGGCTCGCCGACAGGCGTGAGGCGCACCGAGCGCGTCGCGCGCTCGAAAAGCTGCACGCCGAGCTGGTCCTCGAGATGTTTCACCGCGCGGCTGATGGCGCCATGCGTGAGGTTGAGCTCGTCCGCCGCCCTGGAGAAGTTGAGATGCCGGGCGGCGGCCTCGAAGGCGGGCAGGGCATTGAGCGGCGGCAGTCTGCGAGCCATGGCGCAAATCTATTTGTGAGTGTTGGTAACAAATCATTGCCAAACTTTGGTTTGTCTGTCGAGAGCTTTCCAGCCAGAAATCCTCACGGCATCTGTGACTAACGCTCACTTAAGTGCAAAACCTGCGAGGACAAAATGGCTACGGTTCATCCCTTCCTGTGGTTCAATCTCGATGCCGAACAGGCGCGCGACTTCTATCTTTCGGTGTTCAAGAACGGCCGGGCGCTGGAGACGATCACCCTCACCGACAATGTCGCCGGCACCGATACGCCGCACGCGATCTTCGACTTCGAGCTCGAAGGCCAGCGCTTCACCGCGCTCAACGCCGGCGGGGTGCCGCCCTTCAACGAAAGGATCTCGCTCTACATCGAGACCAGGGACCAAGCCGAGACCGACTATTACTGGAACGCGCTGACGGCCGGCGGCGGCGCGGAAAAGCCCTGCGGCTGGTTGCAGGACAAGTTCGGCGTCTACTGGCAGGTCATCCCGGAGCCGGCGCTGCGCCTGATGAACGACCCGGACCGCGAGAAGGCCGCCCGGGCGCGGCAGGCGATGTACTCGATGCGGAAGATCATCCTCGCCGACATCGAAGCGGCCCACGCTGGCCGCGCCTAATTCTCAACCCCATAGCTCAAAGACGGAGGACCCTCATGGCTACGCTCCCTATGACTTCACTCAATGGAAAAAGGATCATTGTCGTCGGAGGCAGCTCCGGCATCGGTTTCGGCGTGGCGGCGGCCGCGCTGGAAAGCGGCGCTCAGGTGGCGATCGCCGGCCGCTCGGCGGACAGACTGAAGGCGGCCGAGCAAAGGCTCGCCGGGGCAGGGCGAGTGACGGGCATTGCCGCCGACATGGCGAACGAGGCGGATGTCGCCCGCCTGTTCGACGCGGTCGGCGCCTTCGATCATCTGGTGGCGACGGCCGGACCGCCGCCGCCCAACGATCCGATCGGCGAGACCGACATGGATTTCGTGCGCCAATTCGTCGACGGCAAGCTGATCGGCGCGGTGATGCTCGCCAAGCATGCCGTGCGCACGCTGAACAAAGGCGGCTCCATGACCTTCACCTCCGGCATCAACAAGGACCGCCCGCCGGTTCCCGGCGGCTCGGTCGTCTCAGCGATCGCCGGCTCCTTCACCTATTTCGCCCGCGCGCTGGCGCTGGAGCTCGCGCCGACCCGCGTCAACATCGTCTCGCCCGGCTGGGTCGACACCGAGATGTGGGACGAGATCGTCGGCGAGGCCAAGGCGGGCTACTTCGACCAGATGGGCGCGCGCATTCCGGCGGGGAGGGTCGCGACGCCGGCCGACGTCGCGCCCGCCTATCTCTACCTGATGCAGAGCCAGTTCATGACCGGCGAGACCATCCACATCGATGGCGGGCAGAGATTGGTTTGACTTGCGGCCCTTACCTCAACGCGATGCTCATGCCGCTGAGATCGGCGTTGACCTGCAGGCCTACCTGCCTGCCTGTGAGCTCGAGCCGGGCGCCCTTGTCATTGGTCATGACGATCACCTGGGCCCCTCTGCCGAGTGCGCCGCCGCCGCCCGCCGCGCCATACACGCCCGTCACATCCCGGGCGCGGCGTATGTGGCGCACGGTGCCTTGGAAATAGGTCTTGGAGGCCCCGAAGGCGAGGCCGCCCGAGACGCCGCCGATGGAGATGGGATACCGGCGGCCGTGGAAGGTCAGCGTGCCTTCGCCTCCGGAGCCGCCGATGAAGAAGGCTGCCTTGTAGACGGAAAAGCGGATCGAACCGCTGTCGGCATGCGCCGCACCGGCAAAGCTCACGCCCGTGGCCGCGATGACGGCAAGAGCGACTGAACGAAACCTGGACGAAATCTTCATGATGAGAGACCTCCACAAGAGCGCCGCTTGCCCAACCGGCCGGGCAGGCCAGCATCGTATCAAAGACATAGCTGAACAGTCTCGCCCCGTTATTGGTTCCAAGGCACGTGCGCTGAATCCCGCTGCGGCAATGGCATTTTTGGAGGAACGCTAATATACATGACGCTCGAATGAGCAGCGCCTCCGCGTGCTCGAGGGATGCCATGCGAAGGTTCATCCTCACAGCCATGTGCATTGCCGCCGCAGCAGGCGCCAACGCCCATGATTGGTACACGGACAAGATTGACCCGGTAACGAAATTCAAGTGTTGCGGCGGCACCGATTGCCGCGCCATACCCCGGTCTTCGGTGCGGTCCAGGGTTGATGGCGGCTATACCTACCTGCCCGACGGTTTCAACATCCCGCGAGACCGCGTGCAGGAATCGCCGGACGACCAATTTCATATCTGCGAGAACCACTACGTCATAACCAATCAGCCCTATCTGCGCTGCTTTTTCGCGCCGCGGCTCAAGGTCTCTCTGCTGCTTCCGGCGCGGCGCTGACGTTTTGACCGTCGGGCTGGCCGCCAATCAAGCGATCGTGCCGTAAGCTGCGCGACGGCGTCAGCCGCCCGGTTCCGTAATGCTGCCGCAACACTGTTGGTAAAGCAGAGCGAGAACGGATGGGACGGCGATGCGGCTCTTGTTGATCGAAGATGAAATGGAACTCGCCGACGCGCTTGCGGCGACGCTTGCCAGGCAGGGGATCGTGATCGATCACACCGTGCTGCTCGGCGATGCGCTCGAACTCATACGGCAAAACGATTATGACGCGATCCTCCTTGATCGTCGTCTGCCCGATGGAGAGGGGCTCACGTTCATCCCGAACATCCGCAGAATGGGCAGAGATACGCCAATCATCGTGCTTACGGCGCGTAACGAACCATTGGAGCGCGTCGAAGGCTTGAACATTGGCGCCGATGACTATCTCGGAAAACCCTTCCTCACCGAGGAACTGCTTGCCAGGCTTCGCGCGGTGCTGCGCCGCCCCGTCACTATCGTCGAGCAGCAGATCACTGCCGGGCGGATGATCATCGATCCACTGCATCTGACCGTCAGTGTCGATTCCGCCCTCCTTGATATTCCCAGGCGTGAGCTTCTGGTGCTGGTCGCATTGGCCAAGCGAAAAGACAAGACCGTCGGACGGCCCACACTGGAGGCGGCTGTCTACAATTACGAAGAGGAAATTCAGTCGAATGCGCTGGATGCTCACATCTCCAGGCTCCGCAAACGTCTTTCTGACGCCGCGGCAGGGGTAACCATACACAATATCAGGGGCGTAGGTTACCTCCTGAGGGAGGACGGATGAGCAGGGCGGCCAATCAAAATCCGTCGCTATGGTGGAATCTGAGCTGGCGGATAAGCCTTGTCTTCGTTGCCGTCGTGGCGCTGGTGACTGTCGGGCTTAGCGTGTACGCGGCGTTCACACTGAACCCATACATTGGAATAAAGGACAGTTTGACCGCCGCGCTGGAGGGCGCCTTGCACCGGGATGCTCAAGGCCGGTTCGCTCTCGAGGTCACGCCGCGCCTTCGCGCCTTTCAATCGGAAAACAGCAAGCTCTGGTTCGTGGTCGCAACGTCCCAAGGTGAAACCGTCTCATTCGGCGCCGTCCCGGCTCGTTATGAAGGCATGTCACCTTACATTCGCTTCATCAAAGACGCTGACATTCGAGAGGATGGAAACGTCGACGAAATGGCCGCTATTGACACCATCGACATCTCTTTCGGACGAGTGAGGGTGATGTACGGGGGAAACACCAGTGCCGGCGGCAACATCCTCACGCTGCTCTTCAAGCTGAACCCTATATACCTCCCACTGTTGGCGATCGCCCTGCCGGCCCTCTTCCTAACGGTGCCGCATATCGTGCGTCAGGCGTTGCAGGGCTTGAACGTTGTCGTGAGGAAGGTGCCGGACATAGATCCCCGTCGTCCCGGTTCGCGCTTGCCGCTCGAAAATGTCCCAAAGGAAGTCGTGCCGCTGATCTTGGCCTTCAATCGAATTCTCGAACGGCTTGAGGAGCAGTTTCAGGCGCGCGGGCGATTTCTGATCGACGCCGCCCACGAACTTCGCACGCCGGTCGCCATCATGCAGGCAAGGATCGAGGGAATGGAGCCCGGCAAGGAGCGACGGCGCCTTCTGGATGATGTTGCCCGGTTGCGGGAAATGGCAGAGCAGCTTCTCGATTTTGAAAAGAACACCCAGACAAATCATGCCTTCTCGACGGTCGATCTGGTGGAGCTATCCCGATCGGTCGTTGCCGATCTTGCGCCGATTGCGATTGGTGCCGGCTATGAAATTTCCTTCTCGGCCGAAGTGGAGCGGCTGGAGCGCCGCTGCCACCCCGCGTCCCTGACGCGCGCGATCAGCAATCTGGTCCGCAACGCGATCGATCATGGCGGGGGAAGCGGCTTCATTTCCGTTGCCGTTTCCAGGCTTGGCGACATCATGGTCAAGGACGAGGGAGCTGGCATTCCCGCAGATCACCAGAAGCTGGTTTTCGAGCCCTTCTATCGTGTCTTGCCCCGCAGCACCGGAGCCGGTCTCGGCCTCAATCTGGTAAAGCAGATCGTCGCCAATCACCACGGCGGAATCAGGCTGGAAAGCGGGCCGTCCGGGACTTGCGTAACCATTGCCCTTCCTGAACATCCGGCCACCAGTTCTTCCGGTGTGCCGGTGTAAGTTTGTTGCAACCCTTACCGGCAGGCAGCCACGCAAGTGATGTGATCCGGCTGCTGGCCGCCGCACGACGGTGGGCGGCGTTGGCTGAGCTTCGGTTGGACGACTGATCGGTTCAGGCACCACTGGAGTCCGACTCCCTCCGTCCGCGCTGCTCCCACCCCGTAATGTTGCGGCAATCCTTCAACGACAGTTTGCGCCAACCTGCCGAACCGGGGCCGGTTCTCACAAATCCTTTCAACAGGAGTCTTTCAGTGAAGTCCCTCACAGCAAGCGCACCGTCAGCATTCGGGCACGCGCATAAAATGAGAAACGCCGGCCTGACGGCATTAGCCATTGCGCTCGCTATGACTCCGTTCGCTTCCTCCGCGGCTGATGTGGTTGAAAGCGAGGCCACTCCCAACCCGTCGCAAGAAATCGATCCGGCCCGCTACGGAGATTTTCGCGACAGTCTCCACGATTGGCAGGTCACCATCGGCGCCGGCGCGATTTATATGCCCGAGTACGAGGGTTCGGACAAATTCGACGTCAAACCCTTCCCACTCTTCTCCGCGCGCTTCGGGGAGCGGGTGAGTGTCGATATCACAGGAGTCACGGTCGATTTGCTTGAATATGACGGCTTCAAGATTGGCGTCAAAGGCGGCTATGAACTGGGGCGCAAGGAAGACGATTCGGACTATCTCAAGGGCCTTGGCGATGTGGACCCAGGTGGGGTGATCGGCGGTATCGTCAGCTATGGCTATGGGCCGTTCGAGATTTACGGAAAACTGGACAAGACCATTGGCGGCAGTGATGGCCTGACCGGAACCGTTGGCGCCAAAGCGTCCTATCGGTACGAACGCTTCATCTTCTCGGCGGACGTTTCCGGCACCTGGGCCGACGACAAGCACATGGAAGCCTATTTTGGTGTCACGGCCACCCAGTCGGCAAGCTCTGGTCTGCCGCAATATGACGCCAAGGCCGGTGTCAAGCGCGTCGACGTCAAGGCGTCCGTCACTTACATGTTGACCGATAACTGGATGGTCACCGGCGCGGCGGGGGCCGGCTTTCTTATGGGTGATGCCAAGGACAGCCCGATCGTGAAGAAAGATGTGCAGCCGTTCGGGATGCTGGGTTTGGCCTATCGGTTCTAGGGGCAATCTCACTTCAGGCCGCGAGGCATGCCTCCTTGTTGTGACGGCTCAACGGCGTCCCGCGACAGCATCTCAGCCCCGATGCCGCAGCGCCTCGACGATCACCGCCATCGCCGGCGAAAGCTGCCGGCGGCTCGGATAGTAGAGGTGGTAGCCGGCGAAGGGCGGGCTCCAGTCGCCGAGCACCAGCGTCAGGCGCCCCTCGGCGATGTGGCCGCTGACGAGGCTTTCAGGCACGTAGGCGATGCCGGAGCCAGCCAGCGCGGCGTCGATCATGGGGATGGTCGAGTTGAAGGTGAGCTGGCCCTCGACCCGCACGCGCAGGTCGCGCCCGCCCTTGGCGAACTCCCAGGCATAGAGGCCGCCGAAGGTCGTCATGCGCAGGTTGATGCAGTCGTGTCCCACCAGATCCTGCGGAGTTCTCGGGGCAGGGCGGCGGGCAAAATAGTCCGGCGAGGCAACGGCCACCAGCCGCCAGTCCGGGCCGATGCGCACCGCGATCATGTCCTTGTCGACATTCTCGCCGAGCCGCACGCCGGCGTCGAAGCGCTCCTCCACGATGTTGCGCATGCCGTTGTCGCTGTAGAGCTCGACGCGCAGATCGGGATAGTCGCGAAGCACCGGCTTGAGCTTCGGCCAGACGGTCGATTGCAGCGCATGGTCGGACAGCGTGATGCGGACAGTGCCGGAGGGCTTGTCGCGGAATGCCACCAGGCTCGAAAGGTCGGACTCGATCCCTTCGAACCGCGGGGCGAGCGCCTGGCAGAGCCGCTCTCCGGCTTCCGTCGGCGCCACGCTCCGCGTCGTGCGGGTCAGCAGCCGCACGCCCAGCCGCGCCTCCAGTTCCTTGATGGTGTGGCTGAGCGTTGACTGCGAGGTGCCGAGCTCCGCTGCCGCCTTGGTGAAGCTGCGCTCCCGGGCAACCGCCAGGAACCACAGCAGGTCCTTCATGTCATCGCGCTGCATCGGGAATCTCCTGAATTCTATTTATATCACACACCGATAAGTCCATGCGGATTATCCCGGCTAATCGAACGGGCTTCGCTGCAATATCTTTCCCGCATGTCGGTGCGGTCAGTCCGCGCCTCGGTCAGGCTCGCCCTCCTTGCTGGACAAGGGTCAGGACCCCCTTAGCGGCGCGGCCGGTTCCGCCCTGCATCGACGCATCTGACAGGAGATCACCATGGACATTCTTCGCGCGGGCACGAGGCCTTCCGGCAAGGGCCCAGCCGAGTGGTTCACCGGCACGGTGCGGATCGATCCGCTCTTCAACCCGTTCGACGCCGCGCGGGTGCAGGGCGCGCAGGTGACCTTCGAGCCGGGCGCCCGCACTGCATGGCACACGCATCCGCTAGGGCAGACGCTGATCGTCGTCTCCGGCCTCGGCCGGGTGCAGCGCGAGGGCGGGCCGGTCGAGGAGATCAGGCCGGGCGACGTCGTCTGGTTCGCGCCCGGCGAGAAGCATTGGCACGGCGCGTCGCCTCAGACCGCCATGACCCATATCGCCGTCCAGGAGGTCAAGGATGGCAAGGCCGTCGACTGGCTGGAACAGGTCGGCGACGCCGACTACGGCGCCTGATCTTCTCACGCCCCGTCTACTCTGGCCCGGTCTTCTCGCTATCAAACGAAAGGAAGCAAAATGCTCGCAACTGTTCTCCACAAGCCCGGCGACATTCGCTGCGAGGAGGTCGCCGATCCGAAAATCCTGCGGCCGACGGACGCCATCATAAAACTCTCGGCGAGCTGCATCTGCGGTTCGGATTTGTGGCCCTATCGCGGGCTGCAGCCGGTCGACGCCCCCCAGCATATGGGCCACGAATATTGCGGCATCGTTGTCGAAGTGGGTAGCGAGGTGCGCAATGTCCGCCCCGGCCAGTTCGTCGTCGGCTCCTTCTGCCTCTCCGACAACACCTGCCCGCACTGCCGGTTCGGCTTCCAATCCTCCTGCGTGCAGCGCGAGTTCATGTCGGGCGCGCAGGCGCCTTACGCCCGCGTGCCGCTGGCTGACGGCACCCTGGTCGCGACGGCAGAGGTTCCGCCGACCGAACTGGTGCCCGATCTGCTGGCGGTTTCGGACGTGCTGGGTACCGGCTGGTATGCGGCCGACGCGGCGGAGGTCCGCGAAGGATCGACGGTTGTCGTCGTCGGCGACGGCGCGGTCGGCCTGATGGGTGTGCTTGCCGCAAAGGAGATGGGCGCCGAGCGCATCATCGCCATGAGCCGGCACGAGAGCCGCCAAAAACTCGCCCGCGAGTTCGGCGCGACCGACATCGTGGCCGAGCGCGGCGAGGAAGGCGTTTCGCGCATCAAGGAGCTGACCGGCGGCGTCGGTGCGGACTCGGTGCTGGAATGCGTTGGCACCTCGGAATCCTTCGACCAGGCGCTGGCCTGCTCGCGCCCCGGCGGCACGATCGGCTATGTCGGCGTGCCGCATGGCGTGAGCTTCGACGGCCAAAGACTGTTCTTCGGCCAGAAGCGCATGCTGGGCGGCCCGGCGCCGGTGCGCCGCTTCCTGCCCGACCTGATGGACCGGGTGCTCAAGGGTAGGATCAAGCCCGGCAAGGTCTTCGACCTCAAGCTGCCGCTGGCCGAGGTGGCGCAAGGCTACCGCGCCATGGACGAGCGCCGTGCCATCAAGGTCATGCTTGAGGTGTAGGCCGCCGACGGCCGGTGCCAGCGCTTTCCGCTTCGGCTCTCGTGCCCTTGTTCCGGCGCGGCGCGCGAGCCACAATCCGGGAACAAAGGACGCCGCCACCGGTTGAGACCTGACGACAATCGAGCCCTGCCGGTCCATCCGAAGACATCGGCTGCCGTCAGCGCAGAAGCGGCGGAAAGGTCACGCCATGCCAGGACGGGCGAAGCTTGCTGAACTGGTCAACCGGCGTGAACCGCTCGCCTTTCGTTTCGCGGATGACGGTTTTATGCCCAACCATCCGCGCTGGCCGATGCTCGTCTACCCTGCGGCCGTGACGCTGCCGGACGGTGTCGATCCGGCGTCCGTCTTTGAGGAGCTTTTCCGCTCGAACGGCTGGGGCGACGGCTGGCGCAACGGCATCTTCGCTTACGCCCACTACCATTCGCGCATTCACGAAGTGCTGGGCATCGCGCGCGGCATGGCCGAGGTCCGCTTCGGCGGCGACAAGGGCAAGGTGCTGACGGTCAAGGCCGGCGACGTGGCGATCCTGCCGGCCGGCACCGGCCACCAGCGCCTGTCCTCGTCATCCGATCTTCTGGTCGTCGGCGCCTATCCGCCCTTCGGCACCTACGATCTGTGCATACGCGTCGAACAACACGAAGCGGCGCTGCGCACCATCCCCGAGGTCGGCAGGCCGGAGAAGGATCCGGTCCATGGCCGCGAGGGCCCGCTGCTGACAGCGTGGCAGGAAGGCTGACGGCTGGCTGCGGGGTCTCGCCGGCACCCTGTCCCTGGCATACCGAAGCGGTCCGGCTGCCCGACAGGAATTGTGAGCGGCTCCTTCATCGGGACCGGAGCTTGCCTGCTCCGCCAACTATTTCCCGATTGGCCATCGCCATTCATTCGCAACAGGCTTACCCTCCTTTATCGGCAGCTTCTGCAACGGGCGATGCCGACCGAGGGCGGCCAGAGTGCCCTGGCCCCAACAAGAGGGAGGGCGCTGTGTCTTCCACGCACCCGACGACCGAGCAGATGACGGCGATCGAGAAAATTCTCGGCGAGATTCGCCCGGCTTTGATCCATGGCAGCCGCCGTCGAACGGCTGCCGCATGCTTTCTTGCTGAACGCTTCGATAAAGAATCGGAAATGCATTTGCGCGCGATCCTGAGTGCATACGTGAAACGCTTGGACTCGCATCAGAGCGCACTCGCTCAATGGAAAAGTGAGGGCGGCGCCGTCGGAACTGCGCCGCGAACCGAAGCGCGGCGCTGGATCGACAACGACACAAGTGGAATGCGACGGCGCGACCGCGAGACTGCAGCGCGTCACCGGTTGATCTGAGCGAACAAATCCGTGGAGACCGACAGATCATTCGAAGACGACGAGATAGGCGTCGTTTGCACGGAGTGCGCCTATGAGACGCGCAAGAGCGTCCGCTGGCTTCGCGCGCATACGCAGGCGGAATGCATGGGCTGCGGAGCCATTGTCGACATTGAAAGCCGAAACTTCCGCAAGATCGCCCCCGGCACGGGACGGGCCACGTAGGTTGGGGACTAGCGACGGCACTTTCCAGGGAGTTTTAAATTCGTCTGTAGTGGCTCAGTTCGAAACCACCGCGCATATGGTCGCTATCCACCAAAAGGCGCTGGAGATCGCGCCTGCGATCGCCAACCAGATGGATGCCAACGCGCCGAAGCCGGACAGGCTCGGTCCCTGCAAGGCAGGCAGCTCCCGGACAGCCCGACCTAACAGCAAGGGATCAAAGCCGGACTGTCCTCGCCGCACCAGCGAGATTTCACTGTGCGCCGTTTTTTCCTTTCGGATAGGCGCGGTTCTACTTCTTCAAAAGCCGCGCCTCGCGCAGAAGCGAATTCGTATCGTTGCCGATCAGCTCGATAAGGTCGAGTGCTTGGGCTTCGGTAATGCCGACTTCCCTCAAGGGGAATCGGGCCTGGAATCCCTTCTCCGCTTTCACGCGCTCGGCGCGCTGTTGCGCGCTCTCAATCACGGGAAGACTTTCAGGATGCTGAGGATATCGTCCGGGCATGGCTGGCTTCCGGTCCTCATGCAGACGGGAGCGCAGTTCGTTGTCTCTCAGCCGCCGACGTCCTTTTGTTCGTTGCCGGTGATGATTCCATTATAGGGCGGCCAGCGAGCGGACCAAGACGTTCGGGAAAATAAACGGTCCGCACAACGAGATCGGCTTGGATTTCAAACCGAGACTCGGCTGAGCCGCCCAACAGATTGACAGGAAACCGATTCAGCCCGATCGGGCAGGACCGTTCCTTTCATGACGGGCGACAGTCGGGAGCTTTTTCTTCGGAGCAGGAAGCAGCCCTTCACGCTGCGCCTGCTTGCGGGCGAGCTTACGCGCCCTCCGGATGGCATCGCCCCTTTCCCGGATACGTCGTTCCGAGGGTTTCTCGTATGCCCGGCGCCGCTTCAGTTCCCGAAGCAGACCCTCACGCTGCAGTTTCCTTTTCAGCGCCCGCAGGGCCTGATCGACGTCATTGTTCCGCACGTCAACTCGCAATTCATCTCCTCAGCTGCCGGCAGCCCCCTGGGGCTGCGGCTGTTATCCGGGACTGGCCCACCCAGACCCATATTTCCGATAGATGCGACCGGGTGGACGGGCATCCGCCCCGTTCACTGCTCATGTCGCACATCAGCGCATATTGGCGGCCGTTATGGTGTAGATGGTCCGCTTCCCACCCGCGTAGAGTTTCCGTGCACTGGCGTGGATGGAATGCCGCGCCGCGTCGAAGGCCGCCAGGCACGCGGCTTCCGCCGTTTCCAACCCGTTGCGGCCGGTTGCGGTCAATGCATCGGCCTCGATGAGGAATGGCACTTCAAACATGCCGTCGTGACCGATGAAACGGACCGCATTGCGCGCTTCGTCGAAACTTCGGCTTGGATTGGGAAATTCGAGCGGCATGGTCACTCTCCATCGGCTCCCGCGACCGGCCAGACGACGGCCCGGCAGCGCGCGTTCGAGCGCGGCCCTTCGTTGCGGCGATTGAGGGATAACATACAGCGCGTTGCAATCGGCTGGCTCATTCCGGTCATGCGACGGCCCAGGATCACCGCCGGAACGCCGGTGAAGACATGATAGATGCTCCAGGAGCCATCCTGCTCGACCCGACGGCCATACAGGCGATCCGTGGTGTCCCGCCCGGATGCTTCGCCTTCGTTTTCGCAAAAGACAGCCGCAGTGGATTCAACTTCAAGGCCGTCGGCATAGCCATTCATGGCGGCATCTTTCTTGGGGTTGTCGTTCGCGCCGAGCTGGACGGAATAGAGCCTGTTCCCGCAGATATCGGCTATCGACATCGCATCGGGAAGCTGCGGCATGTCGAGCGTCAGCGAAAGGGCTCGCGCGATGCAAATGGCCTCATCGAGATCGGCTGCTTCGCGCACCTCCCGTGCGACAACAGCACGCGCATCGTCCTGCGCGCGGGTGCGGTAGAACTCGACCACGATCTTCACCGTTGCCTGTCAGTTCTGGCTTTTGCCGCGCGGGGGCCGTTGGTGTTCGCCCCAAGCTTGATCGGATTACCGAATGGGCTGGCGGCCTTCGGGGCCGCCTTGCCCTGTTTCGGCTTTCGGATCTCGCGATTGCTACGCTTTTGTCCCTTGGCCATCGCCGAATGTCCTTTCGAGAAGAGCTGCACCTTCATCGTTGCGTGAAGCGTGCACGGGTTCGAGGCTGTCTTCTGTCGCCATGCGCTCGTGACGCTCGGCCTCGCTTCGGATGCGATACTGAAGGGAATCTCCCCGAGGCGGCAGCCTCGCGGTGATCTGATAGATTTCGCGGGATTCCTGAACGGTGTTGAAGCTGCGCTTCAGCCTTACGCTCTGCCCCAAGGAATAGCGATGGGTTGCGGTCTCGCGGCGGGTCAGACGGCTGTTAGGCCTCTCAGAACGTATCGAGATCATGTTGTTTGCTCCTCCCTATTCGACCGCGCCTTCGAGGTGGCCGGTTCGATCGACCCGGATCGATCGGCCTCGAGCCGCGTTCGCTTGGCCGGAAAGCGGTACCGCCCCGACAGTCAATGCCTGCTCCAGTACATCCGTGGTAAGCAGGAGTTTGTTCCGGGGTCGAGACGCGCGAGCGGGTGTGCCGGCCAGGCAACACGCTCATCGAGAATTCGGAGTAAAATGGCGGGTCTCTGACACCGCTCAAGCCAAATCGGCCAAATCAACGAATTTAATATCTAGGCCGGAATTGCCGGTTAAACAAGGTTGCCGCCAGTTTTATTTTTGCATGACCGCGGAAATTCTTGCGGCTGATCAGTCAATAACGGCGCAACATCGATCTCTGAACCCGCAGCCTCTCAGTGGCGGTGCCGGACCCTGACCGGGTGCCGCTCAATGGCGCGGTAAGTGACGTGGCGATCCTGCCCGCCGGTACCGGGCACCAGCGCCTGTCCTCGTCATCTGATCTCCTGGTCGTCGGCGCCTATCCGCCCTTCGGCACCTATGATCTGTGCACGCGGGCCGAACAGCATGAAGAGGCGCTGCGCACCATCCCCAACGTCGGGCGTCCGGAGAAGGATCCAGTCCATGGCAGCAACGGCCCGCTGCTCAGCGCGTGGCAGGAAGGCTGAAGGCTTCGCTCCCGCTTGGTTTGGAAGGGGGACGTTTATGGATACTTCGCCTTCTTGGGCGCGTAGATCGCCGGGTCGAAATCCAGCTCCTTCGGCAGCGGCTGGCTGGAACATTGCAGATGCATCTGGCGGGCGAGAAGCCTTCGCTGCTGCCGTTCATGCTCCTTCACCGCCGCCACCATCCCCATGCTGTAGGGCCCGAGCAGCACGCCAAAACTCCAGCCGGGGTGGTCCTTTTCGCGTTGGGCATAGTCGGCAGCCGCCGTGCGTGCCTGCCGGCATTCCGGGGAGGTCCATTTCGGGTCCTGCTGCGAAAGCTTCGCTCCGTAGTCGACCGGAGAGCTCACGCACCCGGCCACCGCCGCGCTCAGCGCGACGATCATTGCGATTCTCATTCACAAGCCTTTCCTAATTTGGGCCCGGAGAGAGCACAGAACTCGGCTTCCGGCAAGCTGGCGGCTAAGGCTGCCGGATCAACCGCATGGGCCGATGGCGGTGATGATGATGGTGAAGCTGGAATTGGCGCTGCTCGCTTGACAAGTCTCCCCGGCAGAACGGTCAGCGGCCCTTCTCCGCCAAGCCGGCACCCGGGACGGCAACCTTGCCAGCCGCGATCAGCGCCCGGACGGACTCCTGGATCGCCTCGAAGCTCGTATAGCGGGGCTTGTAGCCAAGGCGCTGGCGGCTTTTCTCGATCGAGTGGCAGGAGCTGCGGATGACATGCCCTCGCGAGCCCACGGCATCGTCGCCTTCCAGATCGCGGATCCATTCGTGGAAGGGCTTGAACGCGATCCGCGGCTCCTTGCCGAACCAGCGATAGACGGTTTCGGCATAGCCCCGCAGCGTGACCGCCTGCTCGGAAACCGTGTTGAATGCCTCGCCGATCGAGGCCGCCCGGTTTTCGATCGCGCGGATGATCCACTGGGCGACGTCATCGGCATGAACGTGATGCACCGTCTCGAGCCCGAGATTCGGCAGAACCAGCTCATCGCCGCGCGCGATCAAGGAAAAGACAGCGGGATTGGCATTGCCGAGCGGGTTGATCGGGTTCCATCCCTCGCCGACGATATGGCCGGGCCGAAAGCAGGTCGCCGGAAAACCGGTCAGGCGTGCCTGCCGCAACAGCCAGGACTCGATCGCGGCCTTGTTCGCCCCGTATGTGTCGATGGGATTTGGCGGGTCCGCCTCGGTCGACGGGATGGTCAAGAAACGGCCGTACACCCAGATCGAGCTGCAGAACAGATAATGCTCGATCCTGCCGCGCAGCGCCTCGACCAGTTGCTGGGCGCTTGGCAGATCGAACGATATCATGTCGATGACGATCTCCGGACGCAGCTGCGCGATCATCGCGCCGAACCGTCCCGCCTTCTCTTCGGCGGCGCGATCGATGGCGATGTTCTCGATCGAATTCCAGGCGAAATGGGCACGATAGGGCACCGCCTTGCCGCGGCTGACATTCACGACCTCATGCCCGAGCTCGACGAGCCGAGGCACCAGATAGCTTCCGACGTGACCGCTGCCTCCGATGACGACGATGCGCGACATGGCCTGCTCCCTGCTGCTGGCACGATTTCCGGAATTTGGCTCCCGCCGCGCTATAGCTAAGGCTTGTCGAAGCAGAAGCCAGCCGATCAGCCCAAAAGATTGCGCGCCGTGCGCATAAAGATTCTTGAGCCGATCGGGATCAGGTCGTCGGGAAAGTCGTAGTCGGGATTGTGCAGCGCAGGGTGCCGCTCGCCCGCGCCGAGGAAGAACATCGCCGACTTGGCGTTGTGGCCGAAGATGCCAAAATCCTCCGAGGCGCGCATCGGCAGGGCTTCTTGGCCATGCGGCACGCCTTCTTCATCCAGCGCCCGCGCGAGATGCTCAACAGCATCCGGAGCGTTGACGCTGGCGACGAAGATCTCGTGATAGTCGAAGCGCACGGCAAGGCGATGCCCGGCCGCGATCCTCGTGGCCAGCGCCTCGGCCGCGGCGACCAGCTCCGCCATGCGCTCGTCGCGCCTGGTGCGCAGCGTCGCCCACACCTCCGCGTGACCGGGCGCGATGCCGAACACCGCTTCGCCCATTTCGGCATGGGTGACGGTGACCATGCCGAAATCGTCGTCGGCGAAGGTGCCGCGCCCGAGCGCCGGCAATTGCGGCATCAACTCGCTCACCGCCAGCATCGGCGACACGCCTGTTTCCGGCATGGAGGAATGCGCGGTCTTGCCCTCGAGCACGATCCGCATGCCGCGCGAGGCGCAGTTGACGGTGCCTGCCTTGAGCCGCACCTCGCCGAACGGCACGCCCGGCAGGTTGTGCAGCGAGAAGGCAAAATCCGGCGCGATCTCTGAAAAGCGCGGATCGGCGACGACGCCGGCCGCGCCATTGCCGGTCTCTTCCGCTGGCTGGAACATCAAAACGATGCGGCCGCGCGCCGGCCTCTGGCGGCCGAGCTGGCGGCCGAGCGCCGCGAGGATCGCGGTGTGTCCGTCATGGCCGCACATATGCGACTTGCCCGGCACCTGCGAGGAATGCTCGGCCCCCGAAAGCTCCTCGATCGGCAGCGCGTCGAGCTCCGAGCGGAACAGCACTGTCGGCCCGGTCTGCCCGCTGTCATAGACCGCCGCCACGCCATGCCCGCCCAATCCGGTCAGGACCTTGTCCGGCCCGGTATCGGCAAGGAAGCTGACGACCTCTTTCGCGGTCTTCTCCTCCTCGTTGGAGATCTCCGGCTGCCGGTGCAGCTTGCGCCGCCATGCTGTCAGCTCGATCAGGTCTCGATTGGTCAGGGTCATGGTTCCGACTCCGCTTGGGCCCAGCTCACACAAACACAATAGGGTTTTGCTCGTGCCGTGCCATGCCGATCAATTCCGATAGTCCATGGGCGCGTTCCCGAACCCATGCGTCGGGGCTGGATTCGATGATCATCAATTCGCGCTCGGGCTCGCCGAAGCCAGGCTCCTCAGTGACGTCTCCGACATGGCTGGCTGAAAAGGGGACAATCCGTTCCAAGGCCGACCCTTCGCCGAGATGGCCGGCAATCCTCTCCAAAAGCGCGGCGATGCGGGAGATGTTTCCAACTCGCCACGCCGCGCGCTGTGACAGCGTCCCAGTCGAGATGCCCTCGGGATGAGTGACCCAACGTTCACCCGTTATCGCAGGCCGGCGAGCGTAGCCATTGCATGGTCAGGGCCTGCTCGTTGCCTCCGAGAACGCGGTAGAGGCTGTCGATCTTGACATTTTTGCTCTTGGACAACCGCCGCTTGGCCCGCAAAGGCAGGCCTGAAGGCCGGTCGCACTTGGTGCGCCGGGGCCTGGAAAAGGCCGTCCCAGGTGAATGCGGTGGAACGGCCTTCTCGTGGCACTATGGACTCAGTAGGCTTTTTTTGGCGCTGCAGCCTTTGCGGCGTGCTTCTTGTGCTTCACCGGGCATTTGTGGTGCTTGGTCACTTTGCAGGCCTTCTTGGTGGAGACCTTTTTCGGAGCGGTCTTCGCCGGAGCGGCGGCCGTGGTCGAGGCGGCCGGAGCAGCGGTCGTCGTGGCAGCGGCGTTGCCAAGAGTCGGCATCGAGAACGCCACAGCGACAGCGAGGCCGAGGGCGGAAAGGAGGGACTTTTTCATGGCTTCGTTTCCTTACCTTGCAGGTCGGTTTTGGGTGTCACTGCATCCGGGTCGATCGGTGTTACTCCAAGCAGCTTCAGAGCGTTCGCGAGCATGCGGATTCCCTGTGCCTGCTTTTTGTTGGCGCAGAACCGGTTTCCCCTTCTTTGCAGTGCTTTCGCCGCGGTGACCTGCGTTGACGCGGCATGAGTTTCGAGGGCTTCGTCAACTTGGCGGCTGAGATTGTTGCAGCGCTCGGTCCGGGTAATCGCAACCTTTGCCCCGCCAGCTTCAACCGGGCCGGTGATGAGCGACATGCCGAGCAACGCACCCATGAAGCTGATCGAGAACCTTTGCATCGCTTGTCGCCAATCCGAACAAG
Organism: Mesorhizobium sp. M1C.F.Ca.ET.210.01.1.1; assembly: GCF_004791585.1. Taxonomy (GTDB): domain Bacteria; phylum Pseudomonadota; class Alphaproteobacteria; order Rhizobiales; family Rhizobiaceae; genus Mesorhizobium. The sequence goes on from NZ_SRUU01000035.1 coordinate 43,814, forward strand.
TGCTGCAGTGCTGCAGCCGATGATCGACCCTCTCCAGTCGATTTTACGCCTGAACGATTTCTGGAGTTTTTCTGGTGTGTTTCTGAATTGTGTCTGAGGCGCCGACTGAGCGCCTTTGCCGAACTCGTCGCTCAAAGCGCCCGAAGCAGCGAGCCGCGCGGTGAAGCTGGCCTTGCTGTTGATGGAGAACAATCTCCCGCAGAAGATGGCGCCTTACGAAATCCGCTATAGCGCGCGCTTGATCTGCGGCAGGTCGCGCGTGAACGGGCGAAAACCGACGCTGTGGTACATGTTGCGGGCAGCGGCGTGCGCCGGCGCGCCGAGGCAGGCGACCAGCATGCGCTTGGCGAGTTCGGTCGGGCCAAGGTTGTGCATGCGGACACCTTTGAGGGAGCGTTCTGCCGAGGTGAGCGTTGTCGGCCTGGAATCGGGAGCCCGCCGTAAACCGCTGAAATCCTTAACACGATTTTCATTCCGCTGCCCTAACCACTATGCCATGGCACGGCATTTCGAGCGGTTGGTTGCAGGCCCTCCTCCCGAGGGGCGGAGCGAAGCCGTGCAGGCCGGCATCCTGCGCGACCAACTGGCCGACCTGAGGAAGGGCATCTTCATTTCCATGCCCGTCGGCACGGTGCTGTCGGCCCTGATCCTGGCCGTGCAGATGCTGTCGGGCGGCGGTCTCGCGGCGGTGCTGTGGTTTGCGGCGATCAGCGCGCTGAATGGCGCGCGCCTGGTGCTTGCCTTGACCCGGTCCGACACTGCCGACAGCAGCCCGGAGGCGCTCGGCGCCCGGCTTTCCCTCTATGGGATGCTGTCGCTCGCGGCGGGCATCGCCTGGTCCTGCCTGGCGCTGCTGACGAACGGATACACCACGCCCCAGGCGCCGCTTTATCTGATCGTGCTCGCAGGTGCGTCGGCCGGTTCGGTCACATACGGAACATCATACGCGCCGGCCTCGATCAACTTCGTAACGCTGCCGCTTCTCATCGCCGCCGGATGCGTGCTGGCGAACGGCGGTACCGAGAACGATATCCTGGCCTTCACGATCGTGCTTTTCCTCGCCGGAATGGTCAGGGGCGCGCTGCTCGGACAGTCCCGCTTCCGCGAGGCGAGCCGCCTCAAATACGAGGCGAGGGCGTTCGCCGCCGAGATGGAACGAAACTCCAGGCGGGATCCGCTGACGAACCTGCTCAACCGGCATGGGCTCGAGCACGCCATCTCCCGGCTTGGACTGGCCGACGGTCCGTTCGTGGCCATGCTGATCGACCTCGACGGCTTCAAATCCGTCAACGACACCTATGGTCACAACATCGGCGATGACCTGCTGGTCAAGGTTGCGCGCCGCATTGAGGGCCACGCGCCGGAAGGCGCGACGATCGCGCGCATCGGCGGCGACGAGTTCGTGCTGCTCTTTCCCGCCGGCAGCTCCCCGCATTCGGCCGGCGAGCTTGCCTCCGCCATCATCGCGGCCATCGCCAATCCGGACCCGGAGTTGAACTCGGTCCGTGTCGGCGCATCGATCGGCATCTATCAGTCGGACAGGCCGCGATTGACGGAGATGCTGCTCAAGGCGGATTTCGCGCTTTACGCGGCCAAGCGCGGCGGCAGGAACGAATATTGCCGCTTCGACACCGAGCTCGACAGCGCGCTGGAACGCAGGCACTGCATCGAGCGCGATCTGCGCGGAGCCATCGAAGCAGGCGCGCTCTGCTCGTGGTTCCAGCCCGTGCTGCGCCTGGATACCGACGCGGTCGTCGGCTTCGAGGCGCTGCTGCGCTGGCAGCATCCGCTCCACGGGGCCATTTCCCCGCCCGAGATCGTCACCGCGGCGCGCGAGACGGGCCTGTTGTCCCTGCTGACAGAGACGGTGTTCCGCAATTGCTGCTCGATGATCGAAGAGCTGGTGCGGCAAGGCCGCCGCGATGTCCGGGTGGCGATGAACCTGTCGCCGCGCGAGCTCGAGGTCGGCAATGTCGACGACATGATCCTGGGTATCCTGAAGGCGAGGAATGTCCCGGCGGCGATGCTCGAGATCGAGATCACCGAGGAAGCGCCGGTCGATCGCGCCAGGGTCGACGAGAAGGTCGGGCGCCTCGCGGATGCCGGCATATCGATCGTGCTCGACGATTTCGGCACCGGGTTCTCGACCCTGGCCTCGCTGAAGGACAGCCGCATTCGCAAGATCAAGATCGACAAGGATTTCGTGCGCGACCTTGCCAAGTCGGTTGCCGACCAGGCCCTCGTCAAGGCGGTCATCGATCTCGGACGGACGCTGGGCATCGAGGTCATGGCTGAAGGGGTCGAAACGGAAGCCGACCGCCTGATCCTGCGATCGCTCGGCTGCATGATCGCGCAAGGATATCTGTTCTCGGCAGCGCTTCAGACGCGTGACGCGCTTGCCTTCAACGCCGGACGCTTGGACGGCTCTGCCGCGACCGACGCCGTCTTCGATCCTCCGGCGTTGCGCAGTACCCGAAGCGGCAGCGCGGCCTGACAGGCGGCTGAGATTTGACGAGCTGCCGCGGACAACCGCTTTGTGCCTTCCAAAATCGCTTGCGCTGCGATCCTATCGTCCGCCGAGTCCATACAACCGGTGGTGCTCGCCGACTCTGGGTAGCTTCCCAGGTTACCTTCGGCGCACGGCTGATAGGGCGCAGCCGGCCGATCTGACAACAGCGGCCAGCGGCTTGAATCGATGGAGGCGTGCCGCTCACGGACGAACGCGAATGACCGTCTTCCCGCTGATCCGCTCGGTCGGGTTGAAGGCGGCGACGGCATCCTCAAGGGTCGAGACGGTTCCGATGTTCGTCCGCAGTCGTCCGTCCCGCACCCGCTGGACGATCTCACTCAGTTGGGCACGATCGGACTCGACAACGAAGTCGACCGACAGGCCGTCGTCGGGCCGCGTCTCGCTTGGCCCGACGATGGACACCAGTGTTCCTCCGGCTCGAATCAGGCGCGCGGACCGGTCCCCGATGTGCCCGCCGATGACATCGAACACCAGATCGATTGCACCGACGTCTTCCAGGAGGTCGTTGTCGAGGTCGATGAACTCGTGCGCGCCGAAGTCGAGCGCCTTCTGGCGGTCGGCGGCGCGTCCGGTGCCGACGACGTGGGCGCCAGCCTCTCGTGCGAGTTGTGTCACCATCGACCCGACTGCGCCGGCCGCGCCGTGCGCGAGGACGCTCTGGCCCGCTCGGAGGCGGCCGTGCTGGAACAGCCCTTGCCATGCGGTGAGGCCCGAGATCGGCAGGCTCGCGCCCACCGTGAAGTCGACGTCGCCCGGCAGCGGCGCAAGGTTGCGTGCCTCGATCGCCACATACTCGGCCAGAGTACCGTCGCGATACCAGTCCGCGAGGCCGAACACCCGCTGTCCAACCGACAGACCTGTCGTGCCATAGCCGAGAGCGCTAACCACTCCGGCGAGCTCGTGCCCAGGAATCGACGGTGTTCGGTCGCGGTCCCGGCGGTCGGTCCAGGTCGAGGGCCACTCCATCTCGGTCGGCACGAATCCCGACGCGTGAATCTGAACGATGACGTCATTTATCGCTGTTGGCGGGTCGGCCAGCTCCACCAGCTTCATCCCGGCAGTTCCCGCGGCCCGGTTCGTCACAACGATTGCCTTCATCGTCCACCTGCCTGTGTGTCGTCGGTCGTCATCATCCAATTCCTGCTTCTCACTTCGAAGGGAGCGTTATCCTGACGCCACGTTGCCACTGCTGCTGGCGCGATGAAACCCCGCGCCAGGCATCTCTGGACGAGCGGACACGCATTCCGGAATCCAGAGCTGGCCGGCGCCGAGGATCAGTGCGCCAGGCGCGCGAACTTGGTGCAGCGTCGGATGTGCGCGAGCTCACGCAGCGAGATTAGCTAGCGTTGATAGCCCGACGAACCAGATGACGGATGTCGCCAACCGCGCGCCCTTTAAGATCGCACCGCTGGCGGGAGGGGTACCTCGGAGCGCGGTATTTGGCTCACGCGCCCTTATCATTCTTCACACTTTGCCGGTACTCGCTTGGATCAACGGTGTAGGCTTTGCGGAATGCTCGCACGAAGCTTGAGCGACTCTCGTATCCCGCGTTATGGGCCACAACATCGACGGGCGTCGTAGTTGTCGTCAGATCGAGCGCAGCCTGCCGCATCCTGAGGTCGCGAAGGATGGCCATGGGCGACCGACCAAAGATTTCGGAGAAGCGGGCCATGAAGGCTGAACGGCTCAAGCTTGCGCTGTGAGCAAGACTTTGGACGGTGTGTGCAGCGCCAGGGCGGGCTACCATGTCGGCGAACGCGCGCGTGATCTGGCGGTCAGCAAGGATGGAGAAACGGTCCGTCCAGCTCTGCGATGATTTCAGCGAGCGCCGAGCCAACGCAATGATGACTTGTTTCAGAAGTGACGCCGTCATCGCTCCCGTGCCAATCTCTTGCGACAAGAGTTCATTCATGGCCTCACGGAGCTTGCCATCAATCTTGTCCGACGGTTCGAATTGCTCGACGACTGGTTCTCGCAGGTCGCGAAACAGACCAACCGACTGACCAAAGGACGCATTGAAGAAGCCGCAAATTTGCACGACCTCGGGCTCTTCGTTCGGAACAGCGATGCGCAACAGGCCGTCTTCGTCGCGCTTCCAGCAATCGCGGTTGATCAGGCGGGTAGTGCCGTCACCGTCATCGACCTCGATCGAAAAGGGCGTATTCGGGGGAACGATGATGAGCAGATGCGGCATCAACTGCATGTTTGGGCCGCGATTAATCGATATCCGTCCAGAACCCTTGAGGTTGTAGTGGATCGCGGGCACATCGATCATTCCCATCTCGGCCCGGTGGCCGCGAGGAACGAGGACTTCTGTCAACGCCACGACGTCGATCTCAAGCGCCTGCATGAGGTTATTGAGGTCGGCAGTAGAGAGCCTCGAGGCAGAGACGGCGATCATCGAATCGGTCCGCTCCCTTGTCCGTTTCCGGCCCGCGATTTGGTCGTGTTTTGCATCGCAACCTGCTTACAAAAACAACCCGCGCCTCCGCTAGGCGAATGATGTAACTGGATTTTAGGGCACGCTGAAAGGGCTTTCCGCAGCGACCGTCTGTTAGATATGCAGGTAGATCGAAGGAACTGGGGCACTAACATCTTTGCCGAATTGCGCCAGGCGGAGACGTTCAGTCAAACGGCTGCTTGCTGGTATCTTCGCTCCAATAGCGGTCAGTCTCCTTCCGGCCCAAACGTGACATTGCGCGATCGCCGACCCAAGTTGTCTCCTGGCTCGAAGCAATCATCGAAAGGGTTCAATTGAAGCGGCCGATATGCTTGCCGTTGCAGAAGAGCCGGCATCGGCGACAGGCAGGAACAGTCGGCGGCCTGCCGTCCGCCCTACCTCTCCGCGAACGCCCGCGCGAAGGAATCCATCATCGGCCGCGCCAGATATTCGAGGAAGGTCCGGTCGCCGGTGCTGATGAAGGCCTCCACCGGCGTTCCGGGATAGATCTGCTCGGGTTTCACGCCGGGGGGTAGGGCGTCGGCGATCTTCAGCCTGGCGCGGAAATAGGGCTCGCGCGTGGCCGGGTCGATCAGCCGGTCGGCGGAGATCTCGCTGACCGTCGCCGACACTTCCGGCGTCAGGCGCATGTTCAGCGCCGAAAGCCTGAGCTTCGCCGGCTGGCCGACGCGGACCTGGTCGATGTCCTTGGGCCTTAGCTTGGCGTCGACGTTGAGGCCTGAAGCCGTGGGCAGGATCTCAATGATCTTCTCGCCGGGCGCGATCACGCTGCCCTTCGAATTATAGGTCGACGACACCACGATGCCGGCGGCCGGCGCCTTGATCGTCGTGCGCTGAAGTACCGCTTCGGCCGCCCGCATCCGCTCCTCGATGTCGGCGAGGTTGGTGCGGACGTCGTCCAGCTTGGTCAGTGCTTCCTCGACGCGCTGCGTGGTCAGCCGCTCGACCTGCACCTGCGCCTCGACGATCTGCGAGTTGGCCGCGGCGAGGTTTGCCTCCAGCGCGCCGGCCTGGCCGACGAGGTCGGCCTCCGAGCGCAGCAGCTGCGAATATTCGGTGCGGTTGGTGAGGCCCTTGTCGAGCAGGCCGGTCTTGATGCCGAGCTCCTTCTTGACGACTTCCGACTGCTGCTCGATGGCGAGCTTCTGGGCGTTCAGGCCGACGACCGACTCGCGATGCATGGCGACCCGCTGCGCCATGATCGACTGTTCGGAGCGGAAGCGGGCGAGCCTGGCGTCGAACTCCTTCTGCTGTTCGCGGATGAGGTTCTGGAAGTCCTGCTGGAACGGCGCGGGCGCCGGCTCGGCGACCGGCGCCAGCCTGTCCAGCCCGTCGCGCTCGGCCTCCAGCCGCGCCGCGGTTGCCTTGAGCGCGATCGACTGCCTGGTCAGCCGGTTGAGGTCGGCTTGCGCGGCTGTCCGGTCGAGCAGGATCAGGTCCTCGCCCTGCCGCACGCGGTCGCCTTCATGGACGAGCAATTGCTGGATGATGCCGCCTTCGGGCTGCTGGACGAGGATGTTGCCGCCGGTCGCCGAGATCGTGCCTTGCGTGATCACCGCGCCGGAGAGCGGCGCGCTCGCCGCCCAGTAGCCGAAGCAGCCCGCGAAGATCGCGATTGCCACATATCCGGCGAATGCCACGCGCCGGAAGTCGGTGCGTGGCTGGCCGTCGAAGGTGAGGCTCCCGGCTGTCATCGCCTAGGACCCGAAGCGGATGCCGTGGGCGCGGATCGTCGGCGTGAACGACCCGGTCACCACCGTGCCCTGCTGCGCCGGCACGCCCTTGCCGGCAGCCGGCTGCCGGAGCACCTCGCTGCTTGGACCGAAGGCCTCGATCATGCCGCCGCGCAAAAGCATCACGCGGTCGCAGGCGGCGGCAATCGAAGGGCGATGCGTGATCACGATCGTCGTCACGCCCGCGGCGCGTGCGGCGGCAAGCACCGCCTCGAGCGCCGCTTCGCCGCTGCCGTCGAGATGCGCGCTGGGCTCGTCGAGCACTAGGATCTGCGGACTGCCGTAGAAGGCGCGCGCCAGCCCGATCCGCTGGCGCTCGCCGCCCGACAGCGTCCTGTCCGACGGGCCGATCCCGGTTTGGTAGCCGTCGCGCAGCGAAAGGATCAGCTCATGCGCCTCGGCGCGCCTCGCCGCCTCGACGATCGCGCTGTCGTCCGCCTGCTGGTCGAAGCGGGCGACATTTTCCGCGATCGATCCGGGAAAGAGCTCCACCTCCTGCGCCAGGTAGCCGATCTTTCTGCCGAGCTGGTTTTCGTCCCAGCTCCTGAGGTCGGCGCCGTCGATCCTGACCGAGCCGCCGGTCGGCTGGGCGGCGCCCACGAGCAGCCGCGCCAGCGTGGATTTGCCGGCGCCGCTCGGGCCGACGATCGCCACCGCCTCGCCGGCGCCGATCTGGAAATTCAGGCGCTTGAGGATGGGCTCGGTGCCGGGCTGGGCGTTCGGCGCCATGAAGAAAACGTCCTGCACGGCAATCGCGCCTGATGGGTCGGGCAGGGCGAGTTTGCGCGCTTGCGCCGGTTGCGCCGCCAGCGCCCTTTCGAGCCGTGTCCACGCTCGGCGGGCATCGGTGATCTGCCGCCAGGCGCCGATCAGCTGGTCGAGCGGTTGCAGCGCCCGCGCCGACACCAGCGAGGAGGCGAAGATCATGCCGGCGGTCATCTGCCCCTCGACCACCAGCCATGCACCGGCGCCGAGGATCGCCAGCTGCAGCATCATGCGCAGCGCCCGCGAGGCACCGCTGAAGATCGCGTTGGCGCTCGCGGAGCGGTCGTGCAGGATGAGCGCTTCGCCCACGTGCCGCCCCCAGACCCGCGCGGCGTTGTCGACCATGCCCATGGCGCGCAGCGTTTCGGCATTGCGGGCAAAGACCTGTTCCGCTTGGGCAGCCAGAGCCGAACGTTCCACCGACAAGGCATCGTTTCGGCCGATGGCAAGCTGGTTCGCGACGACCAGGAGAACCAGCAGCACCGTGCCGGCGAGCGTCACCCAGAACAGGACGGGATGGATGAGATAGAGCAAGGCGAGGAAGACCGGAGCGAAGGGCAGGTCGAACAGCACCGCCACGCCGCGCGACCGGATGAAGGCGCAGATCGAGGCGAGGTCGCGCAGCGGCGACAGGCCGCCCGCATGTTTGGCGGCAAGCGAAAGGGCGAACGTTCCGGCACCCAGCTTCCGGTCGACGGTCGCCGCGACGCGCTGCGTGTAGATGGCGCGAACCGCGTCGAGGAAGCCGAGGAAGGCGAGAGCCAGCACCGCGATGAGCGAGAGGTAAAACAGCGTCTCGACGCTGGAGGACGGCAGCACGCGGTCATAGACCTGCAGCAGGTAGAGCGGGATCACCAGCAACAGGATGTTGATCAGCACTGAGAAGGCGCCGACATCGGCGATGGCGCGCAGGAAGACCGGCCGCAGGCCCGACGGTCCAGTCATTCCCGCGTTCCCCGCTGCATGATCCCGAGACCTTACGCGTGGCCCCCAAACTCGGAACCGCCGTGCAGCGTGCTGCCGGCGGCGCTGTATGTCGCGGTGCTGATTGTCGGGGTGCTGAATGTCGGGGTGCTGGTGCTGGTGACGTTCAGCGCGGTCGCCGGCGCGCTGTCCAGCGTGTAGGCGTGGATGTAGTCGATCTTCATCTGGGCCGGGGTCGCCAGATGGTCCGGCGGCGCACCCGCCTGACCGCCGACCGCGAGATCGACCAGCATGTACATCGGCTTGTTCATGTCGGACGGCGTCGCCGCCTCGGCGACCTGCACGCCGTCATAGGTCCACACCAGCTTGTCCGGCGTCCACAGGAGGCCATAGGTATGGAAGCCCGCGGTGTCGGAGACGTTCACTGTCGACCCGACCGTGGTGTGGGTCCCCGTCTCATTCGTATGCGCGGTCATCAGAAGCGAGTTCGGGCTCTGGCCGTACATCTCCACGACGTCCAGCTCCGGCGGCCACGAGCCGTCTTCGGGCAACAGCCAGAAGGCCGGCCAGGCGCCGGCGTTTTCCGGCAGGTCGGCCCGCATTTCGAAATAGCCATAGGTCTGCGAGAAACTATCGTGGGTGGTTAGGATGCCCGACGTGTATTCGTAATTGTTGATCAGCGGCTTGATGTCCGCGGGCGCCTGCGCCGCGGTGATGGTCAGCACGCCATTGTTCACACTGAATGGATGGACGGAGCTCGTCGGGGCGTAGCTGGCGTCGATATACCACTGCAGCTCGTTGTTCTGGGTGAGCGTGCTGCCGTTCGGCGCGCCCCACCAGAAGTTTGTGTCCCAGGTGCCGCCCTGGCTGTTGTGAAGGTTCAGCGTGTTGAACTCGTCGCTGAAGGACAGCGTCATTCCGGACTTGTCGATCGGCAGCTCGAACTGGCTGGGCTGCAGCTTGTCGATGGTCGTGTCCTTGAACTGGAGGATCTCGCCGGATCCGAGGTTCAGGATGACGTTCGATCCCGCCTGGATCATGTTCGAGTGGATGGCGTCGAACGAAGTGAAGCCATAGCCGTTGAGGCGGACGGTGTCAGTCGCTGCGAAATTCGCGATCAGGTCGCTTCCGTTGCCTTTCGAGACGATGAAAGTGTCATAGCCGCCGCCGCCATCGACCAGCACATCGTTTCCCAGGCCGCCGTCCAAGGTCTGGTGGCCGGCTTTGGCGGTGATGATGTTGTCCAACCCGTTTCCGAACGCGAAGTTCTTGGCATTGGTGACGATGAGGTTCTCGACATTGTCGGGGAGCTTGTAGCTCATCCAGGTGCTGATGGTGTCGATGCCTGCCCCATAGCCCTCGGCCACCTTGTTGCCCGCGGCGTAGAGGTAATAGATGTCATCCCCGTAGCTACCGTGCATGGTGACGTTGACACCGGAGGCTCCATAGAAGGAGTCATTGCCGGAGGTGCCCCACAAGTCCGGCCCAGACCCCGATGCCGAGAACCAATGGGTGGACGAGCCGCTATAGGGAAGAGGAACGCCTACTGCGTTGACGATGGAGGTCATCGGACAATCTCTCCGTGCTGCCTGGCCCGTGGAACCCGCTATGCGGGTTCCATCGGCCGCTTTCGACCAACTTCTAATTCACATGATAGTTCCAAGGAATAACCATATAGTACAGAGGAAAATCTCCATTTCTCGATCAACTCTTCAGAGTAGATAGAATAAGGGATAGCTAATGCAATTTAGAGGCGTGAAGCCTGGTCAATTTTATACAATATTGTCTGAATTATGCTGAATTATTAGGCATGCGGCCGCGGATGAACGCATTCCTGCAACGTCTAATCTGGCCGACGGTTGGAGATCGGCGAATCGATAGTGGTGCTGAAAGACCGCCAACCACTCACGCCTTGCCCATCGCGATCGACTTCTCGAACGCCGCCGCCAGCCCCTTCGCCACCGCCTCGTCGAAACCCGCTTTGCGCATCGTCTCGATCGCGGCCGCCGTCGTGCCGCGATAGTCGAGGAACGCTTTCACCGTATCGGCCGGCGAGGCGTCTTTGAGCTCCAGCAACCGGCCGGCTCCGGTGAGCACGGTGTTGACGGCGCGCCGCGCAACGTCTGGCGCGAGGCCGAAGGCAACGGCCTCGCGCATCATCGCGTCCGCCAGGAGGGCCGGGAAGGCGGGCCCCGATCCGGTCAGGCCGGTGAGGTAGTCGATATCGCGTTCGGTCGCCACCTCGTCCTGCACGCCGCAGGCATCGAAGATCGCGCGCACGGTTGCGCGGTCCGTCTGGGTGGCATCGCTGCTCGCGATCCAGGGCGTGTAGGATTTCGCGACCTCGGCCGCCGCGTTGGGCAGCGTGCGCACCACGCGGCGCGTGCCGTGCTTTTCGCCCATCTCGGCCAGCCGTATGCCGGCCATCACCGAGATCACCAGCTTACCTTTTGCATCGAGCTCGAGCGACGGCCAGTCCTGCGGCCGCACCGAAAGCATGATGACATCGGAGCGGTCGGCGAGCGCCTGGTTGTCGTCGGTCCAGAAGGCTCCGGGGAAGCGATCCGGCTTCACGCTCCGGTAGGACAGCGCAAGATCTGCGGCATGCAGGATGCCGGCCTCGAGCGAAGCACCCGCGATGGCGCCGCCCAGCCAGCCCGCGCCGCCGACGATACCGAGCTTGAATGAAGTGCCCATCCTTGCCTCCTTCTGCCCTGCCTTCTCGTCGAAGGTCCGAGCGTGGCGGAGGCAGGGCTTTTGTTCAAGGGCTCAATACCCCCGCATCAGGCCGCCGTCGACGCGGATGTTCTCGCCGGTGATGTAGGCCGCGCCGTCGGAGGCGAGGAAGGAAATCGTCGCCGCCACTTCCTCCGAGGTGCCGTAGCGCTTCATCGGCACGCTCTGGCGGCGCTCCTCCACGGCCGGCAGGCTGTCGATCCAGCCCGGCAGCACGTTGTTGATGCGGATGTTGTCGGCCGCATAGGTGTCGGCGAAGATCTTGGTGAAGGCGGCGAGCCCGGCACGCGCCACCGCCGAGGTCGGGAAGGCGACGCTCGGCTCGAACGCCCAGGCGGTCGAGATGTTGATGATTGCGCCCGACTTCTGCTTTTGCATCACTGGCGTCACCAACCGGGTCGGGCGCACCACGTTGAGGAAATAGGTGTCGATGCCCTTGTGCCAGTCTTCGTCGCTGATCTCGAGGATTTGCGCGCGCGGCCCGTGGCCGGCGCTGTTGACCAGCACGTCGATGCGACCCCAGCGTTCGAGCGCCCCGTCGGTGAGCCGCTTCAGGTCATCGTTCGACTGGTTGGAGCCGGTGACGCCGAAGCCGCCGAGCTCCTGGCCCAGCGCCTCGCCCTTGCCTGAGGAGGAGAGTACGCCGACCTTGAAGCCGTCCGCAGCCAGCCGCTTCGCCGCCGCCGCGCCCATGCCGCTGCCGCCCGCCGTCACCAGAGCTACTTTGTCCACCATCTCTCAATCCATTCGTTGAGGCGGGGAGGCCGCCTGTTGATGAAGGCGCCTCTGTTAACACGAGAGCGGGGAGGCACGAACCGGTTTGGATTGCGCCAAGAGGACGGCGGCCAGCGAAGGCGGCGGAACAGCCGATCTTCCTCCTTGCGGGGAGATCGACGGCTTCGGCGCCGGCGCCAGCTATTTCGCTTCGGGATTGTGAACCCACCCGTGCCGCCGCTCTTCCCACGCGATACGTGTCGGCGCCGGAAAGGCCGAGTCGGCAAAGCAGCCCACGGCAACCGCTATGACGTCCGGCTTGCGCACCGGCTCCCAGAAGACGCTGGACCCGCAGTTCGGGCAGAAATGGAAGGTGACGGCATGGCCGCTGTGGGACGATCGCCTGAAGGTCTTGGCATCGCCTTCGGCCTTCACCTTCTCGCGCGCATAGAAGGCCCCGATGCCATAGGTGCTGCCGGTCCGCCGCTGGCAGTCGAGGCAGTGGCAGAGCGCGACCAGTTGCGGCTCGCCGGTGCAAGTGATTGTCAGTTGCCCGCAGGCACAGGATGCGGTTCGCATGGGCTGCCTCATGGTTGGATAAAACCGTCGCCCGCCTTTCGGCGGTCGGCATGCTCAGATTTTCCGGGAGATTGGCGCGGCGTCGCGCCCGCCACAGTGTTACGCGCTGCGGGCAGGGGATTCAACAGCGTCGACGGGCGGGCGAAAAACGGAGGAGCGCGTTATCTCCCTCCAAGTGGTAGATGGTCGGCAGACCAGAGGGGCGCTGCCCCGACGACGTCTCAGCACTTGGTTCTCCGGCTCCGCCAGCGCTTCGTCATCTTCGGGCTTGACCCGAGGATCCCTGCCGCGACGTTGGCCGAAGGGCGCAGCGAGGCAGAATTCTGAACTGTTGCAACGCTTTAAGGTTACGGCATGGCAACTGTGTTCATGCGAAGGCGGTTTTGTCTCGAATGATGGCATTGAGGGTGACGAGGAGCTTTCTGGCGACGGCGACGATGGCAAGCTTCTTGGATCCGGAGCGGGCCGCGAGTGCGGTGTA
>NZ_SRUU01000036.1 GCF_004791585.1 Mesorhizobium sp. M1C.F.Ca.ET.210.01.1.1
TACACCGCACTCGCGGCCCGCTCCGGATCCAAGAAGCTTGCCATCGTCGCCGTCGCCAGAAAGCTCCTCGTCACCCTCAATGCCATCATTCGAGACAAAACCGCCTTCGCATGAACACAGTTGCCATGCCGTGACTTCGAAGCGCCGCGACAATGCAGAATTCTGCTCCGCTGCACTCTACGATCGAGGTAAAGGCATGGATCCCAGGGTCTTCACGACGGAGCTTCGCTCCTGCTCCGCCCTGGGATGACGACGTTGCGTACCGCCCAAATGAAAAAGGCGGCCGAAGCCGCCTTTCCAAAGCAGTCTGTCGAAAAGTCTTATTCGGCCGAAGCGGACTCGGCGGAAGCAGCCTCGGCTGCCTTCTTCTCGGCGGCGTCCTGCGCGGCCTTCTCAACGGCCAGCGCCTCGGCGGCGGCGACCTTCTCGGCCTCGATGCGGGCGCGCTCGGCGGCCAAGGCGTCACGCTCCTCGTCGTTCAGCTTGCGGGCGCGCACGCCGGTGTTTTCCGAGATGCGGGCCGACTTGCCGCGACGGTCGCGCAGGTAATAGAGCTTGGCGCGGCGCACCTTGCCGCGGCGCACGATCTCGACTCCCTCGACCATCGGCGAGTAGACCGGGAAAACGCGCTCGACGCCTTCGCCGTAGGAAATCTTGCGGACGGTGAAATTCTCCTGGAAGCCGGAGCCGGAACGGGCGATGACGACGCCCTCATAGGCCTGGACGCGGGTGCGGCTGCCTTCGGTGACGCGCACCTGGACGCGCACGGTGTCGCCGGGCTGGAATTCGGGCAGCTTGCGCTTGGCTTCGATCTTGGCGGCCTGCTCGGCCTCGAGCTGACGGATGAGATCCATCTCAAAAATCCACTTCTTGTTCTTCCGACAGTCAGAGCGTCCTCGGCTCGCCTTGCAGTTCCATCGACCGCTCGGCTATGCCCTTTGCCGTAGGCATCGGGCAGGGACGGCTACACCGCCATTGTTGACGGGTCCGGAAGATCGTTCTTCCGGTTCGGGCGGCCACATACAGCTATTTCGGCGCTTTGTCACGCCTTCGAGGCGTTTTTTGCGCCTATGGGACCATCATATCGCCGTCGTGCAGGGTTGCGCGAGCCTCGCAAGCTTCCTAAGCCGGGGAAAGTGTATCCCCCAGGCCTTCTCCCAATGACTTTCTTCGATGCCGTCCTGCTCTTTGCCGCGGGTTTTGTCTCCGGCGCGGTGAATGCCGTCGCCGGCGGCGGCACCTTCGTCACCTTCGGCGCCATGACGCTGGTCGGCCTGCCGCCCATCGTCGCCAACGCTACCTCCTCGGTGACGCAGTTTCCCGGCTACATCACCTCGACGCTCGCCTATCGTGACGACATCAGGCATTTCTGGCGCGGCGCCTTGCTGCTTTGCCTGATCTCGGCGCTCGGCGCGCTGGCCGGCTCGCTCATCCTGCTCGCGCTCTCCAACCCGTCCTTCCGCGCGCTCGTGCCGTGGCTGCTGATTGCCGCCACCGCGCTGTTCGCCGCCGGGCCGTGGCTCAAGCCAGAGGCCGGGCCGGAGCACCAGGCCTCGGTCGGCTCGCTGGCCGGATCGCTGGCGCAGTTCGCGACATCGGTCTATGGCGGCTTCTTCGGCGCCGGCATGGGCGTCATGATGCTCGCCACCCTCGGCCTGACCCAGGCCGGCGACTACCACAAGCTCAATGCGTTGAAGAACATGCTGGCCGTGGTCATTGCGGCCATCGCCATCCTCGTCTTCGTTTCGGGCGGCGTCGTCGCCTGGCCGCAGGCGATCGTCATGATCCCGGCCGGCGCGCTGGGCGGCTATGCCGGCGTCTGGATCGCCAAGCGCGTGCCGCAAGGCGTCGTGCGCGGCTTCGTGGTCGCGGTCGGCCTGTTCCTGGCCTTCTACTATTTCGCCAAGGGATGAGCGGCCGCCAATAGATCCGGCCTGCGCTCGCGGGTCAGCTTCTCAGCCTCCGCGCGCCGCCATTGCGCGATCTTCTTGTGGTTGCCGGAGATCAATACCTCGGGGATCTGCCTGCCCTCGAACTCCTGCGGCCGCGTGTAGTGCGGGTGCTCGAGCAGCCCGTTTTCGAAGCTTTCTTCCTCGCCCGAGACGGCATTGCCCATGACACCGGGCAGCAGTCGGACCACGGCGTCGAGCAGCACCAATGCCGCCGGCTCGCCGCCCGACAGGATGAAGTCGCCGATCGAGACTTCCTCCAGGCCGCGCGCCTCGATCAGCCGCTGGTCGACGCCCTCGAAGCGGCCGCACAGGATGACGGCGCCGGGGCCGGCGGCGAGTTCCCGCACACGTGCTTGCATCAGCGGTTTTCCGCGCGGGCTCATCAACAGGCGCGGACGCGGATCGCCCGGCGGCGAGGCATGGTCGATGGCCTTGGCCAGCACATCGGCGCGCATCACCATGCCGGCGCCGCCGCCGGCCGGCGTGTCGTCGACGGTGCGATGCCTGTCGGTGGCGAAATCGCGGATCTGGATCGCTTCCAGAGACCAGGTGCCGGCCTCCAGCGCCCGGCCCGCAAGCGACAGGCCGAGCGCGCCCGGGAACATCTCGGGATAGAGCGTCAGCACCGAGGCGGCAAAACTCACCGGTTGCCCCCGGCATCCTTCGGCCCGCGCGGCCGGCCTTTCGGATCGAAGCCGGAACGGCCTGGCGCCTCGCTTTCGTCGTCATCGACCAGCCCTGCCGCCAGTGGATCGACCTGGACGAAGCCGTCGGCGATCGACACATGCGGCACCGCGGCCTGGGTGAACGGGATCAGCACGCCCTTGCGGCCGGCGAGCGTGACATCGAGGATATCGCCGCCGCCGAAATTGTGCACGGCGACGACCCTGCCGATGACACCGGTATCGTCCCTGACCTCCAGGCCGATGAGGTCGGCATGGTAGAACTCGTCCTCCTCGCCGTCGTCCGGCAGCACCGAGCGATCGACGAACAGTTCGGTGCCGGCAAGCGCCTCGGCAGCGTTGCGGTCGCTGACGCCCTTGAAGCGCACCACCACCACCGTGCCGGCCGGCCTGATGTCGAGGATCTGGAAGGCGCGGCCATCCTTGGCGTAGAGCGGCCCGTAATCGGCGAGCGCCAGCGGATCGCCGGTGAAGGTTTTTACCCGCAATTCGCCCTTGATGCCGTGCGCGGCGCCGATCACGGCCATCTGGACAGGGTTCTGGGGCTTGGTCATCGGTGCAAATCCTTTGACTTGCTCTAGCCCTCTGCCGTTGTCATTTCAATGATCGCCTCTTCACCGCTTCCTAACCAGCCCGGCGGAGAATGCCGCCATGCAGGAATTCCTCATCCCGGCGAAGCCCGACCTCCAGGCGGCGCGCGAAAGCTGGCTGAAGATGCTGGCGCGCGAGCGCCGGCTGTCGCCGGAGACGGTCGAAGCCTATGAGCGCGACACGCGCCAGTTCCTGCATTTCTTGACCGGACATTGCGGCGGACCGCCCGGCATCCCCGAGATCGCCGAGCTGCGGCCGGCCGATCTGCGCGGTTTCCTCGCCGCGCGCCGCAACGCCGGCGCCGGCGCCCGCACGCTTGGCCGGGGTCTCGCCGGCATCCGCTCGCTGCTGCGCTTTCTCGAACGGCGCGGCCTCGTCAACGCCGCCGGTGCGGCGGCGCTGCGCGCGCCGCGCCAGCCGAAATCGCTACCCAAGCCGTTGACGGCGAGCGATGCGAAACAGGTCGTTGGCGTGGAAGGGCAGCGCGCGGAAGAGCCATGGATCGCCGCTCGCAACGCCGCCGTGCTGACGCTGCTCTATGGCTCCGGCCTGCGCATCTCGGAAGCGCTTGGGCTCACCGGCGCAGATCTCGCCAGCGAGGCCGACGCCGTGCTGCGCGTCACCGGCAAGGGCGGCAAGACAAGATTGGTTCCGGTGCTGCCCGTGGCGCTGCGCGCGGTCGCCGAATACCGCCGGCTCTGTCCCTTCCATATCGAGCCCAAGGGGCTGTTGTTCCGCGGCGCGCGCGGAGGACCGCTGAACCCGGCGATCGTCCAGCGCGAGATGGCGAAGCTGCGCTCGGCGCTGAACCTGCCGGACACCGCGACGCCGCATGCCTTGCGCCATTCCTTCGCCACGCATCTGCTTGGCCGCGGCGGCGACCTGCGCACCATCCAGGAGCTGCTCGGCCATGCCAGCCTGTCGACCACGCAGGTCTATACCGGCGTCGACACGGCCAGGCTGCTCGACATCTACGAGCGGGCGCATCCGCGAGCGTGAAAGCCCGGACGTCGTCATTACCGCACCGGAAACAATTTCACCCCTCGGTTAACGGTTTTGCCGCTTTTTGGGCCTAAGAAGCTACGCATGAAACGCGTCATCGCCATTGCCGACCGCGCGGCTCTCGTCTCGTTGAAGCTGCTGGCAGCGCTCAACGTGCTTTTTTTCCTGTCGTTCCTGATCGTCCTGCTGCTGGCCGGCAGGGCGCATGCCGAGACTGCCACCTGCGCCGGCGGCGATCTGCTGGCAAGCCTCGCAAAGAGTGATCCCACCGCCTTCAAGAAGGTCGAGGCCGAGGCCGCCGCGGTTCCGAACGGCAAGGGTCTTTTGTGGAAGCTGGAGAAACCAGGCGAAAGGCCGTCCTTCCTGTTCGGCACCATGCACATCACCGACCAGCGTGTCACAACGCTGCCGGCCGCGGCGCAGAAGGCCTATGACGGCGCCGACACCGTCATCATCGAGACGACCGACGCCCTCGACAAGGCCAAGATGATGGCTGCCATGGCCGCCGAGCCTGGCCTGATGATGTTCACCGACAACACGACGCTGACCTCGCTGCTGTCGCCCGAGGACGCCGCGGTGCTGAACAAGGGGCTCGACGCGCGCGGCATTCCGCCCCTGACCGTCGCCAAGATGAAGCCGTGGATCCTGTCGGCCATGGTGGCGCTGCCGGCCTGCGAGGTGGCGCGCCAGACCGCCGGCGCGCCGGTGCTGGATGTCAAGCTGGCCTCCGACGCCAAAGCCTCCGGCAAGGACGTCGAGGGACTGGAAACCGCTGTCGACCAGTTGCGCGCCATGGCCTCGCTGCCACTTTCGTACCACATGAAGGGGCTGGTCGAGACGCTGAAGCTCGGCGACAAGGTGAACGACGTCAACGAAACCATGATCGTGCTCTACCAGCGTGGCGAGGTCGGTATGTTCTGGCCGCTGTTCCGCGTCGTGCTGCCCGACGCCGCGGATGAGGCTGGCTATGCCGCCTTCGAGCAGACCATGATCACCAGCCGCAACAAAGTGATGGTGGAGCACGCCGAGCCAATTCTGGCCAGGGGCAACGCTTTCATGGCCGTCGGCGCGCTGCATCTGCCCGGCCCTGACGGACTGGTCGAAGATTTCCGCAAGGCGGGGTATACTGTTACCGCCGTCAACTGAGTCGTCTGGCGGCTGGGGAGCGGAAAACGCCGGTTTTTCAGCGCTTTCCGTCCGCCGGCGTGAAACCGAAAGCGGGATCGCGCGTTGATGGCTGTTGATTGAAGCCTTTCATTTCAAGGAGGACACGTTTCATGGCGAACCCTAACGACCCCTTCACCCCTCCGAGCACGCCTCCCTCGTCGGGTGGCGGCGGCAGCGGGTGGCTGATCGCCCTTGTTGTCATTATCCTGGCCATTGTTGCGTATTATGTTTTTGGCAGAAGCGGCGGCGAGAAGGCCCCGGCGCCCGCCGAGCCGCCGGCAGCCAGCACGCCCGCTCCGGCGCCTGCGCCTGCTGAACCGGCGCCGGCAACGCCTGCCCCGGCGCCCGCGCCTGCCCCGGCGCCCGCGCCTGCACCAGCTCCCGCGCCTGAACCGGCACCGGCCCCCGCTCCTGCACCTGCACCGGCACCTGCGCCGTCTCCGTGATCAGGCTATAGCTCAACGACGAACGGCCCGCCGAAAGGCGGGCCGTCTTGTTTGGGGCTGTGCCCTGGCCGAGGCCTTTTCAGAAAGCCGCTCCGGTGAGTCAGCTGGCGTGGCTTTCGAGAACCGGAGCGGAGCGTACTTAAAGTACGTGAGCACCGGAAGCGCAGAAAACCGCGCCAGATGGCCGCCGGAGTGGGTTTATGAAAGGCCTCTAAATGTGGATCGGCTTGAAGAAGGTGGCCAATGCCGCTTCCTTCACCGCCTCCGACATCGTCGGATGCGCGTGGCAGGTGCGGGCGAGGTCTTCCGAGGAGCCGCCGAATTCCATCAGCACCGCCGCCTCGTGGATCATCTCGCCGGCGCCGAAGCCGACGATGTGGACGCCGAGCACCCGGTCGCTTGCCTTGTCGGCCAGGATCTTCACGAAGCCGTCGGTGTGCAGCATGGCGCGCGCCCGGCCATTGGCGCTAAACGGGAACTTTCCGACCTTGTAGTCGATGCCGGCCTTCTTGAGCTCTTCTTCGGTCTTGCCGACTGAGGCGATCTCGGGGCTGGTATAGACGACGCTCGGGATGACGTCATAATTCACATGGCCGGCCTCGCCTGCGATCATCTCGGCCACCGCCACGCCCTCGTCCTCGGCCTTGTGCGCCAGCATCGGCCCGGCGATGACGTCGCCGATGGCATAGATGCCAGGCACGCTGGTCCTCAAATGCGCATCGGTCTTGACCCGGGCGCGCTCGTCCATCTCGACGCCCGCTTCCTTCAAGCCGAGGCTGTCGGCATAGGGGCGGCGTCCGGTCGCGACCAGCACCACGTCCGCCTCGATCGTTTCGGCCGCGCCGCCCTTCACCGGCTCGAAGGTGACGCTGGCGCCCTTCTTGGTCTTGGCGGCGCCAGTGACCTTGGCGCCGAGCCTGAATTCGAAACCCTGCTTGGACAAGAGCCGCTGGAACTGTTTCGACACCTCGCCGTCCATGCCGCCGAGGATGCTGTCGAGGAACTCGACGACCGTGACCTTGGCGCCGAGCCGCGCCCAGACCGAGCCGAGCTCCAGCCCGATGACGCCGCCGCCGACCACTATGAGATGGCCGGGCACCTTAGCCAGCGACAGCGCACCGGTCGAAGAAACGATCACCTTCTCGTCGAAATCGACCTTGACGCCCGGAATACCGGCGACGTCGGAACCAGTGGCGATGACGATGTTCTTGGTCTCGATCTCCTCGACCTTGCCGTCCTCGCCCGTCACCGAGACCTTGCCGGCGGCAATCACCTTGCCGGTGCCGCGGAAAGTGTCGATCTTGTTCTTCTTGAACAGGAAGGCGACGCCGCTGACGTTCGAGGCGACCGTCGCATCCTTGTGCGCCATCATCTTCTTGAGGTTGAGCTTCGGCGCGCCGACCTCGACGCCCAGCGTGTCGAAGGAATGCGCAGCTTCGGCGAACATCTCCGAGGCATGCAGCAGCGCCTTCGACGGGATGCAGCCGATGTTGAGGCAGGTGCCGCCGAAGGTGGCATCCTTCTCGACCACCGCCGTCTTCAGGCCGAGCTGCGCCGCCTTGATGGCGCAGACATAGCCGCCCGGTCCCGATCCGATGATAACGACGTCATAAGCCATGAGACTATCCTTCTTATCCGGCCTTCAGCGGCCGCCGCTCACATTCAGGATCGCGCCGGTGATATAGGAGGCCGCGTCCGACAGAAGATAGAGAACCGCGCTTGCGACCTCGTCGGCCGTGCCTGCCCGTTTCATCGGTAGCAGATCCTGCATCCGCGCCACGCGATCCGGCTGGCCGCCGGAGGCATGGATTTCGGTGTCGGTGATGCCGGGGCTGACCGCATTGACGCGGATGCCTTCCAGCGCCACCTCGCGCGCCAGCCCGATCGTCAGCGTGTCGATCGCGCCCTTGGAGGCGGCGTAGTCGACGTATTCGCCGGGCGAGCCCAGCCTGGCAGCCGCGGACGAAATGTTGACGATGGCGCCGCCCTTGCCGCCATGCCGGGTCGACATGCGCCTCACCGCCTCACGCGCGCAGAGGAAGGAGCCGACGACGTTGATGCGCATCATGCGCTCGACCCGCTCGGCGCTCATCTCGTCGACGCGCGCCTTGGCGTCGACGATGCCGGCATTGTTGACGAAAGCGTCGAGCCGGCCGAAGGCCTTGTCCACCGTCTCGAACATCGCCGCGACATCGGCCTCGCTGTCGACATCGCCCTTGATCGCGAAGGCCTCGCCCCCCGCAGCTTCGAGTTCGGCGACCAATGCGTCGGCAGCGGCGCGGTTGGAGACATAGTTGACCGCCACCCGATAACCGGCCTCGCTGGCCTGCCGGCAGATGGCGGCGCCGATGCCGCGGCTGCCGCCGGTGACCAGCAGCGTCTTTTTCTCCGTGCTCATTCCTGGCAGCCTTTCAGGGCAAAGACGTCCCATGGCATTTTCGAGAAACCGCCGGGGCCATAGGCGGCCGACATCTGCAGCGACGGCCCGAGATCGGGGAAGACAAGGCTCTTCGGCGCGTCGGCGCCCTCGGCCGGCAGCAGGCCGACGCTGCCCTTCTCGTCGGCGCTGTAGATGACGCCTTCCCAGACCGTGCAGGCGGCAAGCTCCTCGCCGGTAACGTCGCCGGTCGGGCATTTGTACATCAGCGAGCCATGCGGCCGCCCGGCGTCGCCTTCGGTCCACATGGCGATGCCGTCGAGCACGGTATTGTTGTCGAGGATCATGCGGAATGTGTTGGTGATCGTCGCCGAGGTGCCGGTGGGCGTGAAATCGATCTCGGCGCCGCTCTTCGCCTCGCCATAGACAGCGAGCTGGATCGGGCAGGCGGCATGGGCTGCCACTGCGGCAACTACCATGCCGGCCGCGAGGGCGACAGACTTCGCGGCACCAAGCAAACGGGCTGTCATTCGTCGCTCCGGCCGCGAGCCCCCATAGGCCACCTTAGAGATCGAGCACCAGCCGCTCGGGATCCTCCAGGCTTTCCTTGACGCGCACCAGGAAGGTCACCGCTTCCTTGCCGTCGACGATGCGGTGGTCGTAGCTGAGTGCCAGATACATCATCGGGCGGATGACGATCTGGCCGCCGACCACCATCGGCCGCTCCTGGATCTTGTGCATGCCGAGAATGCCGGACTGCGGCGCGTTGAGGATCGGCGTCGACATCAGCGAGCCGTAGACGCCGCCATTCGAGATGGTGAACGTGCCGCCCTGCATGTCGGCGACCGACAGCTTGCCGTCGCGCGCGGCGAGACCCAGCCGGCCGATTTCCTTCTCGATCTCGGCGATCGACATCTGGTCGGCGTCGCGCACCACCGGCACCACCAGGCCCTTGTCGGTGCCGACGGCGACGCCGACATGGGCAAAGTTCTTGTAGATGATGTCGGTGCCGTCGATCTCGGCGTTGACCGCCGGGATCTCCTTCAGCGCGTGCGTCACCGCCTTGGTGAAGAAGCCCATGAAGCCGAGCTTCACGCCATGTTTCTTCTCGAACACATCCTTGTACTTGGCCCTGAGCGCCATCACCGCGCTCATGTCCACCTCGTTGAAGGTGGTGAGCATGGCGGCGGTCGACTGCGCCTCCTTGAGGCGGCGCGCGATCGTCTGCCTGAGCTTGGTCATGCGCACGCGCTCCTCGCGCGAGGCGTCGTCGGCCGTCGACGGCGCGCGGGCTGCGATCGGCGCAGGCGTCGCCCTCGGCGCCTCGGCCGGCTGCGAGGGCGCGCCCTTGGCGATGGCGTCGAGCACGTCGCCCTTCAGCACCTGGCCGCGCTTGCCCGAGCCCGACAGCTGGTCGACCGCAAGATTGTGCTCTGCGATCAGCTTGGCCGCGGCGGGCGCCGGCGGCATGCTGCGCGGCTCGATCGCGCCGCCGTCACCCGCCATCTCGGCGGTTTCAGCCGCGGCCTGCTTGACCGTGGATGCGGCGTCCGGGCTGGAGGCCTGTGCCACCGCCTGCGGCTTTGTCGCCGGCGCTGCCGCGCCGCCTGCCGAAATCGAGCCGAGCAGCGCGCCGACATTGACCGTCTCGCCTTCCTTGACCGTGATCTCGGCCAGCGTCCCGGCGCCCGCAGCAGGTACCTCCACCGTCACCTTGTCGGTTTCGAGCTCGACCAGCGGCTCATCGGCGGCGATCGCGTCGCCGACCTTCTTGAACCACTTGCCGACGGTCGCCTCGGTGACGGATTCGCCGAGAGTGGGGACGCGGATTTCGGTAGCCATTGTGCCTGTCCGTTCTTCTCTTCTTGAGGTCTGTTGGTCCGGTCTGCTTATTCACCAAGCGCGTCGTCGAGCAAGGCGGCGAGCTGGCTGAGATGCTTCGACATCAGGCCGGTCGCCGGCGAGGCCGAGGCAGGCCGGCCGGTGTAGCGCACCCGCTGGTGCTTGGCGTCGATATGCGCCAGCACCCATTCGAGATAGGGATCGATGAACGACCAGGCGCCCATGTTCTTGGGCTCCTCCTGGCACCACACCATCTCGGCGTTGCGGAAGCGCGACAGTTCGGTGATCAGCGCCTTGGCCGGGAACGGATAGAGCTGTTCGACGCGCAGCAGATAGATGTCGTTGATGCCGCGCTTCTCGCGCTCCTCGTAGAGGTCGTAATAGACCTTGCCCGAGCACAGCACGACGCGGCGGATCTTGGAATCCTTGACCAGCTTGATGGGCTGGTCGGGCAGAAGCTGCGCGTCGTCCCACAACAGCCGGTGGAACGAGCTTTCGCCCGACATTTCCGGCAGCGTCGACACCGCCCGCTTGTGGCGCAGCAGCGACTTCGGCGTCATCAGGATCAGCGGCTTGCGGAAATCGCGCTTCAGCTGCCGGCGCAGGATGTGGAAATAGTTGGCCGGCGTGGTGACGTTGGCGACCTGCATGTTGTCCTCGGCGCAGAGCTGCAGGAAGCGCTCGAGGCGCGCCGACGAGTGCTCCGGCCCCTGGCCCTCATAGCCGTGCGGCAGCAGGCAGACCAGGCCCGACATTCTCAGCCACTTGCGCTCGCCCGACGAGATGAACTGGTCGAACACGACCTGCGCGCCGTTGGCGAAATCGCCGAACTGCGCTTCCCAGAGCGTCAGCGCCTTGGGCTCGGCAAGGCTGTAGCCGTATTCGAAGCCGAGCACCGCTTCTTCCGACAGCATCGAGTTGATGACCTCGTAGCCGGCCTGCGCCGCCGACAGATTGTTGAGCGGGATGTAGCGGTTCTCGTCGCGCTGGTCGTAGAGCACGGAATGGCGCTGCGAGAAGGTGCCGCGTTCCGAATCCTGGCCGGACAGCCGGATCGGATTGCCGTCGAGCAGGATGGCGCCGAAGGCCAGCGCCTCGGCGGTCGACCAGTCGATGCCTTCGCCGGATTCGATCGCCTGGCGCCGGTTCTCGAGGAAGCGCAGGATCGTCTTGTGCGCCTCGAAATCCTTCGGCACCTCGGTCAGCTTCTTGCCGATCTCCTTCAGCGTGCGCACCGGCACGGCTGTCTTGCCTCGCCGCTGTTCGTCCTGGTTGTCGGCGGTTCGCAGGCCCGACCAGGCGCCGTCCAGCCAGTCGGCCTTGTTCGGCTTGTAGGACTGGCCGACTTCAAATTCCTGCTCCAGATGCGCGCGCCAGTCGGCCCGCATCTTGTCGACTTCGGCCTGGGTGATGTGGCCTTCGGCGATCAGCCGGTCGGCATAGACCTGCACCACCGTCTTATGGGTGCGGATGTTGCGGTACATGATCGGCTGCGTGAACGCCGGCTCATCGCCCTCATTGTGGCCGAAGCGGCGATAGCAGAACATGTCCACCACAACCGGCTTGTGGAACTTCATGCGGAACTCGGTCGCGACCTTCGCGGCATGCACCACCGCTTCCGGATCGTCGCCGTTGACGTGGAAGATCGGGGCCTCGATCATCTTGGCCACATCCGACGGATAGGGCGACGAGCGCGAGAAGCGCGGATTGGTGGTGAAGCCGATCTGGTTGTTGATGATGAAATGCAGCGTGCCGGCGACGCGATGGCCGCGCAGGCCGGACAGCCCGAACATCTCGGCGATCACGCCCTGACCGGCGAAGGCAGCGTCGCCGTGCAGCAGCATCGGCATCACCTTGGCGCGTTCGGAAAGCGGCACGATCTCGCCGCGCTCGCGCCCGGCGAGCTGGTCCTGCTTGGCGCGCGCCTTGCCCATCACGACAGGGTCGACGATTTCCAGATGCGAGGGGTTGGCCGTCAGCGACAGGTGCACCTTGTTGCCGTCGAACTCGCGGTCCGACGAGGCGCCGAGATGGTACTTCACGTCGCCCGAGCCCTCGACGTCGTCAGGCGCGGCCGAGCCGCCCTTGAACTCGTGGAAGATGGCGCGGTGCGGCTTGGCCATCACCTGGGAAAGCACGTTGAGGCGGCCGCGATGCGCCATGCCGAGCACGGCCTCCTTCAGGCCGAGCTGGCCGCCGCGCTTGATGATCTGCTCCAGCGCCGGGATCAGCGACTCGCCGCCGTCGAGGCCGAAGCGCTTGGTGCCCTTGTACTTGACGTCGATATACTGCTCGAAACCCTCCGCCTCGACCAGCTTCGCCAGGATCGCCTTCTTGCCGGTGGCGGTGAAGGTGATCTCCTTGTCTGCGCCCTCGATGCGCGCCTGGATCCACGCCTTCTCTTCCGGATCGGAGATGTGCATGAACTCGACGCCGAGGGTCGAGCAATAGGTGCGGGTGAGAATGTCCAACATCTGCCGGATGGTTCCGAACTCGAGCCCCAGCACATTGTCGAGGAAGATCGGCCGATCGTAGTCGGCCGCGGTGAAGCCGTAATTCTCCGGCGACAGCTCGTTATAGTCCTCGAGCGGATTGGCGATGCCGAGCGGATCGAGTTTGGCGTGCAGATGGCCGCGCATGCGGTAGGCGCGGATCATCATGATGGCGCGCACGGAATCGCGCGTTGCCTGATGCACGTCGGCGTCGGAAAGCACCGCGCCATTAACGACCGCCTTCTCCTTCACCTTCTTTTCGATGTGCTTCTCGATCAGGCCCCAATTGCCGTCGAGCGCCGAGACCAGCTCGCCATTGGCCTGCATCGGCCAGGAGGGCTTCGCCCAGGAGGCGCCCCTGGCGTTCTTGCGCACATCCCCGGCATCGTCCTTCAACGCCGCGAAGAAATCCTGCCATTCCGGATCGACCGAGGCCGGGTTGTCCTCATAGGCGGCATAGAGCGCGTCGATATAGTCGGCATTGCCGCCATAGAGGAACGAGGTGAGCGAGAACTGGTCGTTGGCCTGATCTTGTCTTGCCATTTTCGTCTGCGGAGCCTGGCTCCGTCTCCTTTTGTGGAAGGGAGTAGGAGAGTAAGGCAGTAGGGGAATAGGGCTTTTTTGCCGCCGATCTTTCCCAGCTGTCCTACCCCCTTACTTCCCTACTCCTTAACCCTTGATCGCCTCGACCAGCGTCGTGCCCAGCCGCGCCGGCGACGGCGAAACCTTGATGCCAGCCGATTCCATCGCCGCGATCTTGTCTTCCGCGCCGCCCTTGCCGCCGGAGATCACCGCGCCCGCATGGCCCATGGTGCGGCCTGCCGGCGCGGTGCGCCCGGCGATGAAGCCCGCCATCGGTTTCCTGCGGCCACGCTTGGCCTCGTCCTTGAGGAACTGCGCGGCATCTTCCTCGGCCGAGCCGCCGATCTCGCCGATCATGATGATCGACTTGGTCTCGTCGTCGGCGAGGAACATCTCCAGCACGTCGATGAACTCGGTGCCCTTGACCGGATCGCCGCCGATGCCGACCGCGGTGGTCTGGCCGAGGCCGACATTGGTGGTCTGGAAGACTGCCTCATAGGTAAGCGTTCCCGAGCGCGAAACAACGCCGACCGAGCCCTTGCGGAAGATGTTGCCGGGCATGATGCCGATCTTGCATTCGTCGGGCGTCAGCACGCCTGGGCAGTTCGGGCCGATCAGCCGCGAGGTGGAACGGTCGAGCCGGGCCTTGACCTTGACCATGTCCATCACCGGGATGCCTTCGGTGATGCACACGATCAGCGGGATCTCGGCCTCGATCGCCTCGATGATGGCCTCGCCGGCGCCCGCCGGCGGCACATAGATGACGGAGGCGTTGGCACCGGTCTTTTCCTTGCCCTCGGCGACCGTGGCGAAGATCGGCAGGGTCTCGCCCTTCGCGCCGGTCCAGGTCTCGCCGCCCTTCTTGGGATGGATGCCGCCCACCATCTTGGTGCCGTGATAGGCCAGCGCCTGCTCGGTATGGAACGTGCCGGTCTTGCCGGTCAGACCCTGGACCAGCACCTTGGTGTTCTTGTCGACGAGAATGGACATCGCGGCCCTTTTCTAAAAACCGTTGATCGAGGAAGGCGAGACGCGCCGGTAGAGCCCGCTCACCATGTCTTGCCAGGCATCGCTGCCGGCGGGCTTGAACTGCAATTGCATGCGGTAGGTGTCAGTGTCGTCAAAGCCGTAAGTCACGCGCGCGGCGCCGCGCGGCGACGACCGTTCGAGAACCAATTCCTTCTCATTCCAGGTGCCGGTGGCAGGCGAGGCCGGCACAAACCCCATCGAATCGAACTGATGCATGGTGACGAGGCTGTTCTGCTGGTCGAAGCCGAACACATTGTGCGCGCCGAATGAGACCGTGCCGTCGCGACGCTGGCGGTAACGCTGCACCACGAACAGGCCGCCGAACTCAGGCTGCGCCAGCACTTCCGCAGTCGCCATGCCGGCATCGGTCCACTGCGCGGCCGCCACCTCTTCCTCGCCACGCCACGCGCCGACCAGCGCCTGCAGGCGCTGGTGACCGGTCGACAATGAGGAGAATGGCGCCGCGTTCATGGTCAGAGCCGCTTCAGATCGGTGACGGTCAGGTCGCTCTTGGCGTTGCCGGTGTTGAGCGTCGTCGCCGGCTCGAACATCAGCACCACCGGTTCGGCGGTCAGCGAACGCGGCCGGTGCTCGACGCCGCGCGGCACGACGATGAAATCGCCCTCGCCGAGCTCGACCGGCCCGTCGCGGAAATCGATGGCGATCCTGCCGCGCAGCACGAGGAAAGCCTCGTCCTCGTTGTCATGCGCGTGCCAATCGAAGACCTCGCCGAACTTGGCGACCTTGGCCTGGCTGTCGTTGACGTCGCCGGCGATATGCGGATCGAAGACCTTGGCGATCTTCGCGTCCGCCGCCTCGACCAGGTTTATCTTGCGCGGAGGCATCCTATGACCTCCGCACTTGAAGGTCTGACTTCAGGTCGCGCAGCACGGCTACAATTTCTCGATTCGTCTCGACGAGTTCACGAATAGCGGTCGCGTTATCGTGGCCGGCGAGTTCCCGGGCTCGCACATATTGTTTTAGCGTGACAAGGCCCCAGATCCAGATCACCAAAAAAACCGCCAGCGGCAACCAGGCGATGATGTATCCGAGCACGCTTTGCGTGGCATCCTGTTCCACCTGTGTTCTCCAGCTCAGTTCACGCCGAGAGCCATGGTCGTCCGTGCGCGCTGCCTCAGCCCTTCACCGCCTTGACGATCTTCTTGGCCGCATCGTCGAGATCATCGGCCGAGACGACGTTGAGGCCGCTTTCGTTGATGATCTTCTTGCCGAGCTCGGCGTTGGTGCCTTCCAGCCGCACCACCAGCGGCACCTTCAGCCCGACTTCCTTGACCGCGGCGATCACGCCCTCGGCGATGACGTCGCACTTCATGATGCCGCCGAAGATGTTGATCAGTATGCCTTCGACCGCCGGGTCCTTGGTGATGATCTTGAACGCCGCCGTGACCTTCTCCTTCGAAGCGCCGCCGCCGACGTCGAGGAAGTTGGCGGGCTCGGCGCCATAGAGCTTGATGATGTCCATCGTCGCCATGGCGAGGCCTGCGCCGTTGACCATGCAGCCGATATTGCCGTCGAGCGCGACATAAGCGAGGTCGTATTTCGACGCCTCGATCTCCTTCTCGTCCTCTTCGGTGGTGTCGCGCAATTCCATCACGTCCGGATGGCGGAACAGCGCGTTGTTGTCGAACGACACCTTGGCGTCGAGAACGCGCAGGCGGCCGTTCTTCATCACGATCAGCGGGTTGACCTCGAGCAGGCTCATGTCCTTCTCGACGAAGGCCTTATAGAGGATCGGGAACAGCGTGCCGCCGTCCGTGGCCGCATCGCCGTCGAGCTTCAGCGCGGTGTTGAGCGTCTTCACGTCATCCGCCGTCACGCCCTTTTCCGGGTCGATGGCGACGGTGACGATCTTCTCCGGCGTATCATGCGCGACCGCCTCGATGTCCATACCGCCCTCGGTCGAGACGACGAAGGCGATGCGGCCGACCGAACGGTCGACCAGGATCGACAGATAAAGCTCGCGCTCGATGTCGGCGCCGTCCTCGATATAGAGGCGGTTGACCTGCTTGCCGGCAGGACCCGTCTGCTTGGTGACCAGCGTGTGGCCGAGCATCTCGTTGGCGTTGGCGACCACTTCGGCCGCCGACTTCGCCAGCCTGACCCCACCCTTGGCGTCGGCGGGCAGCTCCTTGAACTTGCCCTTGCCGCGGCCGCCGGCATGGATCTGGCTCTTCACCACATAGAGCGGGCCGGGCAGCGCCTTGGCGGCGGCTTCCGCCTCGCTTGCCTTGAACACCGGAACGCCGCTTGCTACCGGCGCACCGAAGGACTTCAGCAGCGCCTTGGCCTGATATTCATGGATGTTCATGCGCTTGGTCTCCGGAGACGGGTTACTTGCCGGCGAGATGCGGGGCGATCTTGGTGCAGGCCTCGGTGAGACCCTGGACGGCCGCCACCGAATTGTCGAACATCTTCTGCTCTGCCTTCGAGAGGTCGATCTCGATGACGCGCTCGACGCCGCCGGCGCCGATCACCACCGGAACGCCGACATAGGTGCCCTTCACGCCATACTGACCGGACAGATGCGCGGCGCAAGGCAGCACGCGCTTCTTGTCCTTGAGGTAGGATTCGGCCATGGCGATGGCCGAGGCAGCCGGGGCGTAGTAGGCCGAGCCGGTCTTCAGCAAGCCGACGATCTCGGCGCCGCCGTCGCGGGTGCGCTGCACGATCTGGTCGAGCTTTTCCTTCGAGGTCCAGCCCATCTTGACGAGGTCGGGCAGCGGGATGCCCGACACCGTCGAATAGCGGATCATCGGCACCATCGAGTCACCATGGCCGCCGAGCACGAAAGCGGTGACGTCCTCGACCGAGACCTTGAACTCTTCGGCCAGGAAGTAGCGGAAGCGGGCGCTGTCGAGCACGCCGGCCATGCCCACGACATGGCTGGTCGGCAGGCCGGAGAATTTCTGCAGCGCCCAGACCATGGCATCGAGCGGATTGGTGATGCAGATGACGAAGGCCTTCGGCGCGTATTTCTTGAGACCCGCGCCGACCTGTTCCATGACCTTGAGGTTGATGCCCAGAAGATCGTCGCGGCTCATGCCGGGCTTGCGCGGCACGCCGGCGGTGACGATGCACACATCCGCGCCCTCGATGCCGGCATAGTCGTTGACGCCGGTGAGCCTGGAGTCGAACCCGTCGACCGGCGACGACTGCGCGATGTCGAGACCTTTGCCCTGCGGAATGCCCTCGGCGATATCGAACAGAACCACGTCGCCGAGGTCCTTGAGGCCGATCATATGGGCGAGCGTGCCGCCGATCATGCCCGAGCCGATGAGCGCTATCTTGTTGCGTGCCATGTCAGGATGTTTTCCCTTGTGTGTGACCGTGCTCCAAATCCTTGCAGACTTGATGACGGCGTCGAGGAGGCTGGAAGAGGACCCGCGAGATTTCGCCGCACCCAATAGCTCCGGCGTGGAAGAAATTCAAACGATTATTTTGTATCCAGTGTTTTCAATCGGTTAGATGGTTTGGGATTTACGTAAACGTCAAAGTTATTGAGCCAACTGAGGAAAATTTACACGATGAACGTCGAAATCAGAAGGCTTCGTCCCGAGGATGACGCCCTTGTGATGCCAGTGGCCGAGGGGGTGTTCGACGAGCCGATCCGGCCCGACCGCGTTGCCGCCTATCTCGCCTCGCCCGGCCATTTCATGATCGCGGCGATAATTGACGAAATCGTGGTCGGCCAGTGCGCCGCCGTCATCCATCGCCATCCGGACAAGGCGAGCGAGCTCTACATCGACGAAGTCGGTGTGGCGCCGCCTTTCCAGCGGCAGGGCATTGCGCGCAAGATGCTCGACGCGATGTTCGAGATCGGCCGCGAGCATGGCTGTGAGGAGTCGTGGGTCGGGACGGAGCCGGACAACGGGCCGGCGCGGGCGCTTTATGAAGCGCTGAACGAGCCGCACGGACCAGCCGAGGAGTTCGTGATGTATGTCTACAGGCTTTCGGGACCGGCTGAAGAGCCTCCGCCTACGTTATCCTGACGCGCTTCAGGGCGAAGCGCTTGATGCCGCCAGCGCCTTCTCGATCTGCGGCAAGAGCAGCGCCTTCGCCGATTCCGGCGTCAGCGGGCCCACATGCTTGTAGGCGATCTTGCCGTCCTTGCCGATGACGAAAGTCTCCGGCACGCCATAGACGCCCCAGTCGATCGCCGCGCGGCCGGCCGGATCGACGCCGATCGCCTGGTAAGGATTGCCGACCTCACCAAGGAAGCGGCGAGCGTTTTCCGGCTCGTCCTTGTAGTTCAGCGCGGCAAGCGTGAAGCGCTTGTCCTCAGACAACGCCAGAAGCACCGGATGCTCTTCCCGGCATGGCGCGCACCATGATGCGAAGACGTTGACCAGCGTCACCTTGCCGGCGAAGGATTTGGACTCCAGCCCCGGCAGGTTCGAGCCTTCGAGCGGCGGCAGGTTCGTCTGCGGCGCCGGCAGCCCTATCAGGGCTGAGGGGATTTCCGACGTGTCGCGGCCGGACAGGAGCTGCGACAGGAACAGTCCTGCCAGGCCCAGGAAGACCAGCAGCGGCAAAATCACGAACAGGCGGCGACGCGGCGCCGGCGTTTGGGTTTCCGTGCTCACGGCTTCCCCGTCCCCGATTTATCGGAACGTCGCCGTACGCCCGCGGCCTCGAGCGCCGCGAGTTCCCGCTTGCGCGCGCGCTGGTCGAGCAGGATCCAGCCGATCAGCCCGGCGAGCACTATCGCCGTGATGGCATAGGCGGCGGTGACGTAGAGTGCATGCGCGCTCATATCAGCCGCTCCACGTGCATGCCTTCCGCGCCTGCCATGTCAGTCCGCTCGATCATGCCTTCCCTTAACCCTGCATTGCAGGCTGCGCAATCAGACGCGGCGCCGCACAATGAGAGCGTTCCGCGGGCCTCAATCCGTCCCGTGACGCAGCGCAAGCGCGGCCGCCAGCGGCCCGACCACCGCAAGAAACAGCGTCAGCGCGGCAAGAATGAGGAAGGGCTGCAGGAACGGCGCCGGATCGGCCACGGCGCCGTAGCTGGCCGATACGCCGAAGATCAGCACCGGAATGGTGAGCGGCAGCACCAGCACCGAGATCAAGAGCCCGCCGCGCGGCAGCGCCACCGCCACCGCGGCCCCCGCGGCGCCGATGAAGGTGATGGCCGGCGTGCCGACGAGCAGCGTGAACGCCGTGGCGCCGATGCCGGTCGGCTCCATATTCATGAACAGGCCAAGCAGCGGTGCCGCGACCACCAGCGGCAGCACGCTGCCCGCCCAGTGCGCCAGGCACTTCACCAGCACCGTCAGCGCCAGCATCTGCCGGTCGCTGTTGAGCACCAGGAGATCGAGCGAGCCGTCCTCGCGGTCGGCCTGGAACAGCCGGTCGAGCCCGAGCAGGCAGGCGAGCAGAGCGGCGATCCACAAGATCGCGGGGCCGATGCGGGACAAAAGGTTGAGGTCCGGCCCGACGCCGAACGGGATCGTGGCGATCACCGCCAGGAAGAAGATGACACCGATCAACGCCCCGCCGCCGGCGCGAATGGAAAGGCGGATATCGCGCAGGAAGAGCGACGACATCAGGATATGGCTCCCTGTCGATGTGAGCGTTCCTTCGCGCCCCCCTCTGGCCTGTCGGCCATCCCCCTCACTCGGGGGGAGATCAGACGTCGCCGGTGATTTCGCCAATCCCCAACGTCGGAAGGATGAGCGGGGCGCCGAAGCTGCCGATCTCCCCCCAAGTGGGGGAGATGTCCGGCAGGACAGGGGGGGGCGCCGTAGAGCAGCAACATCAAACGGCTACCTTCATTTGAAGCGCCTTCGCCCCCTCAAGCCCCAGCGGCAAATGTGTCGCCGCCACGATGATCCCGCCCTCTTGGCAGTGGTCCCGCATCAGCCCCGCGAACCGTTCCTCCGACGCCTTGTCCAGCCCCGCCGTCGGCTCGTCGAGCAGCCAGACCGGCCGTCGGCTGACCAGCAATTTCGCGATCGACGCGCGCCGCTTCTGCCCGGTCGAGAGATAGCCGAAAGGCAGATGCCCGAGCCCGCCAAGCCCGACCGTCTCCAGCGCCTCTTCCACGCTCAAAGCCGGCTCGCCCTGGAAGGCGCGCCAGAAGCCCAGGTTTTCTTCGACGCTGAGCGCCGTCTTCATCGCGTTGAGATGGCCGAGATAATGTGAGGCCGAGGCGATCGTGGGAAACGCTTCGCCGCCAGCCTCGACCCGCACAAACCCCTTGGCGACCGGCAACAGGCCGGCGATGACCCTGAGCAGCGTCGACTTGCCCGATCCGTTCGGCCCGGTGACGATCAGCGCCTCGCCCTTTTCGAGCGCGAAACCGATGCCGGAAAAGACCGTCTCGCCGCCGCGCTCGCCGCCCAGATTTTCGGCGATCAGCCGCATTCTTGCCCGTCCCGAAAGCACCGTTTTGCGGCTCTCGCCGCATCGCACAAATTTGCCTTTCGTCTGTCTAGAACTATTCCAGGAAATTCTCTATATGCGGTTCATCCGTGCCAGCGGTCGGCGCGGGAACAGAATTAGCGCCGAACCAGCGCACGCGCCGCCTTGAACGGCTCGGGTTGCTTGGGAGCGGACAGCGGAAATGGCCGTACCCGCACCTTTGCGCGTGATTGCATGCCATCGGCGTCCGTTCCCTTTCAGGCTGAACAGACAAGGACGGATCGCACGTGTCAAAATCCCTCGATAGTTTCAACTGCCGCCGCACCCTGACCGCGGG
Source organism: Mesorhizobium sp. M1C.F.Ca.ET.210.01.1.1 (assembly GCF_004791585.1). Taxonomy (GTDB): domain Bacteria; phylum Pseudomonadota; class Alphaproteobacteria; order Rhizobiales; family Rhizobiaceae; genus Mesorhizobium. Next base: position 20,887 of record NZ_SRUU01000036.1, read on the forward strand.
TGGCGCGGACTATGTCTATTACGATCTCATCGAGGCCGAGAAGAACGGCCTCACCGGCATCGCTCAGCTGCCCTATTCGATGAAGGTGCTGCTGGAGAATCTGCTGCGTAACGAAGACGGCCGCTCTGTCACCAAGGAGAGCATCCAGGCGGTCGCCGGCTGGCTGACCGACAAGGGCACCGCCGGCGTCGAGATCGCCTACCGCCCGGCCCGCGTGCTGATGCAGGATTTTACCGGCGTTCCGGCCGTTGTCGATCTCGCCGCCATGCGCGACGGCATCAAGGCGCTTGGCGGCGATCCGCAAAAGATCAATCCGCTGGTGCCGGTCGATCTCGTCATCGACCATTCCGTCATCGTCGACGAGTTCGGCACGCCGATGGCCTTCGCCCGCAACGTCGAGCTCGAATATGAGCGCAACGAGGAGCGCTACAAGTTCCTGAAATGGGGCCAGCAGGCGTTCCGCAATTTCCGCGTCGTGCCGCCCGGCACCGGCATCTGCCACCAGGTCAACCTCGAATATCTCGGGCAGGTGGTGTGGACCAGCTCGGAAGACGGCGAGACCACCGCTTATCCCGACACCTGCGTCGGCACGGATTCTCACACCACCATGATAAACGGCCTCGGCGTGCTCGGCTGGGGCGTCGGCGGCATCGAGGCCGAGGCCGCGATGCTCGGCCAGCCGGTCTCCATGCTCTTGCCCGAGGTTATCGGCTTCCGCCTTACCGGCAAGCTCAAGGAAGGCGTCACCGCCACCGACCTCGTGCTCACCGTCACCCAGATGCTGCGCAAGAAGGGCGTCGTCGGCAAGTTCGTCGAGTTCTTCGGCCCGGGCCTCTCCAACATGACACTGGCCGACCGCGCCACCATCGGCAACATGGCGCCGGAATACGGCGCCACCTGCGGCTTCTTCCCGGTCGACGCAGAGACCATCCGCTATCTGACGATGTCCGGCCGCGAGGAGAACCGCATCGCCCTGGTCGAAGCCTATTCGAAGGCGCAAGGCATGTGGCGCGACGCAGGCTCCGCCGATCCGGTCTTCACCGACCTGCTCGAACTCGACCTCGGCGACGTCGTGCCGTCGATGGCCGGCCCGAAGCGCCCCGAGGGTCGCGTCGCCCTGCAGGACATTCCGGCCGGCTTCGCCAAGGCGATGGAGACCGAGTACAAGAAGGCGGCCGAGATTTCCAAGCGCTATGCGGTGGAAGGCACGTCCTACGACCTCGGCCATGGCGACGTCGTCATCGCCGCCATCACCTCCTGCACCAACACTTCGAATCCGAGCGTGCTGATCGGCGCCGGCCTGCTTGCCCGCAACGCCAACCGGCGCGGGCTGAAGCAAAAGCCGTGGGTCAAGACCTCGCTCGCACCCGGCAGCCAGGTGGTGGCCGAATATCTGGAAAAATCCGGCCTGCAGAAGGAGCTCGACCAGATCGGCTTCAACCTCGTCGGCTTCGGCTGCACCACCTGCATCGGCAATTCCGGCCCGCTGCCGGGACCGATTTCCAAGACCATCAACGACAAGGGGCTGATCGCCGCAGCGGTGCTCTCCGGCAATCGCAACTTCGAAGGCCGCGTCTCCCCGGACGTGCAGGCGAACTACCTCGCCTCGCCGCCGCTGGTCGTTGCCCATGCGCTGGCCGGCACCGTGACCAGGGATCTCACCACCGAGCCGCTCGGCGAGGGCAGCGACGGCAAGCCGGTCTATCTCAAGGACATCTGGCCGACCTCTGCCGAGATCCAGGAGTTCATCGAGAAGAACGTCACGCGCGAGCTGTTCGCCCGCAAATACGCCGACGTCTTCAAGGGCGATGAATACTGGCAGAAGGTCAAGGCGCCGGAAGGCCAGACCTATGCCTGGGACGATCATTCGACCTATGTGCAGAACCCGCCCTATTTCGCCGGCATGGGCCGTGGCTTCGGCAAGATCGGCGACATCAAGGGCGCGCGCGTGCTCGGCCTGTTCGGCGACAAGATCACCACCGACCACATCTCGCCGGCGGGCTCGATCAAGGCCGCATCGCCGGCCGGCAAGTACCTCACCGAGCATGGCGTCGGCGTCGCCGACTTCAACCAGTACGGCACGCGGCGCGGCAACCATGAGGTGATGATGCGCGGCACCTTCGCCAACATCCGCATCCGCAACCACATGCTGGGCGAGAACGGGCGCGAAGGCGGCTACACGATCCACTATCCTTCGAAAGAGGAGATGTCGATCTACGACGCCGCGATGGAGTACAAGAAGGAAGGCGTGCCGCTGGTCATCTTCGCCGGCGTCGAATACGGCAACGGCTCCTCGCGCGACTGGGCGGCCAAGGGAACAAATCTGCTTGGTGTCCGCGCCGTCATCGCCCAGTCCTTCGAGCGCATCCACCGCTCGAACCTGGTCGGCATGGGCGTCATCCCCTTCGTCTTCGAGGACGGCACCTCCTGGGCTTCGCTCAACCTCAAGGGCGACGAACTGGTCGAGATCGACGGGCTCGACGCCATCAAGCCGCGCCAGAAGATGGTGGCCAAGGTGACCTATGGCGACGGCACGGTGAAGAACGTGCCGATCATCTGCCGCATCGATACGCTGGACGAGCTCGACTACTTCAAGAACGGCGGCATCCTGCAATACGTGCTGCGCGATCTGGCCGCGTAGCGGCCAGGGAGTAGGGCTTAGGCAGTAGGGAGTAGGACACCTACTGCCTACTGCCTATTCCCCTAACTTCCACCAATGAAAACGAGCCGCCCAAAGCATTGGCCGACTCGGTCAAAGTCCAGATCCGGTTCGCTCGCAATAGAGATCGACCGGCATCGGGAGGTTCTACCACATGGTGGCGACGCGGCTTCCAAATCGAACCGCCTCGAAAAATGCAGTGGCCTCTCCTCCCGTCGCCTGACCTGCGCTCGCGACGACAAAAATTTCACTGCAACGTGACTTCCCGTTGACTGCCCGTTCTGCCACATATTTTGGCAATCAGAACAAGGCCGGCGTCACCGGCGGGAATCGGAACAGTCATGGCATCTCGAGGACCATTGCGGCTTGCGGCATTTGCGCTGGCCCTTTCAACGTTTGCCGGCGCCGCGCTGGCAGGCGAGCCCGAGAAGCCGCAGACCGACAAGCCCCAAGTCGACAAGCCCTTAGGCGTGGTCGAGCTTTTCACCAGCCAGGGCTGCAGCTCCTGCCCGCCGGCCGATGAATTCTTCGCCGAGCTGGCGACCAAGGAAAACGTCGTCGCGCTCGCCTATCACGTCAACTACTGGGACTATCTGGGCTGGCAGGACACGCTGAGCACCAAGGAAAACACCGACCGGCAGTATGACTATATGCGCGCCTTCGGCAGTCGCTCGGTCTATACCCCGCAAGCCGTCATCAACGGCCGCAGCCACGTCAACGGCGCCAGCCGCAGGGACGTCGACGGCGCGCTCGCCCGGATGGACAGGGCAGGCGAGGGCATGCGGGTCGGCATCAAGGTGAGCCGCATCAGCGACCGCGTCATGATCGATGCCGGCGACGCCGGCAATGGCCCGGCCGACGCCCATGTGGTGATCGTCTATTTCAATTCGCCGCAGACGGTCCAGATCGGCCAGGGCGAGAACAGCGGCCGCAACCTGACCTACTGGAACGCCGTCTCCGACATCCAGACCGCCGGCATGTGGCACGGCAAGGCGCAGCGCTACGAATTGCCGATGACCGAGATTTCCAAGAAGGGCGGCTGCGCCGTGCTGCTGCAGTCGGTCGGCAAGGACGGTATGCCCGGTCCGATCCTCGGCGCCGCCTTCATCCACAAGCCCGACCGGCTTTGACGGCTCCTTTCCTTCTCCCTTGTGGGAGAAGGGTGCTCCCGCCAGGACAACAAAAAACCGGCGTCAGCTTGCTTCTGACGCCGGTCATTCAGGTTTTGGGATCGTCGCACCTGATTTTTCCAAGGAAAAACCGAGGTTGGTTCGATCCGACGCTGACCCGTGGGCGGGGGGCTTGGGGTTTACGAGCCGGTGCCGGACCGAACCGTCTCAGGCAACGCCGGTAAACTCGTCGGACATTGGGGCATGAGCGCGGATTATTTGTGGCGACATTGTGGCGGAGTATCACCAATTCCAACACGTGTTTCGCAAACGTGACTGGACGTTTGGGAAACCGCGCGGCCCCGGCTTGCTTAGCCGGCCCTTGCAATTCCACCGTGAAAGCGCGAACCTTGGCTGCGCAAGATTCAAGCGAAGGATCGAAGCATGACCGATCGCAGCAGCGGGATGGAGGATGGGGAAGCATCCGGAATACTGATCCCGTTGCACGAGGCGCGCAGCGCACGCCTCGACCAGCCGGTGCGCTTCGACCGGCGCGAGCTCGACCAGATCCTGAGGCTCTACGGACGCATGGTGGCGGCCAATGAATGGCGCGACTATGCAATCGATCATCTCACTGATCGCGCTGTCTTTTCGGTCTTCCGCCGGGCCAGCGAAGTGCCGCTCTTCCAGATCGTCAAGGACCCGAAACTGGCGCGCCGGCAAGGCGCCTTCGCCGTCATCGCCGCCGGCGGGCGCATCCTCAAGCGTGGCCAGGAGCTTGGCCGCGTGCTCGGCGTGTTCGATCCCAAGCTGAAGCTGGTCGAGGCCTGAGGAGGCGGAAGGGAATTGAAGACCTGAAGAACTGAAGAATTGGGGAAAAGGGCGCTAAGCGCCTGATATAACGGCTGTTTTTCTTCAGTTCTTCAGTTCCTTAATTCTTCAGTTCCCCCGAAATGTTCGCTCCGGCAGCGAATCAGCATCCGGTGGCTGCTCCGCGCCGCCATTGAGCGCCAGCTGCATGAACACCGTGTCCAGCCAGCGCCCATGCTTGTAGCCCGATCCTTCCAGGCGCCCGGAATGACGAAAGCCGAGCTTCTCGTGCAGCCGCACCGAGGCGCTGCCGGCATGGCCGTCGCCGATCACCGCAATGATCTGGCGAAAGCCTGCCAGGCGCGCGGCTTCGATCAGCGCCTGCATCAGCAGCAAGCCAACGCCCTGCCCCTTGGCCTCGGGGGCGACATAGACCGAATCCTCGATGACGAAACGATAGGCGGGCCGCGGCCGGAACGGTCCGGCATAGGCATAGCCGAGCACGATGCCGTCCCTTTCCGCCACGAGATAGGGATAGCTGCCGGCCGCTAAGCTGTCGAATCGATTGCCCATTTCGGCGCGGCTGGGCGGCTCCAGCTCGTAGCTCGCCGTGCCATGCGTGACCGCGTCTGCATAGATTTCCGTGATTCGGTCGAGGTCGGCCGTTGTGGCGGCCCTGATTGCAATATTGCTCATAATTTGTGCAGGCTGTTTTCTTGCCTCGATAACAGCAGAGCGACGCGCAAAAGGAAAGGGCGGCCGTTGGGCCGCCCTTTCCGAAACCTATGGTCCAGTCGGACCCGAGCCGACCTTTAGCGGCGGTCGCCCATGAACTGCAGCAGGAACATGAACAGGTTGATGAAGTCGAGATAGAGCTGCAGCGCGCCCATGATCGCCTTGCGGCCGGCAACGTCCGCGACGTCGCCTTCGAAATACATCTCCTTGATCCGCTGCGTGTCGTAGGCGGTCAGGCCCGCGAACACCAGGACACCGATCGCCGAGATGGCGAAGGCGAGCGCCGACGACGCCAGGAAGATGTTGATGACCATGGCGATCAGCAGGCCGATCACGCCCATGATAAGGAACGAGCCGACGGGCGTCAGGTCGCGCCTGGTCGTGTAGCCATAGAGCGACAAGCCGCCGAAAGCCGCGGCCGTGGCGAAGAAGGTCTGGGTGATGCTGGTGCCGGTGTAGACGAGAAAGATCGTCGACAGCGACAGGCCGACAAGGCCGGCATAGACCCAGAACGTGGTCTGCGCCGCAGCCACGCTCATCGACTGGATCCTGAACGACAGGAACATCACGGCAGCGAGCGGCGCCAGGATGACGACCCAGCGGAACGCGCTTGCGTAGATGAGCTGGCCGAAGGCGGTCAGCTGGCCGTCACCGGTGACGGCGAGCTGGAATGCGCCCCAGGCGGCAAGGCCGGTGATGAGCAGGCCAAGCCCCATCAGGTTATAGACTTTGATCATATAGGCCCTGAGGCCCTGATCGATATCGACGCGCGCGCCGGGGGCGGCGGACGTCTGGTAGTTGCGAATGGGATCAGCCATTTGAATCCTCTGTTGCTTCTGCCCCGTCCGGTGACAGGTCCCCGGGAATGGTCACTTTGGGAGCGACCGCCCTTGGACCGGGCGCCGCTGGCGGGGCTCCAGCATGCCTGCGGGAAATATGATGGTTCTTGACGTCAAGAACAAGACGGTAACCGGGTGTAACGCTCCGTGAGAAGGCAAAGCGACGGTTTTCGGCCGTTTCGGCCGCCATTCTTACAAAGATTTAACGGGGGCGGCCGTTCCCAGGCCTGGCTCCTCAAAGGTTGCGCAGCACCGGCGCCGCCTTGTGGCCCAGCACCCGCCAGGTGCCGGTGAGGCCGATGCCGACGGTGACGGCAAGCGAGACGAGGATCGTCGCCACCGCCACTTCCGGCATGAAGTGCGACGGCAGCGTCATGATATGCGCGACCACGAACCATGCCGCGATGCCGCCCGCGGCAAGCGCGAACAGCGCGGTCGCCAGGCCGATCAGCACATATTCCAGCGAGAAGGCGGCGATCAGTGTCCTGCGCGTCGCGCCGAGCGTCTTCAGCACCACCGCGTCATGGATGCGCGCCCGGTTGCCGGCGGCCAAAGCGCCGGAGAGCACCAGCACCGAGGCGATCAGCGCCACGCCGGCGGCGGCGCGGATCGCCGTGCCCAGTTGGGCGACCAGGCGGTTGACGATGTCGAGCGCGTCCTTGACGCGGACCGTCGTCACCGCCGGGAAGGCGCGGGTGACGGCGTTGAGCAGCCGCGCGTCGTCGGCCGTGGTGGCGCCTTTGTCGGTCAGCGTCGCCAGCCAGCCATGCGGCGCGCCGGCGAAAGTGTTGGGCGAGAACACCATGACGAAATTGATGCCCATGGATTCCCACTCGACCTGGCGGAAATTGGCGATCCTTGCCGTCACGTTGCGGCCGAGCACGTTGACGGTGACGGTGTCGCCGAGCTTCAGCCCGATCGCCTTGCCTTCCTCGGCCGAGAACGACACCAGCGGCTCACCGGAATAGTTCTGCGCCCACCATGCGCCTTCGGTCAGCGTGGCGTTTTCCGGCTGCTTCGCTTCATAGGTCAGACCGCGATCGCCGCGCAGCACCCAGGCGCCGTCGGCAGGGACCTTCACCTTGTCGACGTCGACGCCGTTGAGCGCCATGATGCGGCCGCGCAGCATCGGCACCCTGACCAGGGTTCCCCGCGGCGCCTCTCTGCCGACCAGGCCGGCAAAGGCATCGACATCGCTGCTTTGGATATCGACGAAGAAGAAGTTCGGCGCCCGCTCCGGCAGGCTGCCGGAGATCTGACGCCTGAGATTCCCGTCGATCAGCGCCAATGTCACCAGGAGCGTCAGGCCGAGCCCGAGCGACAGCACCACCGACGGCGTCAGCGCGCCTGGACGGTGGATGTTGCCGAGCGCCAGCCGAAGCGACACGAAACGCACGCGCGGGCTTCGCCGCGCCAACCATTGCACCAGCGCCGCCACCAGCCGCAGCACCAGGAAGGCAAAGACCGTGGCGCCGACGAAGATCGAGGCGATGCGCTGGTCGTCGGCGGAAAGGATGGCGAGCCCCGCCAGCGCCAGCACGATGGCAAGCGCGGCGCCGACATAGGGCAGACGCGGCAGACCGCGGCTCTCGAACCCCATCTCGCGAAACAGTGCCGTCGCCGGCACGTCGCGGGCGCGGCCCAGCGGCAGGAGCGCAAAGGCCAGCGTCACCAGGAGGCCGAACAGCGCCGCCATCGCAAGCGCGCCCGGATAGAAGCCGCCTTCCGCCGGCACCGGGATGACCGACTGCAGCAGCGCGCTCGCCACGAACGGCATCGCTGCGCCCAGGATCAGCCCGAGCACGATGCCGAGGCCCGCGATCAGGAGGATCTGCACGAGATAGACAATGAAGACGAAGCCGCCGGAGGCGCCGAGGCTCTTGAAGGTGGCGATGACGCCGCGCTTGCCGTCGAGATAGGCGCGCACCGCATTGGCCACGCCGACGCCGCCTACCACCAGCGCCGTCAGCCCGACCAGCGTCAGGAACTGCGAGAAGCGCTGGATATTGGAGGAAAGCGCAGGCGCCGCATTGCTGCGCGTGCGGATCGACCAGCCGGCCTGCGGAAAGTCTTTCGCTGCCTCGGCCTGGATTGCCTTGATCCGCGCCTCGCTGGCGCCGTCGGGCAGCCGGACCTTGTAGGCGTTCTCGACCAGGCTGCCGGGCTGGATCAGTCCGGATGCGGCAAGCCCATCGTTCGAGATCATCAGCCGCGGCGCGAAGCCGAAACCGTCGGACACCGCGTCGGGCTCGCTGATGAGCCTCGCCCTCAGCTCGAATGTGGCGCTGCCAAGCTTCAGCCGGTCGCCGATATGGAGATTGAGCCGGTCGAACAGGAGATCGGGCGCGGCCGCGCCGAAGATGCCGGACCTCTCGCCGAACAGCTCATTCTTCGGCAGCGGCGGATCGGTTTGCAGCGTGCCGTAGAGCGGATAGGCGTCGTCGACCGCCTTGGCTTCGACCAGCGCCTGGTCCGAGCCGTCCGCGAGCCGCGCCATGGAACGCATGCCGGAGTTCACCGAGACCGTGCCGAGGTTGTTGATGAAGCCGAGCTCGGCGTCCGAAGCGCGGCGCTGGTTGACCTGGAAGCGCAGATCGCCGCCGAGCAGCGTCTGGCCCTGGTTGGCGACGCCGGCGGTGATCGCCTGCGCCACCGAATTGACGCCGCCGATGGCCGCCACGCCGAGCGCGATGCAGGCGAGGAAGATCATGAAGCCCGAAAGGCCGCCGCGCATCTCGCGCAACGAGAAGCGGATGGCGAGCTTCAGTGTCCTGGACATCAGGCCGGCACCTTCACCGCCCTCGGCGCGTCCTCGATGCGTCCCGAACGCATCGACACCTGGCGCGCGCAGCGGGCCGCAAGCGCCGGATCATGCGTGACCAGCACCAGCGTCATGCCGCGCTCGGCCGCCTTGGCGAAGAGAAGGTCGGCGATCTGCTTTCCCGTCGCCTGGTCGAGGTTGCCGGTCGGCTCGTCGGCAATGAGGATGCGCGGCGAGGGCGCCAGCGCCCTGGCGATCGCCACGCGCTGCTGCTCGCCGCCGGAGAGCTCCCCGGGGTAGTGCGTCACACGGTCGCTCAGGCCGACCGCCGCCAGTTCCTGCGCCGCCACCGAGAACGGATCGGCATGGCCGGCGAGCTCCAGCGGCACCGCGACGTTCTCAAGCGCCGTCATATTGGGGATGAGATGGAAGGACTGGAAGACGATGCCGATGTTTCGCCCCCGAAACGATGCAATCTGGTCCTCGCTTTTGCCGTTGAGCAATTCGCCGGCGATTCGCACCGTGCCTGAGTCGACCCTTTCCAGTCCGGCCAGGACCATCAGCAAGGTGGACTTGCCGGAACCCGAAGGGCCGACGATGCCGGTCGCCTCGGCAGCCGCCACCTCCAGGCTGACGCCTTTGAGCACATGGACGGCGGAAGCACCCTCGCCGAGCGTCAGTGAGACATCCCTCAATGCGATGACGGCTTCTGTCACAATGAAAGCGTCCTATATGGTGGAAAAGGGAGACGACAATTTCTCCTCCCGGGGATTGTTTCGGTCATATGGGGCTCGCCGCATGGCTTTCAAACACTCGACTGCCGCAGCCCTCGCCCTTTTCCTCGCGGTTTGCGGCGCCATGGTGTCGGCGCGCGCCGACACGTTCAAGATCGTCGGTTTCGGCGACAGCCTGACGGCGGGCTTCGGCCTTGGCCCGGGCCAGGGCTTCACCGATAGGCTGCAGGCGGCGCTGAAGGCGAAAGGCCATGACGTCACCGTCGCCAATGCCGGCGTTTCCGGCGACACTACGAGCGGCGGCCTGGCGCGGCTCGACTGGTCGGTGCCGGACGGCACGAGGCTGGTCATCCTCGAGCTCGGCGCCAACGACATGCTGCGCGGCGTCGCCCCCGACATTCCCGAAAAGAACCTCGACGCGATGCTGGCAAAGCTGAAGCAGCGCAGCATCCCGGTGCTGCTCGCCGGCATGCGCGCCGCGCCCAATCTCGGCGGCGACTACCAGAAGACCTTCGACGCCATCTACACGAAGCTTGCCGCCAAGTACGACGTTCCGCTCTATCCGTTCTTTCTAGACGGCGTTGCCAGCCATCCCGACCTCCAACTGGAAGACGGCCTGCATCCCAACCCCAAGGGGGTCGACGTGATCGTCGAGCGCATCCTGCCGGCCGTAGAGAAGGCCATTGCCGCCAATGGCGGTGCGTCATGAGTCCGAAAAGTCACGGTTTCCGTTGGGGAAACCTTGTGGACAACAAACCACTTGCCCCGCGCGGATATCGATGATTCGCTAGGACCAAGAGTTTCGATTCGAGGACAGGAGGCTTCTCATGCCACGTCTTTTCACCGCCCTCGAAATTCCGCGTGACGCAGCTCTTTCCCTGTCCCTGCTCCGGGGCGGCCTTCCCGGAGCCCGCTGGATCGACGTCGAAAACTACCATCTGACACTGCGCTTCATCGGCGATGTCGAAGGCCATGTCGCAGACGAGATCGCCAACGCGCTCGACCGGATCAACCGTCCCTCCTTCTCCCTGACGCTCTCCGGCGTCGGCGCCTTCGGCGGCAAGAAGCCGCATGCGGTGTGGGCCGGCGTGTCCGCCTCGCCGGACCTTGTCGCGCTGCAGGGCGAGATCGACCGCATCTGCCAGCGGCTCGGCCTGCCGGCCGATCCGCGCAAGTTCTCGCCGCATGTGACGCTCGCCCGCCTGCGCAATGCGAGCCCGCTCGACGTCGCGCAATATCTTTCGGCGCGCGGCAACTTTTCCGCGCTGCCCTTCCGCGTCGGCCGCTTCGTGTTGATGTCGTCGCGCGATTCGGTGGGCGGCGGCCCTTATATCGTCGAGGAAGCCTGGCCGCTGGTCGGCGTCGACGCGCGCGCGTCCAGCCGCTTCGCCAGCGCTTCCGACGCCTCCCGGATCATGCGGTAGACCGAAGCGAACTCTTCCGGCCCGTCATAGTAGGGGTCCGGCACGTCTCGTCCGCTTCCGGTCGCGAAGTCAAGATAGAGGTGGATGCGGTCGCGCGCGGCCTGCGGCGCCAGCGCCTTGAGGTCGCGCACATTCGACCGGTCCATGCCGAGAATCAGGTCGAAGCGGGAAAAATCCTCCGGCGCTATCTTGCGCGCCCTCTGCCCGGAAATGTCGATGCCGTGGCGAATGGCGACCGAGATCGAGCGCGGATCGGGAGCCGAGCCGACCTCCCAGCCGCTGGTCGCGGCCGAATCGAGCGCAATGTCGCGGGCCGTCTCGCGCTCTGCCCAGACGGCGCGAAAAACACCCTCGGCCAAAGGCGACCGGCAGATGTTGCCGAGGCAGACGAACAGGATGGAATTTATGGGCTTTGCGCTCATCGATCCGGCAGTTGTTTTCATGCATGTCGTGATCCCAAAACCGCTGCGCACTTTTGGGCGACATGCACTATGGTGCGGGTCATTTTTCCCGAATAGCACAGGAACCCGACATGACCAGAGAGAAACTCAGCAAGGAAGCGATCGCCGCGGCTCTGGCGGAACTCGAGGGTTGGTCGCTGGCCGCCGACGGCACTTCGATCAAGCGCAGCTTCATCTTCAAGAACTTCTCCGAAGCCTTCGCCTTCATGACCCGCGTGGCGCTGGCCGCCGAGAAGATGGACCACCACCCCGACTGGTCGAACGTCTACAAGACCGTCGACGTGACATTGAACACGCATGATGCCGGCGGCGTCACGGCGCTCGACATCGAGCTGGCCAAGCGGATGAACCGCTATTTTGGTTAGAGGCGCCAGCCACACGGAGTCCGATTTTCCGGGCCGGCAACCGCCCGAACTCTTGTAGCAGCCCCCCGCTTCCACCACATCTTCCGCGGCGGACTGCCACGCAAGGTTGCGCGCAGCCGCCAAGGAGAGATGGATGGCGCAGGAATCCGGTTTTGATTTCTTCGGCTTCGGCGACAGGCTCGCCGGCGAAGGCGAGGTGCGCGAGAAATTCTGGCGCACCGCGAAGAAGGCTGCCCGGCAGATCCCGTTCATGGACGAGGTGGTCGCCGGCTACTATTGCGCCATGGACAAGGAGACGCCGCTGCGCGCCAAGGGCATCCTGCTTGCGGCGCTCGGCTATTTCGTGCTGCCGGTGGATTTCATCCCTGACTTCGTCTTCGGTCTCGGCTTCACCGACGACCTTGCCGTGCTGACCGCCGCGATCACCGCCGTCAGCGCCCACATCACGCCCGCGCACCGGCAGGCCGCCAGGGACGCGCTGGCCGACAAGGGTTGACCCTGGCTTACATTTCGGCACAACGAGGCCGCGAAAGCGCCCGCGCGAAAAGACAAACTCTTGCCGTTTTCGTGGCCTCCAAGTTCGCGCCGGGACGTCGTGCCTGCCGCTTTCCGGCGGCGGCGCGAATGGTGGCGGTTTCCTGGGGTGAGCTCCTTTTCTTGAGGACAATTCACCGTTTGGTAACCCTGATTAAATCAAAATGAAGCGACGGCAGGACGCCAGGCGCCCCGCCTCCGCACCAGTTGGAATACGGGAAGAACGATGCGCGGATTGATTGCTACAGTTTCCAGCCTGGTCCTGGCGGCCGCCTTCGCGGCGCCGGCGCTGGCGCAGCAGGCGACCAAGATCGGGCAGCACAATGCCTGGGGCACCTACAGCTATCAGTCGGCGGGCGGCAAGGTCTGCTACGTGCTGACGGTGCCGACCGACAAGCAGCCGCCGACGCTCGACCATGGCGACATGTTCTTCTTCGTCAGCCAGCGGCCGGGCCAGCAGATCTCCTATGAGCCGCAGTTCATCGCCGGCTACAATTTCCAGGAAGGCTCCAAGGCCACCGTTACCATCGACAAGAAATCATTCTCGATGTTCACCCGCGGCAAGTCGGCCTGGGTCGAGAACGCGGCAGAAGAGCCGGTGCTGATCGCCGCCATGAAGACCGGCAGCGACATGAAGGTGCAGGCCAAGTCCGGCCGCGGCAACCCGACTTCCTATGTCTTTTCGCTGAAGGGCATCTCGGCCGCGCTGGCTTCGATCGCCAAGTGCAAATAGGCGCGAAGGCTCAGCGCGACCAGGTGGCTGCCCGGCTATACGTCGCTCGGCATTTTTCGAGTCGACGACCAGTCACTGGCCACGACCTCAATAGTGTCGTCTCGGAAGCAGAGCAGGAAAAGCCGTGAACCCGGGCCGTCCGGCGCCAGGACATCCCAATCATCCTCACTGACTGCCCGGCTGTCCCCGGACACCTCGTAGAACTCTCCCCATTTTGGAGCCTGCTTGCCGCAAAGATCTTTGCCCGCAAACCAAGCGTGGTCGTCTGAGGCATCCCATCGGTATCGGCTACAGCCAACAAAGTGAAGCGTCCCTATCTCTCCAGGCTTGGCGTCGTGGGCCGCTGGGTTCAAGAGAAAGGAAAGCCGCGCCGAATTGCCCTCGATATTCAACTCAACATCGGGAGCACTCGACTCGGCGTTCCAGTCGAGGCTCAGGCGCCGGAAAGTCAACTCGCTCATGCATCGATATTGCACGCCGACGCGGCACCTTCCACCCACCGAGCGTGCTGCAGGACCAGTCTTTGCTGTGTTGGGATGTCGCTCAGTCCTTATGGGTTCCCGGCGCCGCCTCCGCCCTGCGCCGCCGGATCGCTTCGGCGACGAACACGCGCGACAGCGCATGGTAGAGCGGCTCGTAGGAGATCAGCCGCGCCGTGCCGTAACCCAGCACCGCCGCGCACATCAGCGCGATGACATTGTCGTGATTGCCGGTCATTTCGAGGATGATGACGAAAGCCGTCATCGGCGCCTGCACGACGCCGGCGAAATAGCCGGCCATGCCGAGCAGTGCCGCCAGGCCAGTGCCAGCGCCGAAGACAAGGCCCAGCGTGCTGCCGAGGCCGGCGCCGACCGCAAGCGACGGCGCGAAGATGCCGCCCGGAATGCCCGACACCATCGACAGCAGGCCCACAGCGAATTTCTCGAGGAAGAAGAACGCCGGCAGCGGCCCGCCTTCGACGGCGCCGCGGGCCTGCGCATAGCCGGTGCCAAAGGTAAGGCCGCCTGAAGCAAGTCCGATCACGGCTACCATCAGGCCGCATATGCCCGCCACGAGCAGCGCGCGCCACACTGGCTGCGGCGCGTTCCAGCGCCGGATACGCCGCGTTGTCTTCAGCGCCAGCAGCGAGAACAGCGCGCCGAAACCGCCGCCGATGACACCGCATGCGATCACCAGCGGCCAGTCGGTGGCGAAGGCCACCGTGTCCCTGGCGACGCCGAAATAGGTGTAGTTGCCGAGCAGCGCCAGCGAGGCGAGGCCGGCGAGGATCACCGCCGTCAGCACCAGTCCGTTGGTGCGCGATTCATAGGCGCGGCCCATCTCCTCTATGGCGAAGACGATGCCGGCAAGCGGCGTGTTGAAGGCGGCGGCGATGCCGGCCGCCGAGCCGGCGAGGATTAGCCCGCGCGCCTGCGCTATGCCGCCCCAGCGCGCCGCCTGCAGCATCAGCGACGCGCCGACCTGCACCGTCGGACCCTCGCGGCCGATCGAGGCGCCGCAGGCGAGGCCGATGACGGTAAGCGCGATCTTGCCCGCCGCCAGGCGCAGCGAAAGCAGATGCCCTCGATCCTCGTCGTCGCGCAAGTGGCGCGCGGCGATCGCCTGCGGAATGCCGCTGCCCTGCGATCCTGGGAAGAAGGCATGGGCAAGCCAGGCGCAGACGACGAAGCCGAGCGGCGTCATGATCAACGGCAGATAGAAGCGCCAGCCGCCGCCGGTGACGATATGGAACAGCGCCTGCGCCTGATCGGCCAGCATGGCGAACAGCACGCTGATCAGTCCGATCGAGACGGCGCCGGCCCAGAAGACCAGTCGCGGCTGCCAGACGCGGCGCGAGACCCACATCGCCTGCGAGCGCCGCAGCATCGGGTATTTGCGCGATATGCCGGTCATGCCTGTCCTCATGGTGATGACCGCCCCTAGCACACTGAGGGGGGCGATCAAGCCTGTGAGGTCAGGCCGGAACGCGAGGCCGATCACGAAAATCGGAGATCGGGACTACCGCGCAGGATCTTTGCATTTGGATATCCCGCCGGCTTTTGCCGGCGGGCAGCGCGAGAGACGGCGAGGTCCAGATATTCTCACATCGCCATTTTTTCACATTCGGCCTGGGCCTTCTTGGTCGACGTGTCGATCATGTAGGTTTTGCCCTTGGCGTCCGTGATCATCATCATGCAATGTTTGATCGGCTTCGCCATCTTCATCATTTCAGCGCTCATCTTGGCGTCCGGCATCATGGTGCCCATATGGCCGTCGGGCATGATCGCGGTCACCTGCCCACCCTTCATCATGGTCATGGTGCCCATCGCGTCCTCGGCAAATGCCTGCGAGGCAAAAAGGCTTGCAAGACCGGCCACGGCAACAAGCTTGATCGAATGCATTCCGCGTACTCCCATTTTTGCAAGGGCATGGTCGCCCCTTTCAGGTTCGCGGCTGCGCTTCGAACTGTTACGTCAACACGAATATGTGATCTGATTTCCGGCGACACGCCGGCGCGCGTTCGCCGCCCCATGACTCCGCCTGCAACCTGTGCTATGCGCCGCGCTTCATTTCGGGCACGATGCTGAAATCGGCCGCAAACCGCTTATATTGGCGCAACCATGACCCTTTCATTCGATCTGACCGCCGAAGGCGCACGCGACGCCTTGCGCGCCCGCGCCACGCCGGCCGAGAAGCCGTCGCTGATCGGCCTGACCCGCGCCGAGCTCGGCGCGGCGCTGGTCGCCGCCGGCATCGTGCCGGAGCGCCAGGCCAAGATGCGCGCCCAGCAGCTCTGGCACTGGATGTATGTGCGCGGCGTCTCCGACTTCGCCCACATGTTCAACATCTCCAAGGACCTTCGCGCCGAACTCGACAAGCATTTCACCGTCGCCCGGCCGGAGATCGTCGAGGAGCAGATCTCTTCCGACGGCACGCGCAAATGGCTGTTCCGCTTCCCGCCGCGCGGCGCCGGCCGTCCCGTCGAGATCGAGACCGTCTATATCCCCGAGGAAGGCCGCGGTACGCTCTGCATCTCCTCGCAGGTCGGTTGCACGCTGACCTGCTCCTTCTGCCACACCGGCACGCAGAAGCTGGTGCGCAACCTGACGACGGAAGAAATCCTGGCGCAGCTGCTGACCGCGCGCGACCGGCTCGGCGACTTCCCCGACCGCGACACGCCCGACGGCGCCATCGTGCCGGCCGAGGGCAGGAAAGTCTCCAACATCGTCATGATGGGCATGGGCGAGCCGCTCTATAATTTCGAGGCGGTGAAGAAGGCGCTGCTGATCGCTTCCGACGGCGACGGCCTGTCCCTGTCGAAGCGCCGCATCACGCTCTCGACCTCCGGCGTGGTGCCGGAGATTGCCCGCACCGGCGAGGAGATCGGCGTCATGCTGGCGATCTCGCTGCACGCCACCAATGACGATCTGCGCGACCTTCTGGTGCCGATCAACAAGAAGTTCCCGCTGAAGGAATTGATCGCTGCCTGCCGCGCCTATCCGGGGCTCTCCAACGCCCGCCGCATCACCTTCGAATATGTGATGCTGAAGGACGTCAACGATTCCCTCGACGACGCCAAGGCGCTGGTCAAGCTGCTCAAGGGCATTCCGGCCAAGATCAACCTGATCCCGTTCAACCCCTGGCCCGGCACCAACTACCAGTGCTCGGACTGGGAGACGATCGAGAAGTTCGCCGACTATATCAACAACGCAGGCTATGCCTCGCCGATCCGCACGCCGCGCGGCCGCGACATCCTCGCCGCCTGCGGCCAGCTGAAGTCGGAGTCGGAACGCATGCGCAAGGCGGACAGGCTGGCACTGGAAGCAATGATGATCGCGGGGCACGGCGAGGCGTGAGGCGGATCATCGCCTATCTCGTCCGCTTCGCCGCCATCCTGATCGGCTATGCCATCGCCTCGCTGGCGGCGAGCGCCTTCCTCAACGTGCTCTTCCTCGGCTATTTCGGCTACGCGCCGGAGCCCGGACACCCGACGATCGCGCCCGCGCTCTATTTTTCGGTGCCTTTCGTGGCGCTGTTCGTCGCCTATTTCGGCTTCATGCCGGCCACGGTCGTCATCCTGATCGCCGAAGTGCTCGGGCGCCGCGACTGGCTGTTTTACGCGCTGGGAGGCGCCGTCATCGCCGTCGTCTTCCTCGGCTTCGCGCATAATCTCGGCGACGGCGACTTCGATGTCGCCAACAACAATGTCAGGCTCGCTTTGATCGGCAGCGGCATGGTCGGCGGCATCTTCTACTGGCTCTGCGCCGGCCGCTGGGCCGGCGCCTGGCGCCGCGAGCCGTTGCCCGATCTGGAATCCTGACCTCTGCGAGGTGCCGCCTACTTCGCCTGCGCCGTCAGGATCTTGAGCGCGAAGGCCGAGAACACCCCGCCGAACAGATAGTCGACCACGCGCGTGACGCGCGGGCTCGCCTTCATCGCCGCCGCGAATTTCTCCGCCGCCAGCACCATCGGCGCCGTCACCGGGATCGCCAGCACGATGAACATGACTCCGAGGAAGAACAGTTTTCCGGGCGCGTTCGGATCGTGCGCCGAGACGAATTGCGGCAGGAAGGTCATGAAGAACAGGATGATCTTCGGATTGAGCAGGTTGACGCCAAGCCCGGCCGCCCAGCTGCGGAACAGCGAGATTTGCGGCCCGCTCTTCTTCTCCGGCGAAAAAGCCGAACCTTTCGTCACCGCCTGCCACGCCAGGAAGACAAGGTAGCCGGCGCCGAAGATCTTCAGCGCGAAGAAGGCCATCGGCGAGGCGACGATCAGCGCCGAGACGCCGACCACCACCAGCGTGGTGTGGATCAGCGTGCCGCAGAGCGCGCCGGCCATAGAGGCGAAGCCCCTGGCCCGGCCCTGGGAGAGTGTGCGCGACACGAACAGCGTCATGTCGGGCCCCGGCGTGATCGCCAGGATGACGGTGGCGATGGCGAACTGGATCAGCGTCGTGCTGTCGGGAATGAAAGACATTGCTCAACCCTGCAAATTGGATAGCGTGACCTATAACGCAGCTGTTTTGCCGTCGCCAGCGTCTGCCGACGGCAACGTCTGGCCCAGCTCCGCCACCGCCCTGCGCCCCTTCGTCTCTTGCGTGAGCCGGAAATGCCGTGATACCTCGCCCGCGAAGCTATTTTCCCGCGGAACCGCCAAGATGCCCAAGATCAAAGACGTGAAGAAAGTCGTGCTCGCCTATTCCGGCGGCCTCGACACCTCCATCATCCTGAAATGGCTACAGACCGAGCTCGGCGCCGAGGTCGTCACCTTCACCGCCGACCTCGGCCAGGGCGGCGAGCTGGAGCCGGCGCGCCGCAAGGCCGAGATGATGGGCATCAAGGACATCCGCATCGTCGATGTCCGCGAGGAGTTCGTCGCCGACTTCGTCTTCCCGATGTTCCGCGCCAATGCCGTCTATGAAGGCACCTATCTGCTCGGCACCTCGATCGCCCGCCCGCTGATCTCCAAGCACCTGGTCGAGATCGCCAAGGAAACCGGCGCCGACGCGATCGCGCACGGCGCCACCGGCAAGGGCAACGACCAGGTCCGCTTCGAGCTGTCGGCTTATGCGCTCAACCCCGACATCAAGGTCATCGCGCCGTGGCGCGACTGGTCGTTCAAGTCGCGCACCGACCTGATCAACTTCGCCGAGCAGCACCAGATCCCGGTGCCGAAGGACAAGCGCGGCGACGCGCCTTTCTCGGTCGACGCCAATCTTCTGCACTCCTCCTCCGAAGGCAAGGTGCTGGAGGATCCGTGGAGCGAGCCGCCGGAATTCGTGCATCAGCGTACCGTCTCGCCGATGGACGCGCCAGACGTCGTCACCGAGATCGAGATCGAGTTCCTGAAGGGCGATCCGATCGCGCTCAACGGCAAGAAGCTGTCGCCGGCCAGCATGCTGGCGGCGCTCAACGACCTCGGCCGCGACAACGGCATCGGCCGCCTCGACCTCGTCGAGAACCGCTTCGTCGGCATGAAGTCGCGCGGCGTCTACGAGACGCCCGGCGGCACCATCCTGATCGCCGCCCACCGGGCGATCGAATCGATCACGCTCGACCGCGGCGCGGCTCACCTCAAGGACGAGTTCATGCCGCGCTATGCCGAGCTCATCTACAACGGCTTCTGGTTCTCGCCCGAGCGCGTGATGCTGCAGGCGATGATCGACAAGAGCCAGGAAGACGTCGAAGGCGCGGTGCGGCTGAAGCTCTACAAGGGCAATGTCATCGTCACCGGCCGCAAGTCGAAGAAGACGCTCTATTCCGACGCGTTGGTCACCTTCGAGGACGATCGCGGCGCCTACGACCAGAAGGACGCCGCCGGCTTCATCCGCCTCAACGCGCTCCGGCTGAGGACGCTGGCGGCAAGGAATCGGCGGAGCTGACACTCGAGCGGCGGGGCTTCCGGCCTTCATCGACCGACACCGAACGACCAAGG
The DNA here is from genome assembly GCF_004791585.1 of Mesorhizobium sp. M1C.F.Ca.ET.210.01.1.1. Lineage (GTDB taxonomy): Bacteria > Pseudomonadota > Alphaproteobacteria > Rhizobiales > Rhizobiaceae > Mesorhizobium. The sequence continues at coordinate 40,468 of NZ_SRUU01000036.1, forward strand.
CAACCCGGCGGAAACGCCGGGTTTTTATTTGACGTTCCCAATGTAACCGAGGCTGGCCAGGTACAACGAAGTTCCTGTTTGACCTTTTGACGAATCTCACCAAGTTCCCTTCTCGGGATAGGGGGCTTAATAGTGAAAAATCGAATTTTTCTTCTTTTCGTTACCGGCGTCGTTTTGGTGGGCTGGCAGCCCGTTGCGGCAAGCGCCGCGCAAACCCAGGCCAAGTTCCGCACTTGCAGCGGTTTTGACGGCCCCTTCCAGGTTCCCCTTTCCCAGAAATGCCCGTTGAGCGGCTACGCGCATGTCGACCAGCCGACTGAAAAGGAGATTGAGGCAAGGTCAAAGACGGCCACGGCGCCGCGGTCGCCCAAGTTCCGTAACTGCGGCGGCTTTGACGGCCCCTTCCAGATTCCGGTTTCCCAGAAATGCCCCTTGAGCGGCTACGCGCATTTCGATCAGCCGACCGAGAAGGAGATCAAGGCCGGGTTAAAGGCGGCCTCGGCGCCGCGGTCGTCCAACTACCGCAACTGTAGCGGTATTGACGGCACCTTCCAGGTCCCCGTTTCCCAGAAATGCCCGTTGAGTGGCTACGCGCATTACTGAACGTGTATATGATGCGGTCGAACCTGGCCGTTCCGGGTGACTGGTTTTGATCCCTGCTCCATAGACAACAAAAAGCCCGGCGAGTGGCCGGGCTTTTTTCGTTGGAATGGAGATATTCGATCAGTTGGCGTCAATCGCCTCGGCGATGCGGGCGATGGCCTGCTGGTAGACGCTGGCCGAATTCCAGCCGGCGATCGCGCCCATATTCGCATCATAGCTCGCCCCGGCTTGCCAGCCGTGGCCCTTGAGGAAGTTGGCGGTGGAAGCGAGTGCGGTGTTCCTGTCGCGCAGGTTGCCGCTGCCGACGCCGTACTTCAATACGTTCCCGGGCAGGAACTGCGTGTGGCCGATCTCGCCATGCATGGCGCCGACCGAGGAAGAGCTCAACGCGCCGCGATCGACCAGCTTCAAGGCTGCAATGGCATGCGGTGTAAAATAGTCGGGGCGGCGGCAATCATAGGCCAGCGTTAGAATGGCAGAGACCGTGTTCTGGTTGCCCATGGAAGCGCCGAAGCCGGTTTCCATGCCCCAGATGGCGAGCAGCACGCCCGGCGGCACGCCGTAGGTCTGTTCGATCCGGTCGAACATCGCCGCGTTCTGCTTCTTCAGCGCGCGTCCCCTGGAAATGATCGCTGCCCCGCCCCGGCGCTTCATGAACGCTTCCACCGAGCCGCTGAAGGCCTTGTGGATGGCGCGGTCGGCAGCGATCGTCCGTGTCGCGTAAGTTGCGCCGGCCAGCGCAGACAGCCCCTTCTGGCCAACACCGTTGGCCCTGGCCTCCGCGGCAAAATCCTGCTTCCAAGCCTCGAAGCCGGCGCCGTTCTTGCCGCAGCTGCCCGCCGCCTCAGCGCCCGTCGCCAGCGCAAGCACGGCCACCACCGTGGCCGCTGCAAACATTCTTCCCTTGGCAAAAAATGCCATTCTGTCTCTCCTGGTTGCCTGAATCACGTCCCGGTTGCGAATTTGCCAGCGAAACGTCCGGTTGTCACCGCCCACAAGGGGCCACCCAGCGCTCGACGCTGGCGAATGCCGGGGAATTTGCCTACGATCAAGCATTTATTATGGCGCAGGCATTTATTGTGGCGGGGTCTTTATGGGTGACCTCCCGGAATGCCGAGAGACAGGCGGTGCAAACCGACGATCTCAACAAGCTTTGACCGGTCCGCCGAAAGACCATGGAACAATTCGTGAGCGCGCGACAGGCAATTTAGCCGGAACGCATAAGGCCTGGTTTCGTTTTCGAGCCCGAGGGAGCGTTGAAAACGGAGAAAAAGCCATGAAAAGCGTATTGTTTCCGGCGTTTGCCGGTGCGCTGCTCGCCATGTCGGGTGCGGCCCTTGCCGACACGCCCGTCTCGGCGCTGACGGATCTGAATGTCCGCGCCGGCCCGGGTCCGCAATATCCTGTGATCGGCGTTCTGGCGGCCGGCCAGTCGGCCACGCTCAGGGGCTGCATCGAAGGAAGCAAATGGTGCACCATCGCCGAGGGTGGCGGCAACGGCTGGGTCTATTCCGACTATGTTGCGGGCGACTTCGGCGGCAGCCGGGTTGTCGTGACGCGTCGGCCGGCTGAAGCCGGCATCGCCGTCGTGGCGCCGCCCGTCGACGACACCTATACGGACGACTACACCGGCGCCATTGTCGCGAGCGATCCGGTTGATCCGATCGCCAGGCCGCCGGCCGAGGTCGGCACCTACGTCACCACGCATCGGGTCGACCCGGTCTATCTTGAGGGCGAAGTGGTGACCGGCGCGACGTTGCCAGACACGGTAGAGTTGCGCGAGATTCCGGACTACAACTACCGCTACGTCTATGTGAACAACCAGCCGGCGCTGGTCGATCCGGGCACGCGGCGCATCGTCTATGTGATGCGCTGATGATGTGGGAAAGCGGCTGCCCAATGGGCGGCCGCTTTTTTCGCCGGTCGGCAACGAGAACTCTCCCGAACATTAGCAAGGACGATTGCGCCGAAAACGGCAATCCCCTAGATCATGCGACCCAAAGCGGCTGGGCAGGGGACCCGCGTGATCATCGACAGTGCCGTCTTCGAGCGCTACCGGCGCTCGCCGAATGAAAAGACCACCTTGCTGCGGCTGCTGCTGGGAACGGCGATCGTCGTTTTCCTCTGGCTCGCCATGACGTTTGTGGTGCTCGTCGCCGGCACCTACGCTTTCATCGTCCTGCACCTTCCCGGCCTGTCGACTGGACGGCCGGTCCAGGATTTCCTCGCCTCGCCCGTCGGCATCCTCACCGCGCTGGCGTCCTTTGCCGGCATCTGGATCGGCCTTTGGGTGGCGATGCGCTTCCTGCATGGCGAGCCGCTCTCGGCGCTGATCGGGACCAGCCGCCGTATCTCGCGCGGCGGTTTCCTCAAAGGCCTGGTCGCGGTCCTGATCACCTCCCTGTTCTCGGAGGTCCTGCTCTACTGGCTGCAGCCGGAGATCGCCCGCGGACCGATCGCCTTGTCGTCCTGGCTGCTGTTCCTCGTGCCGATCGCGCTGCTCGCCTTTCTGCAGACGTCCTCGGAGGAGACCCTGTTCCGCGGCTATCTGCTGCGCGGCCTGGCCAGCCGGTTCGCCAGCCCGCTGATCTGGGCCGCGCTGCCCGGGCTTTTGTTCACCGCGCTGCACTGGAGCTCCACCTCTACGCTTGCCATCAATGCCTGCGTTCTGGTCTCGATCGCCACCTTCGCTCTGCTTCTGACGCTGCTGGTCTATGTCACCGGCAATCTGGGCGCCGCCTTCGGCGCCCATCTCGGCAACAACCTCACCGGCTTCCTGCTGATCTCGCACCAGGAGAGCTACAATTCCTTCGCCCTGTTCAACGCCAAGCCGCTCGAAGGTCCCGGCTGGACGAATTGGGATGCCGTCCTCATCGCCGCGATCGGTATCGCAAGTACGCTGTTGACCATGCTCTTGCTGTTTCACCGCCGCTCGCCTCTCAAGGTCGGGACGGACGGGCCATGATCCCAAAAAGCCGAAACCGGGCCTTGGACTGGACGATGGGCGAGCAGAAAGCCGGGGGGCTCTCCTGATGCGCATCACGCTGGTGGCGGAACGCGCGATTCCTTGCAAGGGTTACGGCGGCACCGAGCGGCAGGTCGATTGGCTGGCAAATGAGCTTTCGCGCCTCGGCCACAAGGTGGTCCTGATCGCCGGTCGCGGTTCGAGCCACCCGCTTTGCGAAGTGCGGCAGGCGTCTTCGGCCGCCGAATGCCGCGCCGCGATCCCGGCCGACGCCGACATCGTGCATTTCAACGGCTGGTACGTCGACACGTCGCGCCCGGCGCTCTACACGATGCACGGCTTTGCCCCGGGATTCCAGAAACAGGGGCGAAACTGGAGCTTCGTCAGCGCCAGCCATGCGCGCAACCACGGCGGGGAAACCTTCGTCTACAACGGGTTTCCAATCGATGCCTATCGTCTCGCCGCCATCAAGACGGACCGGCTGCTGTTTCTGGCCGGCATCGCGCGTGCCGGCAAGAACTTGAACCGGGCCGTCGATCTCGCCAAGGCCTTCGATTTCCAGCTCGACATCGCCGGCGGCTCGCGCTGGCAGCTCCTGACACGCACGAAGGTCCGCCGCCAGGGCGTCTTCTTCAAAAGCTTGGGGCCCCGCTTCCGTTACCACGGCACAGTCGACGGCGATGAGAAGCTGCGCCTGCTCGGCGAGGCCAAGGCCTTCCTCAACCCGATCGCCTGGGAAGAGCCGTTCGGCATGGCGCCGGTCGAAGCGATGCTGTGCGGCACGCCGGTGCTGACGACGCCGCGCGGCGCGCTGCCGGAAATCGTCGACGACGCCACCGGACGCCGGTTCGACACAGATGCCGCGTTCGCGCAAGCCTTGGCCGAGATCGCGGCGCTTTCGCCTGATCGATGCCGGCAATCCGCCGCCGATCGTTTTCCGATCGCCAGGACGGCACAAGGATATCTCGATCTCTACAAGCGCATCCTGGACGGCGAAAAGCTGCCCTAGATCGCGGTGTTTTGGCCCTGTTGCCGCCCCGGCCTTGACTCCGCCACCGATTTCCTGTCTAGACGCGCTCGAATTCCGCGACGAGTACACCTCCGCGAAAGCCGACCAGGACGCCGAAGCCTCTTTCGAGGCAAGAGCTGTAAACCGATCCTGGAGGCCAACACCCGGCAGCGCGATGCGCCCCCGGGTGCTTTTTGGCTTTGCGCTTTTGCTTGGCGACCCGGCGCGAACTCACTACCTCTCGGATCGAGACGAACCGAGATAAGGACCGCAGATGTTTGAATCCCTCCAGGAGCGCCTTGGCTCCATCCTGAACGGCCTGACCGGCCGCGGCGCGCTGTCCGAGGCGGATGTCTCGGCGGCGCTGCGCGAGGTGCGCCGCGCGCTGCTCGAGGCGGACGTCGCGCTGGAGGTGGTGCGTTCCTTCACCGACAAGGTGCGCGAGAAGGCCGTCGGCGCCGCCGTGCTGAAGTCGATCAAGCCCGGACAGATGGTCGTCAAGATCGTCCATGACGAGCTGGTCGACATGCTGGGCGCCGAAGGCGTCGCCGTCGACCTCAACGCGCCGGCGCCTGTCGTCGTCATGATGGTCGGCCTGCAGGGCTCCGGCAAGACGACGACCTCGGCCAAGATTGCCAAGCGCCTGACCGAGCGTCAGAACAAGAAGGTCCTGATGGCCTCGCTCGACACGCGGCGTCCCGCCGCGCAGGAGCAGCTGCGCCAGCTCGGCGAGCAGGTGAAGGTCGCCACGCTGCCGATCATCGCCGGCCAGAGCCCGGTCGACATCGCCAAGCGCGCCGTGCAGGCGGCCAGGCTCGGCGGCCATGACGTCGTCATTCTCGATACCGCCGGCCGCACCCATATCGACGAGCCGCTGATGGTCGAGATGGCCGACATCAAGAAGGTGTCGTCGCCGCACGAGATCCTGCTGGTCGCGGACTCGCTGACCGGTCAGGACGCCGTCAACCTCGCCAAGAGCTTCGACGAGCGCGTCGGCATCACCGGCCTGGTGCTCACCCGCATGGACGGCGACGGCCGCGGCGGCGCGGCGCTTTCGATGCGCGCCGTGACCGGCAAGCCGATCAAGCTGATCGGCACCGGCGAAAAGATGGACGGGCTGGAGGAATTCCATCCCAAGCGCATTGCCGACCGCATCCTGGGCATGGGCGACATCGTCTCGCTCGTCGAGAAGGCCGCCGAGACCATCGACGCCGAGCAGGCGGCGGCGATGGCCAAGAAGATGCAGTCGGGCAAGTTCGACCTGAACGACCTTGCCGCGCAGCTTCACCAGATGTCGAAGATGGGCGGCATGGGCGGCATCATGGGCATGATGCCGGGCATGGGCAAGATGAAGGACCAGCTTGCCGCAGCCGGCTTCGACGACAAGATGTTCCGCCGCCAGCTCGCCATCATCTCCTCGATGACCAAGGCCGAGCGCGCCAACCCCGACATTCTGAAGCATTCGCGCAAGAAACGCATCGCTTCCGGCGCCGGCACCGATGCCGCCGAGATCAACAAGCTTCTGAAGATGCATCGCGGCATGGCCGACATGATGAAGGCCATGGGCGGCAAGGGCAAAGGCGGCGGCCTGATGCGCGGCATGATGGGCGGCCTTGCCTCGAAAATGGGCCTCGGCGGCATGATGCCCGGCGGCGGCATGCCCGACCTCTCCAAGATGGATCCCAAGCAGCTCGAGGCGCTGCAGAAGCAGGCGCAGGCTGCCGGCCTCGGCAAAGGCCTGCCGGGCGGGCTGCCTGGTGGACTTCCCGGCGGCGGCCTGCCGGGCCTGCCCGGCGGCATGAAGTTGCCTGGCCTTCCCGGCCTTGGCGGCGGCGGGCTGCCAGGCCTCGGAAAGAAGAAGTGAGGGGGCTATGAACGAGGAGAAGGACATGGCCGAGGCACGCGCCGTTCTGGCGGGCTACCGCGCTTCGATCGACAACATCGACGCCGCCCTCATCCATATGCTGGCCGAGCGCTTCCGCTGCACCAAGGCGGTAGGCGTGCTGAAAGCCGAGCATGGCCTGCCGCCCGCCGATCCGGCGCGCGAGCAGCAGCAGATCGCCCGCCTTCGCCAGTTGGCGAAGGATGCGCATCTCGATCCGGATTTCGCGGAGAAATTCTTGAATTTCGTCATCCGCGAGGTGATCCGGCATCACGAACAGATCGCCGCTTCCAACGGCGCTACCAAAACCGGCTAAGTAGCCGCAACCCGATCAACCAAATCAGAGCTTTTTAGGAGATAGACAATGGCACTGAAGATCAGACTGGCCCGCGCGGGCTCGAAGAAGCGTCCCTACTACCACGTCGTCGTCGCCGACGCCCGTTCGCCTCGCGACGGCCGTTTCATCGAGGCGCTGGGTTCCTGGAATCCGCTGCTGCCGAAGGACGGCGAGCGCGTCAAGGTCGATGCCGACCGCGTCAAGCACTGGCTCTCGCACGGCGCCCAGCCGACCGACCGCGTGCTGCGCTTCCTCGACGAGGCCGGCATCGCCAAGCGCGAGGCCCGCTCCAACCCGAACAAGGCCCTGCCCGGCAAGAAGGCGCAGGAACGCGCCGCCCTGCTGAAGAAGGCCCAGGACGACGCCGCCGCTGCCGTTGCCGCGGCGACCGCCGCGCCGGCCGAGGCCGAAGCCGCGACCGCCGAGTAATCCCGGCCCTCTCCATTTACAAAAACGGCGGGCTCTGCCCGCCGTTTTTCTTTGGTTTGATGGCTCAATAGCCTGCCGGGCAGCGAGCGATGTAGACGCGCCCGTACCGGTCGCGGTAGCGGCATTGGCCGCTTTCGCTGGCACGGCCGATCAAAGCGCCGGCCACCGCGCCGACAGCGCCGCCGACCACCGCGCCCTGGACTGGATCATTGGCGACCGCGGCACCGACCGCCGCTCCGCCCAAGCCGCCGATCGCGGCGCCTTTTTCCGTTTGCGAGCATGCGCCGAGCGCCGTCGCCAACACCAGAATGACCATCGCTTTCTTCATTGCGGTTCCTCTCTCAAGCGGATCACCGTCCTCGCCGCCATGTCTTTAACTCGCAGGCGGCTAATTTGATCCCGAAGGCAATGAAGATTGCCGGCGTAGCTCTTTTATATGGTTGAACCTATTGGATTTTATCACTCGGTGGCGCGCTTCAGATTGTCGAGGCCGGCCTCGAAGTCCTTGCCGATCAGCGTGTCGAAATTCATGAACAGGCCCATCAGCTTGGCGATGAACGGCCTGGCGCCGCGCATCGCCCAGGTGACGGTCGTGTTCGGACCCGACGGCGCCAATGTGAAGTCGACGGTATTGTTGGCTCGGAACGGCTTTTCGAAATCGAGCCTCAATGAGACCAGCGACGACGGCACCGCGTTGACGATCTCCATGCGGCCTTTTCCGGCCTTGTTGTTGCCTTCCCAGGCGTAGGCCGCGCCTTTGCCGCTGTCGGCGCCGGAGAGCGTGCGCTTCATTTGCGGATCGAGCTTTTCATAGGGCGACCATTCCGGCCAGCGCTTGAAGTCGTTGATCAGCGGGAAGATCGCCTCGGCCGGCGCCTTGATGCTGGCCGAGCGGCTGACGACGAAATCGTTCGGGCGTGTCGCGGCATAGACGAGCAAAGCGGCAATGATAACGACGAGGATGATAAGGATTGTGGCAAGCATTTCGCCCTCCCACCTAGCGGCTGAACGGGATAAGCGCGCGCACCCTGGCGTCGCGCAGATAGAGCCCGCCCCACAGGACCACGCCGAGATAGACGCCGAACAGCGTGTGCGAGAAAAGCGGGTTGCCGATGCGCACATGTGTTGAGATGGCGCCGCCCATATAGGCGGTGAGCAGGATGGCGCCGAGCACCGAGGTGCGCGGCAGCGCATAGAGCGCGGTCGAGACCAGCCCGACGATGCCGAGCAGCCGCGCGATGTTGGCGTCGGACGGCCAGCCGAGCTCAGCCATGGTCTGGGTGACCACGCCGAGCGGAGGCAGCTTGATGACGCCATCGAAGATCATGAACAGGACGACGACGGCGCTGAGCGCGCGCCCGGTCCACAAGGCGCCGTTCGAGACGGGCGCGGCCTCAGAAATGCTCATGGTGTTCCCTCCAAGTGGCTCGAATGCCGGCTGCTTGCCGGTTTCAATCCAAGGACGGAGGAAGACGCCGCGATCCTACAAGGCTGAGGTTCTTTTTTAGCGCAGGCGCAACTATCTTTCGTCATCCTTGGGCTTGACCCAAGGATCCATGCCCGTGACCTCGGCCGAAGAACACCGCGGTTCAGAACAAGCTCCCATCCGTTGTGAAAAAGGGCTCGATCCTGGCCCGCTTTGCCTATCACGAACGTTACGGCATGGATCCCAGGGTCTACGCGCGTCGCTTTGCTCCTTGCTCCGCGCTGGGATGACGACAGGGCAGGGCTACGAAAAATAAAACTTGTCGGCTGGGATCATCTTCGGCGGCGTCTCGCCCAGCGCCTCGAATACGGAAATCTCGCAGACGCGGCAGAGACCGTCCAGCGCCAGGTCGTTGGGCTGGGTTCCGAACGGGTCCTCTAGCTCCTCGGAAAGCGCGTCGAGGCCGAAGAAGGTGTAGGCGATCAGCGCCGTGAACAACGGCGTCGCCCAGCCCGTGGCGGAGGCCAGCCCGAACGGCAGCAGCAGGCAGAAGACATAGGCCGTCCGCTGCAGGAGCAGCGTGTAGGCGAAGGGCAGCGGCGTGCCCATGATGCGCTCGCATCCGGCCTCGGCGGCGGCGATTTCCGACAGACGCTCGTCGAGGATGCGGTAGCCGATCGTGTCGATGGCGCCGCTTTTGCGCAGGGCGGCGACGCGCGCTCCCATCCGGCGCACCATGGCGTCAGGCGCGTTGGAAGCACGCGCGACCGCCTCGACGTCGTCACCGATGAAGCCGCGTGCTTCCGGGAGAGCATCGACCCGACGCAGCAAGCCTCGCAGGAAATGGCAGAAAGCGATCGCGTCCATCAGCAGGCCGCGCAGCTCGCTCCGATCCTCGATCAACCCGGTCGAGGCGCGCGCCAGGTTGCGGATGTCGAAGACGAGCTGGCCCCACAGCTTGCGCGCCTCCCACCAGCGGTCATAGGCGGCGTTGTTGCGGAAGCCGAGATAGATCGACAGCGCCACGCCGAGCAGGGCGAAGGGCGCGGTGCCGGCATTGCCGAACTCCAACTTGAGGGCGCGCACGATCAGCACCACCAGCGCGCCATAGGCGGCGAAGCCGAAGATCTGCGGCAGGATGCGCGGCACCACGGAGCCGCGCATGATGAAGAACAGATGCAGGATTCCAGGGCGCGGCCGGACGATCATCGAAACCCTCAAGAGCAATTCCAGGAAACTGCGCGCTTCCGCGAGACAGTCCGACACCGCGCCTGAGCCGGGCGGCGCTGATCTTGTGTATTGTGTTATTCATCAGCTCCGCAAGCTCGGCCGCTCGCGACATTGCGATGTCGTTTGAACAGCGGAGGACTGGCGGCACCGGGCGGCCGCTCTGGAGCAATTCCAGGAAAGGTGTGTACCGATTTTCCGTCCGGAATTGCGCAAAAAACAAATAGTTAGAGCGGTTCGGCGATTCTATGAATCGCTGAAACGCTCTGGAGAGCGACGTCGTCCAAGCACCAGACCGTGGACAAGTCACCAAGGGAGAGAAGATGACCGGCGAGACCGATCTGCAAAAGCTGCTGGCGTCGATGACCCCGCAACTGCTTCCCGAGATCTATGTCTTTGCCTCGCTGGCGCCGGGCGTGACCCTGCCGGACGGACTCGATCCGGTCCTGCAATTCCGCGAACGGGAAGGCCGGACGCTGATCGTGCCCGAAGATCAGGCGAAAGCGGCCGGCCTCGCCGCCACGTTCCGCTGCCGCATGATCACGCTGGACATCCATTCCTCGCTGGAGGCGGTGGGCTTCCTCGCCGCCGTAACCGCGCGGCTCGCGGCCGCCGGCATGGGCGTCAATCCGGTCTCGGCTTTCTATCACGATCACCTGTTCGTCCCGGCGGAGCGGGCCGGGGAGGCGCTGGCGATATTGCGGCAATTGGCGGCGGACAGCGGCGGCTAAAGCATATCTCCGAAAGTGGGACCGGTTTCGGGACAAAAAGAAGCGGCCAGTCACAGGCCGCCACCTCGCGGAGGCCCAGCCGCGTCAGCGGCGGTACTGGCCGCGAGCGAGAACCCAACGGCCGAAGGCCGAGCCCGCGACCGCGGGCCGCCGGTCGTCCGGCGCCCCCCGGAGGGCCCGCCGCGGCAGCGGCGATACGGCCCGTGAGCGAAAACCGAATCGGCCAAAGGCCGAGCCCGCGACCGCGGGCCGCCGGTCGTCCGGCGCCCTCGCGGAGGCCCAGCCGCGTCAGCGGCGAAACGGGCCGTGAGCGAAAATCAAGCCGCCTGCTTCTTCGGCTGGATCAGGCCGCGCTCGACCAAGAGCTCGGCGATCTGGACGGCGTTGAGGGCCGCGCCCTTGCGCAGATTGTCGGAGACGACCCACATCGACAGGCCGTTGTCGACGGTCGAATCCTCGCGGATGCGCGAGATGAAGGTGGCGTCTTCGCCGGCCGATTCGAGCGGCGTGATGTAGCCGCCGTTCTCGCGCTTGTCCAAGACCTGGCAGCCCGGCGCCTCGCGCAGGATCTCGCGCGCCTCGTCCGCCGTGATCGGCTTCTCGAACTCGATGTTGACCGCTTCCGAATGGCCGATGAACACCGGCACCCGCACGCAGGTCGCCGTCAGCTTGATCTTGGGGTCGAGCATCTTCTTGGTCTCGGCCACCATCTTCCACTCTTCCTTGGTGAAGCCGTCGTCGAGGAAGACGTCGATATGCGGAATGACGTTGAAGGCGATGCGCTTGGTGAACTTCTTGACGTCGACCTGGTCGGCGACGAAGACCGCGCGGGTCTGGGTAAAGAGTTCGTCCATGCCTTCCTTGCCGGCGCCGGAGACCGACTGGTAGGTGGCGACGACGACGCGCTTGATGGTGGCGACGTCATGCAGCGGCTTCAGCGCCACGACGAGCTGCGCCGTCGAGCAGTTCGGGTTGGCGATGATGTTCTTGCGCGAGAACAGCTCGACCGCGTCCGGGTTCACCTCCGGCACGATCAGCGGCACGTCCGGATCGTAGCGGAAGGCCGACGAATTATCGATGACGACGCAGCCCTGCTTGCCGATCTTGGGCGACCATTCCTTGGAGACATTGCCGCCAGCCGACATGACGCAGATATCGGTGTCTGAAAAGTCGTAGGTGTCGAGCGCCTTGACCTTCAGCGTGCGGTCGCCGAAGGACACTTCGGTACCCTGGCTGCGCCGCGAGGCCAGCGCCACGACCTCGCTCACCGGGAAGCCGCGCTCGTCCAGAATGTTGAGCATTTCGCGGCCCACATTGCCCGTGGCGCCGACTACCGCAACCTTGAAACTCATAAAGATCTCCTGTCCCTCTCCGCTTGGTTGTTGGAGAAAACCCGCCGGCCTCATGCGGGTTCCGTCCCCCGGGCCGAACCCGGGAGAGGGTGGTTAGGCCAAGGGAATCACACCGTTTTGGTGGTGGTTTTGGCCGTAGTTTTGCTGGAACGAGCGGACACGCCGACGCGCCCGGCCCAATGGTTCGCATTGAGGCTGGGGGCATCGAATGCAAGAAGAGCCATCAAGAGGCCGCGCATCGAGGATGATCCCGTTCGGTGCCGGCTTTTACGCACTTTGCTAAAAGAGTCAATCGGCGCGCCGATCCACCTTGTCCCACAAGAGGAGAAGGGCAAGGCGCCGCCGCCTGCTCTGTACAATGACGGGCGCAAGAAGTAGGAACGCCCAAATTTCGTTTGGCTGGCGCAGTGCCGGCCTTGTGCTCCACGACGAGCGCAGAACCCGAATCCCGAAAGAAGAAGATGTCCAGTTTCGATACGATCGTTCCTGCGCTGGCAGAGGCGCTGGAAAAGCGCGGTTATTCAGCGCTCACGGCGGTGCAGCAGGCGGTGCTGGCGCCCGGGCTAGGCTCGGCCGACGCGCTGGTTTCGGCCCAGACCGGTTCCGGCAAGACGGTTGCCTTCGGCCTTGCCCTGGCGCCGAGCCTTCTCGGCGGCGCGCAACGCTTCACTGACGCCGGCGCGCCGCTGGGACTGGTGGTGGCGCCGACACGCGAGCTGGCGCTGCAGGTTCGGCGCGAACTTGAATGGCTCTACGAGCTGACCGGCGCGACCGTCGCGTCCTGCGTCGGCGGCATGGACATGCGCGGCGAGCGGCGAGCGCTGGAGCGCGGCGCCCACATCGTCGTCGGCACGCCGGGCCGGCTGCGCGACCACATCACCCGCGGCGCGCTCGACATGTCGGCGTTGAAGGCCGTGGTGCTGGACGAGGCCGACGAGATGCTCGATCTCGGTTTCCGCGAGGACCTCGAATTCATCCTCGACGCCGCGCCCGCCGAGCGCCGCACGCTGATGTTTTCCGCCACCGTGCCGCGCTCCATCGCCACGCTGGCGAAAAGCTACCAGCGCGAGGCCGTGCGCATCACGGCCGGCGGCGAGGAGAAGCAGCATCTCGACATCGAGTACCGGGCGCTGAGCGTGGCACCCGCCGACCGCGAGAACGCCATCATCAACGTGCTGCGCTATTACGAGGCCACCAACGCGATGGTGTTCTGCAACACGCGCGCCGCCGTCAACCATCTCACCGCGCGCTTCAACAACCGCAATTTCTCCGTCGTGGCGCTGTCCGGCGAGCTCAGCCAGAACGAGCGCAGCCATGCGCTGCAGGCGATGCGCGACGGCCGCGCCAGGGTCTGCATCGCCACCGACGTCGCGGCCCGCGGCATCGACCTGCCCAATCTCGACCTGGTCATCCATGCCGACCTGCCGACTAATCCGGAGACGCTGCTGCATCGCAGCGGGCGCACTGGGCGCGCCGGAAGAAAAGGCGTCAGCGCGCTGATCGTGCCGGGCAGCGCCCGTCGTCGCACCGAGCGCCTGCTGCACAATGCCGGCCTGACCGCTGCCTGGGCGAGCCCGCCCTCAGCCGACGAGGTGCTGCGCCGTGACGACGAGCGCATCCTCGCCGATCCGGCCTTCGGCGAGCCGGTGAAGGACGAGGAGCGTGACTTCGCCACAGCGCTTCTCGAGCGGCATGGCGCAGAACTGGTGGCCGCGGCCTTCGTGCGGCTTTGCCGCGGCAGCCGCTCGGCGCCCGAGGACCTGCTCGATGTCGCGCCGTTCGCGCCGTCGAAAGAGAAGTTCTCGCGTAGGGACGAGGCGCCAGGCCGCCGCGACGATTTCGGCGACAGCGTCTGGTTCTCGCTGTCGGTGGGGCGCCGGCAGAATGCCGAGCCGCGCTGGCTGATCCCGATGCTGTGCCGCACCGGCAGCATCTCCAAACGCGAGATCGGCGCCATCAAGATGCAGCCGGAAGAGACCTTCGTGCAGATCGCGGCCGACTGGGCCGACCGCTTCCTCGCCGCGATCGGCCCTGACCGCAAGCTGCAGGGCAGCATCGCGGTCAGGCGGCTCGACGGCACGCCGGATCTGTCGCGGGCCGGATACCAGCCGCCGAAACCGGAGAAGAGGCCGCATCGCGGCAAGCGCGCTTTCGATCAGAACGCGCCCAAATTCGAGAAGCGCGGGCCGGCCGGGCATCAGCCTGCCGGGGCGCCGGACTCAAAACCCTGGGCAAAGAAACCCGGCAAAGCCAAGTTCGACAAGCCAAAATTCGACAAGCCGAAGTTCGATGGGCCGAAGTTCGATGGGCCGAAATCTGACCGGCCGGCGAAGCGCAAGAAGCAGAAGAAGCGGCCGGCATAGGGTCGCGACCGAAGTTGAAGCCGACCCGCGGCGAATGCCGGCGGTAATCGCCAACCTCGGGGACTGGCCGAAGCATCCGAGTTTCGTCATCCACGCGCGGGGCGGGAGCGAAGCGGACGCGTAGACCACCCGAGGATCCTGTGTGTTGGTTCCGTTGTATGGTTGAAGTGGGAAGGAGGCCGAGAGGATCCTGGTCGTCCTTGCGGACAGGCCGTGGCATGGCTCGGTCCCTTCCCACCAAAGAACCATCAACCTGAACA
>NZ_SRUU01000037.1 GCF_004791585.1 Mesorhizobium sp. M1C.F.Ca.ET.210.01.1.1
TCGATCGCTGTATCGCTGCTCGGATGGCGTGCGTGGTCGTGGCGCTGCCGTGGAGTATCTGTCCCATAGCTTATCCCTGAATGAAGGATCAGCTTGACTGATTCCCCCACACTCCGGGACTAGACACCTAGGGATTCCCAAGCGGCGGTGCAGAGGTCGCCGCCGTCGATTTGTCGCATGCCCGTCTGGAATTGCGACAACGCTATCTGACAATACCCGGCCGCCGGGACCGGCAATGGATGCCGCATACGCCGATTCAAGCTTGATCTTAAGAGAAAACCCGGCGGTTGCCCGCCGGGTTCCAATTTCGCCGGAGCGAAGTCTACTAGAAGGAGCGCTGGAAGCGGAGGAGACCACCGACGGCGTTCTTCTTGGCGACGGCAGAGCTGTCGGTCCAGTTGATGCCCTCGCCACCGTAGTGCGACCAGTCCACTTCGGCAGTGACCGTGAAGCCGGGAACGACATCGTAAGCAATGTTGGCCGCCAGGCCGACATTCTTTTCGTCGTCGGTCGACGCCTGGATGTTGAACGAGGTCTTCTCGTTGAACTTGTAGGTGCCGCCGCCCCACACAGCCCAGTTGCCGCCCCACTGCTTGTAGAAGCCGCGGCCATTGCCCGGGATAGCCCAGGTCGGATCCGACAGATTGTCGTCGGTGCCGTAACCGGCCATGATGAACAGCGAGATCGCGTCGTTGACATTCACGTCCAAGCGAACCTTGCCCGCAACTTCTTCGTAGTTGCTGTCGTAGGCGATGACGCCGGTGATGGCGCCCCAGCCCTGGGTCCACTTCAAGCCGCCGACGACATGCGGAACGTAGCTGTCGATCGTGCCCTTGATGCCGGAGCCTTCTTCGAGCGAGAGAACCGCCGAGAAGCCGTTGCCGGCGTCGAAGTAGTACTGGACGACGTTGGTGTCGAAATCGCCGTAGGGAACCAGCGTATCCTGGATGACGTTGCCGGCGTAGCCGATGAACGTATTGAAGGCCGATTCGTCCTTACCGACGCGAAGGCCACCGAGCTGGATCCAGGCGAAGTTCAACGAAACGCCCTTGCCGCCGGCCGGATTGCTATCGAAGCTGTCCGTCGAGTTGAAGAAGGCGTGCCGATTGTTATTGCCGAAGTTGAAACGGGTCTCGGTGTAGGTCTTCAAGGTGCCGAGTTCGGTTTCCTGGCCGGTCCAGGTCTTCAGCGTGAAGCGGGCGTTCTTGTAGAACGTATCTTGCACGTCACCATCTTCGTGGTCGACCGACTCAGCGCCGTCGAACGAGCCGACGTCACCCACGCCGATGTCGTAACGGACATAGCCGCCGATGCGCAGGCAGGTCTCGGTGCCGGGGATGTAGAAGTAGCCCGAGCCGTATACGTCGCAGATCTTGACGTATTCAGCCGGTTCCGGCTCGGCGACGGTCACCGCGTCGGCGGCGCGGGCGCCCGAAACTGCGATCAGGGCCGCAGCTGAGCCGAGAAGAAGGCTCTTGATGTTCATTTTCTGACCTCCAGTCAAAAGTTAAAAAACGGGTCTGGGTATTTTTTGCTGAAGGACAGCGTTCCCTGCCCCATCCCCACTTACCGAAAAAGATGCGCACCGCGCCGCTCCTTCGAACCAGACCTTTACCCAGGCGGCGGCGCCGTTCAACCACGATCGCATCGGCTGGAGCCCTAGCCGGACGCTATCCCTGGACGTTGTTGCACAAATGACACGATTTGGCCTCACTCCGAAAGTTCTCATTAACCATTAAGGGCTGCGTGGCCGTGAATCCGGCCGAATCCGGCGACGGCGGGACAGAAATGCGGCGCAGTGGCGAGTCGGCGGCCCCAGTTGCCGCCGCAGAATCGCCTCATGCGGCGCTCGGCCGGGCTGATCCGCTGTTTTTTCAGCGATTATGCCGCCGGCTTGTTGATTGTGCCGACGCTTTTCTTTATCCAGCGGCGCGACGGAGAGGTGGCCGAGTGGTCGAAGGCGCTCCCCTGCTAAGGGAGTAGAGGTCAAAAGCTTCTCGTGGGTTCGAATCCCATCCTCTCCGCCACCCTACGCCCTGCGGGCTTCGGGTTTTCTGCAGCTCCATAGCGGCGATGTCTATGTCGGATCGACAAACGGTCTTTGACGCCGTTTCGAATCGCATCAATCAGGACAGGTGACTTCGACCAAGGCTTATTTGCCTGTCACCTTGAAGGCCTACATCGGGGTCGAAACCGAAGGCCAACGCGCGCCAACTCGAGCAATATTTCAAGACCGGATCCGGCAAGGCCTTTGCCAACAAGCGTTTTCTGCGAACGAGGCCTTGCTGATCGGTTATGCTTTATCCGTTTGAAACTAAAAGGAAAACGGCTCGATAAGTTGCTTTTCCTCGACCTCCATCCCCGATTCTGACTGGAGGTCAGAAAATGAACATCAAGAGCCTTCTTCTCGGCTCAGCTGCGGCCCTGATCGCAGTTTCGGGCGCCCGCGCCGCCGACGCGGTGACCGTCGCCGAGCCGGAACCGGCTGAATACGTCAAGATCTGCGACGTGTACGGCTCGGGCTACTTCTACATCCCCGGCACCGAGACCTGCCTGCGCATCGGCGGCTATATCCGTTACGACATCGGCTTCGGCGACATTGCCGGCCACCAGGATGTGCCCGACCGCATGGGCGACGGCACCCACGACACTTATCATAAGCTGGCTCGCTTCACGCTGAAGACCTGGACCGGCCAGGAAACCGAGCTCGGCACGTTGAGGACCTATACCGAGAACCGCTTCAACTTCAGGGATGGTTGGGATGAAGAGGATTCCGGCAGCCAATGGTCGCTGAATTTCGCCTGGATCCAGCTCGGTGGGTTCCGCGTCGGTAAGGACGAAACGGCGTGGGATACGTTCAGCGGCTATGCCGGCAGTGTCATCGAGGATTCGCTGGTCGGCTACGGTGGCGATTTCGACACCAACCTCATCCAGTACACCTTCGACGCCGGCAACGGCTTCTCGGCCGTGGTCTCGCTGGAAGACGGCGACGGCGCCAACACGATCGACAGCTATATTCCGCACATGGTCGGCGGCGTGAAGTACACGCAGGGCTGGGGTGGGGTCAGCGGTACCGTCGCATATGACAGCAATTACGAAGAGTGGGCCGGCAAAGTTCGTCTCGACGTGAACGCCACCGATGCGATCTCGCTGTGGGCCATGGCGACCTACGGCACGGAGAAGAACGTCGTCCACAACTTCTTCAAGAACTGGGAGGGCAACTGGGCCGTCTATGGCGGTGGCACCTACAAGTTCAACGAGAAGACCTCGTTCAACGCGCAGCTTTCCTATGATGAAGGTAAGACCTTCGGCCTGGCCGCCAACGTCGCATACGACATCGTGCCCGGCTTCACGATCACGGGCGAGGTTGATTATGTCAACCAGGGCTCGAGCGACTACCACCCCGTCAGCGATGACTTCTGGGGTGCCCACCTCCGCTTCCAGCGCTCGTTCTAAGGGCTGGAACTACACAGGTGAAATCCAGCCCGGGCGCATCAACGTCCGGGCTGTTTTGTCTTCGTGACTGGGCAAGGGCGAGCCAAAAAAGGAAAAGGGGGGTACTGGTAGCTGAAGTCTGCGGACGGTTTCGTGGGATCCGCCAATGGCGGATGAAGCCGATTTGTCAGACAAAAAACTCTTGAAAGGACGCTTCCGAGCGGCTAGGGCTTGCCTATCCACTCGGGGGACGTGGTCAATAAATGACAAACGAAGCGATTCAAGGGGGTGAGCCCTCTGGTCTTTTTGCGGTTTTTTCTTCTCAGAACTCGAAGTTTAGGTACACATATAACAAGATAAGAGAAGTAAAGTCGCACAGGCTCAGTGAGCTCTTTGCAGCATACCGGGACATACTTTGGGATGATGGGCGGCATAAATACAATGTAAGCTCTTTCATCGGTGAAATAGACGAGATCCTTCTGGGAGAGCGTTTCAGCACCTTTGACCAGAATACCCTGGACAATCTGATCGGTACCTTGCGCCAGCGCGGGAACAGCAACGCAACCATCAATCGCAAGATGGCTGCTCTCAGCAAATTGCTGCGTAAGGCTCACAAGATGGGGGATATCCACAGCCTGCCGGAGTTCCGCCGCCAGAAGGAGCGGGCGGGGCGGATTCGTTTCCTCGAGAGGGACGAAGAGGCGAGGCTGTTCGCCGCCATCAGGAGCCGCAGCGAGGATGCTTACAGGCTTTCCGTCTTCCTGGTCGACGCCGGCTGCCGTCTCGGCGAGGCGCTCGGCCTGATCTGGAACGACATCCAGGAGCATCGCGTCAGCTTCTGGATCACCAAGTCCGGCCGCAGCCGCACCATTCCGATGACCGAACGGGCCAAGGAAATGATCAAGCTGCCGCCGACCACCGAAGGCCGCCGGCCAAAGGGGCCATTTGCCATGCTGACCCAGGCGCAGTATCGCGCCATCTGGAACGAGGCGAAGACCGAGGTCGGTCTCGGCGCCGACGAGCAGGTGGTGCCGCACATCCTGCGCCACACCTGCGCCTCTCGCCTCGTCCAGGGCGGCATCGACATCAGGCGTGTCCAGATGTGGCTCGGCCACCAGACGCTGTCGATGACCATGCGCTACGCGCATCTGGCCACCAACGACCTGGATGGCTGCGTCGTCGTGCTCGAGAAGCCGCGCGCCGATGGGGCGCCGCGCCCGGCGGAGAATTCCGTCTTTGCCTCTCCGTTGACCACGCCGTCGCCCGCCAAAGCCGCCCGTAAAGAGGGCCGATCGGAGCCGGCAAAGGCACGCCGCGAGAGCTCGAAGGGGAAATAGGCGCACGCCAAGCCCGGTTCGCAAAGCGCGAATCTATACTGTCTTGATTGGCCCGGGACCTGCTTAGTCCCAGGCATTGCTTTAAGACGACTTGCCCTCCGCCCTATCGAGAAATGACGCGATCTGTTGCGGCAGGATGCCGGTTTCCAGGAAGGGCGCGTGTCCCTGGCCTTCGATCGTGATAGCCTCCATGCCGGGGTGCCGGCTTTTCATCTCGTCAAGCGTCGTTGCGGACAGCAGCTTCGAATTGCCGCCGCGAATGGTGACCATCGGCACCGCAGCAAGCGCGTCGAACTGCGGCCACAGATCCGGCAGCGGCTTGCTCAAGTCGGCGCCGGCCAGCGTGTCGATCAGCGTGGGATCGAAATCGGGTACGAAGCCGGCACCCGTCTCGCGACAGATCGCGCCCACCATGCGCGCCCAGTCGGTGTCTGTGAGCACCGGAAAGTCAGCGCCATGCACATGGCGCTGGGCCGCAACCGCCTCGCCAAATGTCTTCGGCTTCGGCGACCGGTCGAGGTAGGAACGGATATGAGCCAGGCCCTTTGCCTCGATCACCGGGCCGATGTCGTTGAGAACGATGGCCTTAAGCACCGCCGGCTTGAGTGCACCGAGCACGTGGATGATCAGTCCGCCGCGCGAGGTGCCGATGAAGGCAGCCTCTGCGATGCCCAGTTCCGCCAAGCCGGCGAGCACGTCGCCGGCCTCGACGCCGACATTGTAGTGGCTGATGTCAGGATCATAGTCTGATTGGCCACGGCCGCGATAATCGAAGGCGATGACTCTGCGCGGTCCCCGAGCCTTGCTGGAAAGATGGAGCGCGAGCTCGTGGAAGTCGCGCGCATTGCGCGTGAGGCCGGGCAGGCAGACGACGGGCCAATGGCTGGAATTGGCCTCGCCATAGATCCGGGCATGAAGTTTCAGACCATCGGGCGCGGCGTAGAAGAAGTCGGAGAAGCCTTGGTCGTTTGGCATGCGGAGTCGATTCCTCGCCATCGTCGGATCGTCTGCGAGTGCTACAGGCGAGGGCACGGGCGGTCAAATCTCAGGCGTGGAAGGTTGGGAATCTCGGAGATTTCGGCGGGACACAGGGGGTGAAGGAACGCCAGCCTTTGTGACGATGGTACTGTCCTCAACTCCGCCCGTTCACCAGATCTCCGATGATGTCGTATTTACCGGAAATGCGCATCTTGTAGACTTCGTAATTCTCCATGACGCGCTGCACGTAACTTCTTGTTTCCGTGTAGGGAATCCTCTCGATCCAGTCGACAACGGCGTCCACGTCCTTGCCGCGCGGGTCGCCGTATTTGGCCACCCACTGGGCGGCGCGATTGGGGCCGGCATTGTAGCCGGCGAAGGTCAGCACATAGGAGCCGTTGAAGCGGTCGAGCTGCTCTCCGAGGAAGGCCGAACCAAGTGTGGCATTATAGCCCGCGTCGGTTGTCAGCCGCGTCTGCGAGAAGGTCATGCCGGCTTTCTTCGCCAGTTGCCTGGCGGTGCCCGGCATTAGTTGCAAAAGGCCGCGCGCGCCGGCGCTGGAAATCGCCCCGACATTGAACTCGCTCTCCTGGCGGGCAATGGCATAGGCTAGCGCCTTGCCGGAGCCGGAGATGTTGGCCGAATCGGGGATGACGCCCAGCGGGTGCGACAGCGCGCCGACATCGATGCCGCGCTGGGCGGCGATCTTGCCGACTTTCAGCGCCATGAAATGGTTGCCCTGCTTTTCGGCAAGAACGGCAAGCAGGGCGAGCTCGCCCGGGCTGGTCAACTGCCCCGCCAGGTCGCGGTAGAGCGTTTCGGCATAGCGGTCGTAGCCCGCTTCCTGCAGCCGCTTGATCGCGCTCACCGCCTCGCGGCCTTCAAAACTCTGGCGGTCGGCCGCGCTCGGTTTCGGATAGACGATGTTCAGGATCCTCAAGCCCACGCGCTCGCCGGCGAGCTGGCCATAAAAGGTCGTGCCATAGGCCGCGGCGCGGGTGAAGTAGTCCTTCGCATTGCCTGGACCGCCGACTTCCGCGGCGCGGCCGAGCCAGTAATAGGCGCGCGACAGCAACACCGGCCCTTGCGCCAGGTCGGCGATGCGCGAGAAATGCGCGGCCGCGGTCGCCGGATCGTTCAGACCGCGCAGCGCATACCAGCCGGCATGGAACTCGGCCTCGGCTGCGCTGGCCGGACTTTCGGCAGCATGCAAGGAAACGATTCTGTAGGCCGCCTTCATGTCGCCCTGGTCGACCAGCTCGCGCGAAAGAACGCGACGCTCCACCCACCATGCGTCAGGATCGACCAGAGCGTCGCGATCGGTAGGCGCCTTCATCACGACGGCCGCGGCATCGGCAAACTTCTGCTGCTTGCGCAGATATTCGGCCTCGGCCAAGAAATAGCCGGCCGACCGCTGGGCCGCGGGCACCGCCTTGAGCAGCTTGGCCGCGTTCTTGTCGCCCCTGTCGGCAGCGGCCCAGGCATCCGCCAGTTGCTGCGCCTCGGCAAAGCCGGCGACGCGCAGTGCCGAGTCCGGCCTGCCGGCATAGAACATGCGCTCCATGCGGTAGCGATGGTCGGCCGCCGGGATCAGCGAGCCGAATTCCTTGATGAAGGCGCCCTCGTCCTTCGCCTCCAGCTTCTCGGTGCGCCAGAAGGGCACCAGCACGGCGCGCGCCGCCGCGACGTTGCCCAGTGCCACTTGTGAGCGGGCAAGGATCATCACGCCCTCCGGCGTCAGCGGCTGGCTGCGGCCGAAGGCCTGCACCACCACTTGCGCCGGCGGGTTCTCGCGATATAGCGCGCGCTCGCTGTTCTTGCGCAGCGCGATCGTGCCCGGCCATCCAGGCAGCATTTTTGCCGCGTCGGCAATCTCGCCGCTCGGCACCTTGTCGCCGCCATAGAGCGCGATCGCCCAGGCGAGGATATGCCGGTCGAGCGATGTTGCGGGCAATGAGTCGCGTGCATTGCGCGCGCTGGCGATGTCGTTGTCGGCGAGCGCATCGAGGCCGCTCTTCAACGGGGCTATGTCGGCCGGGGGTGGGGAAGGCTGTGCCTGGCCGGGAGCCTGGGGCGTTGCAGGCGCCGGGATCGCCGCCGTCGCGCGCGCTTCAACGCCGCCGCCGATTGCCATCCCCGGCATCAGCGCGACAACCGCGCTGAAAAGCGCGAAGAGATGAGGCCGCCCCGTCGGCATTGTTCCACCCTAGCACATTGTCAGCAGGCAGTGACCCTGAGGCCGGTCCGGAGCCTAAACTTCGGTCGTGAAAGGCTCGTGAACAAAGGTTATTGAGGCCGTTCGAATTGCGCATGCTGGCTCTATGGCGATGCTTGCCGCTTAACCGTGTCGAGACTATGGTGCGCGGCTTCGCTTTCGGTTAGAAGGCGCGCAAGTATACCGATCGGCGAACCTGAAGAGTTCCCCGACCAAGTCCCGAAGGAGTTTGGACAATATGCTGAGAGGCTCGCTGACTGCGCTCGTCACACCGTTCGAAAAGAGCGGGCGTTTCGACGAGAAAGCCTTTCGCGCGTTTGTCGAATGGCAGATCGCCGAGGGCACCAAGGGCCTCGTCCCGGTCGGCACCACCGGTGAGTCGCCGACACTGTCCCATGACGAGCACCGCAATGTCGTCAAGGTCTGCATCGACGTGGCCAAGGGCAGGGTGCCGGTCGTCGCGGGTGCCGGCTCCAACAACACCGAGGAAGCCGTCGGGCTGGTTCAGTATGCCGAAAAGGCCGGCGCCGATGCGGCCCTGGTCGTCACGCCCTATTACAACAAGCCGACCCAGGGCGGCCTCTACGAGCATTTCGCCGCCGTCGCCCGGGCGACCAGGCTGCCGATCATCATCTACAACATCCCGCCGCGTTCGGTGATCGACATGACACCGGAGACGATGGGCAGGCTTGCCCACGACTTCAAGAACATCGTCGGTGTCAAGGACGCGACCGGCAAGGTCGAGCGGGTCTCGGAGCAGCGCTTGACCTGCGGCAAGGATTTCATCCAGCTCTCCGGCGAGGATGCCTCGGCACTTGGCTTCAACGCGCATGGCGGCGTCGGCTGCATCTCGGTGACCTCGAATGTCGCGCCCAGGCTCTGCGCGGAGTTCCAGGAGGCGACCCTT
Organism: Mesorhizobium sp. M1C.F.Ca.ET.210.01.1.1; assembly: GCF_004791585.1. Taxonomy (GTDB): domain Bacteria; phylum Pseudomonadota; class Alphaproteobacteria; order Rhizobiales; family Rhizobiaceae; genus Mesorhizobium. The sequence goes on from NZ_SRUU01000037.1 coordinate 8,873, forward strand.
TCGGGCGACAGCGCCAAGGCGCTCGACCTGCAGGACCGCTTGCTACCGTTGCACAAGGCGATCTTCATCGAACCTGGCCTGTGCGGCGCCAAATACGCGCTGTCGAAGCTGGGCAAGGTCGAGAACGTGGTGCGCTTGCCGCTGGTGACGATCGAGGCGTCGACCGCCGAAAAGATCGATCAGGCGATGAAGCACGCCGGCTTGATAAATTAGGGATGAGGCGCCACCTCTCCGCATTATGAATCAAGTCAAGAAAGCCGACCCCAACAACAGGACGGTCGCCGAAAACCGCAAGGCGCGCTTCTCCTACGAGGTGCTCGACACGATCGAGACCGGCTTGGTGCTGACCGGCACCGAGGTCAAGTCGCTGCGCCAGGGGCAGGCCAACATCCAGGAAAGCTACGCCTCGGCCGAAGGCGGCGAAATCTGGCTGATCAATTCCTATCTGCCGGAATATCTGCAGGCCAACCGCTTCAACCACGAGCCGCGCCGGCGTCGCAAGTTGCTCGTCAGCAAGCGCGAGATGGCCAAGCTCTCGCAGAGCGTCGAGCGCGAGGGCATGACGCTGGTGCCGCTGAAAATCTATTTCAACGACCGCGGCCGCGCCAAGCTGCTGCTCGCCATTGCCCGCGGCAAGAAGCTGCACGACAAGCGTGAGACCGAAAAGCAGCGCGACTGGTCGCGCGAGAAGGGGCGGCTCCTCAAGGAGCGCGGCTAGAGCAATTCCAGGGCAAGTGCATAGCGGTTTTCCGTCCGGAATTGCGTACAACAAAATGCCGACAATGGCAGGCGGGCATGGGAACCGAGGCTTGAGGAACCGCTTGATTGTCCTGGCCCTGGCTTTCGTCTTTCTGGCGCTTGCCATCTGGCCGGAAGGCTTTTTCCGGCCCCGCGCCTTCCCGCCGGATCGCGGCGAATTCCCCATAAGGGGCATCGATGTTTCGCACCATCAGGGCAAGGTCGACTGGCCGCGCGTCGCGGCCGACGACGTCGCTTTCGCCATGATCAAGGCGACGGAAGGCGGCGATTATGTCGATGACGCTTTTGCCGAGAATTTGCGCCAGGCTCGCGCGGCGGGCCTCGCCGTTGGCGCCTATCATTTCTTCACCTTCTGCCGTCCGGGCGCCGATCAGGCCAGGAACTTCATCTCGGCGGTACCGACTGGCGGGCAGCTCTTGCCGCCGGTGGTCGACATCGAGTTCCACGGCAATTGTCCGCGGCGTCCTTCGCCCGCCGAGCTGAACACGGAGCTGCTTGCATTCCTGGGCCCGGTCGAGGCGGCCTACGGCAAACCGGTCATCATCTACATCACCGACGAGATGGCGCCGACCTATTCCGCTCATCTGGCGGTTCGCCAGCGCTGGTTGCGCTCCGTGCGCGGGCCGCTCAACGAAGACGACTGGGTCTATTGGCAATATCTCGACACCGGCCGTGTCGACGGCATCGATGGCGATGTCGACCTGAATGTCCTGAAGGGCGGACCGGCGAGACTCACGGAATTGTTTGCGCCGGCGCCTCAATCCAGCTCTTCAGCAACGCCGTGATCGCCTGGACGGGCTTCGCGGTCAGGCGGCTTTGGCCATGGGTTTGGCCAAAGCCGACAATGCCATGCCTGCCGCCATGATTGCGATAGCAGCGAGCTGGATGCCTGTCGGCGTTTCATTGAGCACCGCCATGCCGATGATGACGGTCACCATCGGCACGCAGGGCATGAACAGCGACGCTGTCTGCGATCCCAACTGCCGGACGATAAAGGTGTAGAGAAACATGGCAGCCGCGCCTGCCAGAAATCCTTGAATGACGATCTGGCTGGCGATTTCGGCGGCCGGCGCCGCATGAAGGCCGGTCGGCGCAAACAGATAGACCAGCGGCAGCGGCAGGCATGACAGAAGCACGACGCTGCCCGTCGCCGTCACCGGATCGACGTGCCATCGCCGCACGAGCACGGCGTAGCTGGCAAACATTGCACCCGATCCGACGAAGAAGAGGTCGCCGAAGAAAAGGTCCGTCATGCCGGCGCCTGCATGCGTTGGCGAGATGAACAGCACCAGGCCCGTGATGATCGCGACGACGCCGATGGTTCGCTGACGCGAGGCTCTGTCGGCAGCGGCGAACTGCGACAGAAGGTACGAGAAGAAGACGATCGACGCCGGACAGAGCGCCGCGCCATGTGCGGCCGGCGCATAGGTCAGCCCCCAGTTGATGATGATCGGATATGGCAATCCGGCCAAGGCCGCCAGCGCCAGGGCGCGCTTCCAGCCCAACGTCTGCATTGCCGCCATGCCGCTTCGACAGGAAACCGGCAGCAGGATCATTCCGGCGCCGGCAAAACGCAGGGTTGCCAAGTCGGTTGACGTCAGATGTTCCCTGAGACTGAAGCGAGCGGCCACAAATTGCACGGCGTAGATGCCGATCATGGCCAAGCCGGCGATGATCGCCAGCCTCGTATTGCGGTCCTGTGGCACTTTCCTACCCGCCCGTCGTTCTCGCTGGACGAGGGAAACTGCCTCGGCCTCGCTTGGTAAAGCACAGGCTATTGGGGAAAAATCCGTGACAAAATACGCTGTTTTCGCAATATTCAAGTGAAATTGACTAAGAATGGGCATTCCCGGCGTGAATTCTGAAGAGGGCGATCTCGACAATATCGACCGCAGCCTTCTTCGGCTGCTGCAGGAGGACGGGCGTCGCACGACCCTCGATCTCGCTGCCCGGGTAGGCCTGTCGCCGACCGGCGCCAGTCAGCGGGTGAAGCGTCTGTTTCGTGAGGGCTTCATCACCGCGGTCAGGGCCGTGCTCGATCCGCGAAAGATCGGCCACGGCACCCTTGTGTTCATCGAGGTGCGGCTCGATCACACAGCACCGCATATTTTCGATCGCTTTGCCGAGGCAGTGATCAAGGCGCCCGAAGTTCTGGAATGCCACATGGTCGTCGGCGGCTTCGACTATCTGGTGAAGGCCCGCATCGCGGAAATGGGCGCCTATCAGGATTTTCTGACGCGGGTCATCCTGCCGCTGCCGGGGGTGAAGGAGACGCACACCTATGCTTCGATCGGCGACGTAAAGCCTCATGCGTTGTTGCCGGTATGAAGCCAGCCGGCCGTCTTGTCAGCCTTGCAGGAACGCGGCGATTTCCTTGAAGACGTTGACGAACATCTCTTCCGTCAGCACACCGGTGTTGGTGTTGTAGCGAGAGCAGTGATAGCTGGAAAACAGTGTGATGCCGCCGGCCTCCTGCCGTCCGCCATGGCGGAACGGAAGGGCGGCGACGCGTCCGCCCAGCGCCCGCACCGTCGACTGGTGCGCGATCGAGCCCAGCGTCAGGATGGCGCGCAAATTGGCAAAGCGCGCGATGGTCGGCTTGAGGAAGGAGCGGCAGGTGGCGATCTCGGCGCCGACCGGTTTGTTCTCCGGGGGCACGCAGCGCACCGCATTGGTGATCGCGGTGCCGACGAGTTCCAGCCCGTCATCGGGCCTCGCCTTGAATTCCCCGCGCGCCAGGCCCTGGGCGATCAGCGTGCCGTAGAGCAGGTCGCCGGCATAGTCGCCGGTGAAGGGACGCCCGGTGCGGTTGGCGCCGCGCAGGCCGGGCGCCAGCCCGACGATCAAAAGCTTGACCGAGCCCTCGCCCTCCGGCGGCAGGAAGGTCGGCACCGGCGCATTGAACCAGCCCGGCTCGCGCTCACGCCAGCTTGCGATGAAGTCATGCAGCCGCGGACAGAGCGGACAGTCGCGATCTGGCTCGGGTGGGGACGCGGCGCTCAAGGCCGCCGCTCTCAATAATCGTCCTCGTCGACTTCGGCAGGCTCGGGCCGGCGGACCGGACGCTCGGATGGATCGCGGCCCACCTCGTTCTTCAACGTCATCAGGTCGATGAAGTGATCGGCCTGGCGGCGCAGGTCGTCCGAGATCATCGGCGGCTGCGAGGCCATCGTCGAGATGATCGACACCTTGCGGCCGCGCCGCTGCAGCGCCTCGACCAGCGTGCGGAAGTCGCCGTCGCCGGAGAAGATGACATAGTGGTCGACGACATCGGCGAGCTCCAGCGCATCGACGGTCAACTCGATATCCATGTTGCCCTTGATCTTGCGCCGGCCGGTCGAGTCGGTGAACTCCTTGGCGGGCTTGGTCACCACCTTGAAGCCGTTGTAGTCGAGCCAGTCGATCAGCGGCCGGATCGAGGAATATTCCTGATCCTCGACCAGCGCGGTGTAGTAGTAGGCCCTGAGCAGGTAGCCGCGCTTCTGGAAGCTCGAAAGCAGCTTGCGGTAGTCAATGTCGAAGCCCAGCGCCCGCGAGGTGGCGTAGAGATTGGCGCCGTCGATGAAAAGAGCGATCTTTTCACGGGGATCGAACATTGAAAAAAACCCCTTTCGAAAATTGCTGTCGTCCAAAATGCGCGTGACGGGCCGGGCCGAAAATGGTCCCTCTTTGTCGTCTCCTTCGAGATAGCGCCAGATTTATGGATATCCAAGGGCGTGGGGGCGGATTGCAAGCAATTGTGATCGGCACTATGCGAGTGGCAGGGCAATGTCGGGTTGTTGAGCCGGGCAAGCTTTGGCCGCTGGCGCCATAAAGCTTGTATTTCGGCGGCGTCCTTGTTATGGAGCCCGCCAGTTTTCCATCAAATCCACGCATGAAAGGGGCAGTCCATGGCCCGCGTAACCGTTGAAGATTGCATCGACAAGGTCGATAACCGTTTCGAGCTCGTGCTGCTCGCCGGCCACCGCGCCCGCCAGATCAGCCAGGGCGCGCAGATCACCGTTCCCCGCGACAACGACAAGAACCCGGTCATCGCGCTGCGCGAGATCGCCGAGGAGACGCTGTCGCCGGACGACCTCAAGGAAGACCTGATCCACTCGCTGCAGAAGCATGTCGAGGTCGACGAGCCAGAGGCCGACGGCGAGGCTATCGCCGACCAGACGACCGGCGCCGCCACCGCTGCCGCAGACACGGACGACGCCGAGGAGAACATCGCCTTCGACCGCATGAGCGAGGAAGATCTGCTCGCCGGCATCGAGGGCCTGGTGCCGCCGGAAAAGAGCGACGATTACTAAGAGCTTTTGACAATTCCACTCAGCCCGGTCTCTGAGTGGAATCTGAAAAGCTCCAGAGGTCGCCTGGATCAAGCATCCGGCACTTCCGTATCGTCAGTTTCGTGGCTATCTATGGCATGCGCCGCAAGCAACTGCGGCGCATGATTCATTTCTGCACCGCGAGATCCCGCCCATGATGCGTCAGTATGAGCTTGTCGAGCGCGTGCAGCGCTACAAGCCTGACGTCAACGAGGCGCTGCTCAACAAGGCCTATGTCTACGCCATGCAGAAGCATGGCCACCAGAAGCGCGCCTCGGGCGATCCCTATTTCTCGCACCCGCTCGAAGTCGCCGCCATCCTTACCGAGATGCATATGGACGAGGCGACCATCGCGGTTGCCCTTTTGCACGACACGATCGAGGACACGACCGCGACCCGGGCCGAGATCGACGAGCTGTTCGGGCCCGAAATGGGCAAGCTGGTCGAGGGCCTGACCAAGTTGAAGAAGCTCGACCTCGTCTCCAAGAAGGCCGAGCAGGCCGAGAACCTGCGCAAGCTGCTGCTCGCGATCTCCGAGGACATCCGCGTTCTCCTGGTCAAGCTCGCCGACCGCCTGCACAACATGCGCACGCTCGACCATATGCCCGAGTCCAAGCGCCTGCGCATCGCCGAGGAGACGATGGACATCTATGCGCCGCTCGCCGGCCGCATGGGCATGCAGGGCATGCGCGAGGAATTGGAAGAGATCGCCTTCCGCTACATCAATCCGGAAGCCTATCGCGCCGTCACCGCGCGGCTGGCCGAAATCTTCGAGCGCAACAAGGGTGTGCTGGGCGAGATCGAGAAGGCGCTGTCCGGCCTGTTCGAAAAGCATGCGATCAAGGCCAGCGTCAAAAGCCGGCAGAAGAAGCCGTGGTCGGTGTTCCGCAAGATGGAGGCCAAGGCGCTCTCCTTCGAGCAGCTCTCCGACATCTTCGGCTTCCGTGTCGTCGTCGATACGGTCGAGGATTGCTACCGCGCGCTTGGCGCCATCCACACCACCTGGTCGATGGTGCCTGGCCGCTTCAAGGACTACATCTCGACGCCGAAGCAGAACGACTACCGCTCGATCCACACCACCATCGTCGGTCCGTCGCGCCAGCGCGTCGAACTGCAGATCCGCACCCGCGAGATGAACAAGATCGCCGAATACGGCGTCGCCGCGCATTCGATCTACAAGGACACGGGCGGCAAGGCGAATGGCGCCGCGCACGCGATCTCCAAGGAGACCAACGCCTATGCCTGGCTACGCCGCACCATCGAGCAGCTGGCCGAGGGCGACAACCCCGAGGATTTCCTGGAAAACACCAAGCTGGAGCTGTTCCAGGACCAGGTGTTCTGCTTTACGCCCAAGGGCATGCTGATCGCGCTGCCGCGCGGCGCCACCCCGATCGACTTTGCCTATGCCGTCCACACCGATGTCGGCGACACCTGCGTCGGCGCCAAGGTCAACGGCCGCATCATGCCGCTGATGACGGAACTGAAGAACGGCGACGAGGTCGAGATCATCCGTTCGAAGGCGCAGGTGCCGCCGGCCGCCTGGGAATCGGTCGTCGTCACCGGCAAGGCGCGCGCCGCCATCCGCCGCGCCACCAAGAACGCCATCCGCAAGCAATATTCCGGGCTCGGCGCCCGCATCCTGGAACGCGCTTTCGAGCGCGCCGGCAAGAGCTTTGCCAAGGAGAACCTGAAGCCGGTGCTGCACCGGCTGGCGCGCAAGGACATCGAGGACGTGCTGGCCTCCGTTGGACGCGGCGAGCTCGCATCGACCGACGTCATGAAGGCGGTCTTCCCCGACTACAAGGACGAGCGCGTCACTGTCGCGGCGGCCAAGCAGCGCGAGGAGGGCTGGTCGAAGATCCGCAACGCCGCCGGCATGCTGTTCCAGATGCCCGGCCGCGCCGCGCGCAAGGACAAGGACCAGCAGCGCGACGGCGCTGTGCCGATCCGCGGCGTAGGCGGCGACCTGCCGGTGCGCTTCGCGCCGGAAGGGGCGGTGCCCGGAGATCGCATCGTCGGCATCATCCAGCCGGGGACCGGCATCACCATCTATCCGATCCAGTCGCCGGCACTGCAGGCGTTCGACGACCAGCCCGAGCGCTGGATCGACGTGCGCTGGGACATCGACGAGAGCACCAAGGAGCGCTTCCCGGCGCGCATTTCGGTCACCGCCATCAATGCGCCCGGTTCGTTGGCAGACATCGCCCAGGTCGTTGCGTCCAACGACGCCAACATCCACACGCTGTCGATGGTGCGCACCGCGCCCGATTTCACCGAGATGCTGATCGACCTCGAAGTCTGGGACCTGAAGCACCTCAACCGGCTGCTCTCGCAGCTCAAGGACAATTCGAGCGTCAGCGATGCGCGGCGCGTCAATGGTTGACCATGATCCCGCAAAGTGGGAACCGGTTTGCGGGCAAGATCATGGTCTGAAGGAACAAGACCATGATCCCGCAAAGTGGGAACCGGTTTGCGGATAAGATCATGGTCCGAAGGAAGAACTGGGACAGGTAGAAATGAACACCGACGAAGTGCTGGGCATTTTCCGCGAGGCCGGCGCGGTTCTCGAAGGCCATTTCATCCTGACGTCCGGTCTGCGCAGCCCGATCTTCCTGCAGAAGGCGCGCGTCTTCATGCATGCCGACAAGACCGAGCGCCTGTGCAAGGCGCTGGCGCAGAAGATCCGGGAAGGTGTGCCGGGCAGGATCGATTACGTCGTCGGCCCGGCGATCGGCGGCCTGATCCCGGCCTATGAGACCTCGCGGCATCTCGGCGCGCCGGCGATCTGGGTCGAGCGGGAAGGCGGCGAGTTCAGGCTCCGCCGCTTCGAGATCGCCAAAGGATCGCGTGTCGTCATCGTCGAGGACATCGTCACCACGGGTCTGTCGATCCGCGAGACCATCGAGTGCCTGCGCGAGCTCGGCGCCGAGGTGGTGGCGGCCGGCTGCATCATCGACCGCTCGGCCGGCAAGACCGATGTCGGCGTGCCGCTGATCGCGCTCGCCGAATATGAGGTCCCGGCCTATCCGCCTGATCGCCTGCCGCCCGAACTCGCCGCCATACCCGCCGTTAAGCCGGGAAGCCGGAATATCTGATCTGACCTCGCAATGCATGAAAACAGGCACTTGAGCGCCCCGCTTGAATCTCTTTGCCAGCGACGCACGTGGCGATCGCGATGATCGCCGGCATCGATCATTTCGTGCTGACGGTCCGCTCGGTCGCAGCGACCTGCGATTTTTACTGGCGCGTGCTGGGCATGCGGCGGCTGGATGAGCCGAACCGGCCGACCGCGCTCCTGTTCGGGTCGCAGAAGATCAACCTGCACGAGGTCGGCCGCACCTTCGAGCCGAAGGCAAAGGCGCCGACGCCGGGCTCCGGCGATTTCTGCCTCGTTGCCGCAGCGCCCCTTGCCGAAATCCAGGCCAGTCTCGCGGCGAATGGGGTGACGATTGAAGTCGGGCCGGTCGAGCGCACCGGCGCCCGCGGCAGGATGATGTCGGTCTATTTCCGCGATCCCGACGACAATCTGGTCGAGGTCAGCGAATATCTGGAATAGCTGCGGGTCCACTCAACCGAGGTCGAGCCGCATCGCGCAGCGACGGTCCAGCGGCATGCCGTGCTCGGCCTCGCCGCTGAGCAGGCCGGAGAGACGGCCGTCGACCTCTGCCCCCTCCAGAATGCGGAACCCGAACTTCCGATAGAAGGGCGCATTCCAGGCGACGTCGCGAAACGTGGTCAGCGTCACCGTGCTCAGTCCGCGCCGCTTGGCATCCTCGATTGCCCGCTCGATCAGGGCGCGGCCGATGCCTGAGCCCTGTCGGTCGAGGCGCACGTCGAGTTCCCAGATATGCAGCGCGCCGCCTTCGACCCCTGCGCTCAGGAAGCCGATGGGCTGATCCTGCTCGTCCGCCGCAACCCAGCATGCGCCCTTGGCGATCAACTCATGGTGCCGCTCGGCGCTGACATTGTCGCCGTCGGCGAGCCAGGCGAGGTCCGGAATGGCGCGGAACGCCAGACCGGCGGACTGCTCGATATCCGGCATCGCCTCGGCGTCGTCGGCTCGTGCCGGTCGAATGGTGATCATCGGCTTTGCTCCGGCTCTTTTCCTCAGTTTCGCCAGAATGGCGCTCTTGTTACGGCCTGCGGCAGACCATCGCGGCGACATTTCGTTGTTCCGCGGCCTGGCCGTCGCTATATCAAAGTTTTGTTGCCTTCCTGCGCCCTCGGAGCGCAAGATATGTAGGCGCGACCCGGTTGGCAGGGGAGCGCGTGTTGGACCAGGAACTGAAACAGAGTGCTTTTTCGACGCCGAGAGCCTGATGGCCTCCTGGAGCGGGTGCGTACTTACCTGTGGCCGCGCCGCTCCTTCTCGCGCTCTGTTCAGTATTTTTCCAAGCGCATCCTGCGGCTGAAGGCGACTCCCCATTCCGTCGCGGCCGGTGTAGCGGCGGGCGTTTTCGCCTCCTTCTTCCCGCTTGGCTTCCATTTTGTCATTGCCGCCGTCATCTGCTGGGTCATTGCCGGCAATCTGGTGGCGGCGGCGCTCGGCGCGGTGTTCTTCGGCAATCCGCTGACCTTCCCACTGCTGTGGGGGGCGTCCTGGGAGACCGGCAAGCTCATCCTGCATGAGCGCCTGCCCAAGCACGGGCCGCCCGAGCATCTCGGCGAGATGATGCACACACTTTCCTTCGCCAAGTTGTGGCACCCGGTGCTCGAGCCGATGCTCATCGGCGCCGTGCCGCTCGGCCTCATCTTCGGGCTTCTGTTCTACGGCGCCACCCGCTGGGGCATGACGGTGTTTCGTGAGCAGCGCAAGAAACGCATGGCCGAACGAGCCAAGAAGGCGGGACAAGGCGGACGGGAAGTTCCCGCGGAATGATCATCGGCATCGGCAGCGACCTGATCGACATCAGACGTATCGAGAAGTCGCTGGAACGGCACGGCCAGCGCTTCATCCAGCGCATCTACACCGAGGTCGAGCAGGCGAAATCGGAAAAGCGCGCAGCGCGTGCCGCCTCCTACGCCAAGCGCTTCGCCGCCAAGGAGGCCTGCGCCAAGGCGTTGGGCACCGGCATGGCCGAGGGCGTGTTCTGGCGCGACATGGGCGTGGTCAATCTGCCCAGCGGCGCCCCGACCATGGCACTCACCGGGGGCGCTGCGGCCAAGCTGGAGAAGATCCTGCCCAAGGGCCATCGTGCGCTGATCCACCTCACCATCACCGACGATTTTCCGCTTGCTCAAGCCTTTGTGATCATCGAGGCAGTGCCCGCCGAACAAGCGCCACATTGATTCCATCTGACCACGGGCGGCATGACGTTGCCCAGCGCGCGCCGAGACTCTATACCAACCAACGCACAATCGAGGACGACATGAGCGTGGCTGAAAAATCGCAGAAGAAATCCGGCGGGCTTGGCGAAACCTTCTCCGTCATCATCCAGGCTCTGCTGCTCGCGCTCGTGATCCGCACGCTGCTGTTCCAGCCCTTCTCCATCCCGTCCGGCTCGATGCGGCCGACTCTGCTCGAGGGCGACTATCTGTTCGTCACCAAATGGGCCTATGGCTATTCGCGCTACTCGCTGCCGTTCGGTCCCGATATCTTCTCCGGCCGTATCTGGGGCTCCGAGCCCAAGCGCGGTGACGTCGTTGTGTTCAAGTTCCCGCCGGATCCGTCCGTCGACTACATCAAGCGCGTCGTCGGCCTGCCCGGCGACAAGATCCAGGTCAAGGACGGCCAGCTCTTCATCAATGGCACCGCCGTGCCGCGTGAAAAGGTCGGCCAGATCGACAATCCCGACATCACCGAGGTCGATCGTCCCGTCGACGTCTATCGCGAGACGCTGCCCAATGGCGTCACCTATGACACTCTCGACCTGACGCCCAATTCGATCGGCGACAACACGCGCGAGTTCGACGTGCCGCCCGGCCACTATTTCATGATGGGCGACAACCGCGACAATTCCTCCGACAGTCGCTTCACCGTCGGTTTCGTGCCGGCCGAGAACCTTGTCGGTCGCGCCAATGTCATCTTCTTCTCGATAGCCGACGGCGCCAGTCCGCTGGAAATCTGGAAGTGGCCGTCGCTGATGCGCGTCGGGCGCCTGTTCCATTTCGTCCACTAGAGCGATGGCGGCCACCAAGCGTTTGACCGCCGATGCCCTTGCCGAAGCGCTTGTCGAGCGCACCGGCCATGCCTTCGCCGATCGCCAGCGTCTGCAGCGCGCGCTGACCCATGCCAGCGCGCGCTCGACCCATGCTGGCGTCGACTACGAACGCTTCGAGTTCCTGGGCGACCGTGTCCTCGCCCTTGTCGTTGCCGACATGCTGCTGGCCGCCTTCCCCGATGCCGCCGAGGGCGAGCTGTCACTGCGCCTCAACGCGCTGGTCAATGCCGAGGCGCTCTCCGAGATCGCCGAGGAGATCGGCTTGCCGGCACTGGTCCGCGCCGGCTCCGACGTGCGCAACCTCGAAGGCCGCAAGCGCACCAACCTCCGCGCCGACGCGCTGGAGTCGCTGATAGCCGTGCTTTACCTGGATGGCGGCCTTGAGACTGCCCGCGCGTTCATCCACCGCTACTGGCAGCCGCGCTCGCAGGCGATAGGGGCTGCCCGCCGCGATGCCAAGACCGAATTGCAGGAATGGGCGCACCAGGCGGCATCGGGCGCCGTCCCGGCCTACCGGGTCGACGGCCGCGAGGGACCTGACCACGACCCGCTGTTCACCGTCAGCGTCAAGGTCGGCGCTTTCGCGCCGGCCATCGGCAGCGGCCGGTCCAAGCGCGAAGCGGAGCAGGCGGCGGCCGCGGCGCTGCTGCTGCGCGAAGGCGTATGGAGCGCTGCATGACCGGCATTGAAACTTCCGAAACCCCCGCCACCCATTCCGGCTTCGTCGCGCTGATCGGCGCGCCCAATGCCGGCAAGTCGACGCTGGTCAACCAGCTGGTCGGCGCCAAGGTCTCGATTGTCACCCACAAGGTGCAGACGACGCGCGCGATCGTGCGCGGCATCGCAACGCACGACAATGCGCAGATCGTCTTCGTCGACACGCCCGGCATCTTCAAGCCGAAGCGGCGACTGGACACGGCAATGGTCACCACGGCCTGGGGCGGCGCCAAGGACGCCGATGTCGTGGTGCTTCTGATCGATGCCGAGCGCGGCATCAGGGGCGACGCGGACGCCATCCTCGACCGCCTGAAGGACGTCAGGCAGCCGATGCTGCTCGTCCTCAACAAGGTCGATCGGGTCAAGCCGGAGACGCTTTTGGCGCTCGCCGCGGCAGCGAACGAACGCGTGCCGTTCAAGCGCACCTTCATGGTCTCGGCGCTGACCGGCTCCGGCTGCAAGGACCTGCTCGACTATCTTGCCGAGACGCTTCCCGCCGGGCCTTGGTACTATCCGGAAGACCAGATCTCCGACCTGCCGATGCGCCAGCTCGCAGCCGAGATCACCCGCGAGAAACTCTATCTCAGGCTGCATCAGGAACTTCCCTATTCCTCGCATATCGAGACCGAGAAATGGGAAGAGAAGAAGGACGGCTCGGTGCGCATCGAGCAGGTCATCTATGTCGAGCGCGACAGCCAGAAGAAGATCGTGCTCGGCCACAAGGGCGAGACGATCCGCGCCATCGGCCAGGCTGCGCGCACCGAGATCGCCGAAATCCTCGAGCAGAAGGTGCACCTCTTCCTGTTCGTGAAGGTGCGCGAGAACTGGGGCGACGACCCCGAGCGCTACCGTGAGATGGGACTGGAGTTTCCTCACTGATGCATGTCGTTTAGGAATGCCACCCGTCGATCTGGGACAACGGCATGCATAATCCTAAGCTAGGTATCGACACCGATCTCGTGCGCCGGCTGGTCGATGCTCAGTTTCCTGAATGGCGGCATCTGCCGGTGAGCCCCGTTGCCTCCGGCGGCTGGGACAACCGCACCTTCCATCTCGGCGACGAGATGACGGTGCGCCTGCCAAGCGCGGCTCCCTATTCGCTGCAGGTCGAGAAGGAGCATCGCTGGCTGCCGCAACACGCGCCGCATCTGCCGCTGCCGATCCCGATGCCGCTCGCCATGGGCGAGCCGGCGGCTGGCTATCCCTGGCACTGGTCCGTCTACCGCTGGATCGAAGGCGAGACGGCCAAGACGGGACAGATCACGGATCTTCGCGCGTTCGCGCTCTCGCTCGCCGATTTCCTGGTCGCGCTGAAGCGGATCGATCCGACCGGGGGGCCGGCGCCGGGCCAGCACAATTTTCATCGCGGTGGGCCGCTGACGGTCTATGACGGCGAGGCGAGGCTGGCCATCGCTGCGCTCGAAGGCGAGATCGACACGCAAGCGGCCACCATCGTCTGGGAGGCGGCCCTTGCCGCCACCTGGCACGGCTCGCCCGTCTGGTTCCACGGCGATGTCGCCTGGGGCAATCTCTTGGTCCACGAGGGCCGCCTGAGCGCCATCATCGACTTCGGCACCTCGGGCGTCGGCGATCCGTCCTGCGATCTTGCGATCGCCTGGACCTTTTTTGAAGGCGAAAGCCGAAAGGCGTTTCGCGATCGCATCGCCGTCGACGACGCCACCTGGGCGCGCGGCCGCGGCTGGACGCTGTGGAAGGCGCTGATCACCCTTGCCGGACACGACGCCAACCAGGCCGAGGCCGAAAAATCCCGCCGCGTGATCGACGAGGTGCTCGCCGATCACTGGCGCTGGACCTGAGAGCAGCCGGTCTCAGACGTAGGTGGAGGCGAGCCCTCCGTCGATCGGCAGGTTGACGCCATTGATCCAGCGCGCCGCATCCGAGCACAGGAAGACGACAGCCGGCGCGATCTCGTCTCCGAACGCTGGCCGCTTCATCCTGCCGGCGTCGGCCTGGACGCGATCCTGGCCGAGCATCGCGATGAAGTCGCCGAGGATTGGCGTGAAGACCGGGCCGGGCGCGACAGAGTTCATCCGGACATCGTGGGACAGGAAGAGTTCCTGTGCCTGCGTCAGTGTCCAGACGATCAAGGCCTCCTTGAAGTATTGATAGCAGGTCTCCTGCGGCACCGGATTCGCCACCAGCCAGTCGTGACCGGACCGGAAGCCTTCGGTCTTCGCCAGGGCCTTGTGCAGGGCGAGCCGCTCCGGCCACGCAGCGCCCAGGATCGAGGCGAAGTTGACGACTGCCCCGCCGGGCGCAAGCCGGCATATCACCGTCTCGGTCAGGTGGCGCAGGCCGAGATAGTTCACGCGCGCGACAATGTCCTTGTCCGCGGTGCCCGGTACCCCCGCCGCGTTCACCAGGGCGTCGAATTTCGCGGGCAGGGCCGAAACGGCCTCGTCGATCGCGTCCGGCCTGGAAAGGTCCGCCTTCACGAAACCGTCGAGGCTGATCATGGGATCGTTTCGGTCAATGCCGATCACCTTGGCGCCATGGAAGCGGGCAAGGCGGGCAACCTCGGCTCCTATTCCGGAAGACGCGCCGGTGATGACCACAAGTTTGTCGGAGAGATTCATCATGCGACCTTTCTTGACGGTCAGAACGGATAGGGCGTTGCCTGTTCCTTCACGGAGACCCAGACCCACTGGGTGAATTCCTCCCAGATCGCCGGTCCCGAGACGCGGCTGCCATTGCCCGAGCGCCGCCGGCCGCCGAAGGGCGCATGCGGCCCCGCATTGACGGTCTGGTCGTTGATGTGCAGATGGCCGACCTCCAGCCTTTCGCCGACCGACCTGGCGCGGTCGACGGAGGCGGAAATGACACCCGCGGCCAGGCCATATTCGGAGCTGTTGGCAAGCGCGATCGCCGCCTCTTCGTCGCTGAATGCGGCAATGCAGGCCACTGGCCCGAAGATCTCCTCCTCGAAGGCACGCATCCCAGGCTTGACGCCGGATAGAACCGTTGCCGGATAGAAGCGGCCGTTCGCCTTGCCTCCGGCGAGCAGACTGGCGCCCTTGGCGACGGCATCGTCGACGATGCTCTGGATCTTCTCGACCTGGGCATCGGAGATGATCGGTCCGAGCGCCACCTGGCCGGTCGAAGGATCGCCGGCAACCAGGTGCCCGGCCTTGGCGGCGAGCCGCGAAGCGATCGCATCGGCGCGCTTTTCGTCGACCAGGACGAGACCGGTCGACATGCAGATCTGCCCCTGATGCAGGAAGGCGCCCCAGGCAGCGTTGGACGCGGCGACGTCGAGATCGGCATCGTCGAGAATGATGAGGGCATTCTTGCCGCCGAGCTCCAGCTGGACCTTCTTCAGATGCTTGCCGGCGAGTTCGCCGACCCGGCTTCCGGCCGATGCCGACCCGGTGAACGAGACCATGGCGATGTTGGCGTCCGTGCAGAGGGCCTCGCCGGCTTCAATGCCGCCGGGGACGACATGGAAAACCCCCGCGGGCAGGCCTGCTTCCTCCAAGAGGCGCGCGATGATGATGCCGCCGGAAATCGGCGTGCGCGGATCCGGCTTGTGCACGACGGCGTTCCCCGTCGCCAGGGCGGCGACGATCGCGCGGACAGACAGGACAAGCGGAAAGTTGAAGGGCGAGATAATGCCGACGACGCCGTGCGGCACCCGCCGCGCATAGTTCTGGCGCCCGGGATCCATGGTGGCGAGCACGATGCCGTTCGGCTCGATGGCGGCAGCCGCGGCATGGCGGATGAAGCCGCAGCTGTGCTCGATCTCGATCTGCGCCTTGGGCCGGATGGAGCCGGATTCGCGAATGATCCAGCCGATGAGCTCTTCGCCATGGTGGTCCAAGATGTCGGCCGCCTTGTTCAATATGGCGGCGCGCTCGGCGGGCGGGGTCGCTGCCCATGTCGGCTGCGCGCGACGAGCCTCGGCCGCCGCCCTCGCGATATCGACCGCGCCGCCGATGCCGATCGAGGCCACCAGCGTGTTGGTGGCGGGATCGCGCACCTCGGCGAGGCCGCCGGCCGTCTCGCGCCAGCCGCCCAGAAATGCCTTGCCAGTCCACCGCGCCTCGTCGATGAAGCTCTCCCTTTGTTGGATGTTCACTCGTTGATCCTCCCTTGCTGGCATTCGGAACTGGCCTGCTGCACGCGCAAGGAATCCGGCCCTGCTGCTTCCCGCGCCCGCAGCACATGTTTCTGGATCTTGCCGGAGGCCGTGCGGGGCAAGGCCTCCAGCGGACAGAAGGTCTTTGGCACCTTGTAGCGGGCGATACGCGCGGCGCAGTGGCTGGCGAGCGCCGCCGCATCGAGGATACGGCCCGGCTTCATCACCACATAGGCGCGGCCAACTTCACCCCACTGCGCGTCGGCCACGCCGATCACCGCAACCTCGGCAATGTCGGGATGATCGAGCAGGGCTGCCTCGGCTTCGGCCGGGTAGACATTTTCGCCACCCGAAATGAACATGTCCTTGCGGCGGTCGATGAGGGTCACGAAACCATCCTCGTCCATCCGGCCGATGTCGCCGGTGCGAAACCAGCCATCGGCGCTGAAGGCGTTCGCCGTCTCGTCCGCGCGGTTCCAGTAGCGGGGGGTGACGTTCGGACCCGCGATCCAGAGTTCACCCGGCTCGCCCGGCGCCACGTCGCGCTCGTCCGCGCCGACGAGGCGTATCGACAGCAGCGGTGCCGCTAGGCCTGCCGCTCCGGCCTTCCCGGCGATCACCTGCGGGTCGATCGGCATGCCGAGAACCGTGCCTGCTTCCGTCATGCCGTAGCCGTCCACCATCGCGATGCCTTGTTCGAGCCACCAGCGAATGTTGGCGGCAGGATTAGGCGCGCCGCCGGTGAAGATGGCGGTGAGCGATGTCCAGCGGGAGGGGGCGAAATCCGCTTGTTCCCGCAGCATTTTTGCCATTTGCGGCACGCAGAAATAGTGCGTCACGCCGAGGGCGGGGTCGGCGAGGCGCCGGTTCGTCGCGCCGGCATCGAAACCGGAGGAAATCAGCACCGTCGCCCCTTGCAGCAAGGGCGGCCGCAGGCTGGTGAGCAGCCCGATCACGTGGAACATCGGCGAATCGCAGAGAAAGACGCTGCGATTGCCGACCCGCCCCAGCACGCCGAAATTGATCGCTGTCGCCAAGGCATTGCGCTCGGTGAGGATGACCCCTTTTGGGCGTCCCGATGTGCCGGATGTGTAGAGGATGATCGACGGCGCATCGCCCGACGGCAAGGCGCGACGAGGTGCTGGCGGTGCCGCAGCGACGTCGGTGACAAAGGCGCCAACCTCGACGGCAGCGCAACCTTGCCGCGGCACCGACCGTGGCGCTGCTTCGTCCCGGACAAGCAGGGCTGGCTCGCCATCGGCGAGGATGGCCTGCTGCTCGGCCGGTGAGAGCCGCCAGTTGACCGGTACGAAGATTGCGCCGATCCGCATCGTGGCCTGTTGCAGGATCAGCAGGTCCGCGCTGTTGCGCGCGATCGTTGCGGCCCGCTGCCCCGCCCTCAGGCCGTATCCGTCGGTGAGGACCGTGACGGCGCGCTGGATCGCCGCGTCCAGCTCCGCATAGGTCCAGCGGCGGTCCGTCGCGAGATCGACGCAGGCAACGCGATCGGGCTGCGACCGGGCGTAAAGCGCCACCGGGTCCGGGGTCATCCAGTGTGGCATCGGCATCTCCTCCCCAGTGCCGGTCAGTCCTGCTTGGGCGCCTGGCTCCTGTCGTAGGCGCCGAGCCCCGGCTTGTAGCTCTTCTCGTCGATGAACTGCCGGATGCCTTCCTTGCGGCCGTTGTTGTCGTGGAAATTCGCCGCTTCCTGCGCCCGCACGAGATAGTCCTCGGCATTGTCGTAAGTCATCTCGGCAACGCGACGTATGGCGTCCTTCGTCGCCTTGAGCGCGACCGGATTCTTGTTCAGCAGCATTTTTGCCACCGCGCTCACGCGCGCCTTCAGGTCTGCCGCGGGCAGGCTCTCATTGACGAGCTTCCATGCCGCCGCCTTCTTGCCGTCGATCAGTTCGCCGGTCAGCGCATGGTACATGGCGTCGCGCATCGAGAGCAGCTCGACGACCACCTTGGTCGCGCCGCCGCCGGGCAGGATGCCCCAATTGATCTCCGAAAGGGCGAACTGGGCCTCGTCGGCGGCGAAGGCAAGATCGCAGGCAAAGAGCGGACCATAGCCGCCGCCGAAACACCAGCCATTGACCATTGCGATGGTCGGCTTCTGGTACCAGCGCAGGCGCCGCCACCAGCCATAGGCGTCGGCCTGGGCCCGGCGTACCGCGCCAAAGCCCTGGGCTTCGGTCTCGCGGAAATATTCCTTGAGGTCCATTCCGGCCGACCAGGCGCTTCCTTCGCCCGAAAGCACGAGAACGCCGACGTCGTCGCGGAATTCCAGTTCGTCCAGAACCTCCATCATCCGGCGATTGAGAGCCGGGCTCATGCAATTGCGCTTTTCCGGCCGATTGAAGCGTACCCAGGCGATACCGCTTTCCACGTCGAAGGCGACAGTCTCGGTGGCAGAAGTCATGTGGGGTATTTCCCTGTGCTGGCCGTCCCGTTCATCCGGAGCGATTTCGTGAATGCGTTCGTTGCCAAAGCGCGAGTGGCTGCGGCCGGGCACCGCCCGTCCTCAACTCGCAGGAAGTCGACTGGATGCAGCACCGCCGGCTCCTCCCTGCCATCGCGCCCATTCGCTATGTCAAATAGCGTTATTGCTATGTCACATAGCATATGATTGCTATCTGTCATAGTCTTTTTTCTTGACAGGGGGCATCGTTGCAGCGAAACGGTAAGGCATGGAAAAGATTGAGATTCGGGAAAAATCCGCAGCCGGGAGCGGCGCGCTCAACACATTGGTCGGTTACAATCTGCGTCGCGCCTCGGTCGTCATGCTCAATGATTTCGAGGTCGAGTTCGCCGAGGTGCCGCTGCGCCCGACGACCTTCGCGATGCTGGCGACGGTCGACGAGAATCCCGGCATCAGTTCGGCCGAACTTTGCCGTTTGCTGGGCATCAAAAGCGCCAACATGGCGCCGCTGATTGCGGAACTGGAGAAGCGCGGGCTGATCGAGCGCCGCGCTCATGCAGAAGACAAGCGGGTGCAGATCCTGTTCCTGACGGCCGAGGCGCGAAAAGCCATGCCGAAATGGCGCCAGCAGGCGCTGAGGCATGAGGAGAGGGTGCTTCTCGACCTGACGAAGAAGGAGCGCGCCACGCTGCTGCGTCTGCTGCGCCGCGTCTGGAGCGGAGAGGAAGGCTGAAGGTCTAGGTCGAGATCGCGGCGCCCGGTTGCGAGCCGCAATCGTTTGCGGAAGAGGGCGCTTACGATATTTGCTGTTGGCAGCATTCTCTCTGCTCACGTCGGGCCAAATCTTGATTTCGCTTGGCAACAGGTGAAAAGCTCTGGCCATGGAATGGCGCGACGAGGGAATCATTCTCGGTACCCGCAGGCATGGCGAAACCAGCGCCATCCTCGAGGTGATGACGCGCGCCCATGGCCGGCATCTCGGTCTCGTGCGCGGCGGCCGTTCGCGCAAGCAGCAGCCTGTGCTGCAGCCCGGCAACCGCGTCGATCTCCTGTGGCGGGCCCGCCTCGATGAGCATCTCGGCATCTTCCAGGCCGAAGCGATCGAGATGAACGCCGCCCGGCTGGTGGACAGCGCGGTCGCCGTCTACGGCCTGCAGACCATGGCGGCACATCTCAGGCTTCTGCCCGAGCGCGATGCCCATGGCGGCCTCTACGAGGCTCTTGCCGTGATGATCTCCCATCTCGATGATGCCGATGCCGCGGGCGAGCTGGTGGCACGCTTCGAGCTGCTCATCCTGGACGAGCTCGGCTTCGGCCTCGATCTCAGCCAATGCGCGGCGACTGGTTCGAGGCAGGACCTTGCCTATGTCTCGCCGAAATCGGGCCGCGCGGTTTCGCGCGCGGCCGGCGAGCCCTGGCGCGACAAGATGCTGGCGCTGCCGGCCTTCCTGCAGCGCGGCTCCGGCCTGCGCGCCGATGCGGCGGCGCTCGAGGACGCCTTCCGGCTGACCGGCTTCTTCTTCACCCGCCACGTCTACGAGCCGCGCGGCCTCGAGCCACCCGACGCCCGCGCCGGCTTTCTCGCCGCGCTGCGCCGGCACCAGGCAGCGGCGAAGGCGATCGCCGGCGCGTAGGGCGAGCGTTAATCGGCCCTCCGCCGCGCCAGAAAATCGTCGAGGATGGCGCGCTGGCCTTGCAGGATCTTGAGCCCGGCTTCGGGAAGTGAAAACCAGCCGGCTTTGTCGACTTCGGGGAATTCCTTCATGGTTCCCGATCTTGGCGGCCATTCCATGGTGAACATGTTGCTTCTGACGGCGTCCGCGTCGATGTCCGCTTCGACGCTCCAGGCGATGACGATCTTGCCGCCCGGCTGCTTGTAGCTGCCGATAGGCTGGAAGTCCCCGTCGATGGCGACGCCGAGTTCTTCCTCGGCCTCGCGCCGGGCAGCCTGGAGCTCATCCTCGCTCTCGTCGACCAGCCCCTTCGGGATCGACCACGACCCCTCGTCCTTCCTCGCCCAGAACGGTCCGCCGGGATGGACCAGCAGGAACTCGAACACACCGGCGGTTCGCCTGTAGATCAGCAGGCCCGCGCTTCGTTGCGGCATCGGTCATCCTCGTCGCAATTCCCCCGACTGCCCGAGAATAGCACGAGTATTTCGCGGCGGGCGGCAGGTGGCTTCGCCGTCCTAATCCCGGCCGTTAGACGTGTTGCCGTTGGATAAGGCCTGCGGTTACTGGCAATCAGGGCCAAAACATGCTCGATCTTGCATGCTGGCAAGGTGCTGATTTCAATAGCCGTCTCATTGCCGCATTTGTTGGGCACGATTGGTACGGTTTTGAGGGGAACCGCCATGTTTGAAAACCTGATCGGCCTCGCCGCCATTATCGCGCTGTTTGTCATCATCTCGCGCCAGCAGAGCCGCATCGGTTTGATCGAACGAGAGCTCGGCGCGTTGCGCAGCCTGGTGCTGTCGGCAATCCCTCAGCCAGCGCCCAAGGCGGGCCAGGTCACGGACGGGGCCACGGACGAAGATCTGGTCGCGGCGGCGACCATTGCCGCCCCGCAGGCGAGCGAAGCCATAGCGGCTGAAGCGGCAGCCGCGACGCTCGGCGTTCCCAAGATCGAGGCGCCGGCCGAAGCGGGAGAGGGGACTTCGGCCGAACCTGTGGCGCCGGCAGAAGTGGCGCAACCTGCCGCGCCGGCCGAGGCCGCAGCGCCTGCGGCGGCGGCACGCCAGACCGATGTCGAGACCGCGCTCGGCACACGCTGGGCGGTGTGGGTCGGCGGCATCGCGCTGGCGCTGGGCGGCCTGTTCCTGATCCGCTACACGATCGAGGCCGGCATTTTCGGCCCCGGCGTGCGCCTTACCATGGCTGGCATCCTCGGCCTGGTGCTGATCGCCGGCGCCGAGTTCATCCGCCGCACCGGCTTCAGGGTGCCGGTGCAGGGTGCGGCCAGCGCCTATATCCCGTCGATCCTGACGGCGGCCGGCGCCTTCATCCTGTTCGGCACCGTTTACGCTGCGCACGGCATCTATGGCTTCATCGGCCCGGCGCTCGCCTTCACGCTGCTCGGCGCAATCGGCATCGCGACTATCGCCGCCTCGCTGGTCCACGGCCTGGCGCTGGCCGGCATCGGCCTCGTCGGCGCCATGGCGACGCCGGCGCTCGTAGCCTCTGAAGCCCCCAACCCCTGGGCCTTGTTCGTCTAT
This sequence comes from Mesorhizobium sp. M1C.F.Ca.ET.210.01.1.1, assembly GCF_004791585.1. Classification (GTDB taxonomy): domain Bacteria; phylum Pseudomonadota; class Alphaproteobacteria; order Rhizobiales; family Rhizobiaceae; genus Mesorhizobium. The sequence goes on from NZ_SRUU01000037.1 coordinate 30,555, forward strand.
CTGGCGGTCGTGCTCGCCGCCACGGCGGCCATCGCCCGCATCCGCGACTGGAAGGCGCTTGTCGCGGCGGCTTTCTTGGGCACCGGCATATGGACCATCCTTTACATGACCGACACGCCCGAGGTGAACCTTGCCTCGGTGATGTTCATCAGCCTGGCTAAGCTTGCCGTGCTCGCCTTCGTCTGGCTCAGTCGGCGTGATGAAGCTGAGCCCAGTTTCGACTGGCCCTCGATCGCGCCCGGCTTCTTCGTTGCGTTGACCGCGCTCGGGCTGTCGGTCGATCCGGTCTTCGCCAAGGCGGGCGATGCCTTGCACGGTGCGGTGCTGCTTTCAGCACTTGTGGCGGTGGCGCTCTACCGGCCGCGTGCTCTGCCGTTGGTCTTCGCCGCCGGCCTGGCGACGGTGCTGATCTATCTCGGCATCATCCCGCCCGCCACGATCGGCGCCGATGCGCTGGATGTCGGCCTGGGCGCCGAGCCATTGGCGACATCCGACACGCTGACCTTCCGCCTCGGCATTGCGCTCGCCCTTGTCTTCATCGCAGCCGGCTTCTGGGCCGCGCGCCGCTTTGCGGCTTCCGCGCCGGTTCGCTCCGCCTCATGGGCGGCGTGGGGTGTGATTGCACCACTGGTGGTGCTTACGGCGCTGTGGTTCACCTTCGGCGATATTGATCGCGATCTCGGCTACGCGCTGCCGGGGCTGCTCCTGGTGCTGGTCTTTGCCGCCGGCGGCGAGTGGATCGCTGGCAGCGAAGAGCCACCTCGCGGCGGCGGCCCGGCTGTCTCCTTCGCGCTCGCGGGCGCCGGCGTCGCCGGGTTGCTGATGCTGCACATGGCCTTCGGCTCCGGCTGGACGACGGTGCTGCTCGGCGCCGCCGCCGTCGTGCCGGCGCTGGCGACACGCTGGCGTTCCTATCCGGTGCTGGGCTGGATAGCGGTCGGTGCGGCGGTCGCCGTGCTCGGCCGTGTCGCCTTCGACCCGACCATCGTCGGCGCGGCGGCGCTGTCGAAAACGCCAGTCTTCAACTGGCTGCTGCTTGGCTATGGCGTGCCGGCGCTCGCCTTCGGCTTTGCCGCCTGGCAGCTCGCGCGCACCACCAACGGAAGGCCGCGGCTTGCCCTGGAGGCGGCGTCAGCCTTGTTCGCGCTGCTCACCATTGCGATGCTGGTGCGCCATGCCATGCATGGCGGCGTCATCGACACCGGTACGGTCACGCTTGCCGAGCAGGCGATCTACACGCTGATCGCGCTCGGCGCCGGCGCGATCCTCGTCGCCATCGACATGCGCTCGCCGAGCTCGGTGCTGCGCTATGGCTCGATGGCCGCCGGCGTGGTCTCCGCGGCCTTGATCGTCGTCCAGCATTTCGTGGTGCTCAATCCGCTGGCGACGGACGAATCGACCGGCACGATTCCGTTCTTCAACCTGCTGTTCCTCGCCTACCTGCTGCCCGCCGTCGCAGCCGGCGCGCTGGCGCTCTATGTCCGCGACAAGCGTCCGAGATGGTATGCGGCAATGCTGGCGCTGATGGCCGCGCTGCTCGCCTTCGCCTATGCGACGCTGTCGGTGCGGCGCCTGTTCAAGGGCGAGTTCATCGGCCTGTGGAGCGGGCTCGGCCAGCTCGAGACCTACACCTACTCGGCGCTCTGGCTGGTCATCGGCGTGGCGCTGCTCACCGCCGGCGTCTGGCTGAGGTCGCAGGTGCTGCGCGTCGCCTCGGCCGTGCTGATCGCGGTCGCTGTGCTGAAGGTCTTCCTCTTCGACATGTCGGAGCTGGAAGGCGTGCTGCGCGCGTTGTCGTTCATCGGCCTCGGCGCCGTGCTGATCGGCATCGGCCTGTTCTATCAGCGGCTGCTGACAAGGGCCGCCAGGGAAAAGGTCGAAAACCAGCAGGAACAACTGGCTAACCGGGAATAAACCGGCATTCGCCGGCGTTGTTAAGGTGCTTGGGTACCGGAGCGGGTTGGCCGCTTCGCTCTAGCTGCTTGCGCCGCGCCGGGAAGGCGCGTTCAATCGAAATGGAAGACGACCTCGAAAAAAGCGGTCATGGACGAAAAGAAGGCAGCGATCCTGAGCGAGATACCGCGTTTGCGCCGCTATGCGCGCTCGCTGCTGCGCGACCGCGATTCCGCCGACGATCTCGTCCAGGACTGCCTGGAGCGCGCGCTTGTGCGGCTCGACAACTGGCAGACTGGAGAAAGCCCCAGGAGGTGGCTGTTTACGATCATGCATCATTTGTTCATCGACCAGATGCGCAAGGTGAACCGGCGCGGTGAAGCGGCGATGCTGCCGCTCGAGGCCGGCGAAGCCCAGTCCGCGCCCGCCGATCAGGTCGAGACTGTCGCCTCGCGCGAGATCATGGATGCCTTGCAGGCGATCAGTCCTGATCGCCGCGCGGCGCTGGTCATGGTCGCCATCGAAGGCTTTTCCTATGCCGAGGCCGCCAACATCCTGGGCGTGCCGGCCGGCACGCTGATGTCGCGCATCGCGCGCGGCCGCGAGGAACTGCGCGGCCTGCTGGACGACTCCTCGCGCCGCCGCTCGATAAGGATCGTCGAACGATGACCCGGCGCGATTTCTCCGAACGCGATATCCACATGGCCCTCGATGGCGAGCTGCCGGGCGAGGAGCGCATGGCCTATGACGCCTGGCTTGAAGCCAACCCCGAGATGAAGGCAAAGAGCGCCCGCTATATCGCAGACCGCGCGGCGCTTCGCGCTGCCTTGGCCGGCGTGCTGGACGAACCCGTGCCGGCAAGGCTGAGGCAGGCGGTGTTTGGCGAAGCGCCGGCGCGGGCGCCTGCCTGGCGTTCGCGCTGGTGGCTCTCGGCAGCGGCCGCCGCCGTGCTGATGGTCGGCGGCATCGGTGGCTATGTCGCCGGCATCGACGGCATCGGCCGAAGCGACGGCAGCGACGACCAGCTCGCCGAGCAGGCGATCGCCGCCCATGTCATCTACGCCGCCGAGAAGCGTCATGCGGTCGAGGTGCCGGCAAGCGACAAGGACCATCTGCAGACCTGGCTGTCCAACCGCGTAGGGCTGAAGCTGGTGGCGCCCGATCTCGCGGCCGAGGGCTTCGAGCTCGTCGGCGGGCGGCTGCTGCCCGCTGGCGACCAGGGCAAGGCGGCGATGCTGCTTTACGAGGATGCCAAGGGCGAACGCATCTCGCTCTTCGTCACCGCCGAATCGTCGCAGACCACCAAGGGAACCTATACGGCTGAGGCGGACGGGCCCGAGGCGGTCTATTGGCTGGACAAGGGTTATGGCTGCGCCGTCGTCGGCTCGCTGCCGCCCGAGCGCCTGTCGGCGGTCGCGAAAATCGCCTATGGCCAGCTTCTCGCCGGCATCTCGAGCTGAAACCGGCTGCGTTTTTTGCAGCCGGCAGCCATTCCAAACAGCGATCTTGTTCAAATACTTCGCGCTTCCTTGCCGCCGCGGAACCTGTCACAATTCAGCCCAAATCAAGGAGCGATAGCGCTTGATGAATACCGGCGCTTCGGCCGGTGTTTGCTTTGTGACCGGGGCCGTTTTCCGTAAATCCAATCGAGGTTCTCTCAAGCCCGCATGCCTGCCGAGATCCGCAAGGCCCGCGCGTCAGACGTCGATGACCTCGCCGCCATCGAGAAGGCTGTCTTTTCGGGCGATAGGCTTTCCCGCCGTTCCTTCCGCCAGTTCATCGAACGCGAGACCGCCGAGATGCTGGTGGCCGAGAATGACGGCCGTGTCGCCGGCTACGCGGTGGTGCTGTTTCGCAAGGGCAGCGGCGTGGCCCGGCTCTATTCCATCGCCGTCGGTCCCTTTTTCGGCAACCTCGGCATCGGCCGCCAGCTGCTCGCCGCGGCCGAGGAAGCGGCGTATGAGCACGACCGCATGATGCTGCGGCTCGAGGTGCGCGAGGACAACCAGCGCGCCATCCGCATCTACGAGCAGGCTGGCTACCGAAAGATCGGCCGCGAGCCCGACTATTACGAGGACGGCGCCACCGCGCTGCGCTATGAAAAGACGCTGCGCGGCGATGTCCCGACCGCTACCAGGGTGCCGTTCTACCAGCAGACCTGCGAATTCACCTGCGGCCCGTGCTGCCTGATGATGGCGATGGCCAATTTCGACCACGGCTTCGTGCCGGATCCGGTCATGGAGATACGCCTGTGGCGCGAGGCGACCACCGTGTTCATGATGTCGGGGCCGGGCGGGTGCGAGCCTTTCGGCCTGGCGGTTGCCGGCTATGAAAGCGGGCTTGCGGCCGAGATCTTCGTGTCCTTCCACGGCGCGTTGTTCCTGCAGTCGGTGCGCAGCGAGGACAAGCGCCGGGTGATGGAGCTCGCCCAGGTCGACTTTCGCCGCCGCGCGGAACTTTACGGCATCCCGGTGAATTACCATCCGTTCGGCATCGACGACATCCGCACCGCCCTTGCCGAGGGCAAGCTAGTGCTGGTGCTGATCAGCGGCTTCCTGATGTTCGGCAAGAAGGTGCCGCATTGGGTGCTTGCCATCGGCGACGACGGCGACCACATCCTGATCCATGACCCCTGGGTCGAGGACGAAAGGCAGGAAACCATCCTCGACGCCGCCAACATCCCCGTGCCCTACGGCATCTTCATGAACATGGCGCAGTTCGGCCGCGACGGGTTGCGCGCCGCCATCACTCTGGGAAAACGCTGAAACAATGACCTGGGTCATCCTCACAGGCAGGCAGAACGATCTCGACCAGGTGGCTACGCCGCACAAGATCATCACCAATCGCGACTATCTCGCGCATCCGGCGCTGTTTCGCGGCCAGCGGCCGAAGGTCATCAACCTGTCGAACAATTACGGCTACCAGAGCCGCGGCTACTACGCCTCGCTGCTCGCCGGATCGCGCGGCCACAAGGTGATCCCGACCGTCGAAACCATGATCGATCTCTCGGAGCGCAAGCTTTATGAGCACGCGCTGCCCGAGCTCGAGCTCGCGCTCAACAAATGCCGCAAGGATCTCGGCGGCACCTTTCCGTCGAAAGTCGCCGTCTTCTTCGGCATCGGGCCGTCGAAAGTGTGGGACCGCTTCACCAAGCTTCTGTTCGACTGGTTCCGCGCGCCGGCGCTGGAGGTCCACATCAAGGACAGCGCTGAATGGGCCTCGATCCGCAAGATCGGCTTCCTGCCGCTCGCCCGCATGACCGACGAGGAAGAAGCCTCCTTCCTGCAGTGCCTGGAGACCTACACCAACCGCGAATGGCGCGACACCAAGGGCCGCACCCCTGCGCGCTATACATTCGCGACGCTGGTCGATCCGCATGAGGAATTGCCGCCGTCGGAGATCTCCTCGCTGCGCTACTGGGCGAGGATCGCCGAGAAGATGGGCGTCGAGGTCGAGCCGATCACCAGGAAGGACTTGGCCAAGCTTGCCAACTACGACGCGCTGTTCATCCGCGAGACGACGTCGATCTCGAACCACACCTACCGCTTCGCCCGCCGCGCCCAGCAGGAAGGCATGCCGGTGATCGACGACCCGCTGTCGATGATCCGCTGCACCAACAAGGTCTATCTCAACGAACTGATGACCTACAACAAGGTGCCGGTGCCGCCGACGGTGATGATTGCCGGCACCTCCGATTTCGAGGTCGCGGCGCAGACGCTGGGCTTCCCGCTGGTGCTGAAGATCCCGGACTCATCCTTCTCGCGCGGCGTCAAGAAATGCGAGAACCTCGCCGAGTTGACCAAGCTCGCGACCGAGTGGCTGGAGGATTCCGATCTCCTCATCGCGCAGAAATTCATCCCGACCGAATATGACTGGCGCGTCGGCGTGCTCGGCGGCCAGCCGCTGTTCGCAGTCCATTACCTGATGGCCAAAAAACACTGGCAGATCGTCAACCACAAGGCCAACGGCAAGCCTGACCAGGGCGGCATCAAGACCTTCACGCTGAAGGCGACGCCGCCGCATGTCGTCGAAACCGCGGTCAAGGCGGCAAGCTGCATCGGCGACGGGCTCTATGGCGTCGACCTCAAGGAGACCAAGGATGGCGTTTTCGTCATCGAGGTCAACGACAACCCCAATCTCGACCATGGCTGGGAGGATTCCGGCGAGAAGGACGAGGTCTGGGTGCGGCTGACGCAATGGTTCCTGGAACGCCTGGAGCGGCCGGGCCGATAACCGTTTTTGGGGGCTAGGATGCTGTTTTTCGTGATTGAGGATTTTGCCGGCAGCGACCGCAAGGATATCTACCGCCGCTTTCGCGACCGGGGCCGGCTGAAGCCCGACGAGCTTGTCGTGCACCACAGCTGGATCGCCGGCGACATGAGCCGCTGCTTCATGCTGGTCGAGGCCGATGACGTCACGCTGCTGCAGCGCTGGGTCATAGAATGGGCCGACCTGGTGGAATTCGAGATCGTTCCCGTTGCCACCAGCAAGGACATGGTCGAGGCGCTGGCGGGGCATCTGTGAACGGCTGCTTCCGTCGCTAGCCTTGGGATGACCGGGCGATCAGCGCCGGCGATTTGACCGCGCGCACGCATTCCTCGATCAGCCATTCGCGAAACGTCGCCACCACATCCCGCCTTGCGCTGCGCTCGGGGATCGTCAGGCAATAGGGCTGGCGCAGGTCCAGCGCCCGGGCGAGGGGCCGCACCAGCCTGCCGTCTTCCAGCGCCTGGGCGCAATAGATGCCTTGGGCGAGCGCCACGCCCAGTCCCGATATGGCGAGGTCGAGTGCTGCCCGCGACGAGTTGGCGGAGAGGCCGCGCCGTCCGGCCCGCCCCGGCTCGGCGCCCGCCGCCTCGAACCAGTTGCGCCAGGACGGAAAGGAGGCGCCGGTCGGTCCCCAGTCGGTATGGATCAGCGGCAGGCCGGCAAGGTCTTCGGACCTGATCGCGCCGGCGAGGCCCGGCGCGCAGACGGGATAGACGGCGTCCCGGACGATCTCCTCGGTCGGGTGCTCGCGATAATGCGGGCCGTAGGAAAGCCGGATGTCGATCAGCTCATGGTCGAACGGCACCGGGTCGTCGTCGCCTCTGAGCGAGATGTCCGCGGCGCCGTGGCTCGCGACAAAGCCGGCGAGGCGCTCGGAGAGCCAGCCCATCGCCATCGATGGCGGCACCGAGATGACGAGCCTCGGCCGGAACGCGTCGCCGCCGCGCGCGACGCTGCCGATCTCCTGGAAGGCCATGGTGAGCCTGGGGAGCATTTCCACGCCGGCCTCTGTGAGCACGACCCGCCGGTTGACGCGGTGGAACAGCTTGCGGCCCATCTGCTCCTCCACGGTGCGGATGAGCTGGCTGACGGCCGCCGCCGAGACCGACAGCTCCTCCGCGGCCGCGGCGAAGCTGCCGGTGCGAGCCGCGGCCTCGAAGGCCTGAAGTCCACGCAGGGAGGGAAGTGCGACCATGGCAGCCCGAAAGATAAGTTGCGCTTATCTATTTTACAGAAATCCTCGTTTTTCGAAAGGTTTCTTGCCGGAGTAGCTTTGATCCCATGAACGCAATCGATCGCACCGAACCCCTGGGCCACCGCGACGTCATCGCCTCGCTGGGCAATGAGGAGCGGGGCCGGCTGACCGGCAAGTCGGATGGGCCGGGCCTTATCCAGTTGGCCTTCCACCTCGGCGCCATCATCGTTCTCGGCGCGCTGATTGCGGCCAAGGTGCCGTTCTGGCCGGTTCTGATGCTGCCCCAGGGCATATTGATCGTGTTCCTGTTCACTCTCCTGCATGAGACCGTGCACAGGACGGCTTTCGAAACGCAGTGGCTGAACGACGCCGTCGCGCGGCTCTGCAGCCTGGCGATTGCGCTGCCCGCCGACTGGTTCCGTTATTTTCATTTCGCCCATCACCGCTTCACCCAGGATCCGGAGAACGATCCGGAACTGGCTTTCCCGAAGCCCGAGACCTTGCGGCAATACATCGTCCATGTCTCGGGCCTGCCGGTCTGGTGGGGTCACTTCAAGACGCTCTACACCAATGCGATTGGCCGCTGCCGGGACAGCTATGTGCCGCCGAAAGGCCTGCCGAAAGTCCAGGCCGAGGCGCGGGCGATGATCGCCTTCTATGCCGTGGTCCTGGCGCTCGCTCTCTGGTTCAAGGCAAGCGTGCTGCTTTATGTCTGGATCGTGCCGGCGCTGCTCGGGCAGCCGTTCCTCAGGCTCTATCTGCTGGCCGAGCACGGCCGCTGCCCTTTCGTCGCCAACATGCTGGAAAACTCCAGGACGACGCTGACCAACTGGCTGGTGCGCAAGCTCGCCTGGAACATGCCCTACCATGCCGAGCACCACGCCTATCCTGGCGTGCCGTTCCATCAGTTGCCGGCGTTCCATCGACTGATCGAGCGCCATCTCAAGGTCGTCGAGCCCGGCTATGTGAGCTTCCACGAGAAATACATCGAGACGCTGCGCTGACGGTGCGCGGTCGGCACATCGGCCGCCTCCGCTTGAGGAGGCGACCGGTGCGATGGTTAGACCTGAGCAATGCCGCCGTCGACGAACAGCTCGGCGCCTGTGACGAAGCTTGAATCGTCCGACGCCAGGAACACTGCCGCCTTGCCGATCTCGTCGGGATCGCCAAGCCGGCCCATCGGTACTTGGGCAGCAAGGAAATCAAGCAAACCCTTCTGGTGTTCGGCTTCGGGTCCGGCAAGCTCAGCGAGGCCCGTTGTACGGGTTGGACCGGGGCTAAGGATGTTGACACGGATCTGTCGCTCCTTCAGGTCGATGATCCAGCTGCGGGCAAAATTACGCAGCGCCGCTTTTGAAGCGCCGTAGACGCTGAACGCCGCCGTGCCGGTGGAGCCGGCGGTTGAACCGGTCAGGATCACCGAGGCACCGTCGGTCAACAATGCGAGCGCTTTCTGCACCGTGAACAAGACGGCCTTGACGTTGCGGTCGAACGTTTCGTCAAAGTGCTGTTCGGCTATCTGGCCAAGCGGCAACATGGAACCACCGCCCGCATTGACCGAGAGCACATCGATGCGGCCGCTTTCCGCTTTCACCTGGGCATAGAGGCGGTCGAGATCGGCAAAACTGGTCGAGTCGGCCTGAATGCCGGTGGCGTTCTTCCCGATTGCAGCGACGGCTCTGTCGATCTCGGCCTTGCGTCGTCCGGTAATATAGACATGCGCGCCCTCGGCGGCGAAGCGTTTGGCGATGCCGAGGCCGATGCCGCTGCTGGCACCAGTCACCAAGGCGATCTTTCCTTCGAGTTTCCTTGTCATTTTCGTCACTCCTGTTGTGGGCGACAGAGACATATGGACAGGCGTCTCCCTTCAAAATAGCAATATTTGCAAACAACCATTGCAGGATTGACGATGTCAAAAGTGCCGGATTTCGAAGGTTTGGCCATGTTCGCCAAGGTCGCTGAAGAGCGATCCTTCGCCGCCGCCGCACGTGTGCTCGGCCTGTCGGTGGCGACGGTGTCACGTGGGGTCAGCCGACTGGAGGAGCGGCTTGGCGCGCGGCTTTTTAATCGGACGTCGCGGCGCCTGGCCCTCACTGATTTTGGTCAGCGTCTCGCCGAGCGCGCGTCGCGCCTCTACCGCGATGCGGAGGATGCCGAGAACGCGGCGCGAGAACTGTCCGCCAGCCCGCGCGGGCTTGTACGTCTGGCCGTTCCAATGTCGTTCGGGCTGCGGTGGGTGGCGCCGTTGCTTCCAGATTTCTTCAAGCTCTATCCTGACGTGTCGATCGATAAGCATCTGAGCGACGCGGTCGTCGATCTGATCGGTGAGGGGTTCGATGCCGCCCTGCGGATTGCCGTGTTGCCGGATTCCTCGCTGGTGGCCCGGCGCCTGTGCGGCATCGCTCCCTTCATCGTTGCGGCGCCGTCCTATCTCGCTAGGAATGGCCGGCCGGGCAGGCCGCGTGACCTCGACGCGCATCACTGCCTTGGCTATGCCTATCGGCCACGGCAGGACGTCTGGCGTTTCAGCAATGCCGCTGGTGATGAAGAGGTTGTCACACCGTCGGGGCCGTTGCGGGTTACCAATTCCGACGCCCTTGTTCCGACCGTGCTGGCCGGAACCGCGATCGCCGAGCTGCCGGAATTCATTGCCAGCGAATACCTTGTCGACGGGCGCCTGGAGGCGGTCCTGACCGACTGGACTTTGCCAAGGGGCGCGCTGTACTTCGTCACGCCATCGGCGCGTTCGCGCCCCGCAAAGGTCGAAGCGGTTGCCAGTTTTATGGCCGCACATCTATCACACCCAGGTTGGCTGCCCCCAAATAGCGGCGATACCCCTGCTGAGCCTAACCGGATTGCCTGACGGCGGCGGTCGTTTTCAGCAGTCGGCCCATATCGGATGCCTTGGCCGGCACGCCGATCAGGTAGCCTTGCGCCTCGCCGCAGCCGGCCTTGCGCAGCATATCGAGCTGCGCTTCCGTCTCGACGCCTTCGGCGGTGACGGTGATGCCGAGTTCGATCCCAAGCCCGATCACCGTGCGCACGATCGCCGCCGTGTCGCGCCTGTCGAGGTCGCGGATGAAGGAACGGTCGATCTTGATCTTGTCGACCGGGAAGCGCCGCAGATAGCCGAGCGAGGAATAGCCGGTGCCGAAATCGTCGAGCGCGATGCGAATGCCGAGCTCGCGCAACTGGCTGAGCGTCCTCAGCACCGTATCGCTCTCATCCATCATCACCGTTTCGGTGATTTCGAGCTCCAGCCGGCTGGCCGGCAGGCCGGAAAATGCTAGCGCCGAGATCACGCTGCGGGCGAAGCCGCCGCTCTTGATCTGGGCTGCCGAGACATTGACCGCCATGCGCATCTCCTGCGGCCAGCCCGCCGCCACGCCACAGGCCTTGCGCAGCGCCCAGTCGCCGAGCTGCACGATCAGGCCTGTCTCCTCGGCCGCCGCGATGAAATCCTCCGGCGATACCCGCCCGCGCGACGGCGAGCGCCAGCGCATCAGCGCTTCGGCGCCGACGATGTCGCCGGAAGCGATGTCGAGGATCGGCTGATAGTCCAGCTCGAACTCGCGTTTGGGCAGCGCCGCCTCGAGATCGACCTCAAGTGCGCGTCGTTCACGCACCATGGCGTCCATGCCGGGCTCGAAGAAGCGGTAGACGTTCCGCCCTTCGCTCTTGCCCCGGTAGAGCGCCATGTCGGCGCTGGTCAAAAGCGTGTCGGCATCCTGCCCGTCATCGGGATAGAGGGCGATGCCGAGACTCACCCCGATATGCATCTCACGGCTCTTGTCGCGATAGGGCCTGCCGATCACCTCGATAATGCGCTTGGCCAGCCTTTCGGCGTCGGCCGCGCCTTTGACATTGGACTGGATGATGGCGAATTCGTCGCCGCCGAAGCGGGCCACCACGTCCTTTTCGCCGCGCAGGCAGCGCTGCAAGCGCTCGGCCACGCATTTCAGCAGCCAGTCGCCGGCCGGGTGCCCGAAGGTGTCGTTGACGGCCTTGAAGCGGTCGAGGTCGAGCGAGAGGATCGCCAGCGGCGCGGCCTTGGCCTCGCTCAGCGCCTGGTCGAGCCGCTCGCGGAACATCGAGCGGTTGGGCAGGTTGGTCAGCGTGTCGTGATGCGCAAGATGCGTCATGCGCTCCTCGGTGCGGCGCCGTTCGGTGACATCGTCGAAGGTCACCACCCAGCCACCGCCGCGCATTGGCTGGCGCACAACGAGAAACGTCCTGCCGTCGGAAAGATATCGATAAGCCGAATGCATCATGCCCGCCCGACGGGCGGCTTCGGTCTTGGCGACTTCGCTGTCGACGTCGATCTTGGTGTAGATGCCGAGGTCCAGCAACCGTTCGAGCGCGTCGCGATGCGTCGTTCCAAACGGGAAGTCCGCCTCGGCGACCTTGTAGAGCTCCAGAAAACGCTGGTTGCGTACGATCATCTTGCCGTCGGCGTCGTACATCAGCAGCCCTTGCGACATGTTGGCCAAAGCGGCGTCGAAGCGGCGGTGCTGTTCCTTCAATTCGCCTTCGGCGCGCCGCTGCTCCGTCACGTCCTCGTAGATCGACACCCAGCCGCCGGAAGAAAGCGGCCGGTGCGAGATGACGATGATGCGCCCGTCCGCCAGCGTCTCCTCATAGGTCGAGGGCTTCGCGCCGTCGATATAGGGCTTGCGGACGGCATAGAGCTGCTCGGCGGTTTGCGAGGCGATGCCGATGTCGACACTGTGCTGCAGGATGTCGAAGAAGCGGATGCCGGGTTTCATCACCTTGGCGTCGAGACGGAAGAGGTCGATGTAATTCCGGTTGCAGATGATCATCCGCTCTTCGGCGTCGAACATGCACAGGCCATGCGACATGTTCTCGACGGCGGCCGAAAAGCGATCGTTTTGCGCGCGCAGTTCCTCCGCTATTCGCCGGGCGGGGCCAATACCGATTGCTTTCCGCTTGCCTGCGGCCGAACCAGCCTTGACATGAGCGACGGGCATGAGCGCGCCTGCTGACCGTGACTGAACACGTTACTGTCGCGGCCGGCGGTTAATTTAGCGTTCTTTTACATTGTGGAATTTGTGGCAAGAAAAGCTTGCCGTTTGGACTCGAATGCCTTCACGCGGCCGGCAACGCCGATCCTTTGGTTCGATTTATCGCCGCAGCGATCCTGCTATCGGCGCAACGCCTCACGCCGCGAAATACGGTACACCGCCGCAGGCGGGACATTGAGCATCGTGCGCCCTATGTGCGTTGCGCTGAGGTCCAGTTCTTCAAGGATCGGCCGCGCGACCGGACACCGTGGACCATAGGTGAATTGGAAAAATGCCCCTCCGGGCCGCAGATGCGCGAACGCCCCGTCGAGGATCGCCGTCACCTTCTGGTCGGGCATGCTGAGCAATGGCAACCCGCTGATCACCGCTCCGACCTCGGCGTCATTTCTGAATTCGATATCGCCTAAGCGGGCGGCGTCCATTCGAATCACGCGCGACTGCGGAAAGCGAAGCTCGAGATGCCGCGCAAAATTCGCGCCGTATTCAACCAAGGTGAGATCTTCCGGCCGCACGCCGCGCTCAAGCAGTTTTGCCGTGAAGACGCCGGTACCAGGCCCCAACTCGATCACATGTCCCGTCCTGGACGTGATGTCCTGTGTAATGATCCTCGCCAGCGCGTTGCCGGACGGCGCGATCGCCGCCACACGGAGCGGCGCGGTCATCCAGGACCGAAAGAACATCCAGAAATCGCTTTGCATCGTTCTCCTCGAAAGAAGGCCAGTGAGCATTCGACGGGATTTGGATAGCGCTTGGGAAGGGTGCGTCGCAGTAACGGCGGGCGCCAACGAACTTGCGGAGAACGCCAATGGCGTAACGCATTTCAGGATTGCGAGCGGACTTGCGAGACGGCGCTGGCCAGCCTTGGCTATTGCAGGAAGCTGCCTGAAGCCGCCGGCTTGAAGCCATCGAAATTGAGTTCCCGCCAACGATTGGGGGTCGTGCCCTCCCACTCGCGGAAAGCACGATAGAAGGAACTCGCGTCCTGGTAACCGAGCAGGCAGGCCACTTCGTCGATATCGGCAGAAGGATCCGACAAGAGCTGCCGGCCGAGTTCCTGTCGCGCGTTGACGAGAAGCTCGCGGAAGCTCGTTCCGTCTTCCGTTATCCGCCGCTGCAGCGTGCGTTCGCTCATCCCAAGCTCGCGCGCGACGCCGGAAAGCTCTGGCCTTCCGCTCGCCAGGCTTCTCTTGAGAACGACCTTGACCTGTTCGCTGGTCGAGCTTTGCGCGTTGAGTTCACCGAGCGCGGCCGCGAGGGCGGGCGTGAGGATGTCGAGTAGCTCGGGGTTGTGACCTGGAAACGGCCGATCGAGGTCGGCGGACCTCAGGACGAGCAGGTCGCGCGGTGCTCCGTAGCGGACCGGACATCCGAAATAGTCCCGGTGCACGTCGCTCTTCGGATCGGCGCGCGCGAATTCGACGCGGCGAGGGGTAAGATGCCGTCCCGTCCCCCGCCGGCCCAGTTCGAGGAGAAAGGCAAAGGCGACATCGGTGGCGATCGCGGGAGCCGGCTCGGTGGCGTAAAGCCATTCGGAGCTTATCGTGCATTCGCCGTTCGCCTCGGCGACATTCAGCTGCTCAGGCGTGCAGAGTCGCTTGAAGCGTGCGACCCGGGCGATGCCGTCGCGATAGTCGCGCGCGTGAAAGGCGGCGAGAGTCGACGGTGGATGGATCGCGGTGTCGGCGGCTTGGACCAGCTTTATACCTGGAGCCGGTTCCGTGGACAGTTCTTCGAGAGCCTTCCAGAGAGCGAAATACTGAACGGTCGTGACAAAGGCGTGTTCGTTGATATGAAGGGCGGCGGGAAGCCGGGCCTGCCGCAACACGGCAGGCGGCGGCAGGCCGATGCCCTCCACGGCACGCCAGAATGCGCGTGGCACCTTGCATTTGTCGCCCGGAACCCCGCTCATGCAGGTTTCCCTCGCTGTCCTTGAACGGCCCGTTGAAGCGCTTCCCCGCCTGCGTTTGCGCCGATCATCTCATCATGCTCAGGATGAGGCGATCGAACATGCGGTCGCCGAACCACTTCCTGACGCCGATCATCATTTTCGCATATTTGCCGGCGGCGTAGCGCGTCCGCGGCTTGGCCGACCCCACGGCAGTCGAAACCACATCCGCGATCACGCGCGGATCGCTGCCGCGACCGTGGCCGTAGCTCGCTCGGGTCGTCTTCGCGACAATCTGCGTTACCTTCGCGTAGGCGCCGCTTCCGGATCGCCTCGAGAGCCCGTCCGCGACGACATCGCCAAATCCGGTTTCGATGTGGCCCGGCTCGACGACCACGACCTTGATCCCGAAGGGAGCGAGTTCGAGCCGGAGGCTGTCCGACCAGCCCTCCAACGCGTGCTTTGTCGCATGGTACCAGGCGCCGAGCAGCGTATAGATCTTGCCGCCCATCGAGGTGATGTTGACGATTGTGCCCGCCTTCTTCCTGCGCATCGCCGGCAGCAGGAGCTGCGTCAGTCGGGCCGGGCCGAAAACGTTCACCTCGAACTGATAACGTGCCTCATCGATGCCGATATCCTCGACCGGCCCATAGAGTCCGTAACCCGCATTGTTGACGAGGACATCGACACCGTCGGCTTCGGCGAGGATTCTGGCGACGGCCGCGTCGATCTCTTCGCTTTTGGAAATATCCATGCGCAGCGGACGTGCCCCCAGCGCCGCCAGATCTTCCATTTTCTCCATCTGGCGCGCGGCGACATAGACCTGATATCCGTCCCGGATTAGGCGCTTCGCGATTTCCTTGCCCATGCCGGACGATGCGCCGGTCACGAGGGCTGTCTTTTTCTGTCGGTCAAACATGATTGCCTCTCATCTTGCTTGACCGGAATCTAGGATCGGAGCCCTGCCTATTCATTGACGAAGCGCGCCATGTCAGTAGCAGATTACGCCAAAACGCGCCGCCGGTCTGCCTGCGACCGCAAAAACAGTTGATGCGCGCGCTCGGCGAGATCGCCATCAGTTAGCGCTTTTTACGCAGTGGAGTTGGCGGCAACAAACGACTGGCGCTTTGCTTCGAGCGCGGTGAAACGCTTGAGAAACGCCGCCTGCGCCCAGGTCACCGAGCGCGGCGTGAAGTCGAAGCGGTCGGCGGAAAAGCCGCGCGGCCTTCCAAAATACTCGGTCGCTTCCGGCGTCGAGAAGCCGGCGAGCAGGGTTGCTTCGTAATAAGCGGCGATCTGGTCGGCGCGCTTGATGTCCCTGCGCAATGTCGCGCCGAGCTCGGCCGGCAGCGAGAAACGCAGATGGATGGCCCGCTGCAGCCGCAGTTCGCAGTCCTTGTAGGAGCCGCCCATCACCGACTTGAACGGCGAGATCATGTCGCCGATGACATATTCGGGCGCATCGTGCAGCAGCGCGGCGAGCCGCGCCTCGGCCGAAGCCGCCGGCACCAGCTCGCCGTACAGCGCCTCGACCAGCAGCGAATGCTGCGCCACCGAAAAAGCGTGATCGCCGCTGGTCTGGCCATTCCAGCGGGCGACGCGGGCAAGCCCGTGGGCGATGTCGGCAATCTCGATATCGAGCGGCGAGGGGTCGAGCAGGTCGAGCCGGCGCCCCGACAGCATGCGCTGCCAGGCGCGCGGCGGCGCCCCGGCGCGGTCGGCCGCCATCAGGCCTCCTCCGCGCTGACCGCATCCTGCGGGAAGGAGAATCTAGCCCAGGCGGGAATCGCGAGCGTCACCGGGACGTCGCCGGCCATGATCATTTCGCCCGCGTCGGATGCCGCCTTGACGCGGTCGATGCGAGCGATGGCGAGGCCGCGCCCGCCGCTGACCGAGCCGAGCGCACCGACGGGCCGGCCGGCGACGGTGAGTTCGGTGCCCGGAGCGGGCAGGGGACTATCGGCCGATGCGATCAGCACGCGGCGCCGCGCGGTGCCGCGATGCTGCATGCGCGAGACCACTTCCTGTCCGACATAGCAGCCTTTCTTGAAGCCGACGCCGCCGGTCTCGTCGAGCAAGACGTCATGCGGGAAAGCGTCGCCGAGCGCGTAGTCGCTGCCGCTCTCGGCAATGCCGTTGGCGATGCGCAAACCCAGCCATGCATCGAGGTCGCCGTCCTCAGCCGAACCGCCGTAGAATCGCCTAACCGCCACGTCGCGGAAACGGGCGTCGACAAGGGATGTTGAATCAGCCCCGATTGAATCAAAATGTGAAGCGGTTGAATCATCGCCCCACATGATCGTGACAAGCGGCTGATCGTGCTTGGTGATATCGGCCTTCGCCCTTAGCCGGTAGAGCATCAGCCGGCGCACGAAATCGTCGGCGATATCGGCCCGGCATTCGAGGCGGAAGCCATCGTCGCCGGCGCGAGAGACCAGGAAGTCGAACAGGATCTTGCCCTGCGGCGAAAGCAGCGCGCCGGGCTTTGCCTCGCCCGGGTCGAGCGTATCGAGATCGGTGGTGAGGATATTCTGCAGGAAATGCTCGGCGTCCGGGCGAGACACGGAAATGAGCGCGCGGTCTTTCAGCAGGGCAAAGGGCATGAGCGGCCTGATCTTGCAAAATGTTCGGTCATTACGTAAGCCGGCCACACTCCCCCCGCAAGAGATTGGACCCGTCCATGGCAACCACCTTCGACCTCATCCTGACAGGTGGCACGGTTGTCAACCATGACGGCGAGGGAAGGTGCGACGTCGGCGTGAAGGCCGGGCGCATCGCCGCGATAGGCGATCTCGGCCAGGCTTCCGCCGGCGAAACGATCGACTGCAAGGGCCTGCACATCCTGCCGGGCGTCGTCGACAGCCAGGTGCATTTCCGCGAGCCGGGGCTGGAGCACAAGGAAGATCTCGAGACCGGTTCGCGCGCGGCGGTGCTGGGCGGCGTCACCGCCGTCTTCGAAATGCCCAACACCAATCCGCTGACCACCAGCGAGGCGGCCCTTGCCGACAAGGTGCGGCGCGCCACGGGCCGCATGCATTGCGATTTCGCCTTCTGGGTCGGCGGCACGCGCGACAATGCCGGCGATGTCGGCGATCTGGAGCGGCTGCCGGGCGCCGCCGGGATCAAGGTTTTCATGGGCTCGTCCACTGGTGATCTGCTGGTCGAGGACGACGAAGGCGTCGCCTCGATCCTGCGCAACACACGGCGCCGCGCCGCTTTCCATTCGGAGGACGAGTTCCGCCTGCGCGAGCGGCTTGGGCTGCGCGTCGAGGGCGATCCCTCATCCCATCCGGTCTGGCGCGACGAGATCGCAGCCCTTCGCTGCACCGAGCGCCTGGTGCGCATCGCGAGACAGACACGCGCCCGCATCCATGTGTTGCACATCTCGACGGCCGAGGAGATACTCTTCGTCGAACAGCACAAGGATGTCGCCACCTGCGAGGCGACGCCGCACCACCTGACGCTCTCGGCCGACGACTACGCGCGGCTCGGTACGCTGATCCAGATGAACCCGCCGGTGCGGGCTCCGCGCCACCGCGACGGCGTCTGGCACGGCATTTCGCAGGGCATCGTCGACGTGCTCGGCTCCGACCACGCGCCGCACACGCTGGCCGAGAAGGCAAAGCCTTATCCCGCCTCGCCGTCCGGCATGACCGGCGTGCAGACGCTGGTGCCGATCATGCTCGACCACGTCAATGCCGGCCGGCTCACCTTGCAGCGTTTCGTCGATCTCTCCAGCCATGGCCCGCAACGCATCTTCGGCATGGCGAGAAAGGGCCGCATCGCTGCCGGCTACGATGCCGACTTCACTGTCGTCGATCTCAAGCGCCGCGAGACCATCACCAACGCGCAGGCCGGTTCAAGGGCCGGCTGGACGCCCTATGACGGCAAAGAGGTCACCGGCTGGCCGGTCGGCACCATCCTGCGCGGCACGCGCGTCATGTGGGAAGGCGAGATCGTTACGCCCGCCCAGGGTAGGGCGGTGGAGTTTTCCGAGGCGCTGCCGGCCTAGAGCGCTTCAGGTTTTGACGGAAGCGTATCCGGCGTTGTTGAAGTAGTTTGAGCATTCGTCGGGTTCTATGGTGGCGACGAGGTGTCCGATGTGTCGCCAGGTGTCGTCGATGGTTCGCTTCTG
>NZ_SRUU01000038.1 GCF_004791585.1 Mesorhizobium sp. M1C.F.Ca.ET.210.01.1.1
ACCGCATCGCCAAAAACATCCTTCAGGCCGCCGATGCTGACAAAGTCCCCATCAGCCACCGCATTAAGAAATGTGCCTGGA
The DNA here is from genome assembly GCF_004791585.1 of Mesorhizobium sp. M1C.F.Ca.ET.210.01.1.1. Classification (GTDB taxonomy): domain Bacteria; phylum Pseudomonadota; class Alphaproteobacteria; order Rhizobiales; family Rhizobiaceae; genus Mesorhizobium. The sequence goes on from NZ_SRUU01000038.1 coordinate 82, forward strand.
ATGACGACTACCTCATCCAGGCGCTGACCCATATGCGATAGCCCTGGGTCGACGGGGGAGAGGAAGCGCGGCTCCTCAACCCGCCAGCCGGCTCACCATCTCGTGCTGCGCGTAGGCGCGGCCGAAGCGGTTGGCGAGGAAGGCGTCGAGCGCGATGTCTTCCTGGCGGACGAAACCCTTCGCCGGCAGCGTGCCGTCGGCCAGCATGTCGAGCACGGCGCAGATGCCCGAGGCGGTGGTGATCTGGATGGCGCTGCGCAGCAGGTTGCCGACGCGCTTGGAATAGATCTTGTTGGCGTAGGTCTCCTGCAGCAGGCGGCCGTTCCTGCGGCCCGAGACGGTGACGAAGACAATGACCACGTCCTGCAGCGTTGCCGGCAGCGCGCTTTCAAAAATGTCCTTCAGCACGTCGCGGCGGTGACGCAGCCCCAGATCGTTGAGCAGCGCCTTCATGATCGAGGCGTGGCCGGGATAGCGAATGGTGCGGTAGTTCAGCGTGCGCACCTTGCCCGTCAGCGTCTCGGCCAGCGTGCCCAGACCGCCGGAGGTGTTGAAGGCTTCATAGGTGACGCCGTCGAGCGAGAATTCCTCGCGCTCTTCCAGCGGCGGCACCTCGATCAGCTCGCCCTCAACGATCGCCTCGCAGGGCTCGCAATATTCGTTGATGACGCCGTCGGTGCTCCAGGTGAGGTTGTAGTTCAGCGCGTTGGACGGATATTGCGGCAGCGCGCCGACGCGCATGCGCACGCTTTCCAGCGTGTCGAAGCGGCTGGCGAGATCGTTGCCGACGATCGAGATGAAGCCCGGCGCCAGCCCGCATTGCGGGATGAAGGCGCTCCTTGCCTCACGCGCCAGCTCTTTCACACGGCGGGTCGAGACGACGTCCTCGGTGAGATCGAGATAGTGCACGCCGGTCGCGGCGGCTGCCTCGGCGATGCGCGTGGTGAGGTGGAAGGGCGCCGCGCTCAGCACCGCGAATTTGCCGGCCAGGGCCTTCTCCAGCGCGCCGGGTGCTGCGATGTCGAGCTCCTGCGTCTCGACGCCGGCCGGCAATTCGGCCGCGGCAAGCTGCGCGGCGGAGCGATCGACGAGCGTGACGTGATAGTCGCCCGTGGCGGCGAGCATCTCGGCGATGGTGGAGCCGATCTTGCCGGCGCCGACGACAACAATGGTCTTCATGGTCATTACCCCTGCCAATTTCGAGTCGGTGGGAATCATCGCAGCTTGCCTGTCGAAAGGAAGCGTGGAATCTGGCAAAATGAAGCTTATGCTTAGGCAATATGCCGAAGGGTTTCGTCGCAATGATCACTGAAGCTGAACAGGCCCTGCTTACCCTGCTGCGCGCCAACGCGCGCGCCTCGACCGCGGAGCTGGCGAGAAAGCTCGGCGTGTCGCGCACCACGGTGCAAAGCCGGATCGAGCGGCTGGAGCAGCGCGGCATCATTACCGGCTATGGTGTCAGGCTCTCGCCCGACTACGAGCGCGGGCTGGTCAAGGCGCATGTGCTGCTCACGGTCACGCCCAAGCTCGCCGACAAAGTGGTGCGCGCTCTCGAAGCGCTGCCTCCGGTCAGGACGCTGCATTCGGTGAGCGGCAATTTCGACATGATCGTCATCGTTGACGCGCCGTCCATCCGCGATCTCGACGCGCTGCTCGACCGGATCGGCGCGATGGACGGCGTGGAGCGGACCTCGTCGTCGATTATCCTGTCGACACGGATCGATCGGTGAGGGTGGGCCAAGGCCATTTGGAGATGCTGGCGGGACAGCGCGCCCCTCTGTCCTGCCGGACATCTCCCCCACAAGGGGGGAGATCAGACGTCACGCGGGCTTTCGCCAATCTCACAACGTTGCAGGAACGCGCCGGCGCAAAAGCTGCCAATCTCCCCCCTTGTGGGGGAGATGCCCGGCAGGGCAGAGGGGGGCGCGAAGGAATGAGGAGTTTATTTTTTGCACCCCGAACTGACCCCTAAGCCTTGCGCCGCTCGGGCCCGTTGTCCAGCCAGGCGACATCCGCCGCCGTCAGCGCGATATCCAGCGCCTTGAGGCTGTCCTCGAGCTCGTCCAGCGTGCGCGGGCCGATCAGCGGCACCGACGGGAAGGGCTGGGCCAGGACATAGGCGAGCGCGACGTGGATCGGGCTCTTGCCCAGCCGGTTGGCGAGTTCGATGGCGCGGTCGCGGCGGCCGAAATTCTTCTCCGAATACCAGACCCGCACCAGCTCCTCATTGTCGGTCCGGTCACGCCCGGCGCGATCGGTGAAGAAGCCGCGGCCCTGGCTTGACCAGGCGAAGTTCGGCATCTGCCGCGCCGTCAGCCAGGCTTTCCAGGCATCGGTCGAGGAGGTGATGCAGCCGGCCCAGATCGGCTCCAGCATCTCGGCCAGCGAGAAATTGTTGGAAAGCGCGCCGGGCTTCTGCTTTCCGTTCTTCTCGGCATAGCGAATAGCCTCATCCATGCGTTCCATCGTCCAGTTGGAGCCGCCGAACAGGCCGCGGATGCGGCCGGCCTTGGCCTCGCGGTCCATGGCGTCGACGAACTCGCCGACCGGCACATCCGGATTGTCGCGATGCATGAAATAGATGTCGACATGATCGGTCTGCAGCCGGTCGAGCGACTGGGCGAGCTGCTTGCCGATCACGTCGGGATAGCAGAGCGGCGAATGCGCGCCCTTGGCGATGATGACGGACTGCTCGCGCACGCCGCGATTCCTCAGCCATTGGCCAAGCAGCGCTTCGGTGTAGCCGGCGCCGTAGACAAAGCCGGTGTCGAACAAATTGCCGCCGGCCTCGAAGAAGGCGTCGAGCAGGATCGAGCCCGAGGAGAATGTCCGGAAATCCTCGAAGCCCAGCGCCAGCCGCGAGGCCTGGCGCGGCAGGCCCGGAATGGCGCGCTTGCCGATGGCAGTGCCGCTGGTTCGCAGCGGCCGGCCGGAGATGGTGCTGACGCGCTTAGCCGGCTTCTCGATCTCGTACTCCAGCCCGACGGCGGCCCGCCATCTGTCCAAAACACGCAGGTTGTTGAGGCTGTCGGCCCAGCCCATGCCGGGCCAGGCGAATTCCTGCCGGCCGGCCAGGATCGCCTCGCCGGCGGCATCGACCTCGAAGGAGTAGAGATGGCGCATCTCGTTGAGGCTGATCACCTCGCGCGGGGCGCCGGACCGGATCACGTCGATCCGGCCCGGCCCGACATCGCGATTGCCGCCAGCGAACCAGAAATCAGGCACCTCGATCTGGCCCTTGGTGCCGAGGATGCGCAGCACATTGTCCTGGTTGAGCGAAATGCTGCAGGAGACCTCGGCGACGATGCCATTGGGAAAATGCAGCAACGCCGATGCCCATTCATCGACGCCGGACTGGCCGAGATGGGCCGCGCCCACCACTTTGTCCGGCTCTAGGAAAGCCTGCCCCGCCGCGGCGCCGGCGATCAGCCGCGCCATCGACACCGGATAGCCCCCGACATCGAGTATGCCGCCGCCGGCGAGCTCGTTGGCGTAAAGCCGGTGCTCGGGCATGAAGCCCGGCATGGCGAAGCCGAAGCTCGACTTGATCATGCGCACCTCGCCGATGACGCCCGACTTGATCAGCTCGACCAGCTGCCGGGTCTGCGGGTGCAGCCGGTACATGAAGGCTTCGCCGAGAAATGTGCTGGCCTTGCGCGCCGCATGCATCATGGCATCGGCCTCGAAGGCGGTCAGGCCCAGCGGCTTCTCGCACAGCACATGCTTGCCGGCCTCGGCTGCCTTGATCGCCCATTCGGCATGGCCGGGATGCGGGATCGAGATGTAGACGGCGTCGATCTCCTTGTCGGCAAGCAGCGCGTCATAGCCGTCGAGGATGCGCGCGCCCGGGAAGGCTTGCGCCAAGCCCGGTTTGCCCGGGTTGCGGGCGCCGAGAGCGACCAGTTCGCCGTTGCGCGACTGCGCCACGCCGCCGGCAAAGGATTTTGCGATGCTGCCGGGTCCGAGGATGGCCCAGCGAATTTTTCCAGATGTCATGTCGAATTCTCCATGGGTCGCCGCCATGCCTGGCATGCCGGAAAAGAAAAACCGGATCAGCGAATCCTCGCGCCTGTCTTGTCGAAGAGCAGCGAGCGTTCCGCCTTGATCGAAACGGTGAAATGATCGCTGCTGGCGCGCTGGCGCGCGGCTTCCCGCTCGATGATCAGCTCCTCGGGCCCGGCATCGGCATAGACGTAGCTGACCGAGCCCAGATGCTCGGCGACGTCGGCCTTGACCGGGATGTCGCAATCGCCCTCGCCGGCTTCGAAGAAATGCTCCGGCCTGACGCCGAGCACGACGTCGGCGCCTATCGCGGGGAAAGCCGCGCCAAGCGGCTTGCGCAGCCTGGCGCCGCCATGATTGACGAGCTCGACGATCGCGGCGCTGTTGGACGTCTCGACGACCTTCGCCGCGATGAAATTCATCTTCGGCGAGCCGATGAAGCCGGCGACGAAGCGGTTGGCCGGGTCGTCATAAAGGTCGAGCGGCGCGCCGATCTGTTCGACATTGCCACCTTTAAGCACCACGATGCGGTCGGCCAGCGTCATCGCCTCGGTCTGGTCGTGCGTCACATAGATCATGGTGACGCCGAGCTCCTTGTGCAGGCGCGAGATTTCGACGCGCATCTGGACCCTCAGCTCCGCGTCGAGGTTGCTTAGCGGCTCGTCGAACAGGAACACCTGCGGCTCGCGCACGATGGCGCGGCCGATGGCGACGCGCTGGCGCTGGCCGCCGGACAGTTGTTTCGGCCGCCGCTGCATTAATTCGTCGATGCAGAGGATCTCGGCGGCGCGCTTCACGCGCCGTTCGGTGTCGGCCTTCGGGTTGCCGTTCATCCGCAGCCCGAAGGAGAGGTTCTGCTCCACCGTCATGTGCGGATAGAGCGCGTAGGACTGGAACACCATGGCGATGCCGCGGTCGGCCGCCTCGACGTCGTTCACCACCTTGCCACCGATGGCGATCTCGCCGCCGCTGATGTCCTCCAGCCCGGCGATCATCCGCAAGAGTGTTGACTTGCCGCATCCGGATGGACCGACGAAGACGACGAACTCGCCGTCGGCGATGTCGATGTCGGCGCCGTGGACGACCTCGAAGTTGCCGAAGCGCTTGGCGACATTGCTAAGTGTGACCGCTGCCATCTCGCTCCTGTCCTATTTGACCGCGCCGGCGGCAATGCCGGCGATGAAATGACGCTGCAAGAGCACGAAGACGATGAGCATCGGCACCGTCAGCATCACGGCGCCGGCCATGATGCCGCCCCAGGAAACCTTGGTGAGGCCGATCAGCGTTCCCAGCGCCACCGGCGCCGTCATCGCGCCGGGCTGGCTGTTGATCAAAAGCGGCCAGAGATAATTGTTCCACGAGGCGAGGAAGAGGATGATGGCCAAGGCGGCCAGCATCGGCCGCGCCAGCGGCAGCGCCACGAAAAGGAAGATGCGCCATTCCTTCACACCTTCGACCCGCGCCGCGTCGAACAATTCGGCCGGCATCATCGAAAAGGCCTGGCGCATGAAGAGCACCCCGAGCGAATTGAACAGCGGCGGCACGATCAGCGCGATCCAGGTGTTGGCGAGCTGGAAGTCGCGCGCCACCATGATGAACTGCGGGATCAGCACCACCGCATAGGGAAGCGTAATGGTGCCGAGGATGATCGCCACCACGATGCCCTTCCCGAGGAATTCGTAGCGCGCCAGCGCCCAGCCGGCCATCGAGGTCAGCAGCACCGAAAGGAAGGTGTAGGTCACCGCCACCGAGACGGAGATGCCGATGGCGCCGACGAAGTTGGTGTCGCGCTGCAAATTGTTGACATTGTCGAGGAAGCCGTCATGCGGCAGAAGCTCGATGCCGGGACTGAAGATGCCGTTGTCGGGCATGGTGGAGAACACCACCATCATCCACAGCGGAAACAGCCAGACCAGCGCCAGCGGCGTCAGGACAAGATGCAGCAGGATGCTGCGGCCGAGCCGTCTTTGAGAGCGCGAGGTCATTTCGGCTCTCTCGTCAGCCAGAGCTGCACCAAAGTGATGGCGATGGCGAGGCCCGCCATGGTGTAGGCGATGGCCGAGGCATAGCCGAAATTGAGCGAGCGGAAGCCCTGGCGGTAGAGCAAGAGGCCCAGCGTCTCGGTGCCGCCGCCCGGGCCGCCGCGCTCGGTGATCAGGAACGGCTCGGTGAAGAGCTGCATGGTGCCGATGATCGACAGCACGGCGCAGAAGACGATGACCGGTTTCAACAGCGGCAAGGTGATGTGGAAGAACTGCCTGACCTTGCTGACGCGGTCGAGCGTCGCCGCCTCGTAGACATCCTCCGGGATGGACTGGAGGCCGGCGAGGATGATGATGGCGTTGTAGCCGGCCCAGCGCCAGGTCACCGCGATCATGATCAGCGCCATGGCCGGCGTGACGTTGGAGAACCAGTCGATCTTCGGCAGTCCGACGCTGTTCAAGAGCTTGTTGATGATGCCGAAATCGAGGCTGAACATCAGCCGGAACACCGCCGAATAGGCCACCTCGCCGACCACGACCGGGGCGAAGAAGGCGAAGCGGTAGAGGCCGCGCGCCTTGAGCAGCGGCGAATTCAAAAGCACCGCCATGACGATCGCCAGCGAGATCATCACCGGCACCTGGATGACGAGGATGAGCAGCGTGTTCTTCAAGGCATTGAAGAAGGCGGGGTCGCCGATCAGGCGACCCCAGTTGAAGGTCGGCGCGAAGCGCCACGGCACGGTGCGGGTCGCCTGGAAGGAGATCAGGAAGGAGCTGATGATCGGCCAGATCCAGAAGATGGCAAAGATCAGCAGATAGGGCGTGAGGAAGCGATACGCGGTGGCGTTGCGGTAGCGCATCCTTCCTCCTTTCTGGTTCCCGGTGGCGCCTTCTTGGCGGGCGCGGTGCTGATCATGCGTCGAATTGCTGGAGCAGCGCCAATTGTCGATGCAGGCGCTGCCCTGTCTTGCCTTCTCCCCTTGTGGGAGAAGGAAAAGCGACGCTCTACTTGACCGGCAGACCCGTCGCCGAGGCGATCTGGCTGGCGGCGTCGTCGAGCGCGGCCTTGGCGTCCGGATAGCCGCCGGCCAGATATTTGGTCTGCACGGCGCGGACGATGATCTCGGCGTCGCTCTGGAATTGCGTGCCGCGGCTCGGCACGACCTTGGGCAAGGTGGCGAGAATGTCCTTCCAAACGGCCTGGTCGCCCCAATAGGCCTGGCCCTGCGCGACATAGGGATCGTCGAGCGCCGAGATCAGCGAAGGCACCAGGCCGAAATCCTTCAGCATGGTGATCTGGCCTTCATTCGTCTCCAGCGTGTATTTCAGGTAGGCGTAGGCCGCCTCCTTGTTCTTCGAGGCCGAGGTGATGGCCAGTGAAGAGCCGCCGAGATTGGCGGCGCGCGGGCCATCGGCGGTCAGGCTCGGCATCAGGTAGACGCCCCACTTGCCGTTTTCCTTCGGCGATTCGGTGCGGATCGTGCCTTCGTACCAGCCGCCATAGACCTGGGTGGCGACGGTGCCGGCGGTGTTGTTGGTGATCTTGGTGCCCCAATCGGCCGAAGAGACGATACCGGCGTCCTTCATCTCCTTGACCTTGGTCATGGCGTCGACGCATTTCGGCTGGTTGACGGTGATCGACTGCCCGTCCTCGGCGAAATAGGCGCAGCCCTGTTCGTTCGAGATCATGCGGAAGAATTCGGTGTCGCCGTTGAAATCGGCGTTGGTCATGGTCACGCCCGGATTGGCGGCCTGGATCTTCTTGCCGGCGGCGATGAAATCGTCCCAGGTCTTGATCGAGGCCGGATCGACGCCGGCCTTCTCGTAGAAGTCGCGGCGGTAGAAGACGGCGACCGGACCGGAATCCCAGGGCATGGCATAGGCCCTGTCGCCGACCTCGAGCTCGGTGCGCTTGAAGTCGGGGAACTTCTTCTGGTCTTCCGCCGTGTAGCCCAGCGTGTGCAGGTCGACGAAGCAGTCGGGGAACTGGCTCCAGTAGTTCTCGGCCTCGCCGTTCTCGATCGAGACGATGTCGGGCAGGCCGACGCCGCCGGCGGCGCAGCCGGCGATCGACTTGTCATAGGTCGGCTGGTTGCCGAGGTCCTGAACCGTGACCTTGATGTCGGGGTATTTCTTGTTGAAGCCTTCGACCGTCGACTTCAGCGACGAAGCGGCGATGTTCCAGCTCCAGATCGTGAGTTCGCCGGATTGCGCGAGGGCCGGGCCGGAGCCCAGGGCAAGCAAAAGCGTGGCGCAGGTCAGTGTGGTGCGCATTGAAATCCTCCCATTTCGTTTGCTCTCTCACCGTGAGCATGGATAGATTAGGCGGCGCGGAAGGCTTGTCCCCGACAAAGGGAATAAGAAGTTGGCGGAAAGTAAGATGCCCGGGCGTCCGTTCTACCAGCCAGGCGCGAGCAGCGTCGAAGGCCTGCCGCTGGCGTTGCAGATGTTCCACAACCACCCCCTGGTAATGCTGAAGCCGCACTGGCATGCCCAGGTCGAGGTGAATTTCATCGTGCGCGGCAGCGTGCACTACCGCATGGCCGAGCATGAGATCTCGCTTTCGGCTGGCGAGATGTGCCTGTTCTGGGGCGGGCTGCCGCACCAGATGGACGATCTCACCGACGACGCGATCTATGCCGGCGCACACCTGCCGCTGGTGCATTTCTTCAGGCTGCATCTGCCGGCCGACGTCCGGCACCGGCTGATGACTGGCGCGACGCTGGTGACGAATGCCACCGACCAGTCCGACAACGACAATTTCAAGCGCTGGAACGATTATGCGCGCTCGGGCGATCCGGCCAAGGCCGAACACGCCGTCAACGAGCTGCTCTTGCGGCTCGAGCGGGTGCGCTTCGAGCCCTACCGGCTGGCGCCGGAAACCACTGCCGGGCATGGCGCGGGCAGCCCCTTCGACCAGCAGTCCTCGCGCAATGTCGGGCGCATGTGCGATTTCATCGCCGAGAATTTCCTCTACGACATCGACTGCGTGAACATCGCCTCAGCCGCCGACATCCATCCGAAATACGCCATGAGCCTGTTCAAGAAGTCGACCGGGATGACGCTCAACGAATATGTCAATCTCTTGCGGCTGAGCTATGCGCAGGCGCTTTTGATGCATGAGGGCGCCAATGTGCTGAAGGTCGCGATGGATTCGGGCTTCGGCTCGCTCAGCGCCTTCAACAAATCCTTCCGCAAGCTCGCCGGCATGTCGCCTTCCGATTTCCGCAGGGCGGTCGTGCGCTGATCGCCGACAGCGAATCCATCAGGTGGGCGCTCTCACCGCCGGAAAGCTGACGATCACGGCAAGCCCGGGGTTGTTGGCCTTGAGCGCGATCGTCGCGCCATGCAGGTCGGCCACCGCCTTGACGAGGCTCAAGCCCAGACCGCTGCCAGGCGTCGTGCGGCTGGAATCCAGCCGGTAAAGCCGCTGGAAGACTTTCTCGCGCTCCGTCGCCGGGATGCCGGGACCGTTGTCGCTTACATTGACGAGGATGCGGTCGCCTTGCCTAGCCACCGACAGTTCGATCGCCGTGCCTGGCGGGCAATGCCTAAGCGCGTTCTCGACCAGATTGGCGAGCATCTGCATCAGCAGGTCGCGGTCGCCGTGGATATACCATTCCGTATCCGGAACGAGCATTGTGGACAGCGACTTCCCGTCATCCTCGGCGACATCGGCATAGACCTCGCCAATCGTTCCCACAACGCTGCCGACATTGAGGTCGACGAAGCGCGCCTTGCGCGCGCCGGCTTCGATCTGGGCGATGCGCAGCAAAGCGTCGAAGGTCTGGTTGATCTGCAGGCTTTCGGCGCGCGCGTCGGCCAGCTCGCTGGTGACATCCTCGCCCGAGGCGGTCTTGTCGGCGGCCTGCTCCAGGATCATCTGCAGCCGGTTGAGCGGCGTCTTCAGGTCATGCGCGATGTTGGCGCTGACCTCCCGCATGCCGTCGACCAGCGCCGACAGGCGGTCGAGCGCGGCGTTCACCTGGACGGAGACGGCGTCGATGTCGTCGCCATTGCCGGTCAGCGGGATGCGCGCGTGGAGCCGCCCATGCGAGACGTCGACCATGGTGGCGGCGATGCCGTCGAGGCGGCGCTGGACGCGCGAGGCAAGCAAGGCCCCGCCGGCGATCGCGAGGCCGGTGATGAACAGCGTGCCCCAGCCGAAGCTCATCAGCGCGATGGTCTCCAGCTCGTCGGTCTCGGCGAGCGAGAAGGCGACCGTGAGACTGTTGTCGCCGACCTCGCCGGTATAGGCGCGGTACATGGTGCCAGCCGGCACGCCCGGCAGTCTGGCGGCAAACATCGAGAACCCGTCGGGCAGGTCGGACGCCGTGAAGTTGCCGGCGAGACGGTTTCCCTGCGAATCCGTCAGCGAGAAGAGCTGATCCTTGTCCGGGTTCAGGTCGGCATTGTTGTTGACCGAGGCGATGAGATCTTCCTGTTCGTTCTTCGCATAGGTCAGGGCGACGACCGAATAGGTCTCCTTGATGGACTGATCGAGCCGTCTCGCCAGGTCGGCGCTCATCAATTGATAGACGACCGCGCCCGACAGGATGAAGGCGAGCACGAACAGGAAGGCAAAGGTCAGCGCCAGCCGAAACGGCGTGCTGCGCAGCAGGCTGGGGCGCGTCTCGCTCATGGCGTGCGGGCGGTTCCAGGAACCGAACTATGCCGGCGCATGCAGGGTGTAGCCGGTGTTGCGCACGGTATGGATGAGCGGCAAGTCGAACGGCCTGTCGACCTTGGCCCTGAGCCTGCTGATATGGGTCTCGACAACGCTGGTCTTGGGATCGAAATGAAAATCCCAGACGCGCTCCAGAAGCATGGTGCGGGTGATGACGCGCCCCTCGCTGCGCATCAGCACCTCGAGCAGACTGAACTCCCTGGGCTGCAGGTCGATCACCTGGCCCTGCCTGGTCACGCGGCGCAGGATCAGGTCCATTTCGAGGTCGGCGACACGCAGCGCGGTTTTCTGCTCCTGCGCCGCCGGCCGGCGGCCGAGCGCGTTGATGCGGGCAAGCAGCTCGGAAAAGGCGAAAGGCTTGACCAGATAGTCGTCGCCGCCGGCCTCCAATCCTTCGACCCGGTCGTCGACGCCGCCGGTCGAGGTCAGGAATATGGCCGGCGTCTTGACGCCCGCCGCGCGCACCGCCTTGATCATGGAAAGGCCGTCGAGGCCGGGAACCATGCGGTCGGCCACGATGACGTCATAGGCGTCGCGGGTCGCCGCGACGAGCGCGTCGTGGCCGTTGCGCAGGAGGTCGCAGGCATGCCCGGCCTCCGTCAACCCCCTGACGACATAGTCGGCGGTCCTTGGATCATCCTCAACCAGCAGAAGTCGCATTTTGGCCTATCGTGCGGGGTGCAGCTCGAGCGGCATGGTAGCATCGGCATGTGCCCATTCCCACAAGCCGGCCTTACGCAGGTCTGTCCGGGTCCTTACAAATTCGTAAGGATGGCCGAAAATGCCGATGAGACCTCGCATTAAGGCAGGAGAAAGGCTAGTGGGAGTATCCTCTCTGCCCGGGCCGGAGCGACTGAACCCGAATGGCTTACACATCGCTCAAGTCAGCGCCAAAGGCGTTCGACCAGCACAAGCGACTGATCGTCGTCCAGGTTGCCGCCGTGGCGGCAATCGTCCTGCTCTTGTTTTCCAGACCGTTCCTCAGCGAAGGCTCGAACGGGCACGAGCTGGTGGAAATGACCGGCTTCAGCCTCGTGCTCATCTGCTTCCTCGGCCGGCTGTGGAGCATCCTCTATGTCGGCGGCAGAAAGAATGACGAGCTGGTCGTCTCGGGCCCGTTCTCGATGACCCGGAACCCGCTCTATTTCTTCTCGACCATCGGCGTCGTCGGCATCGGGCTGATGTTCGGATCGGCGCTGGCGGCCGCGATGCTGGGTCTTGCAAGCTTCCTCGTCTTCCGGTTCACCGCCGGCCGGGAGGCCGAGTTCCTGTCCGGCAAGTTCGGCGCCGCCTATACGGCCTATGCCGAACGAACGCCGCGTTTCTGGCCGAACCCGATGCTTTATCGCGACCAGGATCAGTGGGTCTTTTCCACCAGCGCGCTGAAAAGCACATTCAGGGACGGGCTTTATTTCCTGGCCTTGTTTCCGCTTATCGAAACGGTCGAATATCTTCGCGGGGCCGGCGTGCTGCCGACCTTGTTAACCGTCTACTGATCGCGATCGGGCATTTCGCTGCCCCAGCCTGGAGCAGCCCAGCGTTTTGGCCGGATTGCCGGGCTGCGCTAACTATTTGTTTTCACACGATTGTGCACGGAAATCCGGGTTACGCTTTTTGCTGGAATTGCCCGGCAGCCCGGTCGATTTGCACCCAAAAGAAGTCAGTGGCAGCGCCTTGATGGTCCCCGCCGGGCGGAGCATATACGTCAGTATAACTTTTGGCTGTCGGCTGGGGCGATGGACGTTCGCATATCGAAACGCAGAACAACCGGGCAGATGCCGGTGTTTGAGCTCGACGCTTTGCGGGAAGCCTTCCGGCGGTCGGTTCGAGAGAACAACGTCACGGAAGTCCAGTGGGCTGAACACGCCGAGCGTTTCGTGAAAAGCATGATCCGCAAAGAAAGCCGCGGCATCCAGGCCTGACTGGCTGGGAGACCCCTCTCGCATTCGAAGTCCGCTTGCGTCCGGCCCTTGCCGCGCGCCGCGATGAGGCCGAACTTGCGCCCACCTGCAGGCCGGTGCGATAACCGCAGCGGTTTCATCAGAGGCTCGAGATGACGATACCGGCGAGAAACCTCTCCCTGCGCACCCCCATCGACGGCCGGCACCGGCAGATGCTGATCGACGGGCAATGGCGCGATGCAGTCAGCGGCCGGACGTTCGAGACGCGCAATCCCGCCACCGGGGCGGTGATCGGCACCGTGCCGCAGTCGGGGGCCAACGACATCGACCTGGCGGTCGCGGCGGCGCGGCGGGCCTTCGAGGGCCCGTGGAGCCGGTTCAAGCCCTATGAGCGCCAGCTGCTGCTGCTCAGGATCGCCGATGTGATGGAACGGCATTGGGAAGAGCTGGCGCTGTCGGACACCACCGACATGGGCATGCCGATCACCCGCACGCTGGCCAACAAGAACCGCGTGCTCGGCATGCTGCGCTTCTATGCCGGCATGGCGACGTCGATTCACGGCCAGACCATCGGCAACTCGCTGCCCGGCGAGATCGTTTCCTACACGCGCAAGGAACCGGTCGGCGTGGTCGGCGCGATCATCCCGTGGAATGCGCCCACCGCCGCCTCGATCTGGAAGATCGGCCCGGCCGTGGCCACCGGCTGCACCATCGTGCTGAAACCCTCGGAGGAAGCGCCGCTGACGCCGCTTCTGATCGCCGACCTGATGCAGGAAGCGGGTGTGCCGCCGGGCGTTGTCAACGTCGTGACCGGCACGGGCGCGGAAGCCGGCGCGCCTTTGGCCGCGCATATGGATGTCGACAAGCTGGTCTTCACCGGCTCGACCGCGACGGGACAGGCGATCCTGCGCGCCTCGGCCGCCAACATGAAGCGCGTTTCGCTGGAGCTCGGCGGCAAGTCGCCGGTGATCGTTCTGGCCGACGCCGACATCGAGCGCGCCGTACCGGTCGCGGCCATGTCGGTCTTCGCCAATTCGGGCCAGGTCTGCATCGCCGGCTCGCGGCTGTTCGTCGAGCGGCCGATTTACGACGAATTCATCGAGCGCGTTGCCGCCTTCGCGGCTAAGCTCAGGATCGGCGACGGCGCCGATCCCGAGACTGAGATCGGGCCGCTGATCTCGCCAAGACAGCTCGAGCGCGTCAGCGGCTTCATCGCGGACGGCGCGCGCGAGGGGGCGCGGCTGGTGACGGGCGGTCAGCGCATCACCGAAGGCGCTTTGGCCGCGGGCAACTTCATGACGCCCGGCGTCTTTTCCGGCGTCACCGACGGCATGCGCATCGCACGCGAGGAAATCTTCGGGCCGATCATCTCGGCGCTGCCCTTCGACACGCTGGACGAAGCGGTGAAGCGCGGCAACGACACGCCCTACGGCCTTGGCGCCGGCGTGTTCACGCGTGACGTCGGCAAGGCGCATCAGCTCGCCAACCGGCTGCGCGCCGGCTCGGTCTGGGTCAACACCTATCACGCGATCGACCCAGCCGTGCCGTTCGGCGGCTACAAGATGAGCGGCTACGGCCGCGAAGGCGGCGCCGAGCATCTCGAGGAGTATCTCAACACCAAGGGCGTCTGGATCCGCATCGATTGACGGTCTGTGTCCGTTCGCGTTCCGTTGAATCGCCACACGGCTTCAACTATCTGCCTTACGCAATTGCGAAGCGGAAAGCCTTCCTGCGCTTTCCTGGTATTGCTGGAGCAACGCAAGAGTTCGAGCGGCTCAGCGAGCCGCTATGAACCGGAATGGAGCGCATGAAGAAGATCGGGTTTCTGTCCTTCGGGCATTGGTCGCCATCACCGCAATCGGGCACGCGCTCGGGTGCCGACGCGCTGCTGCAGTCGATCGACCTGGCGGTCGCGGCCGAGGAGCTCGGCGCCGACGGCGCCTATTTCCGCGTTCACCATTTCGCCCGCCAGCTCGGCTCGCCCTTCCCGCTGCTTGCCGCGGCAGGCGCGAAAACCAAGCGCATCGAGCTCGGCACCGCCGTCATCGACATGCGCTGCGAGAACCCGCTCTACATGGCGGAGGATGCCGGCGCCGCCGACCTCATCGCCGGCGGCCGGCTGCAGCTTGGCATCAGCCGCGGCTCGCCGGAGCAGGTGATCGATGGCTGGCGTTATTTCGGCTACGTGCCGGAAGAGGGCAAGACCGATGCCGACATGGCCCGGCGCCACGCCGAAGTCTTCCTCGAAGTGCTGCGCGGCCAGGGCTTCGCCCAGCCCAATCCGCGGCCGATGTTTCCCAATCCGCCCGGCCTTTTGCGCCTGGAGCCGTTCTCGGAGGGCCTGCGCGACCGTATCTGGTGGGGCGCGGCCACCAACGCCACGGCCCAATGGGCGGCCAAGCTCGGCATGAACCTGCAGAGCTCGACACTGAAATTCGATGAGAGCGGCCAGCCGCTGCATATCCAGCAGGCCGAGCAAATAAGAGCCTTCCGCGCCGCCTGGAAGGAAGCCGGCCACGCCCGGGAACCGCGCGTGTCGGTCAGCCGCAGCATCTTCGCGCTTGTCAACGACATGGACCGCGCCTATTTCGGCGGCAGCGAGGGCGAGGACCATTTCGGCTATATCGAGCCGGAGAAGCGCGCCGTGTTCGGCCGCACCTATGCCGCCGAACCGGACAAGCTGGTGGAACAGCTCAGGCAGGACGAGGCGATCGCCGAGGCCGACACGCTGCTTTTGACCGTGCCCAACCAGCTCGGCGTCGCCTATAACGCCCATGTCATCGAGGCGATCCTGAAGCACGTTGCACCGGCGCTGGGTTGGCGGTGACCGCCCGGTCGGCGCAAACTTGTCGACAACCACATGGGCGTCTGTACTCGCGAAGCCGAATTGAAAGGGGTTTCGAGCGTCATTTCGAGGAAATGAGGCTGACACTGATCGCGGAAGGGTACACAATCGTGCCCGACGCGATCGCGAACGACTCGTCCCGTCCAGTTTCGGAGATGGCGTTCGACGCCAGGCGACGGCTTCGCTTCGCGTCGCAGGCCGGGTGCCTTGCGCCGTACTGGCTCGAAGTCGATCGCGACTACTGAACCGTGTCGCCGGTTTTTGACGCCTGATTTTCAGAGATGATTGACACCTGGCACGTCTGAATCCTATTTTGGCGCGTAATCGGTTACGTAACCGATTACGGCTCATTAAAAGTGGAGGAAAGCATGAGCAAGGTTTCAAATACCCATGGGCTGGAGCTGGGCTCGTTCTCGCGCCGCCAGTTTCTGAAGACCAGCGCACTCGCCGCCGGCGTGCTCGCGCTGCCGCTCGGACCGGCACTTGCCGCCGACAAGCCGAAGGTCGGCCTGGTGATGAAGTCACTGGCCAACGAGTTCTTCAAGCAGATGCAGGCCGGCGCCGAGGCCTATGCGGCCAAGAACAAGGACAAGTTCGACTTCGCCGCCGTCGGCATGAAGGACGAGCGCGACTTCGCCGCCCAGGTCGACGCGATCGAGAACTTCATCACCCAGAAGTACAACATCATCGTCGTCGCGCCCGCCGATTCGAAGGCGATGGTGACGCCGATCGCCAAGGCGCTGAAGGCCGGCATCAAGGTCATCAACATCGACGTCGCGCTCGACGAGAAAGCCAAGAAGAAGGCAGGCATCGACCTCGCCTTCTTCGGCCCGGACAACCGCGCCGGCGCCAAGCTTGCCGGCGACGCGCTCGGCAAGGCGCTGGGCAAGGGCGGCAAGGTCGTCATCCTCGAGGGCAATCCCGAGGCCGACAACGCCAAGCAGCGCAAGCTCGGCTTTGACGATTCGGTGAAGGAGTACAAGCTGAAGCTGCTCGACTCCAAGACGGCGCATTGGGAGACCGAGGAAGCCAACACGCTGATGACCAACTTCCTGACCCAGCACCCGGATATCCAGGGCGTGATGGCGGCCAATGATTCGATGGCGCTCGGCGTCGTCAAGGCGATCGACGCGGCCGGCAAGTCCGGCAAGATCAAGGTGGTCGGCTTCGACAACATCCCGGCCGTCGGCCCGCTGCTGAAGGAAGGCAAGATGCTCGCCACCGTCGAGCAGTATGGCGCGCAGATGGCGGCCATGGGCATCGACTACGGCTTGCGCGAACTCGCCGGCGAGAAGTTCTCCGGCTGGGTCAAGACCGACGTCAAGCTGATCACCGCTTGAGGCGAGCCTAGGCGCCGGCACTCCCTCTGGCGTCATCCCTCCGCTTGCCTCATCATCGCCGCCGGCAGCTGCCGGCGGCGATGACGGCGCGCCAGTGCCGCCAGGCGGCAGCGCAGCGCAGTTCAGGATTCTTGCTGCCATGGACGATGCGATTCTTTCCCTTAAGGGCGTCGGAAAAATCTTTCCGGGCGTCGTCGCGCTGAGCGACGTCTCGCTGTCGATCGCGCGCGGCGAAACCCACATCGTCCTGGGCGAGAACGGCGCCGGCAAGTCGACGCTGATCAAGCTTTTGGCCGGCATCTATCAGCCGGACGCGGGTACCATTGTCTTCAACGGCCAGTCCTACCAACCGAAGACGCCGCATGATGCGCAGCAGAGCGGTATCCGCATCGTACATCAGGAACTCAACCTTTTACCCTATCTCAGCATCGCCGAGAATTTGATGCTGGAAAACCTGCCGCGCCGCGCCTTCGGTGTCGTCGACCGCAAGGCGCTCAACCGGCGTGCCGTCGCATTGCTCAAGGAGGTCGGCCTCGACATCGACCCAAGGACCCGGGTCGAGGCGCTCGGCGTCGCCCAGATGCAGCTGGTCGAGATCGCCAAGGCGCTGAGCTACGACAGCAAGCTTCTGGTGCTGGACGAGCCGACGGCGACGCTGACGCCGCCCGAGATCACGCGGCTCTTTGCCATCATCAAGCGGCTCAAGGCGAAAGGCGTCACCATCATCTACATCTCGCATCGCCTGCACGAGGTGTTCGAGATCGGCGACCGGGTGACCGTCCTGCGCAACGGCAGGCTTGAAGCGACCCGCGATCTCCACGGCCTTGCCGTGCCGGACCTGGTGCGCATGATGATCGGCCGCGACATCGCCGATGAGTTCAGCTTCGATGCTTCGATCGTGCCGGGCAAGGTCGCGCTCAGCGTCGCCAATCTGAAGCGGAGCGCCGCGACGCCGGAAATCTCCTTCTCGGTTCGGCATGGCGAGATCCTGGGCGTCGCCGGCCTGGTCGGCAGCGGCCGCACGGAAGCCATGCGGGCCCTGTTCGGCGCCGATCCGAAGCTCGACGGCGTCGTCGAGATCGACGGCCGGCCGGTGGCGATCACGGCGCCCAAGGACGCCGTGCGGCATGGGCTCAGCCTGCTCACCGAAGACCGCAAGGGGCAGGGCCTGCTGCTCGATATGCCGGTCGACAAGAACATTACCATCACGGATCTCGGCAAAGTCTCGCGCCACGGCCTGGTCAACCGCAGGGCGGAGGCCGCGGCCGCCAACGACCTGGTCGGCCAGCTCCGTGTCAAGGCAAGCTCGATCGAGCAGGCGGTGCGCAACCTCTCCGGCGGCAACCAGCAGAAGGTGGTGCTGGCCAAATGGCTGTTCCGCGGTACCTCGACGCTGATCCTCGACGAGCCGACGCGCGGCGTCGACATCGGCGCGCGGCGCGAGATCTACCAGCTCCTGTGGATGCTGGCAGCGGCTGAGAAGGGCATCATCATGGTGTCGTCCGACCTGCCCGAGCTGATGGGCATGTGCCACCGCATCATCGTCTTTTCCAAAAACAAGATCGTCGGCGAGGTGCCGCGAGCCGAATTCGACCAGGAGCGTATCCTGTCGCTCGCCTATCAGGAGTATGTGCGACCATGACCGAGATGTCCGAACCGCTGGTGTCGGCGCCCGTTTCACCGGCCAAGGCAAAATTCCTGCGCTTCCTGATCCGCGATGCCGGCGTGCTGCTCGCCCTGGTCCTGATCACGCTGTTCTTCTCGGCCACGGCGCCCTATTTCGCCACCCCCGACAATGCGCTGAAGATCTTCGTGCAGATCGCCATCAACACCGTGCTCGCGGCCGGCATGACCTTCGTCATCCTCACCGGCGGCATCGACCTTTCGGTCGGCTCGGTGCTGGCGCTCTGCACCGTGGTCGGCGCCACCATCATGATCGACGAGAGCCTGTCGCCGGCCGCCGCGATCACGCTTGCCCTGCTCGCCTGCATGGCGACGGGTGCTGCCTGCGGCTTCCTCAACGGCTGGATCTCGACGCGCTGGAAGATCCCCTCCTTCATCGTCACGCTCGGCATGCTCAACATGGCGGCCGGCGCCGCCCGCGTGGTCAGCGACAACTCGACCATCACCGGCCTGCCGCAGAGCTTCGTCGATTTCGGCAACCTGATCATCGGCGGTTTCCTGCCGTCGATCTTCCTGGTCGCCGTGCTGGTGATCGCCGCCGGCTGGTTCGTGCTGCGCTTCACGGTGTTCGGCCGCATGATCTTCGCCGTCGGCACCAATGACGAGGCGGTGCGCCTCTCGGGCCACAATCCGGATTTCTACAAGGTCGCCGCCTTCACCATCAGCGGCCTCACGGCCGGCATCGCGGCCATGGTCTATCTGTTGCGCCTCAACATCGGCAGCCCGATCGCTGGCGTCGGCTACGAGCTCAACGCGATCGCCGCCGTCATCATCGGCGGCACCAGCCTCAGCGGCGGCAAGGGCTCGATCATCGGCACGCTGGTTGGCGCCTGCATCCTGCAGGTGCTCTCGACCGGGCTGCAGCTGCTCGGCGTCGGCGACAATTTCAAACCCATCGTGATTGGCCTTGTCATCGTGCTCGCGGTCATTCTAGACGCGTATCGGGAGAGGCTGTTGCGGAGGATCCGCTAGAGCAATCCAGGAAAGTGCATAGCGGTTTTCCGTCCGGAATCGCGCAGGAAGTGCAGGGAGTCACCGGGACCAAGGGGCCATGACAACGATTGCCGATGTCGCACGCTACGCGGGGGTGTCTGTCGCTACCGTCTCGCATGTGATGAACCGCACGCGCCATGTCGAGCCGGAGACGGCCGAGCGCGTGCGCGCGGCGATCACCGCCTTGCGCTACAGCCCGAATTCGCTGGCGCGGAGTCTGCGGCGCGGCGAGACCAAGACCATCGGCCTGCTGCTCCCCGACAACTCCAACCCGTTCTTCGCCAGCGTCGCGCGCCAGATCGAGGATGCGGGCTTCGTCGCCGGCTACACGGTGATCCTGTGCAACTCGGACGGCAGCGCCGAAAAGGAGGAGCGCTATCTGTCGGTGCTGCTGGCCAAGCAGATCGACGGGCTGATCTTTGCCGGCTCATCCGATCACGCACGGGTGTTCGCGCATCTTTCCGCCGCCGTGCCGGCGGTGCTGCTCGACCGCGAGATCCATTCCGTCAATGTCGACTCCGTGCTGGTCGACCACGATCACGGCGGCTATCTCGCCGGCCGTCACCTCGTCGGGCTCGGCCACAAGAAGATCGGCGTCATCGGCGGCCCGCGCGATTCGAGCTCCAGTCCGGCCCGCCTGCGCGGCTTTGCCAGGGCGTTGGAGGAGGCGGGCCTCGACCTGCCGGCTTCATCGGTGGTCGATTCCGACTATCATTTTGCCGGCGGCCGCCTGGCGATGGAGCGACTGATGGCGCAGGCGCCGGACATCACGGCGGTGTTTGCGTGCAACGATCTGATGGCCATGGGGGCCATCACCGCGCTGCGCTCGCGCGGATTGCGGGTACCCGACGACATGTCGCTGGTCGGCTTCGACGACATTCCCTACGCGGTCACGACATGGCCGCCGCTGACGACGATCGCGCAGCCGGTGGAGAAGATCGGCACGCGGGCGGTGAGCCTGCTTCTGGAGCGCGTCCGCGAGCCGGAGGCGCCGTCGCGCCGCGAGGTGCTGGCGCCGGTGCTGGTCGAGAGGGAAAGCTGCGCGCCGGCGCGCGGATAGTGTTTGGCAATTGCCGACGCCGGCGCTGGCCCCCGCTCCGTCTCGGCGCTGCGCGCCGATCCAGCTCTCCCTATTCATGGGGGGCGAGGAAACGCCAACCGCTGACTGCGCGGCCTTGAAAGCTTAGTGCGTTTCAGCGATTCATAGAATCGCCGAACCGCTTCTAAGTATTTGTTTTTACGCAATTCCGGATGGAAAACCGTTACACACTTTTCCTGGAATTGCTCTAGGTTCCTCGCCCCCGCCAGAGGCGGGGGAGACGGAGAGGGGGAGCGCCCGATGCGATTGTCCCGCCCTGTGAAATCGTCTTGCTGACAGGCCTCAGGCCGCCGGCTGCATGGCGGCCCTGAGCAGCATGCCGAACAGGTCGCGCGGCTCGTCGGGGTCGGCGAGCAGGTCGAGCTCCTCATAGAGGCCGGTGGCCTGGAGCTGGTCGCGGACATAGCGCAGCGCGGAAAAATCTTCCGTTGCGAAGCCGACGGAATCGAACAGCGTGATCTGCTCCGGCGCCTTGCGGCCCTCGGCCTGGCCGGTCATCACCTGCCACAGCTCGGTCACCGGATGGTCGGCGTCGAGCTGCTGGATCTCGCCCTCGATGCGCGTCTGCGGCGGGAACTCGACGAAGATGTCGGAGCGCAGCAGGATGTCGCGGTGCAGCTCGGTCTTGCCCGGGCAATCGCCGCCGACCGCGTTGATGTGCACGCCGGAGCCGACCATGTTGTCGGTGAGGATGGTGGCGTACTGCTTGTCGGCGGTCACGGTGGTGATGATGTCGACGCCTTCCACCGCTTCCTGCCCGGTCTGGCAAATGGTGATATCAAAACCCTTGCCGGCGAGGTTGCGGGCGCATTTTTCCGAGGCCGAACGATCGATGTCGTAGAGCCGCAGCCGGTCGATGCCGAGCAGCGCCTTGAAGGCGATGGCCTGGAACTCGGACTGGGCGCCGTTGCCGATGATGGCCATGGCGCGCGATCCCTTCGGCGCGAGGTATTTCGCCGCGACGGCGGAGGTGGCGGCGGTGCGCAGCGCCGTCAGGATCGTCATCTCGGTCAACAGCATCGGATAGCCGGAGCCGACATCGGCGAGCACGCCGAAGGCGGTGACCGTCTGGCGGCCCTCGCGCATGTTCTTCGGGTGGCCGTTGACATATTTGAAGCCGTACATCTTGCCGTCGCTGGTCGGCATCAATTCGATGACGCCGTCATGGCTGTGCGAGGCGATGCGCGGCGTCTTGTCGAACAGCTCCCAGCGGCGGAAGTCCTCCTCGATATAGGCGGCGAGCTCGGTGAGGAAGCGCTCGACGCCGATGGCGAGCACAAGCTTCATCATGCGGTCGACGCTGACGAAGGGGACGATGGCAAGGCGCGAAGGCTGGGTGGTCATGGTCAGATGCTTCCGGAATGGCTGCGGGTCGGGCGGTCCATGATGCGGCGGCCCATCAGGCTGGCGGTGAGGTCGACCATCAGCGTCGCGGTGCGGCCGCGCTCGTCCAGGAACGGATTGAGCTCGACCAGGTCGAGGCTGGACGCCAGGCCACTGTCGGACAGCATCTCCATCACCAGATGCGCCTCGCGGAAGGTGGCACCGCCGGGCACGGTGGTGCCGACGGCGGGCGCGATCGACGGGTCGAGGAAATCGACATCGAGGCTGACATGCAGGAGCCCGTTCTCCTGTTCGACGCGGGCGAGGAAGGCGCGCAGCAGCGGCGCGATGCCGTGCTCGTCGATGGCGCGCATGTCGTGCACGGTCACGCCCGCCTCCTGCAGCGCGCGGCGCTCGGCCGGATCGACGCTGCGCAGGCCCATGGTGCAGACGCGGGCGGGGTCGACGGCCGCGGGCAGGTCCGGGAAATAACCCTTGAAACCCGCCTGCCCGCTGGCATAGGCGAGCGGCACGCCGTGCAGGTTGCCGCTGGTGGTGGTGTCGAGGGTGTGGAAATCCGGATGCGCGTCGAGCCACAGCACGAAAAGCGGCCGGCCCCGCTCGGCGGCGCGGCGCGCCACGCCGGAGACCGTGCCGGCGGAGATCGAGTGGTCGCCGCCGAGGAAGATCGGAATGGCGTCCTTCGAAGCGGTGTAGGCGGTCTCTGCGATTGCCGTCGTCCATGCGGAGATCTCGGGCAGGGCCTTCAGCGCGAGATTGCCGTGAGCGACAGGGCGCGCCGCGGCCTTCTCCACGGCGCCCCAGTCCTCGACCTCATGGCCAAGCTCCGACAGCACGGAGACAAGCCCGGCCGTGCGCAGCGCGCTCGGCCCCATCTCGCATCCCATCCTGCCCGCGCCATCCTGTACCGGCGCGCCAACGATCCTGCAGCGCATGATTCTTTTTAGCCCTTGCGATTGTTCGGAACACAGTGAACCATCGTGGCCTGGCGGTTTGAACAGGGAAAATTGGCATTTCGAAAAGAACAATCTATCATATTGAGCATATGATCTGACCGAAATGGAAAAGCATGGACGCGCTCGACGAAAGGCTGGTGACGCTTCTGAGACACGATGCGCGGCGCAGCGTCTCCGATCTCGCGGTCGATCTCGGCGTCTCGCGCGCGACGGTCAGGGCGCGCATGGAGCGGCTGGAGAAGTCCGGCGAGATCATCGGCTACACGGTGGTGCTGCGCGCCGACGCGGTCGACCAGAGGATACGCGGCGTCATGATGATCGAGATCGAGGGCCATGCCGCCGACCGCGTCATCAGGGCGCTCGGCGGCTTTCCCGAAGTCTCGACCATTCACACCACGAACGGCCGCTGGGACCTGGTGGTCGAGCTGGGCACCGCCTCGCTCACCGATTTCGACGCCGTGCTGCGGCGGATACGGCTGATCCCTGGGATAACAGGGAGCGAGACAAGCCTTTTGCTGGCGACGCCGCGGACGACCAGGGCGCGGCTGGGGTAGGTCCTTACGGGGAGGCCCCAATTTGCAGGGTCGGATGAAACTTAGGCCGCGGCCGCCACCTTACGAAGTTGGCCAAGGCACGAAGTGAGCTTCTGCCCGTCACGTTTCAAGGTCGCCAGTCTGGCTTCGGCCTCGGACTGTTCCAATGCCAGTATGGTGCGGTCAGGCTGACGCGAGCGGATCGACAACGATCGAATGAGTAAAATCCATTGGCCGTTCTGCTCAACCGTCACCTTGACCATCCCGTGACATAGCAAGGTACGAAACGTCTCATGCTTTTCGCGATACTGTGAAAGTTCAGTAAGGGCGTGCCGGCCCACCTCCTCAAATGGGCCGCCGGGGCTGATAGCTGCTGCCAAGTCTTCGAACCTTTGTCCGATGAGGTGACGCAGGCGCACTGCGATCTCGCCCTGTGCCGTGGCACTTAACGCAAGCAGTGTCTCGGTCACGGCCGTTTCGACCATCGAGAAATGGTGCATACAGGCACCGCGCCAGCAATTGACCTGGGAGAAAATCGCACCCCAGTCAATTGGTTGCAGCGGTGGTGTTGTTTGATCGGAGGCAACGGTCATCATTCTTGATAGCATTAGATAAAAAGTGTTGACAGCTTTGCCCTGGCGCCGTGGATGACCAAAATCGGCGCGTGACCAGCTCTGCCTCGGCGCTGTGCCGTCGGACATCCGCTCGACGCCGCAATTTCACGCTGCGTTGTTGCAGGGAAACGGTAACCGCGCGTGACCCGGACTTCTCGAGCCACTTCCGTGCTTTGCGATTTCAACCGCCCCAAAATGCGAAAAAGCCGCGGAAAACCGCGGCTTTTCGTTTGCTTGCTTTCCTTGAGGAAACTGGAGCGGGTGAGGCGATTCGAACGCCCGACCCCAACCTTGGCAAGGTTGTGCTCTACCTCTGAGCTACACCCGCTCGCGCGGCCTCGGGCCGCAAGCCGCGCCTATATGGCCGAAGAGCGCGGCGATTGCAACAGGGAAATGACGGTCTTTTTGGAGCTGGCTCTTCATGCACCGAAGGTTCGTTCCGATCGGGCGGATTCCGCTGGTCCACTCCGACGATCTTGCTGACGATCTTGCCCCGAGGGCAGCGTTGGCCGTAAACGGCATGACCTGCCGGACAATGCGAGGAACCGATGCCGAAGACCGAAGCCGAGCTTTACGCCTTTCTTGCCGATCTCGGCATCTCCGTCTCCACGGTGCGGCATCCGCCCTTGTTCACGGTCGCCGATTCGCAGGCGCTGCGCGGCGAGATCCCGGGCGGCCATACCAAGAACCTGTTCCTCAAGGACAAGAAGGACAACTTCTTTCTGGTCACCGTCGGCGAGGAGGCCGAGGTCGACCTCAAGCAGATCCATCATTTGATCGGCGCCGCCGGCCGCGTTTCCTTCGGCAAGCCGGAAATGCTGATGGAGCTGCTCGGCGTCATTCCGGGCGCCGTCACCGTGTTCGGCCTGATCAACGACACGGGTGGCCGGGTGAAGGTGTTTCTCGACCAGGAATTGATGAGCCACGAGGTCATCAACGGCCATCCGCTGACCAATGAGGCGACGACGACCATTGCCGCCGCCGATCTCGTCAGATTCGTCGAGGCAACCGGCCACGATCCTGTTATCTTGAAAGTCTCATTATCTTGAAAGTCGGGGCTTGATCGCCACATGGATGGCGAAACCGAACTCCGACAATGACGCGCCGCACCTTCATGCCGGCGGCGGCGCGACCGAAAGGGCGACGACATGAGTGACAACAACCCGTTCAGCGGCTCATTTGGCGGCAATGCCGGCCAGTACGCCCAATCCGTCCAGTATGGCGGGGCCGGCGACCGCGCCAAGGTGTCGCTCGGCGAACCGCCGGCCGCCGCCGAGCTGATCAAGGACACCACGACCGCGACATTCGCGGCCGACGTCATCCAGGAATCGCGCCGCCAGCCGGTGCTGGTCGACTTCTGGGCGCCCTGGTGCGGCCCCTGCAAGCAGCTGACGCCGCAGCTTGAAAAGGCGGTCAAGGCCGCCGGCGGCAAGGTCAAGCTGGTCAAGATGAACATCGACGACCATCCCTCGATCGCCGGCCAGCTCGGCATCCAGTCCATTCCCGCGGTCATCGCCTTCAAGGACGGCCAGCCGGTCGACGGCTTCATGGGCGCGATTCCCGAAAGCCAGATCGCGCAGTTCATCCAGAAGGTCGGCGGCAAGGGCGGCGGCGGCGTGCCGCAGATCACGGATGCGCTTGCCGCGGCCTCCGAGGCGCGCGAGGCGGGCGATGTCCAGACCGCGGCCGACATCTACGACGCGATCCTCGAGCAGGCGCCCGAAACCGTCGAGGCGATCGCGGGCCTGGGCGAGATACTGTTCGAGGCCGGCGATGCCGAGGGCGCCGAGGCGGTGCTGGCGAAGGCGCCCGAGGAGAAGAAGGACGCACCCGCGCTTGGTGCCCTGCGCGCCAAGATGACGCTCGCGGCGGAAGCGGCCGCGCTCGGCAATCCGGCCGAGTTCGAGCGTCGGCTCGCCGCCAATCCGAACGATCATCAGGCGCGGTTCGACCTGGCGATGGTGCAGAATGCGCGCGGCGAGAAGACGCAGGCCGCCGACAACCTGCTGGCGATCGTCAAGGCCGACCGGACGTGGAACGACGACGGCGCGCGGGCGCAGCTCCTGAAGTTCTTCGAGGCATGGGGGATGACCGACGAAGCGACGCTTGCGGCGCGGCGCAAGCTGTCGTCGCTGTTGTTCTCCTGAGCGCTTTGCCGGCTTTGTCGCCGACCCCCTTTTGCCGGGGGCTTGCGCAAGGCGGCAACTGCGCCAGATAGGGGCAGTGGCTTGTCCCGCCGATGAAGAAAGTTGGACAAGTCGCGGCTGCGCCGGGGGAGCTCACAGGTTTGACACGCTGGCCGGCGACGGGTTCGGAGGTCGAAGTGCAGGCGGAGGGTTGAAGTGCAGGTCGGAAACGCCCGCTATCGGCTCGCGAGGGATCTGCCGCAGGCAATCCCGGTGTTTCCGCTGACCGGCGCCTTGCTTCTGCCGGGCGGGCGCATGCCGCTCAACATCTTCGAGCCGCGTTACCTGCAGATGGTCGACGAAGCGATGGCCGGACCGCGGCTGATCGGCATGATCCAGCCCGGCCTCGACGGCGCGCTGCGCGAGGACGGCGAGCCGGAGCTCTGCAGCGTCGGCTGCGCCGGGCGCATAATCTCGCTGGCCGAGACCGGCGACGGGCGCTACCTGATCTCGCTGCAGGGCGTGTGCCGGTTCCGCGTCACGCAGGAGCTGGCGGTCAAGACGCCGTTCCGGCAGTGCCGGATCGCGCCGTTCCTGGCCGATCTCGAGGAGGACCCGGCCGCCGCCGAGGTCGACCGCCCGGCGCTGCTCAAGGCGTTCCGCGCCTATCTGCAAGCCAATGACCTCGAGGCCGACTGGGAAAGCGTCAGCCGCGCCGAGAATGCCATGTTGGTCAACGCGCTGTCGATGATGGCGCCCTATGGGCCGGCCGAGAAGCAGGCGCTGCTCGAAGCGGCCGACCTGAAGACGCGCGCCGAGACGCTGATCGCCATCACCGAGATAACGCTGGCCCGCGAGGACGAGGATTTTGGGTCGAGTCTCCAGTAAGAGTGTCGATATTCAAGTGAGGCCGGCCTGTGGCGTTTTGGACAAAGGAAAGTGCGATGGCAGCAGACGGACGTGACGCGCGGAAAGCCACGGTCGACCCAAAGCTGTTGGAACTTCTCGCCTGCCCGCTGACCAAAGGGCCGCTGACGTGGGACGCGGAGCGCAGCGAGCTGGTCTCGCGCGTGGCCAAGCTCGCCTATCCGGTGCGCGACGGCATCCCGATCATGCTGCCCTCGGAAGCGCGCACGATCTCGGCCGAAGATGCGCTGCCGCCACCGCCACCGCGGCTGAGCGGGCCGTCGTAATCGGTGTCCTCATAGGTGCAGCGACGTAGGTTGGCGATCCTTCGCGCCCCCCTCTGGCCTGCCGGCCATCTCCCCCACAAGGGGGGAGATTGGCAGCTTCGGCGCCCCGCCTCATTCTGCAATGTTGGAGATTGGCGAAAGCCGGCGTGACGGCTGATCTCCCCCCGTTGTGGGGGAGATGTCCGGCAGGACAGAGGGGGGCGCTGTCCCGCCGACATCAAAGTTCTGCATCGCGGCGACACCGCAGTTGGGCTCCTGCTTCCTCGTATCGCCCTACTGAAAATTCCGCCCTCTCGGCATGACCTGTTGCGCAGTGCTCGACAGCGTCGCAACGTCCTGACGGACCGGCAGACCGCGGTTCGCCGGGGCAGACCGGTTCGCATCCGGTTGATGCTCGATGGCAGGCGGCGCGGCCTCACGCAGGAGCACGCTCAGCCAGGATGTCAGATCCTCGATCCTGTCGGCGACGATGTGGATGACGTCCGATTCGTGCTGCAGCTTGCCGGTGACGCGGATGAAGCGCGCGCCCATGACGACCGGGCGGAAGCGGTCGAAGACGCGCGGCCAGATGATGACGTTGGCGATCGCCTTTTCGTCCTCCAGCGTGATGAAGATCGCATTGCCTTTGCCGGGGCGCTGGCGCACCAGCACCAGGCCGGCGACGGAGACGCGTCTGCCGTCGCGCACCGACGGCAGGCCGGCATTGGGCGTGATGCCGGCGCGGGTGAGCCGCTCGCGCAGGAAGGCGACGGGGTGCTCCTTCAGCGACAGGCCAAGCGAGCGGTAGTCGTGGACGACATGCTCGCCGAGCGGCATTTTCGGCAGTTTCGTTTCAGGCTCCAGCTCCCGCAGGTGGAGCGTAGGCTGGTCGAACAGCGGCAGCTTCTCGGCGGCACTCCTGCCGTCGAGGGCGCGCACTTCCCAGAGCGCGGCGCGGCGGTCGAGGCCGAGCGAGCGGAAGGCGTCGGCCTCGGCCAGCCTTTCGATCTCGCCGACATCGAGGCCGGACCGCAGCCAGACATCCCTGACCGATCGATAGCCGGCACCGCGCTGGGCGACGGCGGCATCCATGCGCTCCTCCGACAATCCCTTGACCTGGCGGAAACCAAGCCGCACGGCATGAGCCGTTTCGATGACGCCGCGCATCGAGGCATGGCGTTCGAGGATGCGGGACGGATCGAAGGCCGACCTCTCCAGCGTGCAATCCCAGGCGGAGTGGTTGATGTCGACCTCGCGCACCTCGACGCCATGGTCGCGCGCGTCGCGGACGAGCTGGGCCGGCTGGTAGAAGCCCATCGGCTGCGCGTTCAGGATCGCGGCGCAGAAGACGTCGGGATAGAAGGTCTTGAACCAGCAAGAGGCATAGACCAGCAGCGCGAAGGAGGCGGCATGGCTTTCGGGAAAGCCGTATTCGCCGAAGCCTTCGATCTGCTTGAAGCAGCGCTCGGCGAAGTCCTTCTCATAGCCATTGTTGACCATGCCGTCGATCATGCGCTGGCGGTAGTTGCCGATCGTGCCGGTGCGCTTGAAGGTGGCCATCGCGCGGCGAAGCTCGTCCGCCTCGCCCGGCCTGAAGCCGCCGGCGACGATGGCGATCTTCATGGCCTGTTCCTGGAACAGCGGCACGCCAAGCGTCTTGCCGAGGATCTTCTCCAAGTCAGGGCTGGGGTAATTGACGTCTTCCTTGCCTTGCCGACGACGCAGATAGGGATGCACCATGTCGCCCTGGATCGGACCGGGGCGGACGATCGCAACCTCGATGACGAGATCGTAGAAGCTGCGCGGCCTAAGGCGCGGCAGCATCGACATCTGGGCGCGAGACTCGATCTGGAAGACGCCGAGCGTGTCGGCCCGGCAGATCATGTCATAGACGCGCGTATCGGCTTCACGGATCGTCGCCAGGCTCAGCGGCCGGCCATAATCGTCTCTCGCCCGATAATGGGCTTCGAGCAGACCGAAGGCGCGCTTCAGGCAGGTCAGCATGCCGAGCGCCAGCACGTCCACCTTGAGGATCTTCACCGCGTCGAGGTCGTCCTTGTCCCACTCGACCATCTTGCGCTCCTCCATCGCCGTCTTGACGATGGGCACGACTTCGTCGAGCCGGTCGCGGGTGATGACGAAGCCGCCGACATGCTGGGAGAGGTGGCGGGGAAAGCCCATGATCTCGTTGGCGCGCTCCAGCACTTGCCGCGACAGCGGGTCGGTGCGGTCGAGGCCGCCGGCATTGGCCTCCCTTTCGCCGAGCTCGGAGGCCGACCAGCCCCAGATGGTGCTAGACAGGGCGCTCCTGACGTCCTCGGAAAGGCCCATGGCCTTGGCCACTTCGCGCAGCGCCGAGCGGCCGCGATAGCTGATGACGGCGGCGGCTAAAGCGGTGCGCTTGGCGCTGTATTTCTCGTAAATATAGGCGATGACCTCGTCGCGCCTTTCATGCTCGAAGTCGACGTCGATGTCGGGGGGCTCGTTGCGCTCCTCGGAGATGAAGCGCTCGAACAGCGTGTCGATCCGCTCGGGTCCGACTTCGGTGATGCCGATGCAGAAGCAGATGATCGAATTGGCGGCAGAGCCCCGGCCCTGGCAAAGAATGTCCTGGCTGCGGGCGAATTTGACGATGTCGTAGACGGTCAGGAAATAGCGCGCGTAGTTCAGCCGCTCGATCAAGGCGAGCTCGCTGTCGATGCGCCGCAGCACATCGGCGGGGACGCCGGCCGGATAGCGCCTCGCCGCCCCTTCCCGCGCCAGGCGCTCGAGCTCGGCCTGCGGCCCGAGACCGGATTCGGTCGGTTCGTCCGGATAATTGTATTCGAGGTCGCTGAGCGCGAAGGTGAGCTCGTCGGCGAAGCGCAGCGTCTCCGCCAGCGCCTGCGGATGGCGGCGGAAAAGGCGCGCCATTTCCAGCGGCGGCTTCAGATGGCGCTCGGCATTCGCCGTCAGCTCCAGCCCGACCTCGCAAACCGGCGTGTTGAGGCGGATCGCGGTGAGCACATCCTGCAGCGGCCGGCGCTCGGCGGCATGATAGAGCACATCGTTGGTCGCCATCAGCGGAACCCGCGCATGTTCGGCCATCGCCGCCGCCTGCTCGATACGGAAGCGGTCGTTGCCGCCGTAATCCGGCGCCACGGCCAGCCGGAGCGCGGCGCCGAAGCGATCCTTAAGCCGGCTAATGAGACTTAGATTGCCTTCCGCGCCTGCCGACAGATCGGGCAGGATGGCCAGCGAAAGGCGATCCCCCCATTCAAGAAGGTCGCTGAACTCCAGCAGCGTCGCGCCCTTCTCGTTCTCGTCGCGCAAATTGGCCTGCGTCAGCATGCGGCAAAGATGCCCCCAGCCCTTGCGGTCTTGCGGGTAAGCAAGAATGTCCGGCGTGCCGTCGCGGAAGACCAGGCGGCAGCCGGGATGATAGGCAAGCTTTTCCACCTTGGCCTGCTGCCAGGCCCGCACGACGCCGGCGACGGTGTTGCGGTCGGCCAGCCCGATCGAGGCAAAGCCGTAGAATTTCGCCGTGACCACCAGCTCCTCCGGCTTGGAGGCGCCGCGCAGGAAGGAGAAGTTCGACTGGATGCCGAGCTCGGCATAGGGGATGGCGGTCAGCGCGTTCATGCGAACACCCCGTGCATGAACCAGCGCGGCGCGGCTTGCGAGGCGCTGCTGTAGAGGCCCTGGCGGTAGAGCCAGTAGCGGCGGCCCTCGCTGTCTTCGATGCGGTAATAATCGCGGGTCGGCGCTTCCTCCTCGCCGGGCAGCTGCCGCCACCATTCGGCGGCGATGCGTTCCGGCCCTTCGGCGCGGGCGACGCGGTAAAGCGCGCGCCGCCAGCGGAAATTCATCGGCGGACCTTCGGGGATCTCGGTCGCCGGCACCTCGATCGGCTCGGGCGAACGGAACAGCCGCACCGGCCGCTCCGGCGGATAGATGGTCATCGGCGGCGCCGTCCGGTCGGAGCGTTTCGCCGGGATGCGCCGTTGCGGCGCTTCCGCGAAGGGAACGATCGCGACGGCCCGCTCCGGCAGATGGCTTTCGACGACGACCGGCTTCAGCACGGCGGCCTCGCCGAGGCGGGCGCGGACGCGGTCGGCGAACAAGGCGATGTCTGCGTCGTCATCGGCGGCTTCGCCGGTGAGGTCGCCCTGCAGCATGTCGAAGGCGGCGACCGAAAGCACCGACAACCGCACGAGGTCGAAGCCGAAGCCGGCGTCGATGTTTTGTTCCAGCGCGGTCAGCCGCTCGTGGAACAGTTTTTTGATCAACTGCGGCTCGCGCATCGGGCGCGAGGTGCCGACCGCGATGCGGCTGACGGCGCCGTCGACGCGGAAGAGAAGCAGGGCGAGCGCCCTGGCGCCCTCGCCGCGGCGTTCGAGGTCGGCCTTCAAGGCCACGGCAAGCCGGCTCACCAGCCGTTCGATGTCGTCGGTGAGCACGACCGGTTCGGCAAGATGGCGCTCGACCGAGAGCGGCGCAACGGGAAGGCGCGGCGACACGGCCTCGTCGAGGCGGCCGAGCGCCTGGTCGAGGCGCAGAAGCAAGGTGGCGCCGAAGCGGCGGGCGAGCGGCGCGCGGGGGGCGGCCATCACCGCGCCCGCCGTGCGCAGGCCGACGCTTTCCAGACTGGCGCGGGTTTCCGGCGCGATGCGCAGCGCCGAAAGCGGCAAGGGCGAAAGAAGCGCCTCCTCCTCGCCGCCGCCCACGATGCGGTCGCCGTGGAAGCGCGCCGCAGCCCAGGCCGCCCCCGGTGTGGAGGCGAGGCCGGCGCGGACATCGAATCCCTGCTGGAAGAAGCGGGTGAGGATCTCGTCCTGCATGGCGCGCTCGCCGCCGAACAGATGCGTGCAGCCGGTGACGTCGAGGAACAGCCCGTCCTCGCCGTCGATCGCCACCAGCGGCGTATAGCGGTCGCACCAGTCGGCAAGGCCCTCGAGCAGGCGGCGGTCGGCCTCCGCGTCGGCTTCCACCACATCGATTGAAGGGTGCATGGCGCGCGCATCGGCAATGCCCATGCCGCGCTTCAATTTGAGAGCCTCAGCCCGCTCGTCGAGGGCTGCGATGCGCTGGGCGTTGCTGTCGCGATGGCTGATGACCAGTGGCAGGTGCTGCGAGGGCCGGGAACGCCAGGACCGCCCCAGACGCTGGCGCAGGATCCGCTCCGCGCAGAGGTACGGGAACCACAGCGACAGAATTCTCTGTTCTTTCTGCAAAAGCGTGCTCATCGGGGTTCCACTCCAGTGTGAATTGTCCGGGCAGGGCCGTGCGGCTCTTGCCGATATCGACGGTGAAGGCGGGGCTGCCGATCGAGCCGTCGAGCGGGCCGGCGATCGTCCGGCGCGCTGCCGCCGGCGCGGCCGAGACGATGAGGCGCACCGGCGCGGCGGTGGGCTCGGCCTCGCCGGCCTGGCGCAGCAAAAGCACCGGGCGGCCGGCGCTTTGGGCGCGGGCGTGCAGCCGCCGCGTGGCGGTCAGGTCGAGAAGCCGCGGGCTGCCGCGGATCTCGAGGATGACGGCGGCGAAGGCCGTCATGCGGGCGGCCTCCTCGGCGATCCATAGCGCGTCGAGCAGCTTCGGCGCTTCGGAAAACAGCAATTGCTCCGGCTCGATGCCGAACAGGGCATGGAGCCCGCTCGCATAGGGAAAGCCGGCCTCGTGGAAGATTTCCGCCGTGCCGATCCAGAGGACCGGCAGACCCTGCTTTTCCTTGAGGATCAGGCTGGTGAGCGACAGCGCGAAGCCGGCGACGGCGCCGGCATCGCGGGTCTCCAGCCCGTGGATTTCGCTGAGCGCCGCTTTGGGCAGGCCGCCGCCGAGCGCGGCGTCGAGCCCTTCGATGCCGGTGTGCAGGAAGGCATCCGGCGAGGCCACGGCAAGGCCGCGCCGGAGGACGGTGATGTCCGATCCGGCGGCATCGACGGACGTGTTCCGCGCCGGCGCTTCCAGGCGCTCGGGCAGCGTTCCCTCGATCTTCGCGATCTGGCGGCGCAGGGCAAAAACAGTTTCCCGCGCCACGGCGGTCATCGCCATGACGTTCACTTCCGGCAGCAATTGTTCCTGTTATGTTCCTATAGATTCCAGAGGGCCCTGGAAGAGTCAAGCCGAGTCACAAGGAATTTATTCCTTCGCCCTTAACCCGGGAAGCGGACGACCAGTCGGCTCATTTGCCTCGACCGGCGCGAAAGCCTATATGCCGGGATCAAAGGAAATCCCATGGCCCGCATCTACAAGACCCGCACCTGGCACGACCAGCTCTCGCCCTCGATGGAGGAAATGGAGCTTCTGGCGCTGGAGGCCTATGCCCATCTGCCGGAGGAGTTCCGCACGCTCACCGGCGAGATCATCATCCAGATCGCCGACTTCCCGACCGACGAGATCATGGACGACCTGTCGCTGGAGACGCCCTTCGACCTGCTCGGCCTGTTCGAGGGGCGCGGCATCGCCGAGCGCTGGAACCCGCAGACCGGCGAGGGACCGAACCGCATCACGCTCTATCGCCGCGCCATCCTCGACTACTGGGCCGAGAACGAGGAGACGCTGGGCGACATCGTCACCCATGTGCTGATCCATGAGATCGGCCACCATTTCGGCCTCTCGGACGACGACATGGAGCGGATCGAGGAGGCGGCGGAGCAGGCTGCGGCGGGATGAGCTTCACACTGCTCGGTGGCGGACGCCTCGTTCCTTCGCGCGCCCTCTGCCCTGCCGGGCATCTCCCACTTGGGCGGAGATCGGCTGTATCTACCAATCGCTGAGCTTGGTGTCGGCCGTGTATTCCTGACCCTCGACATCCTTCACCACGGCCTGGCCGCAGCGCATCGACTTGGTCTTCTTGTCAAAGGCATAGGTCGGCGAGCCGAACAGGTGCCAGCCCTTGTTCAGGGCGGCCGTCACCTTGTGACAGAAGGTTGCGTCGTCCGGACCGGATAGAAAGCGGTAGAGTTTCATTTATTCGACCCTGTCTTGAATGTCGGCGCATCATGCGCCGATGATTGCGGCCTTCGCCAGCAGTTTCTCGGCTTCCGCCAGATGCAGCCGCTCGACCATGCGGCCGTCCAGCGCGATGACACCCTTGCCGGCATTTTCGGGCTTCGCGAATGCGTCCCTGATTGCGCGCGCCCTGGCCAGCGCCTCCGGCGCCGGCGAAAAGGCGCGGTTCGCCGGCTCGATCTGGTTGGGGTGGATCAGCGACTTGCCGTCAAAACCCATGGCGGCCGCCTCG
This sequence comes from Mesorhizobium sp. M1C.F.Ca.ET.210.01.1.1, assembly GCF_004791585.1. Taxonomy (GTDB): domain Bacteria; phylum Pseudomonadota; class Alphaproteobacteria; order Rhizobiales; family Rhizobiaceae; genus Mesorhizobium. The sequence goes on from NZ_SRUU01000038.1 coordinate 34,581, forward strand.
GCGCATTCGCGGGCAAAACCGTCGAGGTCGCGAAAATCATTGGCGACGCCGTCGATCACGTCGAGGCCGCCGGCGCGTGCGGCAAGCACGAGCTGCATCAGCCAGGGCATGAGGTAATGGCGGTCGGTCGAGATCCCCGTTGCCTTCACCAGATCGTTCGTTCCGGTAACGAAACAAGCAAGGCGCGAAGCCGGGTCGCGGCCAAGCTCGGCGATGGCGCCGATGTTGAGCAGCGCCTTCGGCGTTTCGATCATCGCCCACAGCTTCACCGCGTCCGGCATAAAATTGTCGTCGAGCAGGTCGCCGGCCTCGAGGATGTCGCGCGGCGTCGCGACCTTGGGCAAAAGGATGCCGTCCGGCCCGGCCTTGGCTACGGCCAGAAGATCGTCGATGCCCCATTCACTGCCAAGCGGATTGACGCGCACCACCATCTCGCAGCGCCGCTGCGGACGCGCGGCCAGGACATCCACCACCCTGCCTCGCGCGACAATCTTGTCGGCGGGCGCCACGCCATCCTCGAGGTCGATGATGACGGCGTCGCAGGCAAGCGAGGCGATCTTGGCAAGCGCCCGCTCGTTGGAGGCGGGCATGTAGAGCACGGAGCGACGCGGCCGGTAGGTGTCAACGGTCATGGCCGATCTATGCCGGCTGAGGCGAGGCGAGGCAAGCCACAACGGTGCTGCACGAAAACTGCAAATCATTGCGGGAAACCTCCTCCAATCCGCCCCGAGCTTTTCGCGTCCGCCAGTGAAACAGGCCGGCATGCGAACACATCACAAACCCCGCTGGTCCCTGCCCTACCGGTTGCGCTACGACGGCTGGTGGCTCGTCGAGCCGCACAGGATGCGTCCCACGGCGATCCTGCTGCCTTTCGTGCCGAGGTCGCGGCGTGCCGTTCTCAAGGCCAGGAAAGCCCGGCCATGACGACGATGCCGATTGCCCCAAGCTACTGCCGCCGCATCGGTGCCGGCATCCTGCTGGTGGTGCTGGCCGACTTCCTCTTCTACGGCCAGCCTGCCGGCATCTCGGTATTCATATTCGGCATGGTGCTTGCCGGCGCGGTCGTCGCCATGCATCCCGCCGCCTTGAGCAACGGCAAGGTTTGGCCTGGGCCGGCAGCGCTGTTCGCCGGACTGCTGCCGCTCATCGAAAATGTCAGCCCGCTGTCGGTGCTGATCGCGATCGCGGCGCTGGCGGTGTTCGCGCTTTCGCTGGCGCGTCGGCTCCGCGCGGGCATCGCCCGCGTCGCCGGCCAGCTCGGCCTCTTCTTGATTGCGGCGCCCTTCCGCTTCGTCCGCGACTTCTTCCGCTGGCGCAAGGTGAAGCGAGAGCTCGGACAGCGGCAATTCCAGCTTACGGCAATCGCCGTCTGGGCCATGCCGCTGACCCTCGGCGCCGTCTTCCTCGCCCTGTTCGGCGCCGCCAATCCGATCATCGAACACTGGCTGTCGCTGATCGACCTCTACGCCCTGCTCGAGCGCATCGAGGTCGGGCGGCTTGTCTTCTGGCTGATCGTGCTGGCCGGCGTCTGGGCGTTTCTGAGACCGCGCCTGCCGCGCATCCCGTCGCGTATCAAACGGGTCGCACCCGCCGCGCTTGCGGCCAGGCCGGCGAGAACCTCGACCGAGGACATCATCTTCGGCAAGGCGGCCATCCTGCGCGCGCTGATCGTCTTCAACGCGCTGTTCGCCGTGCAGACCGCGCTCGACGCCACCTACCTCTGGGGCGGCGCGGCACTCCCTGACGGGCTGACCTACGCCGCCTACGCGCATCGCGGCGCCTATCCGCTGGTCGTGACCGCGCTGCTCGCCGCCGGCTTCGTGCTGGCGGCGCTCAGGCCCGGCAGCGAAACCTCCAGGGATCCGCTGATCCGTCCCCTCGTCTATCTCTGGGTGGCGCAGAACATCCTGCTGGTGATCTCCTCGATGCTGCGGCTCGACCTCTATGTCGGCGTCTACGCGCTGACCTATCTGCGCGTTGCCGCCTTTGTCTGGATGGGGCTGGTGGCGGCGGGCCTGGCGTTCATCATCGCCCGCATTGCGCTCACAAAATCCGGCGAATGGCTGCTTTCCGCCAATCTTCTGACGTTATCGGCGACGCTTTATGCCTGCTGTTTCGTCAACTTTGCCGCGCTGATCGCCAACTACAATGTCGACCATTCCCGTGAAATGACCGGACAGGGCGTTCCCCTCGACGGCTGGTATGTGCGCGATCTCGGTCCCGGCGCCTTCCCGGCGCTCGACCGCTTCCTCGCCTATCTGGGCGGCACGACCGCTTCCGACCATCCGCTCCGGCACGACCTTCCGGACCTGCGTCGCCAGGACGAAATTCACTGGCGCGCTGAGCAGAAAAGCTGGCGAGCCTGGAGCTTTCGTGACTGGCGGCTCGCCCGCTATCTCGACAAGAGTGGGCCGCTCGTGGTTCCTCAGCCTGCCGAACCCTCCATGCCGGGCCGCTGATCGATGCCGCACAACATCCTCGTCGCCGACGACGACCCGCATATCCGCGAGATCATCTGCTTCGCCCTGGAAAAGGCCGGCATGAAGACGGCTGCCGTGGCCGACGGCGCCGCCGCGCTGCAGGCGGTCGAGCGCCGCGCACCCGACCTCATCGTGCTCGACATCGGAATGCCCGAAATGGACGGGCTGGAGGTCTGCCGGCGGCTCCGCCAGCGCTCCGACGTGCCGGTGCTGTTCCTGTCGGCGCGGGATGAAGAAATCGACCGCATCCTCGGGCTGGAGATGGGCGGCGACGACTATGTGACGAAACCGTTCAGCCCGCGCGAGCTGGTCGCCCGCGTCAATGTCATCCTGCGGCGCGCGCGGCCCGTGCCGGCGGAGGAGGCGGACGACCGGCAGTTTGCGCATGGCAGGCTGATGCTCGTTCCGGCAAGCCATGCGGCGAGTTTCGAAGGCAAGCCGCTCACCTTGACGGCGATCGAGTTCGCAATCCTAAAAGGCTTCCTTGCCCGCCCGCACCATGTGCTCGGCCGCGACGCGGTGATGGCCAATGCCTACCAATCGAACATCCATGTCTCCGAGCGCACGGTCGACAGCCACATCCGCAACATCCGCGCCAAGCTCGCGGCCGCCGGCTGCGTGGATGCGATCGAAACCGTGCACGGCGTCGGTTTCCGGCTCGGCCGATGCGGTGGTTGAGCAAGGAAAGATGGCGGCCCAGGCTCGCCACCGTCGTGTTGGCCATCCTGATCGTGGTGATGGCGCTGCCGCTGGTCGGCCTGTTCTTCTTCCGGCTCTATGAGAACCAGCTGATCCGCCAGACCGAGGGCGAGCTCATCGCGCAGGGCGCGGTCGTCGCCGCCGTCTATGCCGATGCGGTGCGCGCGGCCGGTATTGCTCCGGAACGGTTGGGGGCGCCAATCTCGGCCGATCCCGCAAGGGACAACAATTATCCCTATCAGCCGATCGAGCCGCAGCTCGATCTTGCCTCCGACGACGTCATGCCATCGCGACCGGTGGCCCTTCCCGCCACCGCCGATCCGGCTTTTGCCGCCATCGGCGCGCGGCTCGACGGCATCCTCGACGAGACGCAGAAGACGACGCTCGCCGGCTTCCGCCTGCTTGATCCGCATGGAGTGGTCATTGCCGGCGGCGGCGAGGTCGGCCAGTCGCTCGGTGAGGTCGAGGAGATTCGGAAAGCGCTTACCGGCGTCTATGCCAGCGAACTCAGGCTGCGCATCCCCGACCAGCCGGCGCCGCCGCTCTATTCGGTGAGCCGCGGCACCAAGGTGCGCGTCTTCGTCGCCATGCCGGCCGAAGTCGCGGGCCGCGTCGCGGGCGTGGTCTACCTCTCGCGAACGCCGAACAACATCGTCAAGCATCTCTATGGCGAGCGCGGCAAGGTCACGCTGGCGGCGATCGCCATCGTCGGCGGCACGCTGCTGATCGCGCTGGTGTTCATCCGCACCGTCAGCCGGCCGATCTATGCGCTGATCGAGCGGACCAAACGCATCGCCGCCGGCGACCGCGAGGCGATCAGGCCGCTCGACCATCACGGCACGCGCGAGATGGCGGAACTGTCGGCCGCCTTCCTCGACATGGCCACCAAACTGCAGGCGCGCTCCGACAGCATCCAGACCTTCGCCACCCATGTCTCGCACGAGCTGAAATCGCCGCTGACGGCGATCCAGGGGGCGGCGGAGCTGCTCAGGGATTCCGGCGGGACGATGGACGAGGCCGAGCGGCGACGCTTTTCCAACAACATCGTCACCGATGCGGGACGGCTCAACCTCCTGGTGCGCCGGCTACTCGAGCTGGCGCGCGCCGAAAACCTGGCGCCGAGCGGCGAAAGCACGACGGTCAATGCCGCGCTCGCCTTGCTGCCGGTCGACACCCGGCTGGAGGTGCGCACCGAGGGCGGCGGCGATACCTGCCTCGGCATCTCGGGCGAGAATCTGGCGATCGTCCTCGCCAACCTCATCGACAATTCAGCCAGGCACGGCGCCAGGCAGGTGACGATCGGCGCCAGAAGCACGGGCGAAAGAGCGGCCGTCCATGTCGGCGACGACGGTGACGGCATTTCGCTCAGCAACCGCGCAAGAGTGTTCGAGCCGTTCTTCACCACACGGCGCGAGGCCGGCGGCACCGGCATGGGCCTCGGCATCGTGCTGGCCCTCCTGAAAGCGCATGATGGCACGATAACGCTGGTTGACTCCGGACGCGGCACGCGCTTCGAGGTCAATCTGCCGGTCGCCTGAGAACCGGTGGAGCGGAGAACGAAGTGCGCTACGACATCGTCATCATCGGCGGGGCCATCGTCGGGTCCTCGGTCGCCTACTATCTGCGCGAAGAGGGCTTTGCCGGCTCCATCGCGCTGATCGAGCGCGATCCGCAATTCGCCCATGCGGCGACGACGCTGTCCTGCGCCTCGATCCGCCAGCAGTTCTCGATTCCGGAGAACATCCGCCTGTCGCAGTTCACACTGAAACTGTTCCGGCGGCTGAAGGAGACTTTCGGCGCCGATGCCGACATCGGCTTTCGCGAAGGCGGCTATCTGATCCTCGCCGGCGAGGCCGGGCTGCCGATTCTGAAGGCCAATCACGAGGCGCAGATCGCCGAAGGCGCCGACATCGTGCTCGAGGACCCCGAGCAGCTGACGCGCCGCTTCCCCTGGCTGTCGGCCGAAGGCATTTCCGCCGGCGCCTACGGCCGGACCGGCGAGGGCTGGTTCGACGCGCATGCGATGCTGATGTTGTTCCGCAAGGCGCTGCGCGAGAAGAATATCGATTTCATCACCGCCTCGGTCACCGGCATCGCGCGCCAGGGCAACCGCGTCGCGAGCGTGAACCTCGACAATGGCGACACGCTTGAAGCCGGCATCATCGTCAACGCCGCCGGCCCCAACGCCGGCAAGGTCGCGGCTTTCGCCGGGCTTGCGCTGCCGGTCGAGCCGCGCAAGCGCAACGTCTTCGTCTTCGAGGCGCGCGAGAGATACGCCGACATGCCGCTGCTGGTCGATCCCTCCGGCATCTACGTGCGGCCGGAAGGCTCGGTCTACATCACCGGCGGCGCCGAACCGGAGGAAGGCGATCACGCCCCCGAACCCAAGGATTTCGAGGTCGAGTGGCCGCTGTTCGAGGAGGTCATCTGGCCGGTGCTCGCCACCCGCATCCCGGCCTTCGAGGCGATCAAGCCGACGCGCGCCTGGGTCGGGCACTATGACTACAACACGCTCGACCAGAACGCGGTGATCGGGCCGCACCCGGAGGTCGAGAACTTCCTCTTCGCCAACGGCTTCTCCGGTCACGGCCTGCAGCAGGCGCCGGCGGTCGGCAAGGCGCTCTCGGAACTCATCGTGCATGGCGGCTATCGCACGGTGGATTGCAGGGCGTTCGGGTACCAGCGGGTTGCGGAGGGAAGGGCGTTCCGGGAGCTGAATGTGATTTGAGGGAGCGCCCCCTTCTCCCACAAGGGGAGGAGGCGCAGGTGCCCGCTACGCCACCTGTCTTCGTTCGCCGAAATACCCCTGCAACCACCCAAGCACCCGCGCCCAACCCTCGGCGTGCTCGGCCGCGGCATCGGCGATGCCGGCGAAACCGCCGTGGCAGATGGTGAGCCGCGTGCCGCGAGCGGTCGGCTCCAGCAGATAGGCGACGGTCGTCTCGTGGCGGCCGAGCGCCGGATGGTCCCAGTCGTAGCGCCTCGTCTGCACGATCCGGCGCGGCGTCTCGATCTCCAGAAACACGCCGCTGGCGGGCAGGCGCCTGCCGTCGGCCGTCCGCACGGTGACGCTCCAGTTTCGGCCGACGCGAAGATCGGCGGTCCAGCCGGTCATCCGGTAGGTCTCGGCCGAGCCCCACCAGCGCTCGACCTCATCCGTGACGAGCGCGGTGAAGATCTGCTCGGGAGTGGCAAGGATTTCAGCCGCGGCCATCGCGGTTTCGCCATTCGCCATTGCCCGCGGCCAAACATGCGGCAGCATCCTAACCTCCTCGATACCGTTTCGATACCGAAACGAAGCTTCAACCTTTTGACGGTGGGCGCTCGTAACCCTTGCCGGTCTCAAGCAGGCTCTTCAGGCTCGACAGCACCAGCGGCCAGCCCTTGGCGACGTTTGCGATCAGCTTGTGCGGGCCGTCGGCCTCGTGGGTGACGGCAAGCTTCATCAGCTCGCCGTCCTGCTCTATTGCGAAGGTGCAGCGCGTGTAGCCGTCCTCCTTCACCTCGGGCATCCATTCGTTGCGCCATTTGATGACCAGGCGCCTGGGCGGGTCGATTTCGAGGATTTCGCCCGAGTCGGCAACGCGGCCGTCGGGAAACATCAGTTTCCAGCTCGAGCCGACCTTCCAGTCGCTCTCCTGATAGGAGCAGAGGAAGAACTGCCGGTTGAACTCCGGGTCGGTCAGCGCTTGCCAAAGCTTTTCCGGCGTGGTGCGGATGTAGGTGACATAGACGAAGCTGTTGTTGCTCACGGCTCTTCCCTTTCAAGTCGTTTCTTCAGGTCGCTCAATGCATCCAGCCGATGGCGCTCGAATTTGCCGATCCAGCGCTCGGCGATCTCGTTGATCGGAACGGGGTTGAGGTAATGCTCCTTCTCCCGGCCGCGGCGCACGGTGGTGACGAGGTTTGCTTCTTCCAGGATCGCCAGGTGCTTGGTCACCGCCTGGCGCGTCATGTCCATCCGTTCGCACAGCGCATTCAGCGTCTGCCCGTTCCTGGCATAGAGGCTGTCCAGCAATAGCCGGCGGGTCGGGTCGGCCAAAGCGCGAAAGACGGCATCCATGCTCATGACTCTAATATGCAACCAAATGGTTGCATGTCAAGCGGTATGGCAGAACCAGGCAATCACTTGCCGGTGAATGGCGTCAGCGCTTGCGGGAGAACCAGAAGGCGTCGGTCATGCGCTGCATGCCGATGCGCTCGTAGAAGCCGACGGCGTCGGGCATCGAGATCAGGCTGATGGCGACCGAGGGGCCGAGTTGGCGGCGGGCTTCGTCCATCAGGCCCCTGCCGACGCCCAGCCCTTGCGCCGAAGCCGATACGGCGAGCTCGGAGATATAGCAGACCCAGGAGAAGTCGGTGATGGCGCGGGCCACGCCGATCAGCGGCTTGCTCTCGATATCGAGGCGCGCCGTCAGCACGAGGTTGGCGTTGGCGAGCATCGTCTTCAGACGGGCCTCGTCATCGACCGGCCGCGTTTCGCCGAGCCCGGACTCCACCAGCACGCGGCGGAATTCGGCAACATCGAGCGTGGGCTCGCTTGCGTAGAGGATCTTCGAAGTAGGCGCCATGCCGCCAAGGTGCCCGATTAGCTGGCATTTTGAAAGCAGGCGATCCCGATCTTGTGTCCGATGGCCCAAGGCAACTGCCAATAGTTGCCTTTCATTTGCCGCCGGCTTTGTGTAAACGGTGCGCCAGCAAATTCTTCCGCAACGAAAGAAGACGGGCCATGGACAAATTCACCAAGCTCACCGGCGTCGCCGCGCCCATGCCGATCGTCAATGTCGACACCGACATGATCATCCCGAAGGATTATCTGAAGACGATCAAGCGCACCGGGCTTGGCACCGGCCTGTTCGCTGAGATGCGCTACAAGGACGACGGCTCCGAGAACCCGGATTTCGTCCTCAACAAGCCGGCCTATCGCAAGGCGCAGATCCTGGTCGCCGGCGACAATTTCGGCTGCGGCTCGAGCCGCGAGCATGCGCCTTGGGCGCTGCTCGATTTCGGCATCCGCTGCGTGATCTCGACCTCGTTCGCCGACATTTTCTACAACAACTGCTTCAAGAACGGCATCCTGCCGATCACGGTCAGCCCGGAAGACCTCGACAAGCTGATGGACGACGCCTCGCGCGGCTCCAACGCGACGCTGTCGATCGACCTCGAGGCCAAGGAGATCCGCGGACCGGACGGCGGCGTCGTCACGTTCGACCTCGACGACTTCAAGCGCCACTGCCTCTTGAACGGCCTCGACGACATCGGGCTGACCATGGAGAAGGCCGGCGCCATCGCGTCCTTCGAGAAGAAGAACGCCGAGCTGCGTCCCTGGGCCTGAACGGCTCGGCTTCAAATCGATAGACCCCGGCCATTGCCGGCCGGGTTCGTGGCGGCTGAATGGAGGGACAGTCATGACACGCTCGCTTCTGGCCGGTGCCTGCGCTTCGATGGCAATCCTTCTCGGCATGTGCGGAGCCAATGCGCAGACCAGCGCGCCGGCCGACCAGCCCGCCACCGGTCAAGGGACGACCGATCAGGGCGCGCCGCCCGACGCCGCTTCCGCCGACGAGGACAGCCAAGCGCCGATCCCGTTCGAGGGTGGCCAGCTCACCATCACGCAGCCGGAGCAGGATGGCGAGAAGGTGCTGGCCTATGACGGCAAAGAGCTCGCCAGCAACTACGACGTTTTCTTCGACAAGGTGGTCAAGATCGGCGACGTCAACGTGGCGCTGGTCGATGTCGGCGACGGCGGCAACCAGTGCGGCCCGGCCAAGGTGATCGTCTGGAAGCCGAAGGACGGCGAGATCCAGGCCACCACGGTCGAGCAGGACGAATGCGGCGCGCCGCCGGCTGCGGTTTCCGACGCCGCCATCTATTTCGTGCCCTATCTGCTGCCGGGCGAGACGCGGCCGGCGCTGCAGTGGTCGCCGACCACCGGACTTACGACGTCCGGCAATCTGACCTACACGCCCGAACCCGGCACCGACTGGAAGGACATCGATCCGTCGAAATACGACAACATCATCGACGCCTTCCACAACGAGGCGGTCTACAAGGCGGCCGAGGCACTGCTCGGCAAGGACATGCCCGACATGGCGACCAGCCTGCTGGTCGGCGGCGGCACGGAGAAAACGGCCTCCGGCGCCTTCTATGCCAGCGGCTGCGTGCCGCACGACTGCGGCGGCAATGACGGCTTCATGGCGGTCGATCCGTTGAAGCACAAGCTCTACTTCGCCCGCCGCGGCGACAATCCCGAGACGGACGCCTGGCCGCCGGTCAAGGACTGGCCGGCGGACATCAAGAAAGCGCTGGACGAGGCGCAAGGCTCGGGGAACTAGGGGTTTCGGCGCGGCGCAAGGCCCCTCGCGGCTTCGTCATCCACGGGCGGAGCGACGCGTAGCGGAGCGCAGACCCGAGGATCCATGCCGTGACGGTTGCCGCATTGGGGCAGAGTTCCGACCGCTGGGTGGCGCTTCGGCGTAACGGCATGGATTCCAGGGTCTGCGCGCGTCGCTTCGCTCCTTGCTCCGCCCTGGAATGACGAAGAGAGGGAGGTTCCGGCCAATCTCCAAGGTTCGCGCAGGCCTTCTTGACAACAGTCCTCTCGGCTTGGCCCATGACCGGTCCGCCTGCCGCTGCTAAACGGAGGCCAACAAATGCGGAGGTCCCCCAGTGCGCAAACTCATCTCCACCGGCTCCCCCTTCGAAAAGACCGCCGGCTATTCGCGCGCGGTGGTGCAGGGCGACTGGTGTTTCGTCTCCGGAACAACCGGCTACGACTATGCCACCATGACGATCCCGGAGACGGTCGAGGCGCAGACGCGCAATTGCCTCGCAACAATAGCCAAGGCCTTGGCCGACGGCGGCTTCGACATGGCCGATGTGGTACGGGCCCACTACTACATCACCGACCAGGCCCATGTTGACGTGGTCTTCCCGATCCTCGGCGAGGTGTTCGGCGACATCCGGCCGGCGGCGACGATGATCGTGTGCCAGCTGAACAAGCCGGAAATGAAGATCGAGATCGAAGTAACGGCGCTGAAGCGCACGGCCTGATGCAGGTCGCCCCGAAAAGCGTTTTGGGGCAACGGCTTGCGCGAAGCGAGGATCAGCCCATGGTGAAGGTCAAGCGCATCGTCGCCAACATCGCCACGCAGGACACCGCCGCGGCGAGACATTTCTATCAGGACGTGCTCGGACTTGAGGTGTTGATGGATCAAGGCTGGATCCTCACTTGCGGCTCGGCCGAGACGATGACCGTGCAGATGAGCTTCATGGCCGAAGGCGGTTCGGGCACGCCGGTGCCGGATCTCTCGATCGAGGTCGATGACGTCGATATGGCGCTTGCCGCCATGCGCAAGGCGGGCTTCGCCATCGAATACGGCCCCGCCGAAGAGCCCTGGGGCGTGCGGCGCTTCTATGTGCGCGATCCGTTCGGCCGGCTGGTCAATATTCTCTCGCACCGTTGATGGTTCAAAGGCTTGCGCGGCAAGCGCTCGGCGTTTAGCAAGGCCGCGGTTCAAAAACTTTCCCGGGACGGTTCTCAATGGCTTCGAAAAATCTCTTCCTGCTCGCCGGCGACGGCATCGGCCCCGAGGCCATGGCCGAGGTGAAGAAGCTGATCGCCGCCATGAACGAAAAGCTCGGCAGCGGCTTTGCCACCGACGAGGGTCTGGTCGGGGGCTGCGCCTACGACGCGCATGGGGCGGCGATCTCGGACAACGACATGGCAAAGGCGATGGCGGCGGACGCCGTGCTGTTCGGCGCCGTCGGCGGGCCGAAATGGGACAAGGTGCCTTACGAGGTGCGCCCTGAGGCCGGCCTGCTGCGCCTGCGCAAGGATATGGAGCTGTTCGCCAACCTGCGCCCGGCGATCTGCTATCCGGCGCTGGCCGCCTCCTCCTCGCTCAAGCAGGAGGTGGTCGAAGGCCTCGACATATTGATCGTGCGCGAGCTCACCGGCGGCGTCTATTTCGGCGAGCCGAAGCAGATCATCGATCTCGGCAACGGCCAGAAGCGCGGCATCGACACCCAGGTCTACGACACGTTCGAGATCGAGCGCATCTCGGGCGTCGCATTCGAGCTCGCGCGGACCCGTCGCAACCATGTGACATCCATGGAAAAGCGCAACGTCATGAAGTCGGGCGTGCTGTGGAACGAGGTGGTCGCCCAGACCCACAAGGCCAAGTACAGCGACGTCAAGCTCGACCATATGCTGGCCGATGCCGGCGGCATGCAGCTGGTGCGCTGGCCGAAGCAGTTCGATGTCATCGTCACCGACAACCTGTTCGGCGACATGTTGTCCGACATCGCCGCCATGCTGACCGGCTCGATCGGCATGCTGCCTTCGGCCTCGCTCGGCGCGCCGGACGTCAAGACCAAGAAGCGCAAGGCGCTCTACGAGCCGGTGCACGGCTCGGCGCCCGACATCGCCGGCAAGGGCATCGCCAACCCGATCGCGATGATCGCCTCCTTCGCCATGTGCCTGCGCTATTCCTTCGGCATGGTGGCCGAGGCCGACAAGCTCGAAGCGGCGATCGCCGCGGTGCTCGACGACGGGCTGCGCACCAAGGACATCATGTCGGAAGGCATGACCGAGGTGGGCACGGTTGCGATGGGCGACGCCATCATCGCCAAGTTCCTGGGCTGACAGCTTCGGCGCGGACGGCTCCCGCGCCTAGATCCTGACGCCGGCCGGCACCGGTCCCCACTTGTTGTCGCCGGCCTGGGTCGGGATCAACCCGAAGACGAGCGCTGCGAGCCCGCCGACATAGGGCAGGAAACAGAGGATGGCGAGCCAGCCGGTCAGGCCGAGATCGTGCAGGCGGCGCACGATGAGCGCGACCCACGGCAGGAACGTCAGCAGGAAGAAGAGGACGATCAGGCCAAACATGACGACCGGCACGTCGCCGCCGCCCTCGACATCGCCACGCGACAGATCCACGGACAGCCCGACGCCGATGGCGACAACCAGCCCGATCATCCAGAACAGGCAAAAGCCCCAGAACTCCTTGCGCCGGGCGCGGCCGGAGAAGTTGACGTAGTTCGTCGTTAGGCCGCGCCAGAAATAGCTCCACAGACCAGTGGATTCGGCCCCTCCGTTCTCGGCGTTCCGGCCGAAATGCGCCGTCGACACAGGCGCGCTGCCCGGCAGGGGGCCAGCGGCCGCGGCCGCGGCAGCGCTTTCCGCCGGGCCGGCCGTGCGGGCGCGGACCGAAAAGATGCCGCTTGCGCGGTCGCCATTTGGCTGGAATTCGACCGCGTCGCCTCTCGCCAGCGCCATCTCGCGGCGCAGATCCTCGCGCGCGAAAGTGTAGCGCTTGCCGTCGTCGCCGGTGATGAAGCCGAAGCCCTGCTCCTGGTCATAGTGAAGAACTTCGCCACGCATTGCCCTGTCCGCCGTTGCCGCGCCTACCCAGACTGTTCAAAGTCGCGGCGGACCGCAAGAGGCATGCGATAAGGCGCGACCTGGCGGCACCACGCTCTCGTCATCCTATGGCGGAGCAAGGAGCGGGGCGACGCAGCGCAGACCATAGGATCCATGCCGTTACCCACAAGCGTTGCGGCGGTGCAGAAAAGCTCGCGTTCTGCACCGCCTTTGCCCTTAGCACGAGGTTACGGCATGGCAACTGTGTTCATGCGAAGGCGGTTTTGTCGCGGATGATTGCATTGAGTGTGACGAGAAGCTTTCTGGCGACGGCCACGATTGCGAGTTTCTTCGAACCGGATCGAGCCGCGAGCGCGGTGTAGAAGGCTTTGAAGCGATCGTTGGCGCGAATGGCGCCCAGAGCAG
>NZ_SRUU01000039.1 GCF_004791585.1 Mesorhizobium sp. M1C.F.Ca.ET.210.01.1.1
CCAGAAGCGAACCATCGACGACACCTGGCGACACATCGGACACCTCGTCGCCACCATAGAACCCGACGAATGCTCAAACTACTTCAACAACGCCGGATACGCTTCCGTCAAAACCTGAAGCGCTCTAAGTCCGCTCCGTTCCGGTTCTCGGAATTCACCATCCTCGTCGACCTGACCTGAATCTCAGCATATCCTAGGCCGCGTCGCGCTGCGGCTCGATGACCATCCAGCCGTTGTCGTCGGTGGCGACGCCGAGCGCGTCGTAGGTGGCGATGCTGGCGTGTGGCGTCACGACCGGATGGACATGCGTGGCGCTGATCACCATCACCGAGGCGCCGGAAGCTTCGCCCGCCGCGATGCCGGCCGGGGCATCCTCGAAGACGAGGCAATCGCGCGCCTCGACGCCGAGGCGCTTGGCCGCCAGCAGGAAGCAGTCGGGTGCCGGCTTGCCGCGGGTGACGTCCTCGGCCGAGACCATCATGGCGGGAACCGGAATGCCGGCCGCCGCGATGCGCAGCAGGGCGAGCTCGCGCGGCGCCGAGGTGACGATCGCCCAGCGGTGCGGCGGCAACGACTTCAGAAACGCCACGGCGCCCGGGATCGGCACGATGCCGTCGAGGTCCGCCGCTTCCGCCTTGAGCAGCGCGTCGGCTTCGACCACCGCGTCCAGGCCCGGCAAATTCAATGCGGCGATCGTCTCGATCGCGCGCTTGCCGTGGATCGTCGGTAGGAAGCTTGCGACGTCGAGGCCGTGGCGATTGGCCCATGTCGTCCACACCCTCTCGGCCGCTGCGATCGAATTGAGGACCGTGCCATCCATGTCGAAAAGGAAGGCGGCGAACTTTCTGCCTAAGAACATCGGATATCCTGGGAGTGTTTTTGGGGAGGGGCAAAGCCTGGAAATATGATAGACTGGCCGGCACCGCTTGGGAAGGCGCGAGGCAGGCTTTCGACCTGACGCAGGAACAACAGACCCGTTACAGCGTTGATTGGAAAGTCTTTCCAAGAAATGACGAAGGGGGAACGGGATGCTGATCCGGCTCGGCTACGAAATCGCTATCGAATGCGTCGCGGCGACGCCGATCATCTCGCTCCTCGATATCCACCCCGACCGCCATGCCGATATCAAGCGGCAGACGCGCGTGCTCACCTCGCCTTCCGTGCCGACCCGGACCTATCGCGACCGCCACAACAATATCTGCCGCCGTTTCACGGCGCCGGCCGGCGGTTTCCGCATTCTTTACGATGCGGTGATCGAGGACGGCGGCCAGACCGACGAGGTCAACAGGCTGGCGCGCGAAACACCTGTCGCGGATCTGCCGGATGAGGTGCTGGTGTATCTGCTTGGCAGCCGCTATTGCGAGACGGATCACCTCGGCGGCCGCGCCTGGCAGCTGTTTGGTCATCTGCCGTCGGGCTGGGCCCGCGTGCAGGCGATCGTCGACTATGTCCACAGCAGGCTTTCCTTCGGCTACGGTTATGCTCGCGCCACCCGCACGGCGGCGCAGGCGCATGAGGAGCGCGTCGGCGTCTGCCGCGACTTCGCGCATCTGGCGATCACGCTCTGCCGCTCGATGAACATTCCGGCGCGCTATGTGAACGGCTATCTCGGCGATATCGGCGTGCCGGCCGATCCCGCGCCAATGGACTTCTCGGCCTGGATGGAGGTGTTCCTCGACGGCAAGTGGTACACGTTCGACCCGCGCCACAATTGCCCGCGGATCGGCCGCGTCGTGATCGCGCGCGGCCGCGACGCCACCGACGTGCCGCTGCTGCACAGCTTCGGCCAGCACAAGCTCGCCCTGTTCAAGGTCTGGACCTACGAACAGGAAGGCAACCGCTTCAACCCGCCACATCATGGCGTCAACCGCACGGCAAGCGCGCAGATGCTGGCATAAGCCAGCCGGCTGTCCCACCACGCTTCAGCACCGCTGCTGACCCGCTTCGGCACAGGCCAGGCTGTGCCGAAGCGGGAAGCGCCGCGACCGCTCAGCAGAACATGGTAAGCGCTTCCTGAACGGCATTTCACCAGTCGTCCTTTCGTTTACCCGCCATTCACCTTCCTGTCTGCCGAGGGCAAGCAAAAACAATAAGTTAACCGGTCACTATGCGTCTTTGCACCGCCCGGCGGCCGCGTCCGGCCGAAATCCTGCAATGCCAACCGTCGAGCGGCCTCGATGCCGCAGGCAGCGGAGGCGCAAGGATGCGGCAGTTCAAAGGTCTCGTTCGTGGGATGGACCGGTTTGCCCGGGATCGCGGAGGCAATTTCGCGGTTCTGTTCGGGGCTGCCGCAACGGTCCTGGCGCTGGGGGCTGGATTCGCGGTCAATGTCTCGCAGCTCTACAATGCGAGATCGAGCTTGCAGGGCGTCGTCGACGCCGCGGTGACCTCGACGGCACGCGATCTCACCCTCGGCATCATCAAGGAAGCCGATGCCAATCGATCGGTGCAGGCATTCCTCGACGCCAACAGCACCGCCGGCATCCTTCAAACCGATCAGATCGTGCTCGACAAGCTCACGATCAACAGGACAGCGAAAACCGTGCAGGCGGATGTGCATGCCGATATCGATCTTTATTTCCCGTTTTTCAGCATGGGCGACATGCGGCGTGTGACCTCGTCGACCACCGCTCTCTATTCGGACAAGAAGATCGAGGTGGCGATGATGCTCGACATCACCGGCTCGATGGCCGCCAACAGGCGCGCCAAGACCAACAAGATCGGCGACCTGCAGGCGGCCGCTTCGCAAACGGTCAAGGATCTGCTGGGGCAGAACCGGGACCCCAACGATCCGAGGGTGCGCGTGGCAATCATCCCTTACGCCGAGGCGGTCAATACCGGCGGCCTCGCCGGCACTGTATTCGTCGAAACGCAGGATGGACCAAAGTTACCGCCGCCGATCGACGCGCCGGTAGCGGTTTCCACCACGACGGCACCCGACAAGTGCGCTACCGAACGCAAGGACAAGGAAGGCTACGCCGACTATTCGTCCGATGGCCCCGACACACTTCGCCGGAACAACAAGGGCAAGACCTATCAGGCCAAAGTCAACCGCGACTACCGCATGCGGACATGCCCCGCCGCGGCTCTCGTTCCGCTGACCGCCGATCAGGACAAGCTGCTCACGGCAATCGATCATTTCCAAGCCGCGGGTGTGACTGCCGGCGGCATTGCCGCGCAATGGGGCTATTACATGCTCTCCCCGTCGTGGCGCGCGACGATTGCCGATGCCCGCCTGGGCACCGGCCCTGCCAATTTCGATCCGAAAAAGGTGGCCAAGATCGCCATCCTGATGACGGATGGCCAATTCAACACCGCCTTCGCCCGCGGGCGCGGCGCGGCCGCGTGGCAGGACGAGGGCGAGACTTCGCGCGCCAATGCCGAAGCGATTTGCGACAACATGAAGCGCGACGGCATCGAGGTCTTCACCATCGGCTTCGATCTCAATGATCCATCGATGACCACGACCGAGCGGGATCAGGCCAAGTCCGTGTTGAAGGACTGCTCGAGCGCAGACACCTCCTCGTTGAAGCACTATTACGAGGCCGCCACGGGCGCCGAACTGTCAGATGCTTTCGGCGAGATCACCCGCAACATCGAAAAGCTCACCATCGACCGCTGACCGCGCTTGGGCAGACCGCGAGAAAGGAAAAGGCCGCCGCTTCGTGACGAAGCAGGCGGCCTTCCGTGTTTCCGTCCATGACGCGGCTCATGGCGGCGACGCCTTCGCGTCACCTGCCGCGCGTCTCGCGCCTTAACGGGAAGACTGCTTCCCGGAAGTGCAATCCGCTGAGCTCACGTTATAGGAAACGAAATCACTCGACATCGGATCACCTCCTTTCGGTTTGTTGAACACAACCAGATGATGGGGTGCGCCGCGGCAAAAGACAAGGTGACGTCACGGAATGACCAAACCTCAGGCGGATAATCCCCCACCCGCGATGTTTTTGCGCAACAGGTCGGGATTGCGGTCGAGGGAGCAATGCCTCCCGCCCGGTGTCATGACCTTCAACCTAGCGCGCCACGTCACGCCTGCTCTTCTGCTTCTCCTTCCAGCTTCCGGCGAAGCGCCTTCACGACAGAGTGCGTGGTCTCCAGTTCGCCGACCTCGATCCCCTCCGAGAGCCAGTTCACCCAAGGCGCCTGCAGGCGCATGGCGGCGTCGAATGCCTGTTTCCCGGTGTCGGTCAGCACCACGAGCTGCGCCCGCCGGTGATGTGGGTTGGGCTTGAACGCGACAAGCCCGTCCTCTGCCATATCGTTGGCGATGCGCTGGACGTTCTGGCGGTTGGCGCCCATGTCACGCGCTAGCCACGCGACCGGCTGCGGCCGGTCTGCCGCGACGATGGTGCCGAGCACCTGCCAGCGGGCGCTCGTCAGGCCCAGACCGGCGACGAGCCTGTCGCCCGCGGCAATGATGCGATTGTTGAGCCTGAAAAGGTCAAGGAACAGGTCGGTCAAGGCAACGGCGGCTTTCGTTCGTTCTGGGGCAGGCATTCTGTCACCATGGAATGATATTGACATTATGATGTCAAATTACTAGATATGCATGGAACCAAGTTGACATCATGAAACCATATTGAAAGGAGCTTGTCATGCCACACATGCGCCCGCTGGACCCTGCCTTCCCGATCGAACGCCAGATCGCCATCGACGCGTCCCCTGTCGTGCTCGTCAACGTCTTCACCCTCGACAAGGCCGACGAACAGACCTTCCTGCAGGCCTGGGAGGTTGACGCGCATTTCATGAAGCGCCAGCCGGGTTTCATCTCGACCCAGCTTCACAGGGCCATTGGCGACAGCCCGACCTATCTCAACTACGCCGTCTGGGAATCGACGGCCGATTTCAGGGCCGCGTTCATGCATCCGGAGTTCAGGGCGAAGATCTCGGCCTATCCGTCCTCGGCCGCAGCTTCCCCACACCTGTTTCAGAAGGTTGCGGTGTCCGGCATCTGCGTTGCGTAGCATTGCCGGAATGCCTTGTGCCAAGGAGCTTCCGCCGGCGGCGATCCGGCGGTCAACTCTCTCTCGTTCCCTCGACCTTTGAATTTCGTTGAGCTCCCGACATAATCCGGATGCGGCGTCGTGACAGTTTGCGCCGCACCGGGAGGTGGGAATGGACGCCGCTGACAGAGCTGCGCGGATCGTGCGAACGGTCGTCGAAACGCTGAAGCCGGGCTTTGCGGTCAGGCTGTGGACCGGCGAGCGGATCGGTCCCGCCGGCGGTCCGGCACTCGCCATCAACGATCAGGACATCGTCTGGCAACTGGTTCGCCGGCCGACCTTCTCGACGCTGGTCGAGATGTGGATTTCCAAGACCCTCGATATCGAAGAGGGCACGCTGTTCGATTTCTATGCCCTGCCGTCGCAAGGCAAGCTCAAGACGAGGCTCAGATCCCTGCCCAAGCTGGCGATCCTGCGCGACCTACCGGCGGTGCTTTTCTCGCGGAAACAGATGACGGCGCGCAGCGATCTTTCCGGCCGCAAGCCTTTCGTCAGCGGGTCGAACAAGGAGGCGATCCAGCACCATTACGACATCTCGAACGCCTTCTATCGGCTCTTCCTCGACGAGCGCATGGTCTACAGCTGCGGCTACTTCAAGGACTTCGCCAATGGCATCGACCAGGCGCAGGTCGACAAACTCGACCACATCTGCCGCAAGCTCAGGCTGAAGCAGGGCGAAACGTTGCTCGACATCGGCTGCGGCTGGGGCGCGATGCTCATCCATGCGGCGAAGAACTACGGCGTCGTCGGTCACGGCGTCTCGTTGTCGGAGGCCCAGACGGAGCTTGCCCGCGAGCGCATTCGCGCCGAGGGGCTGCAGGACCGCATCACCATCGAGATAAAGTCCTATGCCGAGCTCTCCGGCACCTTCGACAAGATCTCGTCGATCGGCATGTTCGAGCATCTGGGGCTTGCCAACCACGCTGCCTACTTCTCGGCCGTCAATCGCTTGCTGAAGCCCGGCGGCATCTATCTGCACCATGCCATCACCAGGCGCAGCAAGGGCGACATCAGGAAGACCCTGCGCAAGGGGCCGGAATACAAGGCGCTGATCAAATACATCTTCCCCGGCGGCGAGCTCGATACGATCGGCATGACGCTCGGCAACCTCGAAGCGCATGGCTTCCTCGTCCATGACGTGGAGAACCTGCGCGAGCACTACGCGCGTACCTGCCGCCTGTGGGCGGAGCGTCTCGACGCGCGCTTCGATGAGGCGATCGCCGAGGTAGGCGAGGCGAAGGCGCGGCTCTGGCTGCTCTATCTCACCGGCTGCTCGATCACCTTCGAGCGCGCCTCGGCGCAGATCTTTCAGACCGTCGCCACGAAGCGCGCACGTGGTCCCAGCGGATTGCCGCCGACACGGGTCGATCTCTATCGGTAGAAGCGGGGGGGCGACTGGTCAGACGAAACGCATCGGCGCGCCGATCTCGACACGTGCCGGCCGGTCGACGGTGCAGTAGACGCCGAGATTGTGGGCGTTGTAGCGGACCAGGTTGCGCAGGATGCCGGGATCGTTGTCGAAGCCTTCCTGCGCGATGATGGTGAAGCCGCAGCGGCGGCAAGGCTCCGAGACGGTGAGCAGGAGGTCGCCGACCGCGAGCTTGCGGCCGACCCATTCCGTCTCCGGGAAGGAGCCTTCGACCGGCTCCATGTCGACGACGATGTTGGGGCGGAAGCGGCGCGGATCGGGCGCGCCTTCCGGATGCAGCGCCTTCAGCCGCGCCAGCGAGGCGATGGTCAGCAGGTGGATCGGCGCCTTGCGATAACGGGCGGCCGTCAGCGGGCCGGCATAACCGGGCGCGGCGTTTTCGCGATCGAACGGCCGGATCGAGGCGGTGAAGCCGAGAAAGGCAGACACGGCACGGTCGCATTCGGCGCCGGGGGCGCGCAGCCAGTGGCCGCCGGGGACGGCTACCTCCAGCTCGCGGTCGTTGGTCAGCCGAGTGCGGATACGCGGCACGTTGTGCCATTTGGCGTCGCGGTCGGGTCGCGCAATCTCGTTGTCCGAGGCGTCGACGAGGCCGAACATACGGTCGCCGTCGATGGTTTCGCGGCCGACCGAAAGCGCGTCCTGGCGTTCGCCGGCGAGCGAGCTCGCCGGATAGCGCCAGAGCTGGCTGACGGTGCCAAGTGCCGCCTGCTCCGTCATAAAGCTTTCTTGTTCTGGCGGTTGGCGACAAGGTCGTCGACCACGGCCGGATCCGCGAGCGTCGAGGTGTCGCCCAGCGTGCCGAAATCGTCCTCGGCGATCTTGCGCAGGATGCGCCGCATGATCTTGCCCGAGCGGGTTTTGGGCAGGCCCGGCGCGAACTGGATCTTGTCGGGCGTGGCGATCGCGCCGATCTCCTTGCGGACATGGGCGACGAGCTCCTTGCGCAGGTCTTCGCCCGACGCCGTGCCGGCCATCAGCGTGACGTAGCAGTAGATGCCCTGGCCCTTGATGTCGTGCGGATAGCCGACGACGGCGGCTTCCGAGACCTTGTCGTGGCTGACCAGCGCCGACTCCACTTCGGCCGTGCCCATGCGGTGGCCGGAGACGTTGATGACGTCGTCGACGCGGCCGGTGATCCAGTAGTAGCCGTCCGCGTCGCGACGGCAGCCGTCGCCGGTGAAGTACTTGCCCTTGTAGGTCGAGAAATAGGTCTGCACGAAACGGTCGTGGTCGCCATAGACCGTGCGCATCATGCCGGGCCATGCGTCGATGATGCAGAGATTGCCGTCGGCAGCTCCTTCGAGCACCTTGCCCTCGCTGTCGACCAGCTGCGGCTGGACGCCGAAGAAAGGCCGTGTCGCCGAACCCGCCTTGAGGTCGGTGGCGCCGGGCAGCGGCGTGATCAGGATGCCGCCGGTCTCGGTCTGCCACCAGGTGTCGACGATCGGCAGCTTGCTCTTGCCGACGACGTTGAAATACCACTCCCAGGCCTCCGGATTGATCGGCTCGCCGACCGTGCCCAGCACGCGCAGCGACTTGCGCGAGGTCTTGGTCACGTGGGCGTCGCCGGCGCCCATCAGCGCGCGCAGCGCCGTCGGCGCGGTGTAGAAGATGTTGACCTTGTGCTTGTCGACAACGTCCCAGAAGCGCGACTGAGACGGATAGTTCGGCACGCCCTCGAACATCAGCGTGGTGGCGCCGTTGGCCAAAGGCCCGTAGACGATGTAGCTGTGGCCGGTGACCCAGCCGACATCGGCGGTGCACCAGTAGATGTCGCCGTCATGGTAATCGAAGACGTACTGGTGCGTCATCGAGGCATAGACGAGATAGCCGGCGGTGGTGTGCAGCACGCCTTTCGGCTTGCCGGTCGAGCCGGAGGTGTAGAGGATGAACAGCGGGTCCTCCGCCTTCATCTTCTCCGGCTTGCATTCCGCCTTCACGGAAGCGATTTCGTCGTGGTACCAGACGTCGCGGCCCGGAGCCCAGCCGACCTTGCCCCCGGTGCGGCGAACGACGACGACCTTGTTGACCATCACGAAGTTCTTGGCGGCGATGTCGATCGCCTTGTCCGTGTTTTCCTTCAGCGGAATGGTCTTGCCGCCGCGCAGGCCTTCATCGGCGGTGATGACGAAGGTCGATTCGCAGTCGACGATGCGGCCGGCGAGCGCGTCGGGCGAAAAACCGCCGAAGACGACCGAATGGATGGCGCCGATACGCGTGCAGGCGAGCATCGCGTAGGCCGTCTCCGGGATCATCGGCATGTAGATGGTGACGCGGTCGCCCTTCTTGATGCCGTGCTTCTTCATCACATTGGCGAAGCGGCAGACGTGCTCGTAAAGCTCGTTGTAGGTGATCTTCCTGTCGTCGTAGGGGTTGTCGCCTTCCCAGATGATGGCGGTCTGGTTGCCGCGCTTCTTCAGGTGGCGGTCGACGCAGTTGTAGGAGACGTTGGTCAGCCCGTCCTCGAACCAACGGATCGAGACCTTGCCGTCGAAGGAGGTGTTCTTGACCTTGGTGAAGGGCTTGAACCAGTCGATCCGCTTGCCGTGCTTGCCCCAGAACCTGTCCGGATTTTTCACGCTGTCAGCGTACCATTTGAGATAGGTCTCGTTGTCGATCAGCGCGTTCTTCTTCCACACCGGCTGGACGCGATGGACATGATCCTCGGACATTTCTTCATTTCCTCCCAAACCATTCCGCCGGCTTGGATTGCCCGCGGCATCGCGGCATGGGCCGCGAATTCGCGCGCATTATTAACAGTTCCGCCGTGACGGCAATATTAGACGTTGGATTCGCGCGGCGGGATGACGCAGGGGCATGGCGGAATGCCTGTCAGCACTCGCCGCCTGTCGCTGCTAACTGACTGTTTTGCCGATGGAAAACTAGCCTCGGAGCTGCTAAAATCAATAGACAGTTAAACAACGAGGCGCACAGTTCGCGCTGGGAGGAAAGGAGATCGACCCAAGGGGGCTGCGATGCGCAACCATTCCGAAATGGACCTGATGCTGAGGGGCTATGGGCTGACCACGGCCAAGATTCTCTATCACTTCCCCGACCACCCGCATCTGCTGCAGAGCTATATCTGGCAGGACTACGATATCGCTCCCAAATTTCCGGTGCTGATCCGCTTCATCGAATTCTGGAAGACCAGGCTCGATGGGCCGCTGCATTCGGTCACCTACACGCACCAGACGCTGATCGCGCCGAATGAATGGCGGAAGGTGGACGGCGAGTTCGTCCTGCACTGAACGGCAGCAAGGCTGCCGTTCAGCCGATCGCATCCCTCACACCGCCGGCGGATTGAGCCGGGCAAAGCCTTCCTGTCGCCGATAGGGGAAGTAAGGATAGGGCGCGGTCACCGCGCTTGCTTCGTCGAGTGCCTTCATCTGCTGCGGCGTCAATGCCCAGCCCACGGCGCCGAGGTTCTGGCGCAACTGCTCCTCGTTGCGTGCGCCGATGATCACCGACGACACGGTCGGCCGCTGCAGGAGCCAGTTGATGGCGACCTGCGGCACGGTCTTGCCGGTCTCGGCGGCGACCGCCTCGAGCGCGTCGACGACCTTGTGGAGATGCTCGTCCTCGACCGGCGGGCCGAAATCAGCGGTATCGTGCAGCCGGCTCCTTTCAGGCAGCGGCTGGCCGCGGCGGACCTTGCCGGTCAGCCGGCCCCAGCCGAGCGGGCTCCACACCAGCGCGCCGACGCCCTGGTCGAGGCCAAGCGGCATCAGCTCCCATTCATAGTCGCGTCCGACCAGCGAGTAATAGACCTGGTGCGCGATATAACGCGGGTAGCCATGCTGGTCCGCAAGGCCGAGCGACTTCATCACCTGCCAGCCGGAGAAATTGGAGACGCCGACATAGCGCAGCTTGCCGGAGCGCACGAGGTCATCAAGCGTCGACAGCACCTCCTCGATCGGCGTCGCGGCGTCGAAAGCATGAAGCTGCAACAGGTCGATATAGTCGGTGCCGAGACGCTGCAGCGCCGCGTCGACGGACCTCATCAGCCGCGAGCGCGACGAGCCGTAGTCGGCCGGGCCGTCTCCCATCGGCAGCGCGGTCTTGGTCGAGATCAGCACCGCATCGCGACGACCCTTGATCGCCTCGCCCAGCACTTCCTCCGAAGCGCCGTTCGAATAGACGTCGGCCGTGTCGAAGAGATTGACGCCGGCCTCCAGGCAGATGTCGACCAGCCGGCGGGCTTCCTTGGCGTCGCTGTTGCCCCAGTGGCTGAACAGCGGCCCGGAGCCGCCGAAGGTTCCGGCGCCGAAGGAAAGGGCCGGCACTTTCAGGCCGGAGGCGCCGAGACGTCGGTATTCCATGATTGTTCTCCTTGGGATGTCGAGACGGAATTGAGCCGGTCAGCACTGGGCCGGAGCAGGCTCGCCAAGCGCGCGGTCGCGTTCGAAGCGCAGCGCCAGCAGCACCACGGCAAGCGCCGCGAGCGGTACCAGCGCGGCGACAAGGGTGACGGCGCCGAGGCCCGGGCCATGGTCGATGACGAAGCCGCCGAGCCAGGCGCCGATGGCGTTGCCGAGATTGAAGGCGGCGATGTTGAAGGAGGAGGCGAGGCCCTGGCCGGCGCCCCTGGCCTTCTCCAGCACCCACATCTGCAGCGGCGCGACGGTAGCCAAGGCGGCCGCGCCCAGCAGGCCGACTGCTATGATTGCCGCAATGGGCTGATGCATGGCGGCGGTCATGACGAACAGCACGGCCGACAGCGCAACCAGCGTGCCGATGACCGTCGGCATCAGATGCCGGTCGGCCAGGCGTCCGCCAAGCAGGTTGCCCGCGACCAGCCCGCCGCCGAAGACGAGCAGGATCGGCGACACGGCGGCTTCGGAAAAGCCGCTGATGCGGGTGAGGATCGGCGCCAGGTAGGTGAAGGCGGCAAAGACGCCGACCCAGCTCAGCACCGTCGTCAACAGGCCGAGCAGCACCGACCGGCGGCCCAGCACGGCGAGCGTGCCTTCGGAGCTTTCGTCCTCGTTGCCCCCGCCCGGCTCGTCGCGCGGCACGAGCAGCGCGATCACGGCAAAGGCGACAACGCCGACCAGCGTGACGGCAAGGAAGCTCGAGCGCCAGCCATAGGCCTGGCCGAGCCAGGTGCCGAACGGCACGCCGAGGATGTTGGCGACGGTGAGGCCGGTGAACATCAGTGCGATCGCCGAAGCCTTCCTGTTCGGCGCGACAAGGCTGGTGGCGACGACGGAACCGACGCCGAAGAAGGAGGCATGGGCAAAGGCGGTGAGCACGCGCGCCGCCATCAGGGTCCAGTAGCCGGGCGCCAGCGCACAGGCGAGGTTGCCGACGGTGAAGACCACCATCAAGGCAAGCAGCAAGGTCTTGCGCGGCAGGCGGCCGGTGAGCGCGCCGAGCAGCGGCGCACCGACGACAACGCCCAGCGCATAGCCGGAAATGAGCAGGCCCGCGGCCGAGATCGAGACACCGAGATCGGCGCTGACATCGAGCAGCAGGCCCATGATGACGAATTCGGTGACGCCGATGCCGAAGGCGCCGGCGGTGAGGGCATAAAGTGCAAGAGGCATGGCGGTGGTCCAGTTGGTCGGAAGAGGACGCCCCAGTCCCGCGCCCCGACCGGAAGATCGTGATCCGCCAACCTGTGAACCAGCCTTGCATGAGGCATATTTTCTGTGAAATAGATTCATGAATGGCGAGACCCGAAATCAACCGTTCCGGCGAGATCGAAGTGTTCGTCCGTGTCGTCGAGGCGGGCAGCTTTTCCGCCGCGGCGCGGGCGCTGCGCATGACGCCGTCGGCGGTGAGCAAGCTGATCGCGCGGCTGGAGGCGCGGCTCGGGGCGCGGCTCATCAGCCGCTCGACGCGCAGGCTTCAGCTCACGCCGGAAGGCGCTGCCTTCCACGAAAGCGGCTTGCGCATCCTCGCCGACCTCGACGCCGCCGAGCGTGAAGCGGCGGCGGGCGCGGCGCCGCGCGGCAGGCTGAGGGTCAACAGCTACGTGCCGTTCGGCCAGCACCGGCTGATGGCGCTGTTGCCGCGTTTCCTTGAGCGTTATCCCGAGATCTTCGTCGAAGCCGTGCTGACAGACAGTGTCATCGACCTCCTGGAAGAGCGCGCCGATGTCGCGATCCGCGCCGGGCCGTTGCGCGAGTCGCGGCTGGTGGCGCGCAAGCTCGGCCAGAGCCGGATGGTGCTGGTCGCGTCCCCTGCCTATCTGGAATCACGCGGCACGCCGCGCGCACTCTCCGATCTCGCCCGGCACAACATGCTGGCCTTCGGTTTCGCCAGGCATATCGAAGGCTGGCCCTTCGTCGATGCGGCGGGCAAATCGATCATTCTGCCGATTGTCGGAAACATGTCGCTGACCGACGGCGAAGCGATGCGGCGCACGACGTTGGCCGGTGCCGGCATCGCGCGGCTGGCGCGCTGGCATGTCGAGCCTGACATTGCCGCCGGGCTGCTCGTGCCATTGCTTGAGGAATTCAATCCCGGCGACGAGGAGCCGACGCACGCCGTCTATGTCGGCCAGGGCAAGCACCTGCCGGCGCGGGTGCGGGCCTTCCTCGATTTTCTGGTCGAGACGGTACGGATATAAAAGGCCGCGCATCCGGTAATGCGCGGCCCTTGTACGGCGGCTGATATCGCGAACGATCAGGCCTTCGGCACGAAAGGCGCGGGACGTCGGCCGGCTGCCTGCCGCTCCAGCATCCAGCCCGGATATTCGGCAGGCAGCGCGCTGACTTCGTCCAGCCTGGCAAGATCGTCGCCATCGAGCTTCAGACCCGTCGCGGCAAGGTTCTGCTCGAGCTGGTCCATGCGGCTGGCGCCGATGATGACGCTCATCACGAACGGCTTGGCCAGCACATAGCCCAGCGCCACCGTGGCGACGCTGATATCGTGCTTCCTGGCGATCTCGCGCATGACGGCGACCGCCGCCCAGGCGCGATCCTCGTTGACCGGCGGGAAGTTGAAATTGGCGCGGCGGCCCTCGCCATTGCCCGGCGCGCCCGGACCGTACTTGCCGGAGAGCAGCCCGCCGGCCATCGGCGACCAGACCATGAGACCAAGCTTTTCCTCGTTGAGCAGCGGCACGATCTCGCGCTCGAGATCCCGGCCGGCGATCGAGTAGTAGGACTGCACCGTCTCGAAACGGGCATAGTCCTTGCGCTCGGCGATGCCGAGGGCCTTGGCGATGCGCCAGGCCTGCCAGTTGGAGACGCCGACATAGCGGACCTTGCCGCTGGCGACGAGGTCGTCGAGCGCCCGCAGCGTCTCGTCGATCGGCGTCACCGCATCGGTGCCGTGCAACTGGTAGAGGTCGATGTGATCGAGCTGCAGCCGCTCGAGGCTGGCGTCGACCGAATCCATGATGTGACCGCGCGAGGAACCGCGCTCGTTCGGTCCGCTGCCCATGATGCCGTGGACCTTGGTGGCGATGATGACGTCCGATCGCCTGATGCCGAGATCCTTGAGCGACTGGCCGAGCAGCCGCTCGGACTGGCCGAAGGAATAGACATCAGCGGTGTCGAAGAAATTGACGCCGGCGGCGATCGAGCGGCCGACGATCTCGTTCACCCCTTTCTGGTCGAGACTGGCGATGAGGCCCCATTGAGCGTTCTCGCCGGCGGCGCCGAAGGTCATGGTGCCGAGGCAGAGTTCGGAGACGAACAGGCCGGTGTTGCCAAGCTGGTTGTAGCGCATGGTGGAATTTCCCTGAGCAGGATTGAATGACATGAGGGAAATAGGAACGGGCCGTTTCGTTTCAAGCGCTGGCGCAACGATATCGCTCGGCTGGCCGGCCTATAACGAGATCGTGAAAGGAAAGTCGCGCGGAGACGCTAGATCGTTTCAGCGATTCATAGAATCGCCGAACCGCTCTAACTATTTGTTTTTTGCGCATTCCGGACGGAAAACCGTTACACACTTTTCCTGGAATTGCTCTAGGTGCGACTGCCGAAGATCGCCGAGCCGACCCTGACGCTGGTGGCGCCGAAGGCGATCGCGGTCTCGTAGTCGCCGGACATGCCCATCGAGAGCTTTGCGACCCCGGCCTCGCGGGCAATCTTTTCCAGAAGCGCGAAATGCGGGCCGGGATTCTCGTCGGCCGGCGGGATGCACATCAGGCCCTCGATGGCGAGGCCATGCACCTCGCGGCAACGCTGGACGAAGGCGACGGCCTCTCGCGGCTCGATGCCGGCCTTCTGCGGCTCGGAGCCGGTGTTGACCTGGACATAGAGTCTTGGCGTCCGGCCTTGCCTGGCGATCTCCTTGGCAAGCTCGGCGGCGATCTTCTCGCGGTCGACCGTCTCGATGACGTCGAAAAGCGTCACCGCTTCCCTGGCCTTGTTGGACTGCAGCGGACCGATCAGGTGCAGTTCGATATCGGGAAACGCCTCTTTCAGCGCCGGCCATTTGCCCTGGGCTTCCTGGACACGGTTCTCGCCGAAGACACGCTGGCCCGCCTCGATCACAGGGCCAATATCGTCGGCCGCAAAGGTCTTCGACACCGCGACGAGCGTGACGGCGCCAGGCTCGCGCCCGGCCTCGCGCTCGGCCTTCGCGATCCTCGCCTTGACCGCGAGAAGCTGTTCGACGGCACTCGTCATGCCCATATCCTGCCTATCATTTAGCGCCAACGCCGGATCGCCGCAGTTGACGGGTCCGGCAATCCATGGTGAACACCGCGACGACATTTCCTCGGCTGCCGGCCGTGTCCGGCGCCGCGTACCGCTTTTAAGTGAAAAACATCCGATGGCAACCGAACGATACAATCCGCGCACGTCAGAGCCCAAATGGCAGAAGGCCTGGGCTGAAAAGAAGCTGTTCGAGGCCAGGAACGACGACCCGAAGCCGAAATATTACGTGCTCGAGATGTTCCCCTATCCGTCGGGGAAGATCCATATCGGCCACACCCGCAACTATACGATGGGCGATGTCGTGGCGCGCTACAAGCGCGCCAAGGGGTTCAACGTGCTGCACCCGATGGGCTGGGACGCCTTCGGCATGCCGGCCGAGAACGCGGCGATGCAGAACAAGGTCCATCCCAAGGACTGGACCTATGAGAACATCGCCGTCATGCGCGAGCAGCTCAAGATGATGGGCCTGTCGCTCGACTGGGCGCGCGAGTTCGCGACCTGCGACGTCGACTACTACCACCGCCAGCAGATGCTGTTCCTCGATTTCGTCGAGAAGGGGCTGGTGACGCGCAAATCCTCCAAGGTCAACTGGGACCCGGAGGACATGACGGTGCTCGCCAACGAGCAGGTCATCGACGGCCGCGGCTGGCGCTCGGGCGCGCTGGTCGAGCAGCGCGAGCTGACGCAGTGGTTCTTCAAGATCACCGATTATGCGCAGGATCTCTTGGAGTCGCTCAACCGCCTCGACGAATGGCCTGAAAAGGTCAAGCTGATGCAGCACAACTGGATCGGCCGCTCTGAAGGGCTGCTGGTCCGCTGGCCGCTGGCAGCGCCTGTCGGCGACATGCAGGAGCTGGAGGTCTACACGACCCGGCCGGACACGATCTTCGGCGCTTCGTTCATGGCGGTCGCCGCGGACCACCCGCTGGCCAGGAAGGCCGCCGAGGGTAATGTCGAGCTGGCGAAATTCATCGACGAGGTCCGCCATATGGGCACCTCGGTGGCGGCGCTGGAGACGGCCGAGAAGAAAGGCTTCGACACCGGCATCCGCGTCGTCCATCCGTTCGACGAGAACTGGACGCTGCCGGTCTACGTCGCCAATTTCGTGCTGATGGAATACGGCACCGGCGCCATCTTCGGCTGCCCGTCGGGCGATCAGCGCGACCTCGACTTCGCCAACAAATACGGCCTGCCGGTGATCCCGGTGGTGATGCCGGAAGATGCCGACGCCAAGACCTTCCAGATCATCGAGGAGGCCTATGACGGCGACGGCGTGATGATCAATTCGCGCTTCCTCGACGGCTTGAAGCCGGAGCGGGCGTTCGATGAAGTGGCGAAGCTGCTCGAGCAGAAGACGATCGGCGGCCGGCCGATGGGCGAGCGCAAGGTGAATTTCCGCCTGCGCGACTGGGGCATCTCGCGCCAGCGCTACTGGGGCTGCCCGATCCCGATGATCCATTGCGAAGCCTGCGGCGTCGTGCCGGTGCCGAAGGCCGACCTGCCGGTCCGGCTGCCCGACGACATCGAGTTCGACCGTCCGGGCAACCCGCTCGACCGCCACCCGACGTGGCGGCATGTGCAGTGCCCGCAATGCGGCCGCGACGCGCGGCGCGAGACCGACACGATGGACACCTTCGTCGACTCGTCCTGGTATTTCGCCCGCTTCACCGCGCCCTGGGCCAACGAGCCGACAGAGCCAAAGGCGGCCGACGATTGGCTGGCGGTCGACCAGTATATCGGCGGCATCGAGCACGCGATCCTGCATCTGCTCTATTCGCGCTTCTTCACCCGCGCCATGCGCGAGACCGGCCATCTCAATCTCGCCGAACCGTTCAAGGGCCTTTTCACGCAAGGCATGGTGGTTCACGAGACCTATCGTGTCGGCGGCTCGTCGACCAATGGGCGCTGGCTGTCGCCGGGCGAGGTCAGGATCGAGGATGTCGGCGGCAAGCGTCGCGCCATCGAGATCGCCACCGGCGAGGAGGCGACGATCGGCGCGCTCGAGAAGATGTCGAAGTCGAAGAAGAACACGGTGAGCCCGGAAGAGATCACCGATGGCTACGGCGCTGACACCGCGCGCTGGTTCATGCTGTCGGACTCGCCGCCCGAACGCGACGTCGAATGGACCGACGATGGCGCGGCCGGCGCGCACCGCTTCGTCCAGCGCATCTGGCGCCTGGTGCAGATCGCGGCCGAATCGCTTCCTGGCGTCAAGCCCGAGGCGGCGCGGGAAGGCGAGGCGGGCGCCGTCTCCAAGGCCGCGCACAAGATCCTGAAGGCGATCGGCGAGGATATCGAAAAGCTCGGCTTCAACCGGGCGATCGCGCGCATCTACGAGCTTGCCAACGCGCTGACCGCGCCGCTCAACGACGTCGCCGAAGGCAAGGCCGACGCGGCGCTGAAGAGCGCCTGTCGCGAGGCGGTGGAAATCCTGGTGCATGTGATCGCGCCGGTGATGCCGCATCTGGCGGAGGAATGCTGGCAAGAGCTGGGCGGCACGGAGATGGTCGCCGAACGGCCGTGGCCGGCCTACGACCCGGCTCTGGTCGTTGACAACGAGATCGTGCTGCCGGTGCAGGTCAACGGCAAGAAGCGTGGGGATTTGACAATTGCCCGCGACGCGGATCAAGGTGCCGTCGAAAAAGCGGTGCTGGCCCTCGACTTCGTGCAGAAAGCGCTCGATGGTAAGGCCCCGCGCAAGGTGATCATCGTCCCGCAGAGGATCGTCAATGTCGTTGCCTGATCCGGAAAAGTCACAGGCAGCGCGTTTGCTGCGCCGCGCGGCTCTCTGCGGCGCCGTCGCCTCGCTTGCGCTGGTCTCGGCCTGCACGGTGCGGCCGCTCTATTCCAGCCAGCCGCTCACCGCCGGATCGCAGGTCGGTGCCGCGGCCGAACTCGGCTCGATCTCGATCAAGCCGGTCGGCACGCGCTACGGCCAGCAGGTGCGCAACAATCTGATCTTCGCTTTCGGCCAGGGTTCGGGCGAGCCGGTGTCGCCGGTCTACACGCTCGATCTCGGCGTCACCGAGCTTGTCGAATCGGCGGCCATCGTCCAGGTGCAGACCGAAGAGGACGAGCCGACGGCGGGCACCGTGACGCTGACGGCCAACTATGTTCTCAGGGACACCGCGACCGGTACGGTGATCGCCGTCGGCAAGCGCTCGATCCCGTCGTCCTTCGACCGGCCGCGCCAGGAGTTCGCGGCCTACCGGGCGCAGATCGACGCCGAGAACCGCGCCGCCCGCGAGCTCGCCGACATGCTGCGGCTTTCGATCGCCCAGGACCTCGCCAAGCACAAGAAGGCCTGATCGGCAGAGGCATTGCGTCACCAAAAAGAAAAGGCCGGTTGCCCGGCCTTTTTGCTTTTGACGAGAGACGAAGTCAGCCGATCTTCTGGCCGGTCTTGGCCCAGTCGGCGAGGAAGGCGGCAAGGCCCTTGTCGGTCAGCGGATGGTTGACCAGCGCCTTCAGCGTCGCCGGCGGCGCGGTCACGACGTCGGCGCCGATGAGCGCCGCCTGCTTGACGTGGTTCACGGTGCGCACCGAAGCCGTCAGTATCTCGGTCTTGAAGTCGTAATTGTCGTAGATGGTGCGGATTTCCGAGATCAGCTCCATGCCGTCGGAGCCGGTATCGTCGATGCGGCCGACGAAGGGCGATATGAAGGAGGCGCCGGCCTTGGCGGCAAGCAGCGCCTGGTTGGCCGAGAAGCAGAGCGTGACGTTGACCATGCGCTTCATCTCGGTGCGGATCGTCTTACAGGCCTTCAGCCCGTCCAGCGTCAGCGGCACCTTGATGCAGACGTTCGGCGCGATCTTGGCCAGCACCTCGGCCTCGGCCATCATGTCCTTGTACTCGGTGGCCACCACCTCGGCCGAAACCGGCCCTTCGACGATGTCGCAGATCTGCTTCGTCACCTCGGCGATCCTGCCGCCCGATTTCAGGATCAGCGAGGGGTTGGTGGTTACGCCGTCGAGCAGCCCCAGATCGTTCAGTTCCTTGATCTCCTTGATGTCGGCTGTGTCGACAAAAAATTTCATGGCAGTCTCCTTGGGGATTTCCTGGTGCCGCAGGGGCACGTTGCGGGTCGGCCTTTGCTCTAGACCAAAGTCGGGGCAAGGTCACGCGTGATGATGGAAGATTCGCCCTTTGTCGCAGCAGCACCGGTGCTGGTGCCGATGCCGGCCGAACGGCCCTACACCTATGCCGTGCCGCAGGGCATGCGCGTGGTGCCGGGCTCGATCGTGCGCGTCCCATTGGGTCCCCGCCAGGTCGCGGGCATCGTGTGGGACGGCGTCGTCGAAACCGTCGATCCAAAGAAGCTGCGGCCGATCGAGGAGGTCTTCGATTGCCCGCCGATTGACAAGGCGATGCGCCGTTTCGTCGACTGGATCGCGCAATACACGCTGTCGGCGCCCGGCATGGTGGCGCGCATGCTGCTCCGGGCCCCCGAAGCCTTCGACCCGGAGCCCTGGATCGAAGGGCTGCAGCGCACGCTTGCCGAGCCCGACCGGTTGACGGATGCGCGGCGGCGCGTGCTGGAGACGGCCGAAGGCGGCCTGGCCTGGACGCGCTCCGGCCTCGCCCATGCAGCCGGCGTCTCCTCGACCGTCATCGACGGCTTGAGGGCGCAAGGCGTGTTCGAAACGGTGATGATCCCGCCACGGCCGGTGGTGGCGGCGCCCGACCCCGGCCATGCCGTGCCGGACTTGATGCCGGACCAGAGGGCCGCCGCCGACACGCTTCGCGCCGCGGTCGCCGCCGAGGCCTTCAACGTCACACTGCTCGACGGCGTCACCGGATCGGGCAAAACGGAAGTCTATTTCGAAGCGGTGGCGGCGGCGCTCGACAAGAGCAGGCAGGTGCTGATCCTGCTGCCGGAAATCGCGCTCACCCACGCCTTCCTGGAACGGTTCCAGGACCGTTTCGGCGCCAAGCCCGCGGAATGGCATTCGGACCTGCCGCCGAGGATGCGCGAGCGCGTCTGGCGGCAGGTGGCCGAAGGCGGCGTGCGCGTCGTCGCCGGCGCGCGCTCGGCGCTGTTCCTGCCGTTCAAGGAACTCGGCCTGATCGTCGTCGACGAGGAGCACGACCCGGCCTACAAGCAGGAGGACCGCGTCTTCTACAACGCCCGCGACATGGCGGTGGTGCGCGGCCATATAGGCAGCTTCCCGGTGGTGCTCGCTTCGGCGACGCCTTCTGTCGAGAGCCGCGTCAATGCCAGCCAGGGCCGCTACACCAGAGCGGTGCTTTCGTCGCGCTTCGCCGAGGCGGCGCTTCCCGACCTCAAATCGATCGATATGCGCCGCGCTCCGCCGGCGCGCGGCGGCTTCCTGTCGCCCCTCCTTCTGGAGCAGATGCAGCGTACGCTGGAGAGACGAGAGCAGTCGCTGCTCTTCCTCAACCGGCGCGGCTATGCGCCGCTGACGCTCTGCCGCGTCTGCGGCCATCGCTTCGGCTGTCCGGTGTGCTCGGCCTGGCTGGTCGAGCATCGCTTTCGCGGCCAGCTCGTCTGCCACCATTGCGGGCACAATGAGCGGCGGCCGGAGGCCTGCCCGGAATGCGGTACGCTCGATCATCTTGTCGCCTGCGGGCCAGGCGTCGAACGTATCGCCGAGGAGGTGGTGGGCCATTTCCCGGAGGCGCGCACCATCGTCTTGTCGTCCGACCTTCTCGGCGGCGTGCGCCGGTTGCGGCTCGAGCTCGAGGCCGTCGCCAACGGCGAGGCCGACATCGTCATCGGCACGCAGCTCGTCGCCAAGGGCCACAATTTTCCCGGCATGACGCTGGTCGGCGTGGTTGACGCCGATCTTGGCCTCGCCAACGGCGATCCGCGCGCCGCCGAGCGCACCTTCCAACTGCTCAGCCAGGTGACGGGGCGCGCCGGCCGCACCGGCAAGAAGAGCCTCGGCCTCTTACAGACCTACCAGCCGGACCATCCGGTGATGCGGGCAATCGTCTCCGGCGATTCGGAGGCTTTCTACGAGCGCGAGATCGCCGAGCGCGAAAGGGCGGCGCTGCCGCCCTTCGGCCGGCTCGCCGGCATCATCGTCAGCGCCGCGACGCGGGGCGAGGCCGAAGGCCATGCGCGGGGATTGAGACGGGCGGCACCACAAGCCTCCGATCTCTTCGTGCTCGGTCCGGCCGAGGCGCCGCTGTCGCTGATCGGCGGCCGCCACCGTTTTCGCCTGCTGGTGCAGGGCGAGCGGCGCGCCGACATGCAGGGGTTCATTCGCGCCATGCTGGCCCATGGACCGAAGCTGCGCGGCTCGGTGCGCGTGCAGGTCGACATCGACCCGCAGAGCTTTCTGTGAAAGACCTCGTCAAGGCTGGAGCATCCATATATGAAGACCCTTGGCCTTATCGGCGGCATGAGCTGGGAATCGACGGCGATCTACTACCGCCTGCTCAACGAGATCGTGCGCGAGCGCCTTGGCGGGCTGCATTCGGCAAAGCTCTTGTTGTGGTCGTTCGATTTCGCCGAGATCGCCGAACGCCAGCATGCGGGCGATTGGGAAGGCGCGGGGGCTCTTCTCGTCGAGGCGGCACGCGGATTGGAGGCGGCCGGCGCGCAGGGGCTGGTCATCTGCACCAACACCATGCACAAGCTCGCCGACGAGGTGCAGGCGGCGGTATCGATCCCGCTCATCCACATTGCCGATGCCACGGCGCGCGCTGTCGTCCATGCCGGCGCGAAGCGCCCGGCGCTGCTCGCGACGCGCTTCACCATGGAGCAGGATTTCTACAAGGGGCGGCTCGCCGACAAATACGGTTTGCAGCCGGTGGTGCCCGACCAGGCCGGCCGCGACATGGTGCACCGGGTGATCTATGACGAGCTCTGCCAGGGCATCATCAGCGAACCGTCGAAAGCAGCCTATGTCGAGGAGGTCGCGCGCATGCGGCGCGACGAAAAGATCGACGGCCTCATCATGGGCTGCACCGAGATCACCATGCTGATCGGCCAGGGCGATTTCGACATTCCGGTGTTCGATACCACGCGCATCCATGCCGAGGCCGCCGTCGACTTCGCGCTCTCCTGATCCGGCGCTATCTTGATGCGCCTTTTCTAATGTGCCGCCGCCATCTGGCGCGCGGCTTTTCCTCCGCTAGAATGCCGGCAATTTCAAACAAGAATTTACGAGGGGATCAGATGGACTTTGCGTTTCCGTGGCCCGCGAGCCAGGGCGAGTGGCTGGCATGGTCGAGCGCCGTCATAACCCTGCTCATCGGCCTCGTCCTGTTCCTGGCGCCGAATCTCGCCTTCCGCATCCTGCGCCTGCAGGTCAAGCCGGAGAAGGCGGCGGCGATCGCCGAGGGGCGCGGCCGCATGTCGGGCTTCTATCTCGGCGTCAGCCTAAGCTGCATCCTGCTCGCGCAGCCACTGCTCTACATGGCGCTCGGCTTCTCCTGGCTGTTCACCGCTTTCGGCCGGCTTTTGTCGATGATGTCGGACGGCGCCAACACGCCTTTCAACTGGGCTTCCATCGTGGTCGAATTGGCGCTGGCGGCGCTGCCGCTGGCCTTCGCCTTCGGCTTCGTGCCGTGATGATCAAAGCGCGTCGCGCTGAAACGGATTCAAGCGACGCGCTTTAGGGTCTTGTTTTGATGCATGTCGTTTTCCCAAAACCGCTGCACACTTTTGGGCGACATGCATTAATCCGGCGCTTAGAGTTGGCCTTCGCCGCCTGATGCGACAAAAGTGCCTGAAAACCATGCCGGACGATGCATTGCGGTCTTAAAAGGCCTGTGCTAGACGGCAATCGACTTTCGGCCGGGGATAGCGGAAGCCGCGCCTCCGTGCTTGGAAATTTGTAATAAGGTCAAAGATTTAGCCAGAGTTTTTGCTCGCGCCAACAATCTGCGGCCTGTCAGACAAGAGAAAAGACGGTCCGTGGCCCAATCGTCATCGCCAATCTCAGCTGTCGCAGAACGCTATGCAGGCTCGCTGTTCGAGCTCGCGCTGCAGGAAAATTCCCTCGCCAAGGTCGAGGCCGACCTCAATGATTTCGAAGCGATGCTCAACGGCAGCGCCGATCTCGCCCGGCTGATCAGCAGCCCGGTGTTTTCCGGTGACGATCAGGCCAAGGCGATCGGCGCGATCATCGCCAAGGCCAAGATCACCGGCCTCGTCGGCAACTTCCTGCGTGTCGTCGCCAAGAACCGCCGCCTGTTCGCCGTGCCCGGCATGATCAAGGCGTTCCGCCAGATCGCTGCCGACCATCGCGGCGAGGCGTCCGCCGAAGTCACCTCGGCGCATGCGCTGACGGCCGCGCAACAGACGGAGCTCAAGGCGACGCTGAAGAGCATCGCGGGCAAGGACGTGGCCATCGCCATGACTGTCGATCCGTCGCTGCTCGGCGGCCTGATCGTCAAGATGGGCTCGCGCCAGATCGATACGTCGCTCAAAACCAAACTCAATTCGCTCAAGCTTGCACTGAAAGAGGTCGGCTGATGGACATCCGCGCCGCGGAAATTTCCGCAATTCTGAAAGACCAGATCAAGAATTTCGGCAAGGAGGCCGAGGTCTCCGAAGTCGGCCAGGTTCTGTCCGTCGGTGACGGCATCGCCCGCGTCTACGGCCTCGACAACGTCCAGGCCGGCGAGATGGTCGAGTTTCCGGGCGGCATCCGCGGCATGGCGC
This sequence comes from Mesorhizobium sp. M1C.F.Ca.ET.210.01.1.1, assembly GCF_004791585.1. Lineage (GTDB taxonomy): Bacteria > Pseudomonadota > Alphaproteobacteria > Rhizobiales > Rhizobiaceae > Mesorhizobium. The sequence goes on from NZ_SRUU01000039.1 coordinate 23,690, forward strand.
TGAACCTCGAAGCCGACAATGTCGGCGTCGTCATCTTCGGTAACGACCGCGACATCAAGGAAGGCGACACCGTCAAGCGGACCGGCGCCATCGTCGACGTTCCGGTCGGCCCCGGCCTGCTCGGCCGCGTCGTCGACGCGCTCGGCAATCCGATCGACGGCAAGGGCCCGATCAAGGCCACCGAGCGTCGCCGCGTCGACGTCAAGGCGCCCGGCATCATTCCGCGCAAGTCGGTGCATGAGCCGATGTCGACCGGCCTCAAGGCCATCGACGCGCTGATCCCGGTCGGCCGCGGCCAGCGCGAGCTGGTCATCGGCGACCGCCAGACCGGCAAGACCGCCATCATCCTCGACACGATGCTGAACCAGAAGTCGGTGCACGACAACGGCCCGGAGAAGGAGAAGCTCTACTGCGTCTACGTCGCCGTCGGCCAGAAGCGCTCGACCGTCGCGCAGTTCGTGAAGGTGCTGGAGGAGCGCGGCGCGCTCGACTACTCCATCATCATCGCCGCCACCGCGTCCGATCCTGCGCCGATGCAGTTCCTGGCGCCGTTCGCCGGCTGCACGATGGGCGAGTATTTCCGCGACAACGGCATGCATGCCCTCATCAGCTACGACGACCTGTCGAAGCAGGCCGTCGCCTATCGCCAGATGTCGCTGCTGCTGCGCCGCCCGCCGGGCCGCGAAGCCTATCCGGGCGACGTGTTCTATCTGCACTCGCGTCTGCTCGAACGCGCCGCCAAGCTCAATGACGACAACGGCAACGGCTCGCTGACCGCGCTGCCGATCATCGAAACGCAGGCCAACGACGTGTCGGCCTACATCCCGACCAACGTGATCTCGATCACCGACGGTCAGATCTTCCTCGAAACCAACCTGTTCTTCCAGGGTATCCGCCCGGCGGTGAACGTCGGCCTGTCGGTGTCGCGCGTCGGCTCCTCGGCGCAGATCAAGGCGATGAAGCAGGTCGCAGGCTCGATCAAGGGCGAGCTCGCGCAGTACCGTGAAATGGCGGCCTTCGCGCAGTTCGGCTCCGATCTGGACGCCGCCACGCAGCGCCTCTTGAACCGCGGCTCACGCCTGACGGAGTTGCTCAAGCAGCCGCAGTTCTCGCCGCTCAAGGTCGAGGAGCAAGTCGCGGTGATCTTCGCCGGCGTCAACGGCTATCTCGACAAGCTGGCGCTCAACCAGGTCGGCAAGTTCGAGCATGGCCTGCTCAGCCACATGCGCTCGGCCGGCAAGGATGTGCTCGACGGCATCCGCGAGGAAAAGGCGCTGTCGGACGACCTGCGCGCCAAACTGAAGGCGGAAATCGACGCCTTCGCCAAGACCTTTGCTTGAACGAAGCCGAACGGGATCGGGTTTGAAGCATGGCTTCGTTAAAAGACCTTCGTAACCGTATCGCCTCGGTCAAGGCGACGCAGAAGATCACCAAGGCGATGCAGATGGTCGCCGCGGCGAAGCTGCGTCGCGCGCAGGAAGCGGCGGAAGCGGCCAGGCCCTATTCCGAGCGGATGGGCGCGGTGCTGGCCAACATCACCCAGGCGATCGGCGGGGGCGGCGATGCCCCGGCGCTGATGACCGGCACCGGCAGGGACGATGTGCATCTGCTCATCGTCTGCACCGCCGAGCGCGGCCTGTGCGGCGGCTTCAACTCGCAGATCGCGCGTCTTGCCCGCGACCACATCCGCCGGCTTCTGGCCGACGGCAAGCAGGTCAAGATCATCTGCGTCGGCAAGAAGGGTTTCGACATCCTGCGCCGCGACTACAGCTCGCTGATCCTCGAGCGTGTCGACCTGCGCGAGGTCAAGACGCTCGGCTTCGCCAACGCCGATGCGATCGCGCGCAAGGTCATCCAGCTCTTCAGCCAGGGCGGTTTCGATATCTGCACGCTGTTCTACTCGCAGTTCAAGTCGGTGATCAGCCAGATCCCGACGGCGCAGCAGATCATCCCGGCGGCCCAGGCTTCCGCCGCCGCCGAGGCTGGCAACGCCGGTGGCGCGGTCTACGAATACGAGCCGGAGCCGGGCGAGATCCTCTCCGACCTCATTCCGCGCAACATCGCGGTGCAGATCTTCCGGGCGCTGCTGGAAAACGCGGCCGGCGAGATGGGCGCGAAGATGAGCGCGATGGACAATGCGACGCGCAATGCCGGCGACATGATCAACAGGCTGTCGATCACCTACAACCGCCAGCGGCAGGCGCAGATCACCAAGGAACTGATCGAAATCATTTCGGGCGCCGAGGCGCTCTAAGCACGCGCCGCGCGGGGCGCTGACCTCGCGGCGGACGGCGTGACCAACGGATAGACGAAAAGGGCAAAGACGATGGCGAAAGCAGCTACCCCGAAGACCGCCGCCAAGGCGGCACCGGCCCCCAAGGCGGCAAAGGCTCCGGCAGCAGCCGCGAAGGCCGCTCCGGCCAAGAAGGTGGCCGCTCCGGCCAAGGCAGCGGCGCCCGCCAAGGCGGCAAGCGTTGCGGCGAAGCGGGTCGGCGCCGCCGGCAAGGTCCGCCAGGTCATCGGCGCCGTCGTCGACGTGCAGTTCGAAGACCATCTGCCGGCCATTCTGAACGCGCTCGAAACCGACAATGTCGGCAACCGCCTGGTGCTCGAGGTCGCCCAGCATCTCGGCGAGAACACCGTGCGCTGCATCGCCATGGACTCGACCGAAGGTCTGGTGCGCGGCCAGGACGTGTTCGACACCGGCGCGCCGATCTCGGTTCCGGTCGGCCCGGGCATGCTCGGCCGCATCATCAATGTCATCGGCGAGCCGGTCGACGAAGCCGGCCCGGTCGACGGCGTCGAGCTGCGCGCCATCCACCAGCCGGCTCCGGCCTATGTCGATCAGTCGACGGAAGCGCAGATCCTGGTCACCGGCATCAAGGTTCTCGACCTGCTCGCGCCTTACGCCCGCGGCGGCAAGATCGGCCTGTTCGGCGGCGCCGGCGTTGGCAAGACCGTGCTGATCCAGGAGCTGATCAACAACGTCGCCAAGGCCCACGGCGGCTTCTCGGTGTTCGCCGGCGTCGGCGAGCGCACCCGCGAAGGCAACGACCTCTATCATGAGTTCATCGAATCGGGCGTCAACAAGAAGGGCGGCGGCCAGGGTTCGAAGGCAGCGCTCGTCTACGGCCAGATGAACGAGCCGCCGGGCGCGCGCGCCCGCGTCGGCCTGACCGGCCTCACCGTCGCCGAATATTTCCGCGACCAGGGCCAGGACGTGCTGTTCTTTGTCGACAACATCTTCCGCTTCACGCAGGCGGGCTCGGAAGTGTCGGCGCTGCTCGGCCGTATTCCTTCCGCGGTGGGCTATCAGCCGACGCTGGCCACCGACATGGGCGCGCTGCAGGAGCGCATCACCACCACGACCAAGGGCTCGATCACCTCGGTGCAGGCCATCTACGTGCCGGCCGACGACCTGACCGACCCGGCGCCGGCGACTTCGTTCGCCCACCTCGACGCCACCACCGTGCTCAACCGCGCGATCTCGGAAAAGGGCATCTACCCGGCCGTCGATCCGCTGGATTCCACCTCGCGCATGCTCGACCCGATGGTCGTCGGCGAGGAGCACTACCAGGTGGCGCGCCAGGTGCAGTCGATCCTGCAGCGCTACAAGTCGCTCCAGGACATCATCGCGATCCTGGGCATGGACGAGCTCTCGGAAGAGGACAAGCAGACCGTTGCGCGCGCCCGCAAGATCGAGCGCTTCCTGTCGCAGCCGTTCTTCGTCGCCGAAGTGTTCACGGGCTCGCCGGGCAAGCTGGTCGATCTCGCCGACACCATCAAGGGCTTCAAGGGCCTCTGCGCCGGCGACTACGATCACCTGCCGGAAGCTGCCTTCTACATGGTCGGCGGCATCGACGAGGCGGTCGAGAAGGCGCAGCGCCTGGCGGCTGAAGCGGCGTAAAGAAGAATAGCGAATAGGGAGTAGCGAATAGGGATCAGTGGGCCAGCCGAGTTTTTCACTACTCGCTACTCGCTATTCCCTACTCGCTAGATTGGCATGGCTGAAGCTTTCAAGTTCGAACTTGTCTCGCCGGAGCGGCTGCTCGTTTCCGAGCAGGTCGATTCCGTCGTCATCCCGGGCGCCGAAGGCGAGATGACGGTGCTGGCGCAGCACGCGCCGGTCATGACCATGATCAAGCCCGGCGTCGTCACGGTGAAGACCGCGGCCGGCAAGGAAGAGCGCTATGTGGTGTTCGGCGGCTTCGCCGACATCCTGCCGTCCGGCTGCACGCTGTTGGCCGAATCGGCGACGCATGTGAACGACATCGACCGCGCCGATATTGCCCGCCGCATCCAGGAGGCCAGGGAAGACGCCGCCGACGCCAAGGACGACGAGAGCCGCGCCAGGGCCGAGCAGTTCCTCAGCCAGCTGACCACGCTGGAAGGCGCGCTGCTGCCCGCCTGACAGCGGTTCTGACAATGGGTTGAAAGAGCGGGGCTTGCCCCGCTTTTTTGTTTGCCCCGTTTTCTTGTTTGGGGGACAGTCCGCACGTGCGTCTGTTCTGGAACTCGAACGGGCTCGACTATTCCTCGCGCCAGCTCGTGAACGGGTCCGCAGGCGAATAGAGCAATTCCAGGAAAAGTGTGTGGCGGCTTTCCGTCCGGAATTGCGTAAAAACAAAATAGTTAGAGCAGGTCGGCGTTTCCGTGAAACGATGAACTGCTATGCGCGCGAGTGTTATCGGCCGTCTATGCCGAGCGCGGCGAATGCCAGCAACGGCCCTTCGCGCCGCAGGTGGACGAGATGCACGGCTACGAGCTCGATCAACGTCTGGCGTTCGGCGTGGTCCTTGGCGAGGCCGGCCAGCTCAAACACCGCCGTCACTGTTTCGTTCGCCGGCAGTTGCTGGTCCAAGAGCGTGGTCAACGCCGCGTCGAGCGGGTCGGTGAAATGGCCCTCCGGCAAGGTCTTTCCCCGTGCCGCGCAGGCGGCGATCCAGGCGGCCACCACTAGCGTCAGATGGACCAGCTCGGTGCCGGCTTCCAGGCACTCAAGGGCCGACGCGATGATGCGCTGCGGCAGCTTCTGGCTGCCGTCATTGGCGATCTGCGCCGTGCGGTGGGCGAGCGCCGTGTTCGAAAACCGCTCGGCGAGTTCTGCCGTATAGGCGGCGGTATCGAGTCCTGCGCCCTCCGGCAGGGTCGGGATGGCCTCGGCCCACAACGCGTCGACGAATTGCCGGATCGCCGGATCGGCGAATGCGCGGTCGACGGTAGGGTGGCCGCTGAGCAGGCCGAGATAGGCGATGCCCGAATGGGCGCCGTTGAGCAGTCTCAGCTTCATATCCTCGAAGGGGCCGACATCCTCGACCATGGTGACGCCGAATTTCTCCCAGGCTGGCCGTCCGGCCGGGAAACGATCCTCGATCACCCATTGGCGGAACGGCTCGGTCATGACCGGCCAGGCATCCTCGAGGCCGAGTTCGCCGGCGACGCGCGCGCGGTCGGCATCGGTGGTCGCCGGCACGATGCGGTCGACCATACTCGACGGGAAGGCCACCTCGTCGGCTATGTGATGCGCAAGGTCGGCATCGACCTGGCGGTCGAGCCCGGCATCGACCTGGCGGTCGAGCCGAAAATCGCGCAGCTTCGCGAATTCGACCAGCAGCCGGTGCAGCGTCGCGCCGTTGGCCGGAAGATTGTCGCAACAGAGCACGGTGAAGGGGGTCGTGCCGGCAGCGCGGCGGCGCGCGAGCGCCTCGGCGAGAAAGCCATGCGCCGTCTTTGGCGATCCGGGATTCGCCAGATCGTGCACAATATCGGGATGGGCTTTGTCCAGTGTGCCGTCGGCAGCCCTCAGATAGGCTTTTTCGGTGATGGTCAGCGTGACGATGCGGATGCGCGGATCGGTGAGCGCGGCGAGCACCGCGCCGGGGTCTTCCGGCGCGACCAGCAATGACAGGATCGAGCCGACGACCTCAAGCTGCTCGCCGGCGCTGTCCCTCATCGCCAGCGTGTAGAGCCCGTCCTGCGGCGCCAGCGCATCGCGCGTGTCGGGATTGCGCAGCGAGACGCCGACGATGCCCCAGTTCGCCTCGCCATCCGCCAGGCAGGCGTCGACATAGGCCGCCTGGTGAGCGCGGTGGAAAGCGCCGACGCCGAGATGGACGATGCCGGGCGTCACAGCGCCGCGATCGTAGCGCGGTATCGCAATTTCCTCCGGCAGTTTCGCGATCGTGGCGTTCGAAAGACGGCTGTTCATTGGCGTTTGAGGTCTCCGATCGGCGCGTCGAGCCCGGGCAGGAATGGGACGGCTGCGGCGTAGCATCCGTTGCTGCCTCGTACAATGGCAGCGGTCTATGCAAAAGTCATCATACAACTTAATGATTTTTGTATGTTGACATTATCTCCGACCGATCTACCAATGTGCCAGCCTGGGAGGAGAAAGTGGCTGCACTGACCGATCCGGACCTGCTGTTCGCGCCGGAAACGCGAACGCTGGCCCGCGCCCTGTATGCCGGGGTGAAGGACCTGCCGATCGTCAGTCCGCACGGCCATACCGACCCGCGCTGGTATGCGCTCAACGAGCCGTTTCCCAATCCGGCGCAATTGCTGATCGTGCCGGACCATTACATTTTCCGCATGCTGTTCAGCCAGGGCGTGCGGCTGGAGGAACTCGGTGTGCCGACGCCCGACGGCGCCCCGGTCGAGACCGACGGCAGAACGATCTGGCGACGCTTCGCCGAGCACTATTACCTGTTCCGCGGCACGCCGACCCGGCTCTGGCTCGACCACGTGTTCGAGCACCTGTTCGGCATCGGCGAGCCGCTCGACACAAGAACCGCCGACCGGCATTACGACACCATCGCGGCGCTGCTCAGCCAAGACGACTATCGGCCGCGGGCCTTGTTCGAGCGCTTCAACATCGAGGTGATCGCGACCACCGAAGGGGCGCTCGACGATCTCAAATGGCACCGCATGATCCGCGACAGTGGCTGGAAGGGGCGCGTGGTCACCGCCTACCGGCCGGACGCCGTGGTCGATCCCGACTTCGAGGGTTTCCCGGCCAATCTCGACCGGCTCGGCGAGATCACCGGCTGCGACACCGGCACCTGGACCGGCTATCTCGAAGCGCACCGGCAACGCCGCGCATTTTTCAAGGCGTTCGGCGCAACCTCGTCAGACCATGGCCATCCGACGGCCGAGACCGCCAACCTTTCCGATGGAGCGACCGAGAAGCTTTTCAACCGCATCCGCCATGGTTCGGAAGACGAGCGGGAGCGAAGACTGTTCCGCGCCCAGATGCTGACCGAAATGGCCAAGATGAGCCGCGACGACGGCCTGGTGCTGCAGATCCATCCTGGATCGTCGCGCAATCATTCGCCGGCTATTTTCCGCAAATTCGGCCGCGACAAGGGTTTCGACATCCCGACCAGGACCGACTATGTGACGGCGCTGAAGCCGCTGCTCGACTGCGTCGGGCTGGAGCGCGACCTCACCGTCATCCTCTTCACGCTCGATGAGACGAGCTATGCGCGCGAGCTGGCGCCGCTCGCCGGCGTCTATCCGGCGCTGAAACTTGGGCCGGCCTGGTGGTTCCACGACAGTCCGGAAGGCATGCGCCGCTTCCGCGAGATGACCACCGAGACGGCCGGCTTCTACAACACCGTCGGTTTCAACGACGACACGCGCGCCTTTCCGTCGATCCCGGCGCGCCACGATATCGCCCGCCGCGTCGACTGCGCCTTCCTGGCGCGGCTCGTGGCCGAGCACCGGTTGCGCGAGGAGGAGGCGCATGAGCTGGCACGCGAGCTTGCCTACACGCTTGCCAAGAAGGCGTACCGGCTCTGAGCCGGTCGCCTGGGTTTCAAAAGGGAGGAAATCATGTTGCATTTTTCGAAATTGACGGCAGCCGCGTTGGCCCTCGGCTCGCTGCTCGTCGGCATCGCCAACGCCGAGACCGTGCTGCGCTCGGCAGACACCCATCCGGACGGCTATCCGACCGTCGAGGCGGTCAAATATATGGGCGAGCTGATCAAGCAGCGGACCAACGGCCGCTATTCGATCGAGGTCTATCACTCGGCGCAGCTCGGCGAGGAGAAGGACACGATCGAGCAGACGCAGACCGGCGTCATCGATTTGAACCGCGTCTCGATGGGACCGTTCAACGGCATCGTGCCGGAGACGCAGGTGCCGTCGCTGCCCTATATGTTCCGCTCCGTCGAGCAGATGCGCCATGTCATGGACGGACCAGTCGGCGACGAGATCCTGAAGGCCTTCGAGGCGCATGATCTCGTCGGCCTCGCCTTCTACGATTCCGGCGCGCGCTCCTTCTACAACACCAAGAAGGACATCACCTCGATCGCCGACCTCAAGGGCATGAAGTTCCGCGTCATCCAGTCGGACGTGTTCGTCGACATGGTCAACGCGCTCGGCGCCAATGCCACGCCGATGGCCTATGGCGAGGTCTATTCGGCACTGGAAACCGGCGTCATCGACGGCGCCGAGAACAACTGGCCGAGCTTCGAATCCGCCAAGCACTACGAGGTGGCAAAACATTACACGATCGACCAGCACCAGATCGTGCCGGAAGTGCTGGTGATGGCGAAGGCAAGCTGGGACAAGCTTTCGCCGGAAGACCAGGCGATCGTGCGCCAGGCCGCCAAGGACAGCGTCGTCAAGATGCGCGAGCTGTGGGACGCGCAAGAGAAGAAATCGCGCGACATCGTCGAGAAGGCCGGCGTCAAGGTCAGCGAGATAGACAAGCAGCCGCTGATCGACGCGATGAAGCCGGTCTACGACAAATATCTTTCGACGCCGGAGCTGAAGGACCTCGCCGCGCGCATCCAGGCGACCAAATGAAAGCTGCCCGCGGGGCGGGCTATCTGCCCGCCCCGTCACGTTCTTACAGGCTGAAGATCGGGAGGATCGGATGGCGACAACGACAAAGGCAGGCGAAGCGGCGCCGCGCTTCAGCATCATCCTGTCGCGGGTTTGCGACGGCGCGCTCTATCTCGCCGGCTTCGGCCTTGTCTTGATGACCGCTCTGGTCGCGTATCAGGTGTTCTTCCGCTTCGTTCTCAACAACTCGCCGAGCTGGACCGAGACCAGCGCCATCATGCTGATGAACTGGTTCATCTTCCTCGGCGCCGCGGTCGGGGTGCGCGAGAACTACCATATGGGCTTCGATGTGCTGGTCTATATCCTGCCGAAGGGCAGCAAGGGGTTCTTGCGCACGCTCTCCGACCTGATCGCGCTCGCCTTCGGCGTCGGCATGGTCTGGTACGGCTGCAAGCTGGTCGGGCTCACCTGGCACACCATCATCCCGGCGCTCGAGTTGCCGGGCGGCTTCGACTATCTGCCGCTGGTCACCGGCGGGGTGCTGATCTGCCTGTTCTCGGCCGAACGCATCGCGCTGCGCTGGTCGGGTGTCGACGTCGACAAGGATCTCAATCTCGAGGACGTGCCCGAGATGCCGGCGGTGCAGGAGGCCTAGATGGAGCTGTGGATCCTGTTCGGCGTCTTCACTCTGTTGATGCTGGCCGGCACGCCGATCGCCTTCTGCCTGGGTGCGGCGTCCTTCGCCACGGCGCTCTATCTCGGCCTGCCGCCGCTGGTCGTGTTCCAGCAGCTGAAGTCGGGCATGAGCGTGTTCTCGCTGATGGCGATCCCGTTCTTCATCTATGCCGGCGACCTCATGGTGCGTGGCGGCATCGCGCAGCGCATCGTTTCCTTTGCCGGCTCGCTGGTCGGCCATGTCAGGGGCGGACTCGGCCAGGTCAACATCATCGCCGGCACGCTGTTCGGCGGCATCTCCGGCTCGGCGGTCGCCGAAGCGGCGGCCGTCGGCGGCCTGATGATCCCGCAGATGAAGGCGCGCGGCTACGGCGCCGACTATGCCGTCAACGTCACCTCGATGGCGGCGCTGATCGCGCTGCTTTTGCCACCGTCGCAGAACATGATCATCTATTCCATCGCCGGCGGCGGCAAGATCTCGATCGCCGACCTGTTCACCGCCGGCATCCTGCCGGGATTGCTGTTCGCCGCTTCGCTGATGGTGACGGCCTATCTCGTCGCCCGCAAGCGCGGCTATCCGGTCGAGACTTTTCCGGGCTTCGCGCGCGTCGGGCAACTGGCGCTGATCGCCATTCCCGGCCTGCTCCTGGTAGGCATCATCTTCGGCGGTGTGCGCTCCGGCATCTTCACGGCGACCGAGAGCTCCTGCATCGCCATCCTCTATGCCTTGCTGGTGACTGTCTTCGTCTACCGATCGATGCGCTGGAACGATTTCGTCCATGCCACGCTGGGGGCGGTGCGCACGACCTCCATGGTGCTTCTGATCATCGGCATGGCGGCGTCGTTCAGCTGGCTGATGGCCTATCTCAAGGTGCCGGTGCTGCTGATCGCCGGCATGAACGCCATCTCCACCGATCCGCTGGTCGTGCTTCTGCTGCTCAACGTCTTGATGCTGCTTCTCGGCACCTTCATGGACATGGGGCCGATGATCATCATCTGCACGCCGATCTTCCTGCCGCTGGTGCAGCATTACGGCGTCGATCCGGTGCATTTCGGTGTCATCACCATCCTCAACCTCGGCATCGGGCTCAACACGCCGCCGGTCGGCACGGTGCAGTTCGTTGCCTGCGCCGTCGGCAAGATCACGGTCTGGGAAGCGATGCGCTCGATCTGGCCGTTCTACGGCGCGGGTATCGTGGTTCTGGGGCTGGTGACGTATATTCCCGCCATCTCGCTGTGGCTGCCGAGCGTCTTCAAATAGGGCGCGTTCAATAGGGGAGTGCGACGTGGCCGATACCACAACGGACCTCAGGGTCGAACGGAAACCGAAGCTGTCGGAAACGGTGGTCGCAGCGATCCGCAAACAGCTGCTCGCGGGCGAGGTTCCGCCCGGCCACAAGCTGCCGACCGAGGGCCAGCTGACGGAAACCTTCGGCGTCAGCCGCACCGTCATCCGCGAGGCGCTGGCCAAGCTGGCCGCCGACGGCCTTGTCGAGCCCAGGCAAGGCGCCGGCGTGTTCGTCACCGAGCACATCTCCACCACGCTCGGCGTTTTAGCCGCCGACATGGGAGCCAAGGACTCCATCGCGCTCAACGTGCTCGAGGTGCGGCTGGCGATCGAGATCGAATCGGCAGGGCTTGCCGCAATCCGCCGCAACGCGGCGCAGGAAGCGGCGATCCAGGAGGCCTTTTTCGAGTTCGAGCGGCTCCTGCTCGACAGCCAGCCGACCGGTCCGGCCGACCTCGCCTTCCACCGCGCGATCGCCAGCGCCACCAACAACCCGTTCTATGTCGAGATGCTCGACGTGCTCGGCCGCCGCGCCATTCCCTGCGACGTCACCTCGCCCTGGTCGACGGAGCTCGTACAGTCCGACGACTACCAGCGCGGCCTGCAGCGCGAGCATCTGGTGATCCTCAACGCCATCTCGGCGGGCGATGCGAACGCCGCGCGCGAGGCGATGCGGGCGCATCTCACCGCCAGCCAGCAGCGCTATCGCGAGCGCCTGCAGGCACGGCAGGCCTATTACGCGAAGTCGGTGGCGGCCGCATCGGCCGGATGACAGTCGAGCAGGAGTAGAGATGGATCAGAAACACGCCGAATTCTCCTCGCGCTTCGCCATCGACCCGACCGCGGCCGCGGCAATGGGAACCGACGAGCTGCGCCACAATTTCCACGTCGAAGGGCTGTTCCAGCCCGACCGCGTCAACCTGACCTATACGCACTACGACCGCATGGTCGTCGGCGGGGCCATGCCGGTCGATACCGTCCTGCCCCTGGAAGCAATCAAGCCGACCGGCACAAAGGCGTTCCTCGACCGTCGCGAGCTTATCGTCGTCAACATCGGCGGCGCGGGAACCGTGAAAGCGGATGGCCTGCCCTATGAGATGGCGGCGCGCGACATGGTCTATCTCGGCATGGGCACAGAGGAGGTGTCGTTCGCTTCGGTCGATCGGGATCAGCCGGCAAAGTTCTATCTGGTAAGCGCGCCGGCGCATCAGACCTATCCCAGCCAGTTGATGCGCATCGGCGACGCCAGGCGGCTCGACCTCGGCAGCCAGGCGACCAGCAACGAGCGCTCGATCTTCCAGTTCATCCATGCCGATGGCGCAAAAACCTGCCAGCTCGTCGTCGGCATGACGCAACTGGCACCGGGATCGGTGTGGAACACCATGCCCTGCCATGTGCACGATCGGCGCATGGAGGCCTATCTCTATTTTGACCTGGCCGAGGGCGCGCGCGTCTTCCATTTCATGGGCGAGCCGGATGAGACGCGCCACATCGTCATGCGCAACGAGGAGGCGGTGCTGTCGCCGGGCTGGTCGATCCATTCGGGCGCCGGCACGTCGAACTACGCCTTCATCTGGGCCATGGCCGGCGACAATGTCGACTATACCGATGTCGACCAGGTGACGATGGATCAACTCAGGTGAGCGATCTTTCCCCCTTCAGCCTCGCCGGCAAGCGAATCCTGGTCACCGGCGCCAACACCGGCATCGGCCAGGGCATCGCCGTGTCGATCGCGCGCGCCGGCGGCACTGTGATCGGCGTCGGCCGCTCGGCCATGGATGACACGGCGCAGAAGGTCGCAGCCGCAGGTGGTCGCTTCGAGGCGGTGGCCGCCGATCTCGGCGATCCGGCCAAGGCAGCGGCCATGCTCGACCGAGTCTGGGACGAGAGCGGGCCCGTTGACGGCCTGGTCAACAATGCCGGCATCATCCGCCGCGCCGACGCGGTCGAGCTGACCGAGGCCGACTGGGACGAGGTTATCGACATCAACCTGAAGACGGTCTTTCGGCTCTGCCAGAGTTTTGCCAGGCGGGTGCTGGCCGAACCGGGGCGGCGCGGCAAGATCGTCAACATCGCCTCGGTGCTGAGCTTCCAGGGCGGCATCCGCGTCGCCTCCTACACCGCCTCGAAGCATGGCGTGCTCGGCCTCACCCGGCTGCTCGCCTGCGAATGGGCGCCGAAAGACATCAATGTCAACGGCATCGCGCCTGGCTATATCGAGAGCAACAACACCGAGGCCCTGCGCGCCGATCCCGACCGCAGCGCCGCCATCCTAGGGCGTATTCCGGCTGGGCGCTGGGGCCGACCCGACGACATCGGCGACGCGGCCGTGTTCCTGCTCGCGCCAGCGTCGGACTACATGCATGGCGCGGTGATACCGGTGGACGGCGGCTGGCTGGCGCGGTGACCATTTCGATTTCTGAACGGAAGCCTGCAATGACCGACATTTTCGCTCATGCCGACGAAAGAACCTGGACGCCGACGCCGGACGGCAACAGGCGGCGCGTGCTGGTGCATACGGATGAACTGATGATGGTCGAGTTCGCCTTCGACAAGGGCGGCGTTGGCGCGCTGCACTCGCATCCGCATGTCCAGGCAAGCTACATCGCCGAGGGCCGCTTCGAAGTCACCGTCGACGGCCGATCGGAGATCCTGGAAGCGGGAGGCAGCTTCATCGTGCCGTCCAACCTCGTGCACGGAGTCAAGGCGCTGGAAGCAGGGCGGCTGGTCGACAGCTTTGCTCCCCATCGCGCCGACTTCCTCGTCTGAGAAGCTGTCTTCGAAAGGAAAACCCGCGCCGTGAGGCGCGGGTTTGTTGCCTGGGCGCCCGTGGCGCCGCCGCGGTACTCTGAACATGGCCGCAGGACACAACGGTGCCGCAACATGGTGAAGATAGGTTTAACGAAGACGACTGGAACTTTGCCGGCATATCGGCCAAAGAGACAGCGGCCCGGAGACGATCGTTCGACCTCGGATGCCGGCGACGGCAGCAGACGAACATGGCCGGCGGGAAAGAAAGTCAGGTATGGACGTTGTACGAAAGTCAGAAGCGCTGTTGCGCCAGGCCACCAGACGACCGATCAGAGAGATCCGGCGACTGGCGCTGGATGTGAAGCGACTGTGGCGGGTTTGGGTAAAATCGGACACGGCGCACTACAACAAGATATTCATCGCCGGCTGCGCGCGCAGCGGAACGACGCTTACGCAGCGCCTGATGGGATGTTTCGAGGACACTTTCGTCCATCGGGCCGAAGCGAAAGATACCCAGTTGGATATGCTGGACCGCCCTGAAGCCAACCTTGTCGTCAAGCGCACCGAGCGAGGCCATGTGCACCTGGCGAAACTGCCGAGCGCCGTCGGCCTGATCTATTGCGTTCGCCACCCATTCGACGTGCTCACAAGCTCGCATCCGGAGAGCAGGGGAGAGCGCCGGTTCCACGTCACGCCGGAGCGCTGGCTCGCGGAATACAGCGCTTTGCTGCGGCTGAGGAAGGCGCAGCCCGGCCGTGTGATCACTTACGTCCGCTATGAAGACATGATCGCCCAATCGGATGCCGTGCAGGAACGGATCGCCAGGGCATTCGGCCTCAAGCCGCGCATCCGCTTCAGCGAGGATCCAAGCAATCCGATCCGTCCTACTTCCTTGAAGAAATGGGAGCGGAACGAAGAGTTCCGAACCTATCTGCATACGCTGCCGCCGACATTTCTCGCTCGCCTCAAGGAGTTCTGCGACGAGTTCGGCTACGATATGCCAGACTGGGTCCGCGGATGATGCCGGCGGTTGGCCTTTCAGCCAGACGACATGGACCATTGATCACGCCCGACATGCTGCTTGGCGATGACGGCGCCAACATAAACGGCCCCTCGCTGGTCAGGATGCCCGATTGGGCGAAGGGCCGGCTCGGGGCCTACCATCTCTATTTTGCGCATCACAACGGCACCTACATCCGGCTTGCCTATTCCGATGCGATAGAGGGTCCGTGGCGGATCCATCCAGGTGGCGCGCTTTCGCTCGTTGAGTGTCCGTTCCTCAAGGGGCACATTGCGTCTCCCGACGTGCATGTCGATGCGCAGAACCAGCGGATCGTGATGTATTTCCATGGCCCGGTCTTGAACGGCCAGGGGCAGACGACCTTCGCGGCCACGTCCGACGACGGTCTGCGTTTCAGGCCCAATCCCGAACCGCTTGGACCATTTTACGCGCGGATCTTTCGGCATGGCGGCTGGTGGTATGGGCTCTTCGGCACGGCCAACATCGAGCTTCGCCGGTCGAGCGACGGTCTTTCCGGTTTCGAGGAGGGACCGGTCGTGCTGCCCGGCTCACGGTGGATCCGGCCCAGGCATGTCGCGGTGCAGAAAAGCGGTGGTGCGCTGATCGTCTATTACACACGCAAGGGCGACGCACCCGAGCGTGTGCTTTGCGGCAGCATCGATCTTTCAGGCGATTGGTTGCGCTGGACAGTACGCGGCAGGACCGAACTGCTGAGGCCCGGCACCGATTTCGAGGGCGCCGGCCTGCCCGTTGGCCGCAGCCGGAGGGGCGCGGCAAAGGGCCGGGAGAATGCACTGCGCGATCCGGCCATTTTCGAGGAAGACGGGCGGACCTGGCTGCTTTATGCCGTCGCCGGCGAAAGTGGCATAGCGCTGGCCGAACTCTGCCCGGCGGAACAAAGGACCACGGGCTTGCGGAAATTGATCGCGGCGCTGTGGAGCCGGGCCGGAGGCAACGCCGCTTTGCTGGCGTAAGGCGCTCGCTCAGCGCTGCTGCAGCGCGAGCCGCACGCCGAGCGCGCAATAGATGCCGCCGACCACCTTGCCCTGCCATTTCAGCACGGCCGGGTTGCGCCGCAGCAAGGAACCGAGACTTCCGGCCGAGACGGCGAAGACCACCGTGCTGAAAAGGCCGAGAAGCACGAAGATCACGCCAAGGATCGTCAGCTGAAGCACGACCGATCCGTTTTCCGGGCGCACGAACTGCGGCAGGAAGGCGAGGAAGAACAGCGCCGTCTTCGGGTTCAGCACCTCGGTCAATATGGCCTGCCGGAACGCCTTGCCCGCCGGTACTGGCAAGGCGCTGCCTGCGAGATCGGCCGGCGCCTTCTCAAGGATGGCGCGGACTCCGAGGTAGACGAGATAGGCCGCGCCGAGATATTTGATGATGCCGAACAGCATCGCCGAGGTGGCAATGATGGCGGAGATGCCGAAGATCGCCATGACGGTGTGGAAGATGTCGCCGGCCGCGACGCCGGCACCGGTGGCGATGCCGACCTTGGTTCCCGAGCTTGTCGCCCGCGCCACGGTAAGCAGCGTGGCAGGCCCTGGAATGAAGACGAAGCCAAACACGATCGCGACATAGGTCGCCAATGTGGCCAGGTCGATCATAGCCGGGGTTCCTCCACTGCAGCGGGGACAGGTAGCCATCCTTTGCGCGGAAAGGCAATGCGATGGCGTTGCGCCAGCGACGCCGGCAGGCAAAACGGCGGACAAGCGCGTGTTGCCATGGCGTTCGCGCAATCCGCGCCTTAAGAACATGGCCTCAGCCGAATCCGGGAATCACTCTCAATGCAAACTTCGATGGCGGGGCGGATCGCGGGCATTGCGGCGGCGGGACACGATCCGAAGCGGCGTGTCCTGAGGGACGTGTTCGGCTTCGACGATTTTCGTCCCGGCCAGGCCGACGTGATGGAGGCGCTGCTCTGCGGACGCCATGTGCTGGCCGTCATGCCGACCGGCGCCGGCAAGTCGCTCTGCTACCAGGTTCCGGCGCTGGTGCTCGGCGGGCTCAGCATCGTCGTCTCGCCGCTGGTGGCGCTGATGCAGGATCAGGTCGCGGCGCTGCGGCTTGCGGGCGTCGCCGCCGACACGATCAATTCCTCGCTCGACCGCGACGCCAATGTCGCGGCATGGCGCCGCGTCGCGTCGGGCCAGACGCGTCTGCTCTATCTGGCGCCGGAGCGGCTGATGACCGAGCGCATGCTCGACGCGCTCGTCAGGCTCGACATCCGCCTGATCGCCGTCGACGAGGCGCATTGCATCTCGCAATGGGGGCCTGCCTTCCGGCGCGAATATGAAGACCTTGCGCGCCTGCGCGACATCTTTCCGAAAGTGCCGATCATCGCGCTGACAGCGACCGCGGACGAGACGACGCGCACCGACATTTCGGCGCGGCTGTTCGCCGATCGCGCCGAGACGCTGGTGCTGGGCTTCGACAGGCCCAACATCAGCCTTGCAATCGAGCCGAAGCAGGACAGCAAGCGCCAGCTGCTGCGCTTCGTCGAGCGCCATCCGGGGCGCAGCGGCATCGTCTATTGCCTGTCGCGCCGGAAGACGGAGGAGATGGCGGCCTTCCTCGAGCAAAACGGCGTCACCGCGCTCGCCTATCATGCCGGCATGAGCAAGGAGGCGCGCGAGGCCAATCAGAACGCCTTCATGACGCTGTCGGGTGTGGTCATGGTGGCCACGATCGCCTTCGGCATGGGCATCGACAAGCCGGACGTCGCCTATGTCTTCCACACCGACCTGCCGGCGAGCCTCGAGGCCTACTACCAGGAGATCGGCCGCGCCGGCCGCGACGGCAGGTCTGCCGAGGCGCATATGCTCTATGGTCTCGGCGACATCCGCACGCGCCGCCTGTTCATCGACGACGAGGATGCCTCGCCGGAGCACAAGAGGCGCTCGCACGGCCGGCTGGACACGCTGATCGGCTATTGCGAGACGGCGCAGTGCCGCCGCCAGGTGCTGCTCGGCTATTTCGGCGAAAGCGCTTCGCCCTGCGGCAATTGCGACAACTGCCTCAACCAGGCGCCGCGCGCGGACGGCAGCGCCGAGGCGCGCATCATCCTTTCCGCCATCGCGCAAACCGGCGAGCGGTTCGGCGCGGCCCATGTCATCGACGTCCTGCTCGGCCACGAAACCGAGAAGGTGCTGGCAAGAGGTCATGAGAGGCTCGCCAGCTTCGGCACCGGCGCGGCGCATAAGCGACCCGCCTGGCTGTCGCTGATCCGCCAGCTGGTGGCGGGCGGGTTCCTGATGCCGGACCCGGACGGCTATGGCGGTCTCGCCATTTCCGAAACCGGCCGCGCGCTCGGCCGCGGCGAGATCTCATTCGAATATCGCGTCGAGACGCGGCACCGCTCGCTGCGCGCCAAGGCGCGCTCCGCGCAGGCCGCCGGCGGCACGGAAGACCTGGACGCAGCGCTGCTCGCGACACTCAAGGCGCTGCGGCTGCGCCTGGCCAAGGAACGCCAGGTGCCGGCCTATGTCGTCTTCTCCGACCGCACGCTGATCGACATGGCCGAGCGCCGCCCGCGCGATCTCGATGCCTTCGCCGAAGTGAACGGCGTCGGCGAGGCCAAGCTCAGGGAATTCGGCGCGATTTTCGTGAGCGCGATCACGGCGCATCAGGCGGGCGCCTAGCCCCTTTTGGAGCCGCGGCGGAGGGCGGGCAGCCCCCGCACGTGAGGCGCGTGTCGCCGCCAGCAAGGAACCCTCCCCGCGCGGCATCCCGCTGTATCGTTCAGCGCCGTCGTCGGCGGCCGTTCAGGCCGCCATCGGCAGCGCCTCGATACCGTGGCGCTGCATGGCGGCGCCGATGCGGGCAAAGTCGGGCTGCGCCTGCGGCTCGACGGTGCCGATGTCGCGGAAGAAGGCGATCATCGACGGCTCGACGAGCACCAGCATCCGCACCGGGCGGCCGCTGTCGTTGGAGTAATTGTGCGGCGCCCTCGGGCCGATGCGCACCGATGTGCCGGGACCCGCGACGGTCACTTCGGGCGGGCCGCCCGCGCCAAAGTGACGGACGGTGAGCGCGCCTTCCAGCACATAGAACAGTTCGGGCGAAGCGTGGCTGTGCGGCGGAGTGCCGGAGCCTGGCGGAACCTCGACCTCGATGAGTTCAAGGCCGGAATCGGCGATGCCGCCGAGCAGGCGGATGCGGTCGGCGACGACCCAGAGCGTCTGGGCGGCCTCGGGAGTGGTGACGTTGAAGTTCATAGCTTGTCTCTTTGGTTTGTAGCTTCCGCCGGTGAATGACCCAAGGTGACCGCGGACAGGATCACCTCGAGTGCCCAGGATGCGGTCTCGCCGGCCTGGGCGCCAGTGAGACCGCCATAGTCCTTCAGGATCTCCCATGCGGAGGCCGAGAAGAGCAGATGAGCCAGCGCCTCGACCTTCTCGGCTTCGGCGGGCTGAAGAGAGGAGATGGCGGGAGCCAGCGCGCGCCTGAAATTGGCGCGGCGGCCCGCCACCGTGCCCATGCGCATCTCGCGGCCGGTCCGCGAGTGGAGCGACGAGCGGATCGCTGCGTCATACATGTCGAACCGCGGGAAGGCCTGCCGGGGGCCATCGACGATGTCCATGGGGATCCTCGGCGTCGTCGACGCTCCTATCCGGGCGTTCAGCCAGGGCCAGAAGGCAGCCAGCAGGTCGTCCTTTGTGGCGAAGTGGCGGAACACGGTGCGACGCTGCACCCCGGCCTTCTGCGCGATCGCCTCCATGCTGATCTCGTCCTCGGCGCTGGCCGAACTCATGAGCTCAAACAGGGCGCAAAGGATCGCCTCATGCGTTTCACGCGCTTTCTCTTCGCGCATAGGGCTGTTGTAGCTGCGGACGTCCGGCACGTTGGTGTTCCTAATTGGTGACACTGTATGTGTCATGAAAATCGGCGGCTGTCAATTGGCGTCACCATTGGTGTCATCAATCGAGATCAAGGGCGTCGCCTTGGCCGCCGCGCGACTTGATGCGCTCACTGGGTACATGGCGTCGGCGACGCCAAGCCCAGGGAGTTCGGCGAGATTCTCTTGAGCGCGAGCGCGGCGCATCGCGCGGCCAAGGTCAGGGGCTGCGGTCACCGGACACCGATCGGGACGAGCCAAGTTGCGCCAATATTTTCACCTTTGTTCCGCCGCCACGGCGAAATTTCGACAAAAGGCGTGCTCGAGAAGCTGTAGGTACGACGCTGCCGGGGACACGGAAACCCAGCGCACGTTTTTCGGCGGCTATCAGCCCGGGTGGAATCCACGAATGACAATAATCATCGACAATGCCGCAAGCTGGCGCGACATCGCACGCGTGGGCGACGGGGAAAATCTGGCCTTGGCGCCGGCCGCCTGGGATCGCATCGCGCATGCGAACCGCATTGTCGCAAGCGTCGTCGAAAAGGGCATTCGCGCCTATGGCGTGAACACCGGGGTCGGGGCGCTGGCAAGCCAGGTGGTGGCGCCGGCGTTGCAGGAGAAGCTGTCGCGCAACATCATTTTCAGCCACGCCTGCGGCGTCGGCGAACTGGTGCCCGAGCGCAGTATCCGAGCCGTCATTGCCGTGCAGGTGGCAAATTTCGCGCATGGCCATTCGGGCGTGCGGCCCCAGGTCGTCCGCAATCTGCTCACCTTGCTCGAGCGGGGCTGCGTCCCGGATGTACCGTCCCGCGGATCGGCCGGATATCTCACGCACAATGCCCATATCGCGCTGGTGCTGATCGGCGAAGGCAGGGCAAGGGTCGCCGGCCGCCGAATGAGCGGCCGCGAGGCGCTGGCCGAGATCGGCCTGGAGCCGCTGGTGCTGGGCGCCAAGGAAGGCTTGAGCCTCGTCAACGGCACGGCATGCGCTACCGGCCTGACGAGCATCGCGCTGGTTCGCGCCGAGCGCCTGCTGTCTTGGGCCGATGCCGCGGCCGCGCTGACGCTGGAAGCCGCCGGCGGGCAGATGGCGGCATTCGACGAAACCGTGCTGGCCATGCGGCCGTCGCCCGGCATCGAGGCGGTCGGTGCATCGCTGCGGCATCTGCTCGACGGCAGCGGACTGATCGCTGCGGCGCGTGGCAGCCGCACGCAGGATGCGCTCAGCCTTCGCGCGGTGCCGCATGTCCATGGCGCGGCGCGGGAGGTGCTGGATCGATCCGCGCAACTGGTCGACCGCGAACTGGCTTCGGTGACCGACAATCCCGTCGTGGCCGGCACGCCCGATGAGCCGCAGGTGTTTTCGCAAGCGCATCCGGTCGCGCCCATGCTCGGGCAGACCGCCGACGGCTTGACGATTGCGCTCGCGCAGGTGGCGGCCATGAGCGAACGTCGCATCGATCGCCTGGTCAATCCGCTGGTCAACAATCTGCCGGCATTCCTCGCCGCCGAAGGCGGCTGCAACTCGGGCTTCATGATCGCCCAGTACACCGCGGCTTCGCTCAGCAACGTCAATCGGCGCCTCGCCGCGCCGGCGGCGACCGATGGCGGCGTCACATCCGGTCTGCAGGAGGATTTCCTGGCTCATCCGACTGTGGCGGCCAACAAGCTTCTGGCCGTCATCGACAACGCCGAATACATATTGGCGATCGAACTCATGGCGGCCGCGCAGGCGCATGACTTTCTCGCCGGCAAGGCGGCGCGCGCGCCGGGCACCGATGCCATCTACCGCGCTGTCCGCCACCGCATCGCGCACTACAGCGACGACCGGCCGCTGTCCTGGGACATGGAAATGCTGCGCGATTTCATCCGCGAGGTGGATGTGGCGCGGTAAGTGGCAGGATGGCGGAAGACTTCGAACTCGCACTTATGCGCTAAAGCTTCCAGCGCATTCCGCTTCGCGCGAAGGCCAATCCAACCTTCTCCTTCTAGAGCGGTTCAGCTTTTGACAGAATCGAAGAGGGATTGAACGAAGCCGCTGACGCGGCATTTGGCGGGTCGGTTTGCGGTTGAGGCTTCTGTTTTGAAGGATTGCGGCTGTTGAAGCGCAATCTTGGAACAGGAGCACTGAGATGGCCGAGTTGAGCC
>NZ_SRUU01000003.1:0-62596 GCF_004791585.1 Mesorhizobium sp. M1C.F.Ca.ET.210.01.1.1
TGTTCAGGTTGATGGTTCTTTGGTGGGAAGGGACCGAGCCATGCCACGGCCTGTCCGCAAGGACGACCAGGATCCTCTCGGCCTCCTTCCCACTTCAACCATACAACGGAACCAACACACAGGATCCTCGGGTCTGCGCTGCGTCGCTACGCCCAAGGATGACGAAGCCGCATAGGCCTCGCTCAAAAAGTAACCGCCAGCCTCTCCAGCCCGTGGAAGTGATAGCTGTCGCGGAAGCGCGGCTCCTCGGCCAGGCGCAACGTTGGCAAGCGTTCGAACAGCGTCTTCAGCGACACCTGCAGTTCAAGCCTTGCCAGCGGCGCGCCGATGCAGAAATGGATGCCGGCGCCGAAGGAGACGTTCTTCTGGTCCGTGCGCGCCGGGTTGAAGATGGCCGGTTCGGCAAACGCCAGCGGGTCGCGATTGGCCATGCCGAGCAGCAGCGCCACCATCTCGCCGGGCTGGACCAGAATGCCTGGAGCCACTTCGATCTCCTCATAGGCGTAGCGCAGGAACATGTGCAGCGGCGCGTCGAAGCGCAGGCATTCCTCGACCGCTGCGGCGTTTGCCTCCGGCGTTTTGAAGAAGCGGCGCGGATCGCCGCCCTGCGCTAGCAGCGAGCGCACCGCATTGCCGGTCTGGTGCACGGTCGCCTCGTGTCCGGCGTTGAGCAAAAGGATCGCCGAAGAAACCAGCTCGTCCTCGGAGAGTCTTTGGCCGTTGTCCTGAGCCTCGATCAGCAGCGAAAGCAGGTCGTCGCCAGGCTTCTTGCGCCGTTCGACAACATGGCTGCGCAGGAAATCGGAAAAGTCGCGCGCCGCGCGGTTGGCGGTCTCCTCGGTCTCGCGGGTGCGGCCGTGCATGTACATGGCGACCATCTGATGCGACCAGTCGAGCAGTTGAGGTCCCATCTCGGCCGGCACGCCGAGCATCTCGGCGATGATGGTGATCGGCAAAGGCGAAGCGTAGGCGGGCAGGAGGTCGACGCTGCCCGGCTCGAAGCGGTCGATCAGCTCGTTGGCTAAGGCCTCGATGCGTGACCGCAGCCGCTCGACCTGGCGCGAGACGAAGGCTCGGTTGACCAGCGTCCGCAGCCTGGTGTGCACAGGCGGTTCCAGCTCCAGCATCGAATTGGCTTCGATGCCGTCGAAAGCGGTGAGATGCGAGCGGTCGTCACCGACGCCGCGGCTGTCGGGAATGCCGGCCGGGTTCTGGCGGCCGAAGCGGCGATCGCGCAGAAGGCGATTGACATCGTCGAAGCCGCCGAAACACCAGAACCCATAGTCTTCCCAGAAGAATGCGTTCGAGAGGCCATGCAGGAAGGCGTAGGCTTCGTAGGGGTTCTGCACGAAGGCAGGCTCGTGCGGGTCGAGCCGCAGGCGGCGGCAGGTTGGATCAAAGGCGAGATAGGCTGGCATCAAATCGGTCATGCCAGACCATTAGCGCGCCTTGTCAGCCCGATGCCAGACCGTATCTTGGCGCCCACTATTCCGATGTGTTGAGCCAGGCGAGCCGCCGAGAAGGATGTGTTGATGAATGTGATCGTGATCGGTGCGGGAATTGCGGGTCTTTCCACGGCCTGGTCGCTGGTCAAGGCGGGACACAGGGTTACGATCGTCGAGCAGGGGCCGATCCCGAATCCGCTCGCGGCCTCCGGCGACCATCACCGCATCATCCGCCGAGCCTACCGCGCCGGCAGCGGCTATGGCCGGCTGATCAGCGAGGCCTACGGAGCCTGGGACGAGCTCTGGGCCGATCTCGGCGAAGATCACCTGGATGCAAGGGGCTTCCTTTGCGTGTCGCGGGAGGCCGGCGACGAGGCCGAGGAGTATCGCGAAGGATTGGAAGAAGGGAATTTCCCGTTCGAATTGCTCGAACCCGCGGCGGCGGTCGAACGTTGGCCGTTCCTCGAAGTCGGCACTTTCCGCTACGCTTACTTCTCGGAAGAGGGCGGCGCGCTGCATTGCCGCAAGATTGCCACCGGTCTGGCCGGATGGCTGCGCGCGCATGGCGCCAATGTCTACGAGCACAGCAAGGCGGTCGAGGTCGATACCGACACCGGTCATATCGTGCTGGAAAGCGGCGAGACCATGCAGGCCGATCGCGTTGTCGTCGCAGGCGGTGCTTGGGTTCTGAAACTGTTCCCGGAACTGGGCAGCGAATTGAAGACCTATCGCACGGCGCTTGCCTATGTTGAACCGCCGGCAGACCTCAAGGCCGCCTGGGAGGTGGCTCCCGTGATCCTCGACGTTGGCGGCGTCACCGATGGCTACATGATCCCGTTGACGCGCGGTGCCGGCATGAAGTTCGGATCCGGCCTGCACAAAGTGCCGACCAGCGACGCCGACTGGAATCGACAGCCGGTGCCGGGCGAGGGCGAGGTGATCCGCAACCTGTTCTCGCCGCCCATCGCCCGCATAACAGAATACAAGGTCACCGACGTCGTCACCTGCGCCTACACTTTCACAGCGGACGAAAAATTCCTGGCGCATGAGAAAGGCAAATGCCTGATCGTCTCCGCCTGCTCCGGCCACGGCTACAAATTCGGCGCGGCCGTCGGACGGCGTGTCGCCAAAGCTGTCGGCGATCATGACATCGCCGGGCTGAAACGCTGGCTGCGAGCTGAAATGGTTTAGAGCATGTCTCCCGAAAAGTGGGAACCGGTTTCGGGACAAAGACATGCGTAAAATCAAAAACCTAAAGCGCATGGAGCGAATCCGAAAGATCGCGACGCGCTTTTAGGTCGGCAGCTGGTTTAACTTGCCACGGCACAAGGCTCTCGCGGCGCGTTTCAGTGTCCCGACTTCAGGATGGTCGCAACCTTGGCGGCGATCGCAGCATCGAGCGCCTGCCAATTTCCGAGGAGCTCGCGCGGGAAACGGTAGGTGAGGCTGAGATCGTCGCCCACCTGGATGTCGCGCTCGCAGGGCGCCAGTGACTCCTCGGCGCTCGGCCCGCTCAGGCAGCGAGCGACGAATGGGTCCTTGCCGGGACGGTCGGCAACCGCAAGCACTTCGTTGAGGTAGCCTGATTTCTCGGTGAATCCGTAGAGCGTCGTGCCGTCCGGCCCGGGTGTGCCCGGCTTGACGATCAGGGCGCTGTAGATCGGCGCGAACCGGCCGCTCATGTCGCGCGACATCATCCGCGGCTCGAACGCCAGGAAGATGATCTTCCTGGTCGTGGTGTGATTGAAGTCGTTGCGCGCGGCAGTGCTGTAGCCGTCCATCTCGGGATAGCGCAGATAAAGGTCTAGGCGCGAGGCGATGCCGTCTCGCCTGGCCTGGTCGAAGCGGATGAAATTGGCCGGCACGCTGATCACGCTATTGCCCATGACGACCTGGCGGACGGTGGTGTCGTCGCTATAGCCGGCCATCGCGATTGACCTGCCAAGCCACTTGCCGCCGACGCTGATGGCAACTGACAGCAGGGCCAGCGCCGCGAAGGCGTAGAAGACCCTCTTCATGAAGGTCGAGTCGACGACCTGGAATTCCTCGGCGGCGGCTGCCTCTCTCATCGCGGTTCCCAATCCCGTCCCCTGTCCTCAGGTGGCACAGCTTCGCGCGGCATGGCTCTTGCAGCGTGTCGGCACGACTGTGCGATTTCATGGTAAACGGTTGGTAAAGATGGATACGATGTTGCTTCCTCTCTACGCTTTTGCCGTCGGCCTCACGGCCTGCGGCCTCGCCGGTTCGGCCATGGAACTCTTCTCTGGCCGCCGGCTGGCCTTCGCCGAGCCCTATGTGTCGCCTGCCCATATTGTGCGCTCGCTCGCGGCAACCGCCTGCGCCGGTCCGTTCATGCTCGCCAACGAAGCTCTAGCCGCCAGGCGCGAGGGGCGTATCAGCATGCTGGCGCTGCTTTCCTGCGGCTGCACGGCCGTTGCCTGGGCGCTGGCGCTCGGCATCGTGCTGATCACCATTGCCTCCTGGGCGTTCGGTCTCCTAGGCTCTACCGAATTCTCAGCTTGAGACGAATCGGAGACAAAATGCCGGTCTATGCGATCGACGGGAAGGCGCCTCGGTTCGAGGATGCCGAAACCAACTGGGTAGCGCCCGACGCCACGCTGATCGGCAATATCAGGATAGGCCGCAATGCCGGCTTCTGGTTCGGTGTCGTGATCCGCGGCGACGGTGAGCTGATTGCAATCGGCGCCGACACCAATGTGCAGGAACATACCGTCATGCACACAGATCCGGGCTTTCCGCTCACCATCGGGCAGGGCTGCACGATCGGTCATCGCGCGCTGCTACATGGCTGCACGATCGGCGACAACAGCCTGATCGGCATGGGCGCCATCGTGCTCAACGGCGCCAGGATCGGCAACAATTCGCTGGTCGGCGCCGGCGCCCTGGTGACGGAAAACAAAGTGTTCCCGGACAATTCCCTGATCGTCGGCTCGCCCGCCAAGGTGATACGAGCTCTGGACGACGCGGCGATCGAGAGGCTGCGCGTCTCAGCCGCGCACTATGTCGCCAACGGCAAGCGCTTCAAGGCTGGGTTGAAGCAGGCTTGAGAGCGAGGCGTCGCGCGACCGCTTTGTCGCCGGCTTAGCGGCACCGGGACATCGCTTCGCGCATCAGCGACGCTCCCGCTTCAAAGCCTGCTTCATCGGCGCCTTCCAAGGCCGTTTCATAGTCATCGATGCGCGTTTTGAGCGACGGATCCGCGCCCGATGCCAACAGCAGGCGGATCGCATCGGTGTCTCGCAGCGATACTGCATAATGCAGCGGCGTCCAGTCGTTCACGCCGCGCATGTTCGGGTTGGCGCCGTGCTCGATCAGGATCCGCACGATCTCCAGTCTGTCGGGCCGTTCCGTCGACAGCGCCGCGATCAAGGATGGAAAGCCGGCGTGATCTTCGTAGTTCGGGTTCGAGCCGGCACCGAGCAGGGTGCCTATGAAAGCGATCGGGCTCCAATAGATCGCGTATTCCAGCGGATGGCCGAGGCCCAGCTCGAACGGCATCCGTTCGTCAAACCAGCGCGCCGAGCCGCCGAGCGCTTTACCAAGGGTCTCGAAGGCGCCAGCCTTGAAGGCGTCGTCGATGGCTTTGAATAACCGGTGGCGCTCGCAACGGTCGTCAGGGATTTCCAGCATCGCTTTCCATCCGAAATGAACGGACATACTGCCCCCATCCGCTGCGATCAGGAAGGGTTGCCGGATGACAGTGTGGCGTTTCCGGCCAGGCGGAGCCCATCAGGCTTGTCTCCCGACAGGCACCGCCAGAAAAGGCGGAGCCGGCCCGGGGACAGGGCCGGCTCCTAAAACCCGGTCGTTGGGGACGGGGAGGGTGGGGACTCGACCGGGCTTTTCCCTAAGCACGTCGCATGAATGCGATGCGCTTGATTTCCTTGTGCATGTCGTTGTCCCAAAGCCGCTGCACGCTTTTGGGCGACATGCATTGGCGCCCTTAGCGGACGCTGGCGACGGCGTCCTCGCGGCCGTCGTTGATCGAAACCCAAACGCCCGAATTCTCGGTCGATTGACGTTTGAGGTAGGTGTAGACCGTGTCGTTCCAGGCGAGCACTTTCGGCTCGAGGTTGTCGAGGATGAATTCGCCGAGGCTTGTGCGCACCGTCAGCACCGCGTGGCCGTCGCCGTTCGGCTGGCGCACGACCGTCATCAACAGGTCGCCGGCGGGGACACCGACAGCCATGAGCTCGCGGCGCTTCTCCAGCGCATAGTCCTCGCAGTCGCCAACTCCGTTGTCGGGGTAGGCCCAGTATTCCTCGACCCCGTAGATCTCCATATCGGTGCGCGGCTTGACGCGCGTGTTCACCGAATTGTTGATGCTGATGATCGTCGCCCACAGCTTGCGGGTCAGGTCGACCGGCGCTCCCTTCGGCGTCCGCTCGTTGCATTCGGCCGGAATGTGCTGGCAGAACTCATAATGGCCAACTGGCTGCGTGGTGCGGCCGCCCGTATGCATGAACACCGGTCCTGCGCTCGCCGTGCCCCACGCGGAAAGCTGCATCGCCATTGCCAAGAGCAACAGCTTGCCCCTCGTCATTTTCATTATGGTAGTCTCCCCGTTCGAGAGAGACTGTGCCACGTTGGGATTTATTTGACGCAAAAACCCGAAGTAGATATTGAGTAAAACGCCCGTAGAATAAATATAAAATTTGAACTACCGCGATTTCGAATTGTTGAGGTTTTGCCCGGCGTCGTGCCGCCTCGCGTGACGTCCCGACATGCTGTGTGGCTGCGGAAGGGCAGGCCGAAGCTGCCAACAAAAAACCGGCCACTGGCGGCCGGTTTGATGCGGCTTGAGCTCAGCGGGCAATCAGGATCGCGGCGCGTTGAATTCCGAATCCAGTGTTTCCGGGCGCTGGATGACGGCGAATTCGATGGCGACGCCGTCCTCGAAGTGACGCACCACCTGGCCGCGCATTGTTCCGAGCATCACCTGCACGCCGATCGCCGGCTTGACGTCGATCTCGATCGCCGCGCCCGAAAGCGACAGGTCGATAATGCGGCATTGATACTGGCGCCCGTCGGTGAGCTGCAGCACGCTCATCGGATTGCGCGGCGCGACACGTTCGTGGCGCCGGTCTTCCGGCAGGTCCAGCTCATGCTTGTTGGCGAGCCAGGTGAGTTGCGCGGCCAGCTTGTCCTTCTTGCGCTCCGAAGCGATGACAGTCATCGCGAAACCGTCCTGCGAGGTCCGCGTTACGATGCCTTCGATGCGGCCGATATGGTCGATATAGGCTATGACCTTTTCGCCAGGCATGCCGACGCGATCGGTGCGCAAGGCGACGTTGCCGGGCGACATGTCGATCACCTGGCACGCATGCTCTGTGCGGTCCTCCAGCATGAAACGTCCGTAGATCTTCACCCGGACACGCTGAAAATTGCGCCGCTCCGCACGAGACGGCGTGTATTCTGCCGCCGCTGATCTCATGACTGCCTACACCCCGTTGGCATTCCGCGCGACGATGCGAGGAATTTCACCGGAAAACTACAGCAAAGCAGGTTAACAAAGGGGAAAAAGCCGGCCCCAAATGGCTTGGGACCGGATGCTCGCGTAAGGCAGAAACGAAGCCCGATCAGGGCAAGAAAGCCTCGCGATCCGCCTTATTCGTTGCGCCCGCCGTCGAAGACGACGAGATGTCGGATCCGGCGCACGCGGCCGAGCGCCGAGATCGTCTCGGGAGCGTCCAGCTCCGTCGGCACCAGCGAAGGAACGTCGATCGCGGGGCGGTTTTTCAGGAACATCGGTTCCCTGTCGGGATCGATGATCCGGATCGCGTCGATCAGGGCATCGGCCAGCGGGTCGGCGCCCAGCCAGAATGGTCTATTTGCGGCGCTGACGACGCCGAGGCAGCGCGGGTTCTCGACGCCGCTGTCGAGCGGCAGCGCGAGCAGCTCGAACTTGTTGGAGCGGCCGTTTCGGCTGAACCCTTCATAGGTCAAAAGCAGCAACGATTTCTGGTCGAAGACGCCGTGAATGAGCCGCGACACAAGCCGCTGGTCCTTCTCTCGCCAGAGCGAGGGGAAGGAGAAGCCCTTGAGCTCGCGGCCGTAATAGGCGCAGAGCCTGGTGCCGGCCAGCCGGAACACGGCTTCGCCGCGCGTGTCGCGCTCGAGGATGAACGTGTCCGCTAAAAGCGACTTGATGTCCGCCGGCTCGACTTCCGAGCGCTTCGGGGCAGGGCGGCCATCACGCAGCTGGTTCCAATATTGGAACAGCGTGATCGATCCGATCTGATTCATTTCCATTCCGCTCCGGCAATCTGTCTTCTTCCTGTCCCATCGGCGGACAGACAGTGCGCCCTCCGATGACCTTCATGCGGTGCGGAGCAGGATGCGTGCCAGCATCGTTAACGTTTGTTCACGGGTCGGGGACGTTAAGGTTAACAAGTGGTTTACGTTGCGCCTCGGTGGGGCCTGTGGCACACCAAAACCACTCCAAAAACGGTCGTTTTCGCAACGATCGGCAGCACTACGGTTAAGAGATTACGGGGAGCAGGGGACTCGACCGGCCGTTCAGGGGAAACCCTGGACGGTTTCCTTTTTTGATTCGTGCTGCGGCGATTCGGGGACTGTGGCGATTCGCGGTTTGTGATTCGATCAGGCGTGAATTACATGCTCGCCCGAAAATCTAATCTCCAGCCGACCGCAGGGTGCATGAGCGAACCGGTAAGCCCAACTGAACCCGAACCGCAGCCGGAAGAGGCGCCGAAACCGCGCCGCGAGCCGGTGTTCAACCTGCCGCCGATTGTGCTGGCGGTCATTGCGATTTGCCTCGTCGTCTATCTGGCCGAAAACTATCTTCTCACGCCAGCGCAAGACGACACGTTTGTCTCGACCTTCGCCTTCACGCCGGCTTTCTATTCGGGTCTTTACCCGCCAAGCGCCTATTTGCTGGTTCAGCCTTTCACTTATGCGTTCATGCATGGCAGTTGGGCGCATCTGTTGGTCAACATGGTCTGGCTCGCCGCTTTCGGCTCACCGCTTGCCAATCGTCTCGGCGCGACCCGATTTGCGGTGTTCTACGCTGTGACCGGGCTGGCCTCGGTCGCGTTGTTCTGGGCGATGCACCCTTATGGCGAGATGCCGCTGGTCGGCGCTTCGGGCGCGATCTCGGGCATGATGGGGGCTGCGGCGCGCTACGGTTTCCGCATCGACCGCTCATCCGGCAGCGCGGCCTTCGCCGGCGAGCCGTTGCCGATCGCGATCGTGCTGCGCTCGCGCGGCGTCATGACCTTCCTCGGCGTCTGGATGGTGATCAACCTTGCCACCGGCCTGATCGGCCTTGCGCCGGGTATCGATGGACAGATCGCCTGGGAAGCCCATATCGGCGGCTTCGTCGCCGGCTTCTTCGGGCTGCGCTTTTTCCAACCGCCCCATGCCGGCTGAGCAGCGCGCCATCATACTTGAAATGCAAGCAATCACGGCGCACGATGTCGGCCAGGCACCCAGTGTCTTCCAAGGGCGCTGGGGCTGAAAAAGCCGGTCAGGCAGGAGCCGGCGCGCAAGGCTGAGGAGGACGCCATGACGGTTAAGGCAATTCTCGAAAGCAAGGGCCATGACGTGTTCACGCTCGGGCCTAATGAAAAGCTGAGCGAAGCCATTCGCATACTGACCGAGCACAGGATTGGCGCGCTCGTCATCACCAACGGCGACCGCAAGATCGTCGGCATCCTTTCCGAGCGCGACATCGTGCGGGTGCTGGCTAGGGAAGGGGCCGCCGCGCTCGATATCGCGGTGCGTTCGGCGATGACGCCCAAGGTCAAGATTTGCAACGAGGGCCATACGGTAAACGAGGTCATGGAGATCATGACCAAAGGCCGCTTCCGGCATTTGCCGGTCGAGAAGGACGGACTGCTCGACGGCATCGTGTCGATCGGCGACGTGGTCAAGCGTCGCATCGAGGATGTCGAGCGCGAGGCCGAGGAGATCAGGGCCTACATCGCCACGGCGTAGCTGCTGCCCCCACCTAGGCTAGCGCAGGCCGGCCGCATGCCGCAGACGTGCGATCAGGTCGGCGTTCCGACAATAGTCCGGCGGGACGTCGGCCTGTTCGTGGCTGTCGAGCCAGGTCGAGCATTCGGCCTGATGGCCGCATGAACGGCAGCGGTCGGCAGCTCGATTGATGACGGCAATGTGGTCCGGAACAGTCTTCAGTTGCCGGTCGACCCCCATCGTCTGCATCATGCGGCCCATCAGCGTGGTCCTGAGGTCGACTGAGAGCAGATAATCCAGTAAGCTCATATCGTCTCCACTCCTGCTTTTACGGTACTCTCGCCCGAGACAGCAGGCGCACGCATTGATCTCGGTCAACAGACGACTCCCTTGCCAGCCCGGGCCGATTGATCTAGCGAACGGTTGACAGTCCGCGCCGCCAGAGCGTGGGAACCCGGACAACAAGCACCTGGACTACCATGAGCATCATCGATACCCGCACGCCCGACCCCAAACGTCTGATCTCCGGCGCCACCGGCGACTGGGAAATCATCATCGGGCTCGAAGTGCATGCGCAAGTGACGTCCGAGGCAAAGCTCTTTTCCGGCGCTTCGAGCTCGTTCGGCGCCGCGCCCAACGCCAATGTCAGCCTGGTCGACGCGGCGATGCCCGGCATGCTGCCGGTGATCAACGAGGAATGCGTCAAGCAGGCGATCCGCACCGGACTCGGCTTGAGGGCTGCGATCAACCACAAGTCGGTCTTCGACCGGAAGAACTATTTCTATCCGGATCTGCCGCAGGGCTATCAGATCTCGCAGTACAAGCAGCCGATCGTCGGCGAGGGCAAGGTCATTGTCTCGGTCGGACCGGACCGGCAGGGCGAGTTCGAGGATATCGAGGTCGGCATCGAGCGGCTGCACCTGGAGCAGGATGCCGGCAAGTCGATGCACGACCAGCATCCGACCATGTCCTATGTCGACCTCAACCGTTCGGGCGTGGCGCTGATGGAGATCGTCTCCAAGCCCGATTTGCGTTCCGCCGACGAGGCCAAGGCCTATGTCAGCAAGCTGCGCACCATCATGCGCTACCTCGGCACCTGCGACGGCAACATGGACGAAGGCTCGCTGCGCGCCGACGTCAACGTCTCGGTGCGCCGCCCCGGCGGTGCCTTCGGCACGCGCTGCGAGATCAAGAACGTCAATTCGATCCGCTTCATCGGCCAGGCGATCGAGTCCGAAGCTCGCCGGCAGATCGCCATCCTGGAGGATGGCGGCGCGATCGAGCAGGAGACCCGCCTGTTCGACCCCAACAAGGGCGAAACGCGCTCGATGCGCTCCAAGGAAGAGGCGCATGACTACCGCTACTTCCCCGACCCTGACCTTCTGCCGCTGGAATTCGACCAGGCCTATGTCGATGATCTGGCACAGCATCTGCCGGAATTGCCCGACGACAAGAAGGCGCGGCTGATCGGCTCGCTCGGCCTCTCCACCTACGACGCATCGGTGCTGGTGTCGGAAAAGCCGATCGCCGACTATTTCGAGAAGGTGGCCGCAGGGCGCGACGGCAAGCTCGCCGCCAACTGGGTCATCAACGACCTGCTTGGCGCCCTCAACAAGGCCGGAAAAGATATTGAAAACGCTCCGGTTTCGCCCGATCAGCTTGGTGCCGTCATCGACCTGATCAAGGAAGGCACCATCTCCGGCAAGATCGCCAAGGATCTGTTCGAGATCGTCTGGAACGACGGCGGCGATCCGCGCGAGCTGGTCGAAAGCCGCGGCATGAAGCAGGTGACCGACACCGGCGCCATCGAGAAGGCGGTGGACGAGGTCATCGCCGCCAATCCGGACAAGGCCGAGCAGGCGCGCGCCAAGCCGACCATGGCCGGCTGGTTCGTCGGCCAGGTGATGAAGGCGACCGGCGGCAAGGCGAACCCGCAGGCGGTCAACGAGCTGGTCAAGGCCAAGCTCGGCATAGAGGGCTAGCATGTTCGTCCGCACGGCAAGCGAACGCGATCTCGCTGCCGTCCGTGCGCTGCTTGTCGAGACCTGGCACGCCACCTACGATGGCATCTACGGCGCCAAGCGGGTGGCTGAGATCACCGATGACTGGCATTCGCTCGCCTCGCTTCGCGCGCGGCTGGCGCGCCCCAATTCGGAATTCCTGGTGGCCGACGACGGCAAGCGCATCGGCGGCATGGCCTTCGCTTCCGCCACCACGGACCCGAAGATCGTCCTCCTGAACCAGCTCTACGTGCATCCGGATTGTCAGCGGCAGGGGATCGGCCAGTCGCTACTCGACGAGGTCGAGTTGAGCTTTCCGGAAGCGCGGACACTGCGCCTGGAGGTGGAAGAGGCGAATGCCCCGGCGATCGCCTTCTACGAAGCGAACGGATTCCGGCCCGCGGGCAGGACCGCCGATTGCGGCGGCGGGTCAGGAATACCCGCGCTTATCCTGGAGAAGCGGCTCGGCTAGACCGCCGAACGC
The DNA here is from genome assembly GCF_004791585.1 of Mesorhizobium sp. M1C.F.Ca.ET.210.01.1.1. Lineage (GTDB taxonomy): Bacteria > Pseudomonadota > Alphaproteobacteria > Rhizobiales > Rhizobiaceae > Mesorhizobium. The sequence goes on from NZ_SRUU01000003.1 coordinate 11,889, forward strand.
GAACGCTCGATCAGCCGCGGGAGATCTCGACATTGTCGATCAGCCTCGTCGTGCCGAGCCAGGCCGCCGCAAGCAGACGGCCAGCGCGGTCGCGCCGCCAGGGGGCGAGCGTCACCGCCTCGCGCGCGGCGACGTAGTCGACTTTTCGAAAGCCCGCCCTGACGAGCGCTTCCGCTGCGTCGCCGGTAGCGCTGGCCTCGTCTGCGCCAGCGGCGAGCGCCGCCGCTGTCTGGCGCAGAACGACGTTGAGCTGGCGCGCAACGGCAAGTTCGGTCTCGCTGAGATAGGCGTTGCGCGACGACATGGCGAGACCGCGGGTGTCGCGCACCGTCGGCGCGCCGATGATCTCGACCGGCAAGTCGAGATCGCGGCACAGTTGTCTCACGACGCAAAGCTGCTGGTAGTCCTTCTCGCCGAAGATCGCGCAATCGGGCGCCGCCTGCAGGAAAAGCTTGGCCACCACCGTCGCGACGCCGTCGAAGAAGCTCGGCCTGAAATCCGTTTCGAGGCCGGAAGAGGGGCCGCCGACCGAGATTTTTGTGGCGAAGCCCGCCGGGTACATTTCCGCCACGCCTGGCGTGAAGGCGAGATGCGCGCCGGCTTCCCGCAGCCGGTCGAGATCGTGGGCCAGTTGGCGCGGATATTTGTCCAGGTCCTCGGTCGGCGCGAACTGGGTCGGATTGACGAAGATGGAGACGACGCAGCGCTCGGCCCGCTCGAGCGCGATTCTCACCAGCGAGATGTGACCGTCATGCAGGGCGCCCATGGTCGGCACCATGGCGATCCGCTGGCCTTCCCGGCGCCAGTCCCGGAGTTGCGCGCGAAGTGCTGCGACGCTGTCGACGACGATTGGCCCGCTCATGCCTTGTCCTTGTCCGATGTCGCCGAAAAGACGTGGTCCGGTCCTGGAAATGCGCGGCCGCGCACCTCGGCGGCGTAACGCGCCGCCGCATCCGAAATGGTATCGCGCAGCTTTGCGTATTCCTTGACGAATTTCGGCACGCGGTCGACCGTCATGCCGATCATGTCGTCGATGACCAGGATCTGGCCGTCGCAGTCGCCGCTGGCGCCGATGCCGATGGTGGGGATGGCGACATGGCGGGTGATATCCGAAGCCACCGTCGCCACCGTGCCCTCGATGACGACCGAGAATGCGCCGGCCTTCTCGACGGCCTCGGCATCACGAAAAAGAGCAGCGATGTTTTCCTGTGTCCGGCCCTTGATCTTGTAGCCGCCGTCCTTTTCCACGGACTGCGGCTGCAGCCCTATATGGCCCATGACCGGGATGCCTTCCGCGACGATTGCCGCGATCTGCGCGGCCATGTCGACGCCGCCTTCGAGCTTGACCGCCTGGCATGCGGTTTCTTCAACAATTCGTCGAGCCGAGGCAACGGCCTCCGCCACCGAGGCCTCGTAGCTGCCCGCCGGCATGTCGACGACGACACAGGCCTTTGTCGAGCCGCGCATCACCGCTTGCCCATGCGCGATCATCATCTCCAGCGAGGCGCCGAGCGTCGTGGCATGGCCATGCAGCACCATGGCGACGCTGTCGCCGACCAGAAGCAGGTCGACATGCGGGTCGAGCATGCGGGCTATCGGATAGGTATAGGCGGTGAGACAGACGATCGGCACCCCGCCCTTGCGGCGGCGAATGTCTTCGGCGCCGATCCTGTCGCCGGCGGATCGTTCTGGGGCCAATCCTCACCTCCCTCAACCGGCGCGGGCCAAGTACCCGCTTGCCGGGCGTGCGAGCTTTAGAAACACAGGCAACACTTGGCAAGCCGAGGTGGCGACATCTCCGCGTGTGTATCGATTAATGTATGTCGCGCAAGAATGTGCAGCGGTTTTGCGAAAACGACATGCGCAGACAAGATCAAAGCGCGTCGCCTGAATCGGTTTCAGCGCGACGCGCTTTGGCGCACGAAGCATTTACATCGCCGGGCGCGGCAAAACCCTTGCCTTCGCGATAGCCTGACGCCATAAGCAGGAAACGGCGCGGCCGCTGCCGCCATGAGGATCCGGATGAAGACTTTCCTGCTGCAGTTTTTCACCTGGTGGAACAGCCAGACGCTGGGCACGCGCTTTCACACCTGGCGATTCGGCAAGAAGGTCGGCGAGGACGAGGCCGGCAATGTCTACTACGAAGGCGGCGTCGATTCGGAAGGCCGTACCCGCCGCTGGGTGATCTATCGCGACTATTCCGAAGCCTCGAAGATCCCTCCGGGTTGGCATGGCTGGATGCATCATAGGGTCGACACACCCCCGTCGAGCGAGAAGTACCAGGCTCGCGAGTGGCAGAGGCCACATCGGCCGAACCTGACCGGAACGCCCGGCGCCTATCGCCCGCAGGGTTCCATCCTGACCAACCAGCATCGTCCGCAGGTGACCGGCGACTACGACGCCTGGACGCCCGGCTCGTAAACGCGTTTTTCGGTCCTTTGTCGCCACAATTGGCGTTTAGCTGCTTGCTGGTATCGCAGCCATGACTAGCCTTGGGCGATTGACGGAATCACCCGGGCGCAACCACCGGTATACTTGTATGAGCCGACTCTCGACGGGATTGTTCGCGGCAGCTTCCTTTCTGGTCGCCTCGACGGCGACGTTCGCTGCTGCGCAGGCGCCGGCGGTTTCGGACCGTATCACCAACCCGGTCGCCCAATTCGCCGGCATCGACAAGATCACCGGCCGCATCATCACCTTCGACGTCTATATCGACGAGACGGTGCAGTTCGGCGCCCTGCAGGTGACGCCGCGCGTATGCTATTCGCGCCCCGAGACTGAGCAGCCGAAGACCGATTCCTTCGTCGAGGTCGACGAGATTACGCTCGACCGCAAGATCCGCCGCATCTTCACCGGCTGGATGTTCGCCGAAAGCCCCGGCCTCAATGCCGTCGAGCATGCGGTCTATGACGTCTGGCTGAAGGGCTGCAAGCAGAAGTCCGACGTGCCGCCGCCGACCGCGGCCAAGGCCGATACGGCCAAGTCGAAGACGAATGCCGCCGAGCCGAAGGCGCCTGCTCAGGACCAGCCGGCCGAAGCTGCGCCGAAGCCGACGGACGTCGCGCCTGCACCGGATGGCACCACCGACCAGAACTGACCTCGGAACCCTCGTTTTCGCAATCCGTTGTTAAACGGGGGCAGCGACGGGAGGATTCCACAATGGCAAAGATCAGGCCGATCACCGTCAGCAAGGAAGAGCTTCTCGGTCTCGAGAAGGGGTTCTGGACCGGCGATTCCGCGTATTTTGCGGCCCACGCCGATGTCGAGTGCCTCGTCGCCTTTCCGGAGATGGCGAAAGCGATGGCCAACGCCGATCTGGCCAAGACCGCCACGAAGCCCAACCGCTGGCGCGATCTCGACATCCGGCTGAAAGGCATGGTCGAGCCGGGCAGCGATATCGTCATGCTGACCTACGAGGCTCATGCGACGCGGGAAAGCGGCGAGCCCTATGCCGCTCTGGTCAGCACAGGCTATGTCCATCGCGCCGATGGATGGAAGATGATGTTCCATGCCCAGACGCCGATCGAAACCTCGACCGACCGCTGACTGCCGTCCTCAAGGATAGAAGACGGCTTCGCCTTTCAACGCGTCGGCCAGCATCTTCTCGTACCGGCTGCGCGGCACGTCGATGGCGCCGAAGCGCTTGAGGTGCTCGGTGGTGAACTGCGTGTCGAGCAGCGCGAAGCGGCGTTCGTTCAGCCGCTCGACGAGATAGTAGAGGCAAGTCTTCGAGGCGTCGGTTTCCCGGGCGAACATGCTTTCGCCGAAGAAGACACGTCCGAGTGAAACGCCATAGAGGCCGCCGACGAGCCGGCCCTCGCGCCACGCCTCGACCGAATGGCAGTGGCCCAACCGGAAGAGCTCGACATAGGCTTCGCGGATCGGCGCGTTGATCCAGGTCGAGCGGCGCTCCTCGCGTTTTTCGGCGCAGCCGTCGATCGTCGCCTCGAAATCGAAATCGTAGCGGATGTCGAAGGGGTGCTTGCGGATCGTCTTCTTCAGGCTGCGCGGCGTGTGGAACTCGTCAAGCGGGATGATGCCGCGCGTTTCAGGCCGCACCCAGAACACTTCCGGGTCGGTCGCGCTCTCGGCCATCGGGAAGACGCCCGAGGCATAGGCTTTCAGCAGCAGGTCGGTTGGAATGCGATAGCCGGGCGCGTAGGGACGGGTCATCGCGGCATTATAGCTGCAAGTTGAGCCTAGTCCTCCTTGGCCAGGTATTTTTCCAGCCAGTGGATGTCGTAGTCGCCATTGGCGATGTCCGGATTGCCGACCAGGTCGCGGAACAGCGGCAGCGTCGTCTTGATACCGTCGACGACGAACTCGTCCAGCGCCCGGCGCAGCCGCATCATGCATTCGACGCGGTTGCGACCGTGCACGATCAGCTTGCCGATCAGGCTGTCGTAGTAGGGCGGGATCCTGTAACCGGAATAGACGCCGGAATCGACACGGATGCCGAGGCCGCCGGGCGTGTGGAAATGCGTGATCGTGCCGGGCGACGGCGTGAAGGTGCGCGGATCCTCGGCGTTGATGCGGCACTCGATGGCGTGGCCGTTGAACTTGATGTCTTCCTGCCTTACCGACAGTCCGCCGCCGGAGGCGACGCGGATCTGCTCATGCACGAGATCGATGCCGGTGATGGCTTCCGTCACCGGATGCTCGACCTGCAGGCGGGTGTTCATCTCGATGAAATAGAACTCGCCGTTCTCGTAGAGGAATTCGATGGTGCCGGCGCCGGAATAGCCGAGATCGGCGATCGCCTTGGCGCAGATGCCGCCGATGCGCGAGCGCTCCTCGGCATTGAGCGCGGGCGAGTTGGCCTCCTCCCACACCTTCTGGTGGCGGCGCTGCAGCGAGCAGTCGCGCTCGCCGAAATGCACGCCGCGGCCGGCACCGTCGCCGAACACCTGCAATTCGATATGGCGCGGCTTTTCCAGATATTTCTCGATGTAGACGGCGTCGTCGCCGAAGGCGGCGCCGGCTTCCGATTTGGCCGTCTGCAGCGCGATCTCAAGGTCGGCCTCGGTGCGGGCCACCTTCATGCCGCGGCCGCCGCCGCCGGCGGACGCCTTGATGATCACCGGATAGCCGATCTCGGCGGCAACGCGCTTGGCTTCCTTCTCGTCGCTGATCGCGCCGTCGGAGCCCGGCACGACCGGAATGCCGAGCCGCTTTGCCGTGCGCTTGGCCTCGATCTTGTCGCCCATGATGCGGATATGGTCGCCCGACGGGCCGATGAAGGTGATGTTGTGGGCAGCGAGGATGTCGGCGAACTTGGCGTTTTCCGACAGGAAGCCGTAACCCGGATGCACCGCGTCGGCACCGGTGATCTCGCAGGCGGCGACGATCTGGTGGATGTTGAGATAGCTTTCGCGCGACGGCGGCGGGCCGATGCAGACACTCTCGTCGGCAAGCCGCACATGCATGGCGTCGGAATCGGCCGTCGAATGGACCACCACCGTCTGGATGCCGAGCTCCTTGCAGGCGCGGAGCACTCGGAGTGCGATTTCGCCGCGATTGGCGATGAGGATCTTCTGGAACATCTGCCCGCTGTTCCCGGCTCTACTCGATAACCACGAGCGGCATGCCGTACTCGACCGGCTGGGCGTCCTCGATCAGGATCGCCGTCACGGTTCCGCCGCGCGGCGAGGGGATCTGGTTCATCGTCTTCATCGCTTCGATGATGAGCAGCGTCTGGCCTTCCTTGACCTTCTGGCCGATCTCCACGAACGGCTTGGCGTCCGGCGAGGGCGCCAGATAGGCGGTGCCGACCATCGGCGAGGGCACGGCATTCTTGGAAGAATCAGCCCCCGTCACAGGGGCCGCCGCGGCTGCCGCCTGGGCCGGCGCGGTAACCGCCGCAGGGATAGGAAGCGGAGCGGCGACCGCGTGGACGGCTTGCGACTGGCGCGACACGCGCACCTTCAGGTCGCCGAGCTCGACTTCGATCTCGGTCAGGTTGGTGTCGTTCAGTATGCCAGCCAGATCGCGGATCAGCTGCTGGTCAACACCGTTCTTCTTTATCGACATTTTCGAGCCTTCTGTTTGGGAGCCGGTCACAGCCGTGCCGCCAGTGCCTGCAGCGCAAGCGTGTAGCCGAGCGGCCCGAACCCGCAGATCATGCCGACAGCGACCGGCGAGACCATGGAGACGTGGCGGAAAGGCTCCCGCGCGTGGATATTGGAAAGATGGACTTCAACGACGGGCAGCGGCGCGACGGCGCGGATGGCGTCGTGAATGGCAATCGAGGTATGGCTGTAGGCGCCGGGATTGATGACGATGCCAGCGGCCTTGTCGCCGGCTTCCTGGATCCAGTCGACCAGGTCGCCCTCGTGGTTGGACTGGCGAAAATCGATCTCAAGCCCAAGCGCCGCGCCTGCGGCCTTGCAATCCTCGGCTATGGCGGCAAGCGTTTTGCCGCCATAGATCCCAGGCTCGCGCTTGCCGAGTGCATTGAGATTGGGACCGTTGAGGACGAAAATCGTTTTCAAAATGCCGACCTTGTTTGACGCCGGCCCCCAAGCCGGCGCGCCGGACCTCTATAATGGGCATAGCCGCCTGCGAAAAGAGCGCAAGTGCGTTCTTTCGCTGTCCACAACAGGCGCAAAACCGCCTGTTGTGGCGACACGCAACGAATTAGAGCGCGCTTTTGGCCTGCTCGATCTTTTCCGCCAGAACCTGCTGTCCAAGCGCGCCGAACAGCACTTCATTGCCGACCACATAGGACGGCGTGCCGGTGATCGACAGCTTGGTGGCGAGGTCGTAGGTCCGGGAGAGCGCTTCGTTGATGCTCGGATCCTTCATCTTCTCGCGCAGTTTCGCCTCGTCGGCGCCCAGCGAAAGCGCCACCTTCATGGCGGTGGATTCGGTGGCGCGGCCCTGGCCGCCGAGCAGCGCGGTGTGAAACTCGCCGTATTTCTCCGGCATCATCAGGTGGAAGGCCATCGACACCACGCTGGCCTTTTGCGAATCCGGGCTGAGGATCGGGAATTCCTTGAGCACAAAGCGCAGATCCGGATCGGCTTTGGTCAGCGCCTTCATGTCCTCGATGGCGCGTTTGCAGAAGCCGCAATTGTAGTCGTAGAACTCGACGATGGTGACCTTGCCCTTCGGGTTGCCGACGACGCCGTCGAAGGTGGAGTTGAAGATCTCGTCCTTCGCGTTCTTGATGACGCCGAGCGCGGCAAGCCGCTGCTCTTCCTTCTGCTTGGCCTCGAGCGCGTCCTGAACCTCGAGCAGAACCTCCGGGTTCTTCAAAAGATAGTCGCGGATGATGCCTTCGACTTCCTTGCGGTCGATCTTGCTGTCCGTGGAGGCCACCTGGATGGCTTGCGTCGTATCGGCCTTGGCGGCCTGCGGGCTTCCCGCCACGAAGCCGAATGCCAGCATGCCGAGCGCTACCGCCACGCCGGCGCTGCCGAGCAGGATTGCCTTGTTCATGATCAGTTCCTTCTGCCTGTCCCGGTCCACCTTAGTCGCCGCGCACGGCCGGGACGTTCATTTGAGTTTGTTCGATGGCGTGTAGTTTATGATATCCTGCGCGCGAAGCCAGCCGGGCTCGCCGCGCCTCAACTTCTGTTGAGCGCGCATGGCGAAGATTTTCGCGTTCTTGTAGTCGGCCGAATAGAAATGGCCTTCGGCGGTTGCAAGATCGGCGGCCGGGATTTGCCCCAGTTCGCCATAGGCCTGCGCCAGATAGCGATAGGCTTCCGCATTTTCCTTGTCGCGGCCGATACCGTTGCTGAGCTGGGTCGCCGCCTTCTTGATTGATTCCGGTGTCCCGACCGCCATCAGCGCCTGCCCGAGCGAGACCAGGAGCAGCCCGGACCGCGCCGGGTCGAGGCTGACGGCCTTGGCATAGGCGTCCGCGGCGTCCTTTGGCTTGTTGACCTTCATCAGGATGTCGCCGCGCAGCTCCTGGAAATAGGGGTTCTTCGGCTGTTCCTTGATCAGCGCCGCGGTCTTTGCCAGCGCGGCGCCGGGATTGCCGTAGAGGTAGGTCTGCTGCGCGTCGCCGTAGCGCGAGGCGAGGCTGGTCGGGTTCTTGCGCATCAGCCGCGCCACGGCTGCCTGGCCCTGCATATAGGCGGCGATCTTGATGCGCATCATGTCGTGCCGCTGCTGCAACGCCGGTGGATCGACCTGGTTGACGTAGGGGCTCGCCTTGACCAGCACTTCGAGGTTGGCGATGCGCTCCTGCGGCATCGGATGGCTGATGCGGTAGGGATCGAGCTGGGTGCCCGATAGCGACAGCGCGCTCTGGAAGCGGCCAAAGGTCTTCAGCATGCCCATGCCGGACTGGCCGGTGGCGTTGAGATAGGTGATCGCCGAGCGGTCTGCGGTGATCTCTTCGCCGCGCTGATAAGCAAGGATGCTGCGCTGCGCCATCTCGCCGCCGCCGGCGGCGACGCCCATGCCGGCGCCGGCAAGGCCGCGGCTGTTGGTCGTGGCGCCGGCAACCATCGCGCCCGCGCCGAGCAGCGTGGCGATGATGGCCATCGTCTTGGCGCGGTCGAGCTGGTCGCGCAGCTTCTGCTGGTGGCCGCCGGCAATATGGCCGGCCTCATGCGCGATGACGCCGATGATCTCGTTCGGCGTCTCGGCCGTCACCAGCGCGCCGGTGTTGATGAACAGGCGGCGGCCCGTCACGAAGGCGTTGAAGCTCTGGTCGTTGACGAGAACGATGTCGATGCCGTCATTGGCCAGGCCCGCGGCCTTGAAGATCGGCCGGGCATAGTCGCGCACCAGCGCTTCGATCTCGGCGTCGCGCACCACCGGCACGCCTTGCGCGAAGGCGTTCACCGAAGTGGATACCGCGACGGCGGCGGCAAGCAGGAGTGTCGCGAATCCGCGCGCGGTTCGCCCTATTGCGGTCGATCTGTCGATCATCGTTCGGGGTCGGCTCAACATGAGGTCCACTGGTAGACGAGCGGGCGAAAGATGAAAAGTCGGCGCCGGTAACTTCCTGCGCGCTTGTGATCCCCACATCAATCGGGCATTTGTGCGGCGCTGCCGTCGGACCCAGGCAATTCCAAGGAGACCGCGCGGCTGTTTCCGCCGGGAATTGCTCCAGAGCACAAAGGCAGACTGGACGAGAGGTCAAATGGTCGTTTCGCTTTCACGCCGCGGCGAGGTCGAGCCGTTCCACGCCATGGATATCCTGGCCGAAGCCAACCGGCTCAAGGCCACCGGCGTCCCCGTGGTGTCGATGGCGGTCGGCCAGCCGTCGGACCCGGCTCCGGCCGGCGTCCGGGATGCCGCGGCTCTTGCGCTCAAGCACGGCCGCATTGGTTACACCGATGCTTTGGGGTTGATGGAACTGCGCAAGGCGATTGCCGCTCATTATGGCGAGCACTATGGGATCGATGTCGCGCCGGGCCGCATCGCTGTCACCACTGGCTCGTCCGCAGCCTTCAACCTGGCCTTTCTGGCGATGTTCGACCCCGGCGACCGCGTTGCCATCGCGGCACCGGGTTATCCGGCCTATCGCAACATCATGGCCGCGCTCGGCATCGAGATCGTCGAGATCGAGCTCGGCTCGGATGCCTATCTCCACGCCGATCACCTGAAGGCCGCACATCGCGAAAAACCGCTGAAGGGCGTGCTGTTCGCCAGCCCCGCCAATCCGACCGGCGCCGTCATTCCGGCGGACGAGCTTTCGGCGCTTGTGAAGACAGCCGACGAGCTCGGCATCGCTGTCATATCGGACGAGATCTACCACAGGTTGGCCTATGCTGCGCCGGATACGACCGCGCTCTCCTACGGCGCCGGCGTGACGGTGATCAACTCCTTCTCGAAATACTACTGCATGACCGGCTGGCGCATCGGCTGGATGGTGCTGCCGGAAGAGCTGGTGCGGCCGGTCGAGCGTATTGCCCAGAGCCTCTACATCTCGCCGCCGGAACTGTCGCAGGTCGCGGCAATCGAGGCCTTCAAGGCCACGCAAGAGCTGGAAGCGGTGAAGGCGCGCTATGCCTGGAACCGCGATCTCTTGATGAAGCGTCTGCCGGAACTCGGCTTCGCGCTCGCCGCACCCATGGACGGCGCCTTCTACGCCTTCTGCGACGTCACCAGGCACACCAATGACAGCATGGCCTTCGCGCGCAAGATGCTGGCGGAGGCGCATGTCGCGGCCACGCCTGGCCGCGACTTCGACCCGCTGCAGGGCCATCGCACCATGCGCTTTTCCTATGCCGGCAGCCACGACGACATGGTCGAGGCGCTCGCCCGCATCGAACGTTGGCTGAAATAGACGCCCATGCCGGAACTCGAGCAAGCGCTGGCCGAAGTGGCCGCCGAATTGGCGGAGCGGACGGATCGCGGTGATGTCGCTACCTACATCCCGCAGCTCGGCAAGATCGATCCGAGGAAATTCGGCATCGCCGCCGTGACCAATGACGGCCGCGTCATCCTTGCCGGCGACGCCGATCAGGCCTTTTCCATCCAGAGCGTCTCGAAAGTGTTCACGCTGACATTGGCGTTGGGCAAGATCGGCGATGCGCTCTGGCACCGCGTCGGTCGCGAGCCGTCCGGCAACCCGTTCAACTCGATCGTCCAGCTCGAGCATGAGAACGGCATTCCGCGCAATCCGTTCATCAATGCCGGCGCCATCGTCATCTCCGACGTCCTGCTTGCCGGCCATCAGCCGCGCGAGGCGATCGGCGAGATCCTGCGCTTCGTCCAGTTCCTCGCCGACGACGATACGATCATCATCGACCGCGAGGTCGCAGCCTCCGAGCGCGCCACCGGCTACCGCAATTTCGCCTTGGCCAACTACATGAAATCCTTCGGCAATCTCCATCACGAGCCGGAGTTGGCGCTCGGCGTCTACTTCCACCATTGCGCCATCGCCATGAGTTGCCGGCAACTTGCCATGGCCGGCCGCTTCCTCGCCAATGGCGGCCGCAATCCGGCGACCGGACATTCGGTTGTGTCGCCGGAGCGGGCGCGCCGCATCGGCGCGCTGATGTTGACCTGCGGCCACTATGACGGCTCAGGCGATTTCGCCTTCCGCGTCGGCATTCCGGGAAAGAGCGGCGTCGGCGGCGGCATTCTTGGCATCGTGCCTGGCGTGGCATCGCTCGCTGTCTGGTCTCCGGGTCTCAACGAGAACGGCAACTCCAAGCTCGGCTCGATCGCGCTGGAGAAGCTCGCCAGGATGATGAACTGGTCGATCTTCGCGCCTTGAGCGGCGGGTTCAAGCAAAGAAAAAATCCCGCGCCGGGCAGCGCGGGATTTTTGCTAACAGATCAACCGAACAGCTTGAAAAGCCTAGAAAAAGCCCTTCCTCTGCCACCAGCCGGCGCGCTTCGGCTTTTCTTCAGCCTTGGCCTCATCAGTGACGGTTGACGAAACGATGGGAACGACCGGCGCGTCGATCGACTGGGGCTTGCGCCGCGTCGGGTGCGCATTGGCGGGCGCCTCGGCCTCGGTCGCAGCAGAAGCGGCTGCCGCCACTGCCGGTTCCGCGACCACGGGTTCAGCCGGAAGCTCCGCGGGCGGCGTGGGCGCGGTCTCGACGACCGCTTCCTGCGCAGCCTTCTTCGCTCGCGATGCGCGGCGCGGCTTTTTCGGCTTCTCAGCATCCGGAGCATCGTCATTGGCAGGCGCGGGCTGCCCTTCTGCCGCTGCCGCCGGAGCGCTTTCGGGGGCCTCGCCTTCCGCTTGGCCGCGCTCAAGGCCATCTTCCGCCTCGCCAGCGGCATCGGCCACGGCTTCGTCGTCCTCGCGGCGATTGCGCTTGCCGCCACGCTTGCCGCGACGGCGCTTCTTGCCGGCACCGTCCTCCGACGCCTCCAGGGTCGCTTCCGCGTCGGCTGGGGCATCGGCCTTCAACTCTGGCGTCGCTTCGCTTTCCTGCGCGGCGGCATCCGCCGGCGCGGGGGCCGAAACGGCATCGCCAGGGGCGCCGTGCTCACGGTCGCGATCCTTGCCACCACGCCGCCGGCGACGCTTGCGGCGCTTGCGGCCTTCACCGTCCTCGGATCTCTGCGGATGCTGTCCCTGCTGCGGATGGCGCGGCTGTTCGGCCTGGCCCGAGACTTCATCTTCCTCCTCGACGACGATCTCGTCCTCGGGTTCCTCCGGCTCGACATAGGTCGGCAGGCTGCGCATCTCGACAAAGCCTTCCGGCTTCTCCGCCACGGCGCCGCGGAAGATCGCATAGTGCTGCGAGCCCAGTGTCTCGTCGGCTTCGAGCGTGATGGTCAGGCCGAACCGGGCTTCGAGCTCGACCAGATTGGCGCGCTTGTGGTTGAGCACGTAGAGCGCCGTCGCGGCCGGCGTGCGCACGATGATGTGGCTGCGCGAATCCTTGAGCAGGAACTCCTCGATCGCCCTGACCACCATCAGCGCCACCGAAGAGTCGGAGCGCACATGGCCGGTGCCGCCGCAATGCGGGCAGGGCTTCATCGTCGATTCCAGCACGCTGGCGCGGATGCGCTGGCGCGACATCTCCATCAGGCCGAAATGCGAGATGCGGCCGACCTGGATGCGGGCGCGATCGTTCTTGAGGTGATCCTTCAGCCGCTTCTCGACGGAGCGGTTGTTCCGGTTCTCCTCCATATCGATGAAGTCGATGACGATCAGGCCGGCAAGGTCGCGCAGCCTCAACTGCCGGGCGACTTCCTCCGCGGCCTCCAGATTGGTGTGGAGCGCGGTGTCCTCGATCGAATGCTCCTTGGTGGAGCGGCCGGAGTTGACGTCGATCGAGACCAGCGCCTCGGTCTGGTTGATGATGATGTAGCCGCCGCTCTTCAGCGTCACCTGCGGCTGCAGCATGCGGTCGAGCTGTGCCTCGATGCCGTTGCGCACGAAGATCGGCGTGGCGTCGCGATAGGGCTGCACCACCTTGGCATGGCTCGGCATCAGCATGCGCATGAAGTCCTTGGCCTCGCGATAGCCGTCCTCGCCGGAGACCAGGATTTCATCGATGTCCTTGTTGTAGAGGTCGCGCACCGAGCGCTTGATCAGGCTGCCTTCCTCATAGACCAGGGCAGGGGCCGACGACTGCAGCGTGAGATTGCGGACGTTTTCCCAAAGCCGCATCAGATATTCGTAGTCGCGCTTGATCTCCGCCTTGGTGCGGCTTTCGCCGGCGGTGCGCAGGATGACGCCCATGCCCTGCGGCACCTCGAGGTCGGCCACGACCTCCTTCAGCCGCTTGCGGTCCTGGGCATTGGTGATCTTGCGCGAGATGCCGCCGCCGCGTGCGGTGTTCGGCATCAGCACAGAGTAGCGGCCTGCCAGCGAGAGATAGGTGGTCAGCGCGGCGCCCTTGTTGCCGCGCTCTTCCTTGACGACCTGGACCAGCAGGATCTGGCGGCGCTTGATGACTTCCTGGATCTTGTACTGGCGGCGGACCGGCTTGCGGCGGTTGCGGACCTCTTCCAGCGCATCCTCGGCGCCGACCGATTCGATCTCGTGCTCGTCCGAATGCGCGGACTGCACCTCTTCCAGCATGCCGCGGTCGCTGTCGCTGGGAGCGGCTTCGTCGGCCGGGGCGGCCTCGCTGGCGGATTCGGCCTGCGGCACCGCCTCCGAGATCACATCCGCATCGACGCTCGCGGCAATCGAGGTCGGGCCGCCTTCGGAGGGCTGGTCATCCTCGTGCTCTGCTTTGCCTTCGGTTGCATCGACGCTGGCTTCGGGAGCCTTGTTTTCTTGTTCGGCGGCCGCCTCGGTCACCGAATCGTCGGTTTCCGACATCGCTTCGACGTTCTCCGTCGAAGCATCGGCATCACCCGCGTCGCCTCCAGCCTCGCCGGAAGCCGCAATTTCCTCGCCGCCCTCGCTACTTTCTCCCGAGCCGGCGGCGTCCGCGCCGCGCTTGTGCTCGCCGCGGTCGCGATTCTTGCCGCCGCGCCGGCGGCTGCGGCGTCCGCGATCGCGCGCCTGCTGCTCCTCGCCGCCCTCGGCCTCCTCGTCGTCTTCGTCTTCGGCCTCCTGCGCTTCGGCGCGCAGCAGAGCCTGACGGTCGGCGACCGGTATCTGGTAGTAGTCGGGGTGAATTTCACTGAAGGCGAGAAAACCGTGACGGTTGCCGCCATATTCGACAAAGGCTGCCTGAAGGGAAGGTTCGACGCGGGTTACGCGGGCGAGATAGATGTTTCCTTTGAGCTGCTTCTTGTCCTGGGATTCAAAGTCGAATTCTTCTATGCGGTTACCGCGAACGACAACAACGCGTGTTTCCTCCGGGTGGGAGGCGTCTATCAGCATCTTGTTGGGCATTATTTCGTTTCCTCCCGGCAGCCATCAGCCGCAGCTGGCGGGGCATGCCCCGCCGCTGTGTGCCTAGATTTGTGTGGATGCCGGATAATTGAATGTCCGCCGGCCGCTGCTTCAACGCGATGGCGGTGCCGCCCGCAGCCACAGTGGCGCGGTTCGATGCGGACCTTTCCATGATTGCGCTTGAAGCCATCGGCACCCAGCAGAACCTTTTGAACCAAAGCCCGGGCTGAGCCGGACCAGCTTGTTTGCTCACACGGAGCCGGCGCGGGACATCCCGGCCGTTTTCATCGCGCAAGCGATTCCCCCGCCACGGGAGCACGCCTGCGAAAATCGTCGCGATCACCTGGACCTGGAAGCGCCGTCACATCTTACCCCTGGCGGGAAACTGCAGGGGCGGGCGGTTCCAGGATTGCAGTGATCCAATGTCGCTTTTATGATTTGGCGGGGTGGAAGGCAACCCCGATTTCGGATGCCGGCAAAAAGCGCTTCCGTTGGGGAAGGTCGCGCTCCACCGCTGCATGAAAAGGCTTGGTTAACCTTCTCTGGATACCAATCGTTAATCGAGTTGGCGGCCAGACAGGCCCTTCTGCGAAACGACCCGGCGCACAGCGCCAAACCGGGGAGCGACGGACAAGAGATGGGACTGGCAGGCACCGCAGACAAGGGGCGTGGCGCCGCCAGGCATTTCCTGCTCATGGCAAGGACCTTTTTGCTGCTGGCGGTCCTGCTTGGGCTGACGGCCGCCTCGCGGGCCGATGGATCGCTTGGCGCAACCGGCTACAAGATGGCCGGCGACGCTACCAGGATGCGCATCGTCGTGACCTTCGATCGCGAGCCGGACGTCAAGTGGTTCCTGCTGCGCGGCCCCAATCGTCTCGTCGTCGATCTGCCGCGCACGCGATTCGCCCTCAACGCCAAGGACGTGAAGCCGCGTGGGCTGGTGCGCGCCGTTCGCTATGGCGATCAGGGCAAGGGCTCGCGGCTCATCCTCACCGGCAAAGGACCGTTCGCCGTCGACAAGCTTGACGTGCTGAAGAATGACGACGGCAGCGGCTACCGCATCGCCATCGACATGTCGGCCGCGTCGGAACGGGAGTTCGACGAGGCCCTCGCCAACCAGTCGCTGACGACGGGCTCGACCGTTTCGACCGACAAGGGCGGCCGCGTCGGCACCGGGCCGGTCTCGGCGCCGGGCCATCGCTTCACCATCGTCGTCGATCCCGGCCATGGCGGCGTCGACGGCGGCGCCGAGAGCGCTTCAGGCACGGTCGAGAAGAACGTGACGCTCGCCTTCGCCGCCGAGCTGCGCGACAAGCTGGCCGCGGTCGGCAAATACGATGTGTACATGACGCGGGACAACGACGTGTACCTGCCGCTCGACGAACGCGTGCGCATCGCCCGCCAGCACGAAGCCGATCTTCTGATTTCCATCCATGCCGATACGATCGCCGTCAAAGGCCTCCGGGGCGCCACGGTCTACACACTCTCGGACAAGGCCTCCGATCCTGAGGCCCAGGCGCTCGCCGATCGCGAGAACCTGTCCGACCAGTTCGCCGGCATGAAGATCGAGGACGACAACAAGGAGGTCACCGACATCCTGATCGACCTGATCCGCCGCGAGACGCATGGCTTTTCGATGAGCTTTGCCCACACGTTGGTCGGCCAGCTGTCGACCAGCGTCGGCCTGATCAACAATCCGCAGCGCTCGGCGGGCTTCAAGGTGCTGAAGGCGCCCGACGTTCCATCCGTGCTGGTTGAGCTTGGTTATCTTTCGAACAGCAAGGACGAAGCGCAGTTGCTCAGCGCCGACTGGCGCGGCAAGGCGGCCCAGAGCATCACCAATGCCGTCGCCTTGTTCGCCGCTGCCAAAGCGGGTGCCAGGGCTGGTGGCTGAAGGGACTGTCCTGCAACCACAAGCGGCGTTGCATGACGACAACACGTGGCGTTATTATTTCACGGATCGAGTCCTGAAACTTCGCGCTGCCGTATTTTGTCCACATGGTCGCGACATGGGTTTTTCATTGCGGATTGGGACCGCCCCGTAAAGCTTGCGCGACTGCCGGCTTCGTTTAGGGAAATCCCGAACCTCGGACTGGAGCGGGCATGATTCGTCTCATCGGCTATTTCTTCGGCATCGGCACGACGCTGGCGCTGCTGGTCGCTGCGGGCCTCGCCATCTACATCAGCCATCTGACGAAGGATCTGCCCGACTACGAAGTTCTGGCCAAATACGAGCCGCCGGTGACGACGCGCATCCATGCCTCGGACGGCTCGCTGATGGCCGAGTACGCGCGCGAGCGGCGTCTCTATCTGCCGATCCAGGCCATCCCGGACCGCGTCAAGGCCGCCTTCATGTCGGCCGAGGACAAGAATTTCTACAACCACCCCGGCATCGACATCACCGGCCTCGGCCGCGCCATCATTGTCAACCTGCAGAATTTCGGCTCCGGCCGCCGCCAGGTCGGCGCCTCGACGATCACGCAGCAGGTGGCCAAGAACTTCCTGCTCTCCTCGGACCAGACCTATGAGCGCAAGATCAAGGAGATGATCCTGGCCTTCCGCATCGAGCAGGCCTATTCGAAGGACCGCATCCTCGAGCTCTATCTCAACGAGATTTTCTTCGGCTTCGGCGCCTATGGCGTCGCGGGCGCCGCGCTCACCTATTTCGACAAGTCGGTCAACGAGCTCACCGTCGCCGAGGCCGCTTATCTCGCTTCGCTGCCCAAGGGTCCCAACAACTATCATCCGTTCAAGCATGCCGATCGCGCGCTGGAGCGGCGCAACTGGGTCATCGACCAGATGGTCGAGAACGGCTACGTCACCCGCGAGGAGGGCGCCAAGGCCAAGGCCGAGCCGCTCGGCGTGACGCCGCGCCGCAACGGCTCCTACCTGTTCGCGGGCGAGTATTTCACCGAAGAGGTGCGGCGCCAGATCATCGCCCGCTACGGCGAGAATGCGCTCTATGAGGGTGGCCTGTCGGTGCGCACGACGCTCGATCCCAAGATCCAGCTGATCGCCCGAAAGTCGTTGCAGAATGGTTTGCTCAAATACGACATGCTGCGCGGCTATCGCGGGCCGGTGAAGCATATCGATATTTCGGGTGACTGGGGCGTGGCTCTCGGCAACGTCAAGGGGCTGGAGGATGTGCCGGAGTGGACGCTCGCCGTCGTGCTCGACAGTTCTGCCGATGGCCTTACGATCGGCATCCAGCCGTCGCGCCAGGTCTCCGGCGACCTCGTCAAGGACCGCGTCGAGGGAACCATCAGCAAGGACGACATGGGCTTCGCCATGCGCCACTTCGTCAACGGCAAGTCCGTCCGGGCGAAGTCTCCGGAGGAGGTGCTTGAGCCGGGCGATGTCATCTTCGTGCAGAAGAACGACGGCTCCGACAATGCCTACAGCCTGCGCCAGGTGCCTGAGGTCGAAGGCGGCCTTGTCGCCATGGATCCGCATACCGGCCGCGTGCTGGCCATGGTCGGCGGCTTCTCTTACGCGCAATCGGAGTTCAACCGCGCGACGCAGGCGATGCGCCAGCCCGGGTCCTCCTTCAAGCCGATCGTCTATTCGGCGGCGCTCGACAACGGCTACACGCCGGCCTCCGTGATCATGGATGGCCCGATCACCATCCAGAGCGGCAACACGACCTGGACGCCGAAGAACTATGACGGCACCGTCGCCGGTCCCGCCACCTTGCGTTCCGGTATCGAAAAGTCGCGCAACCTGATGACGGTGCGGCTCGCCAACGACATGGGCATGAAGCTGGTCGTGGAATATGCCGAACGCTTCGGCGTCTACGACCACCTGGCGCCCTATTTGCCGATGGCCCTTGGCTCCGGCGAGACGACGGTCATGCGCATGGTGTCGGCCTATTCGATCATGGCCAATGGCGGCAAGTCTATCAAACCGTCACTGATCGACCGCATCCAGGATCGCTACGGCAAGACCGTGTTCAAGCAGGACGAGCGCGGCTGCGAGGGCTGCAACGCCGGCGAATGGAAGAACCAGCCAGAGCCGGAACTGGTCGACAATTCCGAGCAGGTGCTCGATCCGATGACCGCCTACCAGATCACCTCGATGATGGAAGGCGTCGTGCAGCGCGGCACAGGTGCCACCATTGCCGAGCTTGGCCGCCACATCGCCGGCAAGACCGGCACGACCAACGACGAGAAGGACGCCTGGTTCATCGGCTTCACGCCGAACCTCGTCGTCGGTCTTTACATGGGCTACGACACGCCGCGCGGCCTCGGCAAGGGCGCGACCGGTGGCGGTCTCGCCGCGCCGATCTTCAAGGACTTCATGCGCGTGGCGCTGGACGGCACGCCCAATGTCGACTTCCAGGTTCCGGAGGGCATGAAGCTGGTCGCCATCAACCGCAAGACCGGCATGCGCGCGGCTGAGGGCGATCCCAACACCATCATTGAGGCGTTCAAGCCCGGCACCGGCCCGGCCGACAGCTATTGGGTGATCGGCATGGGCGCGGACGGCTCCAACGGCGCCGGCGGCGCACTGTCGCCGCAGGCCAATCAGGCCATCCAGGACGGCGGCGGCGGCCTCTACTGACGTTCCGCAAGGTTTTCGGAACGGCCAGCAGGTTGGCGCCGGCCCATTTCGCTTTACAGGCGGCGGTGCCGTGCCTATGTATCGCGCCGATTCCGAAAAGAACGAGAAGAACAGGACAGAACGAACATCCATGCGCGCGGAAACGCTCAATATTGTCGACGAGATCAGGCAGGCGATAACCCTGCTGAGGAGGCATCTTTGACTGGGATCAGGCCATCAAGCGGCTTGAATACCTGAACTCGCGCGCCGAGGATTCCAGCCTCTGGAACGACCCAGTGGAAGCGCAGAAGCTGATGCGGGAACGCCAGAGCCTCGAAGAAGGCATCGGGGCGGTCAAAGGGCTGACCCAG
The DNA here is from genome assembly GCF_004791585.1 of Mesorhizobium sp. M1C.F.Ca.ET.210.01.1.1. Classification (GTDB taxonomy): domain Bacteria; phylum Pseudomonadota; class Alphaproteobacteria; order Rhizobiales; family Rhizobiaceae; genus Mesorhizobium. The sequence goes on from NZ_SRUU01000003.1 coordinate 31,028, forward strand.
GCGCTCGAGGACAATATCGGCCTGATCGAGCTTGGCGAGGAAGAGGGCGACGAGGGCATCATCGCCGAAGCCGAAGCGGCGCTGCGTTCCATGCAGGGCGAGGCCAAGGCTCGCCAGGTCGAGACGCTGCTCTCGGGCGAGGCGGACGCCAACGACACCTATCTCGAAATCCATGCCGGCGCCGGCGGCACCGAGAGCCAGGACTGGGCCTCGATGCTTTTGCGCATGTATACGCGCTGGGCCGAGCGTCGTCGCTTCAAGGTCGAGGTGCTCGAAGTCCACGATGGCGAAGAAGCCGGCATCAAATCGGCCACCGTGCTGATCAAGGGGCACAACGCCTATGGCTGGCTGAAGACAGAATCCGGCGTCCACCGCCTGGTCCGCATCTCGCCCTACGACAGCAATGCGCGCCGCCACACCTCGTTCGCGAGCGTCTGGGTCTATCCGGTGATCGACGACTCGATCGAGATCAATGTCTCGGAATCGGACGTGCGCATCGACACCTATCGTTCCTCCGGTTCTGGCGGCCAGCACGTCAACACCACCGACTCCGCCGTGCGCATCACGCATCTTGCGACCGGCATCGCGGTTGCCTGCCAGGCCGAGCGCTCGCAGCACAAGAACCGAGCCAAGGCATGGGAAATGCTGCGCTCCCGGCTCTACGAGGAAGAGCTGAAGAAGCGCGAGGCCGTGGCCAACGCCACCGAGGCGTCGAAGAGCGACATCGGCTGGGGCCACCAGATCCGCTCCTATGTTCTGCAGCCCTATCAGTTGGTGAAGGATCTGCGCACCGGGGTGGCAAGCACCAGCCCGTCAAGCGTGCTCGACGGCGACCTCGACGAGTTCATGGAGGCGTCGCTGTCGCATCGCATCGAGGGCGGCGCCGGGGAGGCGGTGGCGGACCTCGACTAGGGCACGCCCCTACGCCTCAAAGCGACGGAGGAAGCGGTGGTTCGATTACTCACGGGAAAATGCTTCTGCGGCCAAGTCCGCTATGAGGTGGCCGACGAATTCGTCTACGCGGCCAATTGCCATTGCTCGAACTGCCGACGCACCACCGGCTCCGCCTTCAAGCCTTTCGCCGGCATCGAGCGTGACAAGTTTCGTCTCACCGCCGGTGACGACGGATTGCTGATCTACGGCGACGCCAGCGGTCACGACGCGCATTGCGGACAGTGCGGCTCGCTCCTCTATTCGCTGGTGCGCGAGGGCGCCTATGTCCATGTGGCGATGGGCACGCTGGCCGATGCGCCGAGCATCCGTCCGACCGCCCACATTTTCGTCGGTTCCAAGGCGAAATGGTTCACAATCACCGACGACTTGCCGCAGTATGATGGGCATGTTCTCGGCTGAACGGCTGGAACCAGCTTGAGCCATATCCCGTTGTCCGGCACCGGTCTCGTGCCGCTAACCGCTCGTTAAGCAAGCCGGCGCACGATTCTGGATGGCAGAGGTTGGCGTGAGGCGAGGCATTGCCGGTGCGTCAGATTTCTTGCGCCAGCCAAGGAATCAGCCCAGCATTCGGGCTGGGGGATAGAAGCATTTTTGGCCGGACGCGGCATATCTGCGACCGATGATCCGGCCAGCTGGGAAGACACGTTCCGGGAACGGGCAAGCGAAAACGCTTGGAGCTCGAAAGGAACGCTTCGATGTCTGCTGCCAAATCAAGATCGGCCCAAGCCGTTCAATCGGCTGGCCGACTTCTGTTTTCCCTGTTCGCTGCCGGAGCGGTGACGGTGCTGACCGCGCCCGCCTTTGCACACGACGCCAAACCCACGGCGGCGCTGCCGCAAGGCTGGAGCTATCCCTTTGCCTGCTGCGCCAACTTCGATTGCCGTACGGCCCATACCGGCGAGGTCCTCGAGAAACCCGAAGGGTATGTGATTGCCGGAACCGGGGAGGTTGTTCCCATGACAGACAAGCGCGTGAAGGACAGTCCCGACGGCGAATTCCATTGGTGCGCGCACCAGGCTGGTCTCGACGCGGGCAAGACGATCTGCTTGTTCGTGCCGCCGCGCTCGTACTAGGACGACGTGAAAAGTCTCTAGCAGAGTCAGCAATGGACGAAGGAGCCGCTGACGGCAGTTGTCAGGACTGCTTCTTTATGTTGCCTTGCCGCCAGCGTATTCGGGGAGGGGCGGCGGACAATGGAAAGGACAGTCATGGCCATCAAGGGAAGCTGCCACTGCAAGGCGACCACATTCGAGGTCGCCGAAGCGCCACAGACGGTGACGCATTGCACTTGTTCCTTCTGCTCGAAGCGTGGCTCGCTTTGGGCCTACTACGTTCCCTCGCAATTCAAGCTCACCAGCCCACCTGAGAACATCTCGTTCTACCAATGGGGCTCAAAAACCGTCAAACACGGCTTCTGCGCCACATGCGGCTGTGGCACCTTCACCGAAACGCCGGATTGGTCGACCGGCAAGCCCGACTTCGACAATCCGAAGATCAGCGTCAACTCCCGCCTATTCGATGATTTCGATCTCGATAAGGTCGAGGTCGTGGTCATAGACGGCAAGAACCTTTGGTAGGCGGAACGATTGCTTGTCGCAAAGGCGCGTTGATGGATTGCCGGTAGGAATTCTTAGCCGCTTTCCTGTTCCGCTTTTCGCCGCATTTCGTGCTACAAGGCGTCCGGAAGGGCTGATTTGGCACGGCATAGGCCGTGAATTGGAGAGGGACCACCTTATGAAGAAGACCGTGCTGGTCGTCGTGGCGACGGCCGTATTGGTGAGCGCGTGCACCACCACCGATCCGTACACCGGCGACCAGAAGATTTCTAACACGGCAGCCGGCGCCGGCCTTGGCGCTCTGGCAGGCGCCAGCCTTGGCCTGCTCGCAGGCGGCAACGATCGTCGCAACGCGCTGATCGGCGCGGGCATCGGCGCGCTCGCCGGCGGCGCGATTGGCGCGACCATGGACCAGAACGAGGCCGAACTGCGCCGTCAGCTGCAGGGCACCGGCGTCAGCGTCACCCGCAGCGGCGACCAGATCATCCTCAACATGCCGTCCGACATCACCTTCAACGTCGACCAGGATGCGGTGAAGCCAGGCTTCTATCCGGTGCTGAACTCGGTGGCGCTGGTGCTGAACAAGTTCCGCCAGACCACGGTCGACGTCTTCGGCCACACCGACTCGACGGGCGGCGACGAGCACAATTTCGATCTGTCGCAGCGCCGCGCGCTCGCGGTCGCCAATTACCTGTCAGGCCAGGGCGTCGATTCCCGCCGCTTTGCAGTCACCGGCTTCGGCAAGACGCGCCCGATCGCGTCCAACGCGACGGCCCAGGGCCGTGCCCAGAACCGGCGCGTCGAGATCCAGCTTTCACCGCTCACCTGAGAAGAAACGCTTCCAACGGATCAACTCCACCAGGAGAGACGGCCTCGCAAGGGGCCGTTTTTGTTTGGCGCGACCCCTCGAATTGAAGCATGTCTCCCGAAAGTGGGAACCGGTTTCGGGACAACGACATGCGGATGAAGCGCACGGAGCGAATTTGAAAGATCGCGACGCGCTTTAGGCCAAAAGGTCATTAGCTTGTTCTAATTGATGCTTTTCCAGAACTCTGGAAAGGACTAGCATCAACGCCGTTCCAGAAGGGGAAGAGGCGGGTAACTGGCCGCGCAATCAGCATTTTTTCCGCCTCGGTCTTGCACGGCCGGATCAGAAATCTGGGAGGAATGCATGACAAGAACGGCTCGCCTTGGGCGCTGCGGCGTCCTCGTTTTGACTGGCCTCTTGGGCGCATGGCTTGGAGCCGCCACGGCCAGGGCCGAAGACGCCAACAAGGCCGATATCGAAGCCTTGAAAAAATCGCTGGCCAAATATGAGGACTACACGGCCGCCATCCGCGACCTCTATCTGTCTACCGAAGGCTGCGTCTACTACAGCGGGGAGAAGATACCGGGCACGATGGATTATCCGAAGGGCGCAATGGGCGTCCATTTCGTTAACGTCCCGAGTGTCGGCAAGCCGCTCGACCCGATGAAACCCAACGTCCTGATCTACGAGCCGACCAAGAAGGGCTTGAAGCTGGTCGCGGTGGAATGGCTGGTGCCGCTCACTCCGGACGTCAAGGAAGCGCCCACGCTGTTTGGCCAGAAATTCATGGGGCCGATGGAGGGGCACTATCCGCTCATTCCGAGGGAGTTCGTGCACTACGACCTTCACGCCTGGCTGTTCAGGGACAATCCGAACGGCATGTTCAGTCCGACGAACCCGAACGTGAAGTGCAACAAGGCCGAGTTTCCGATGCTGGAGAAACCGACCAAGATGATGCCGGGGCCGATGTGAGCTCCAACAGGACAATCCTCGGAAGAGCGCCTGGCTGAATTTTCAAGCGAAGCGACAACAAGGAAACGGCCCCGTAAGGGGCCGTCTTCGTTCTGCTGGCGCTCTATCGAAGGTCAGACTTTCGCGACGATCCGCATGAAGGCCGGCACGTCGTCGCCGAAGCCGACGGTGGCGTCGCCTTCATCCTGCCGATGGCGGGCAGGGCGGTTGTGGTCGCGCTGAGGACGGACGTCGCCGCGCTGCTCGTTGCGGTTTGAAGAACCCTTGCGGTCGTTCTCGGAGCGGATCGCATCCTTGCGGGCGCGGCGCTCCGCAATGTCAGCGACCTCGGCGACCGGCTGCTCTTCGCGCGCCGCATCCGGTGTCTCGTCATGTTTGGCGTGACGGTCCCTCTTGCGCTCGCCCCGGTCCTTGCGATCGTCGTCCTTGCGGCCGGCGCGGCGCGGCGCGCCGCGGCCACGGCGAGGCGCATCGTCACCCTCGCTCTCGGTGACCGTCGACAGGTCGCCGTCGTGCCATTCGATCTTGGCGCCGATCAGCTTTTCGATGGCATCGACATATTTGGTGTCGGAGCGCGTCGCGATGGTGAAGGATTTGCCGGAACGGCCGGCGCGGCCGGTGCGGCCGATGCGGTGCACATAGTCCTCGGCATGGATTGGCACGTCGTAATTGAAGACATGGCTGACGTCGGGAATATCGAGGCCGCGAGCGGCGACGTCCGACGCGACGAGATAACGCAGCTTGCCGTCGCGGAAATTGGCGAGCATCTGCATGCGCGCGCGCTGATCCATGTCGCCATGGAGCGCGCCGGCATCAAAATCATGCTTCAGCAGCGAGCGGAAAAGCTCCGACACTTCGACCTTGCGGTTGCAGAAGATGATGGCGTTCTTCAGCCCGTCGCTCTCGGCCTTCATCAGGTTGCGCAGCGTCTCGCGCTTCTCCCACGGCTTCGAGCCTGATTTCACCAGGCGCTGCGTGATGCTGGTCGCGGTGGAAGCGGCCCTGGAGACCTCGACGCGCACCGGGGCGTGCAAGAATTTTTCGGTGAGCTTGGTGATTTCCGGCGGCATGGTCGCCGAGAAGAACAGCGTCTGGCGCGTGAACGGGATCATCTCGCAGATGCGCTCGATATCGGGGATGAAACCCATGTCGAGCATGCGGTCGGCTTCGTCGATGACGAGGATCTCGACACCGTTGAGCAAGAGCTTGCCGCGCTCGCGGTGGTCGAGCAGCCGGCCGGGCGTGGCGATCAGCACGTCGGCGCCGCGCTCCAGCTTCTTGTCCTGCTCCTCGAAGGAGACGCCGCCAATCAGCAGCGCGATGTTGAGCTTGTGGTTCTTGCCGTATTTGATGAAGTTTTCCTCGACCTGCGCCGCCAATTCGCGCGTCGGCTCGAGGATCAGCGTGCGCGGCATGCGGGCCCGCGCCCGGCCCTTTTCCAGTCGCGTCAGCATAGGCAGCACGAAGGAAGCGGTCTTGCCCGTGCCGGTCTGGGCAATGCCCAGCACATCCTTGCCGAGCAGCGCATGCGGGATGGCGCCAGCCTGGATCGGAGTCGGCTTGGCATAGCCGGCATCGGTGACTGCGGAGAGGACCTTCGGCGACAGGCCGAGGTCTGTGAACGTCAACGCTTCTTGAGCGGTCTGGGTGTCTGCGGACAAGTGATGGCTGTCTTCGGCTGGTTCAGGAAAAATCGCAACATCTGTTGCGGCAGGCGCCGCGCGCCTGCAAGATCGGCGTTGCAGTTAGGCGCAAGTCCGCGATTTGTCAACAGAAACGGCCCGGAAATCCGGCGATTGTGAAGACGTAACCTTAATCGCGATGCTTAATCGAGACATTGTCCTTGCGCCGGCTCAATAGCGGAACTGCTCGGCAAGAATACGTTCGTTCCACGAATGATTGGGATCGAACAGCAATGTCGCCGTGGCGGTTGGCGATTCCCGGACCGTGACCGAGGCAATCGCCTTGACTTCGGTATGGTCGGCGGCGGCGTTCACCGGCCGCTTTTCCGACTCCAATATGTCGAAGCGCACGGTCGCCTTGTTGGAGAGCAGCGCGCCGCGCCAGCGGCGCGGCCGGAAGGGGCTCACCGGCGTCAGCGCCAGCAGCGGCGCGTCGAGCGGCAGGATCGGCCCGTGCGCCGACAGATTGTAGGCTGTCGAGCCGGCGGGTGTCGCGATCATGACGCCGTCGCAGTTCAGTTCCTCAAGCCGCACCTGCTCGTCGACGGTGATGCGGATTTTCGCCGTCTGGTAGGATTGGCGCCACAGCGCCACTTCGTTGATCGCCAACGCGGAGACCGTTTCACCTTCACCGGTCACCGCCTGCATTTCCAGCGGGCGGATCGTCTCGGAGACCGCTCTCGAAATGCGTTCCTCGAGGCCGCCGGCGCGATATTCGTTCATCAGGAAACCGATGGTGCCACGGTTCATGCCGTAGACCTTCTTGCCCGTGCTCATCGTGTCGCGCAGCGTCTGCAGCAGGAAGCCGTCGCCACCGAGCGCGATGACGATCTTCGCCTCGGCGACAGGTATCTGTCCATAGCGCGCCGACAATGCCTCCAGCGCCGCGCGGGCGTCGTCGGTGTCGGAAGAGACGAAGGCGAAACGGCTGGCTTCTTTGCTCATGGATCCCGAACGGCGGCTGCGACCGCCTACTGGCCGCCGGCGACGGCGTAGCATGCGCCGCCCGCATCTGCAAAGGGCGGCCCACCATGCCATGCCGGCAGGGCGCCGCGCTCGCGCTTCATGACAGATGTGCAACGAATGTGATGAGGGCGATGGTTAAGGCGAAGCTTAAACACTCGTAAAGCCGGATCGATCATGTTAGCCGGCAGTGGATGGGTGGCGGGGGCTAACCAGTCGAGAGACCTGTCTATTGCCGGTGACGCGCCTGATCATAGTCTTCCTGATGATGGGAAGTTTCGCGCTCATGTTTGCCGAACTGGTGCGCCATTCGGAAGAGATGAGCCTGCGGCCGCAGCCTTCGGTCTCCCGCTGCGGCGACGCCGCCGGAACGCCCTGTCCGCAAAGGGCGCTTTGAGCCGGACAAGCTCGCTGTCTTTGCCTGAAGGCTAATCTCTCCGTGTCGGGCGACACGGTGCCGACCCGCCGTTTTTGGCGAACAATTTGCGCCTCCTGCCGAAGCATCATCTCGGCCCATGCGGTCGTTGAGAATTTGACGCTCTCGAGGTTCCGGGCCGTTCGGCGACCGGCCTGAAATCAAAACATCCAACATCAGATCGCTGGCCTGATCCGTTTGGCTCGCCTGACGGCTGGCCAGCCTGTGGGTTTGCAGTCGCACAGGCGCATTCAGAAAAATATTGACTGTATGTTTAGTTAGATTTATTGCTTGCAACAAGACAGAGTTGGCCAGCCGGCGCCTGCCGGTGAAAGGTCACCAGAACAAGGGGAATATCTTGCCAGCCATGCGGCCCGCCATTGAGGCGAAGGGCGTTACCAGGATTTTTCCGACCGCCGGTCAGGACGTCGTCAGGGCGCTCGACAATGTGTCCGTCTCCATTGGCGAAAACGAATTCTTCACGCTGCTCGGGCCGTCCGGCTGCGGGAAGACGACGCTGCTGAGATTGATTGCCGGCTTCGACTTCCCAAGCGCCGGCGAAATCCTGCTGCACGGCCAGGACATCGCGCCGCTGCCGCCCTTCAAGCGCCCCGTCAATACCGTCTTCCAAAGCTACGCGTTGTTCCCGCACATGACGGTGGCCGAGAATATCGGTTTCGGCCTGAAGATGCTGGGCAGGCCGAAGGTCGAGATCGAGGCGCGTGTGGATACGATGCTGAAGCTCGTCCGCATGGAGGCCATGAGGAACCGGCGTACCAGTCAGATTTCGGGCGGCCAGCAGCAGCGCGTTGCGCTCGCCCGGGCGCTCGCGCCGCAGCCGAAGGTGCTTTTGCTCGACGAGCCGCTCTCGGCGCTCGACTACAAGCTGCGCAAGGAAATGCAGATCGAACTGAAGCGACTGCAGCACGAGACCGGCATCACCTTCATCTTCGTCACCCACGACCAGGAAGAAGCGCTGACCATGTCCGACCGTATCGCGGTGATGTCGGCCGGCAAGATCCTGCAGGTCGGCACGCCCAGGGACATCTACGACAAGCCGGCGGAGCGCTTCGTCGCCGACTTCATCGGCGAGACGAATTTCATCACCGCGGCAATCACCATCACGGGCAATTGCAAAGTGCGCGCGACACTGAAGTCCGGAGCTACGATCGATGCGACCGTGGCCGAAGGCTTCCAGCCGAAGGAGAACGCCACCATCGTGGTCAGGCCGGAACACGCAAAGCTGACCACCGGCAAAGGTGACCTGTCGGGGACGGTCGAGACCATTGTCTACTTCGGCACCGATACGCACATCCGCGTCCAACTGAACAGTGGCGAGGCCTTCACCGTGCGCCAGCAGAACACGCGCAGCGCCGGCTGTGGCTTCCAATGCGGCGACAAGGTCGGCATCTCTATCGGCAACGACGCCGCGCAGGTGTTGAGGGACTAGATCATGGCAAGCGCGAGCCAAATCGCCGAAAAGGCGGAGCGGGACGATATTCGGTCACGCTGGCTGCTGTCCGCCCTGGCGCTGCTGATCGTCCTGCTCGCCGCCGTCGGGCCGCTGCTGATCGTCGTCGTCTATTCTTTTCTGACGCCCGGCAACTACGGCGATGTGAAATGGCAGTTCTCTACCGACGCCTGGGTAGGCGTACTGTTTGAACGCGACGTCTTCGACGACACCCTGTCCATCGCCGGCGCACACCTGTCGATCCTCTGGCGCTCGGCATCGCTGTCGGTCCTGACCACGATCCTGACCGTGATCTTCGGCTTTCCGACAGCCTATTTTATCGCGACCCGGCCCGAACACCGGCGGGAAATCTGGCTGTTCCTCATCACCATCCCGTTCTGGACGAACCTGCTGATCCGCACCTTCGCCATGCAGGAAGTGCTTCGCAACGACGGCATCATCAATTCGGCGCTGCAACTGCTGCGCGTCACCGACCATCCCGTGCAATTCTTGTATACGAACGTCGCCGTCTTGCTCGGCATGGTCTACGTGTTCCTGCCGCTGATGGTGCTGCCGCTCTACGCCAGCATGGAAAAGATCGACTTTCGCCTGGTTGAGGCCGGGTACGACCTCTACGCGACGCGGTTCCAGGTGCTTCGGCACATCATCATCCCGCTGGTCACGCCGGGCATCGTCGCCGGCTCGATCCTCGTCTTCATTCCCTCGCTCGGCGCCTATGTGACGCCGCGGGTGCTGGGCGGCGGCACCAATCTGATGATTGGCAACCTGATCGAACTGCAATTCGGCCAGGGCCGGAACTGGCCACTTGGCGCGGCATTGTCCATCGCGCTGATGGCGATCGTGATGGTGGCCCTGTTGGTTTACGTCCGCAACACAAGCAGACCGAACGGTGGCCATGGCTGAGCACTTCGACGTCCGAAGGCAGACCGGCTTCGCCACCGTGGCGATGCTGTGTTTCTTGCTGCTTTACCTGCCGATCGGCACCCTGGTGGTCTACGCCTTCAACGACAATGATTCACTGGCGATTTGGAAAGGCTTTTCGCTGCGCTGGTTCCATGTCGCCTGGAACAACACGCTGGTGATCGAATCGTCGATCCGTTCGTTCCAGATCGCCACGGTTGCCGCCGCACTGGCAGCGATCTCCGCGACAATGGCGGCGATCGCAACCACCCGGACCAAGCCCTATCCGGGGCTGACTTTCAAATATGCCTTCATCAACCAGCCGTTGATGGTGCCGGAGATCGTCACCGCCGTTGCACTTTTGATCGTGTTCTCGCGCATCAAGATCTGGACCGGCTATTCGGGACTCGGCTACCTGATGGCCGCGCACACCGCCTTCTGCGTGCCGTTCGCCTATCTGCCGATCCGGGCCCGGCTCGAAAGCATGGATCTGTCGCTCGAGACGGCGGCGTCCGATCTCTATGCGACCGGGTGGCAGACCTTCCGGTATGTGACCTTGCCGCTGCTTTGGCCGGGCATTCTTGCGGGACTGATGCTCGCCTTCGTCGTTTCGCTCGATGATGTCGTCATCACCGAGTTCATCAAGTCGGGCGGCCAGGATACGCTGCCAACCTACATGCTCGGCCAGCTCCGCCGCACAGTGACGCCCGAAGTGAACGCTATCTCGACCGTCTTCCTGGCGCTGTCGATCGGCATCGTCACGGCCTTCTTTTTCATCAGCAGGAAACGGACCTGAGGGCGCGTCACCTTCGGTCCCAACAATGGGAGGAAAGGGTATGAACATGAAACTGACCGCGACGGCCATCGGACTGTCGCTGCTGGCCGCGACGGGCGCGGCCCGTGCCGATGGCGAACTCAACATCTACAACTGGGGCAATTACACCAGCCCCGACCTGATCAAAAAATTCGAAGAAACCTACAAGGTCAAAGTCACCATTACCGATTTCGATTCCAACGACACCGCGCTTGCCAAGGTCCGCCAGGGCGGTGCTGGCTTCGACATCGTTGTGCCCTCGGCAACCGTCGTGCCGATCTGGATTAGCGAAGGCCTGCTGCTGGAAACCGATCCCGACACAATGCAGAACTTCAAGAACGTGGATCCGAAATGGGTCGATGTTCCGTTTGACCCGGGCCGGAAGTATACCGTGCCGTGGCAGTGGGGCACGACCGGTATGTCGGTCAACAAATCGGTCTATTCCGGCGATATCAACACTTCGGCCATCTTCCTCGACCCACCGAAGGAACTCGTCGGCAAGATCAATGTTGTGCCCGAGATGGGCGACGTCATGTTCCTTGCCATCGCTTACGAAGGCGGCGAGTACTGCACGGGCGACAAGCAGCTCCTTAAGAAGGTGCGGGACAAACTGGTCGAGGCCAAGGCGAAATGGCTTTCCCTTGACTATGGCGCGGTCGACGGGCTGGGCAAAGGCGACGTCGCCGCCGGCGTCAACTGGAACGGTGCATCGCTGCGCCAGCGGATGCAGAACGACAAGGTCGCCTACGGCTACCCCAAGGAAGGCTATCCGATCTGGATGGACAATGTCGCCGTCCTCAAGGACGCCAAGAATGTCGAGAACGCAAAACTGTTCCAGAATTTCATCATGGATCCTGAGAACGCCGCGCTGATCTCGGCCTTTGCCCGTTATGCCAACGGCATCAAAGGGTCTGACGCCTTCATGCCCGCCGATATGAAGGACGCGCCGGAAGTGAATGTCCCGGCTGAATTCGTCGCCAAGGGCAAATTCATGCCGATCTGTTCGCCGGAAGTGCAGGCGCTGTACACGAAAATCTGGACCGACCTGCAGAAATAGCTTCGTCCCGAACGGTCGCCACCGCCGCCGGGCCGTGATTGCAACGCGCGGTCCGGCAGACAATCGTCCATTCACACCAAGCGCATTCCAGCGATTGCGGGAGACTTTGATGACCGACCTCGACCTCTGCTACATGCCGGCGAGCGAAGCTCTGCGGCAGTTCAAGGCGAAGACGCTATCGCCTGTCGAGCTGATGCAGGCGACCATCGATCGCGCCGCGGCGACGAAGCAGTCGATCAACTGCTTCACTTTCGAGCATTTCGAGGAGGCGATGGAGCTGGCCAAGAAGGCCGAGGCGAAATACGCCAAAGGCGTCAGGACCGGCGCACTCGAGGGCCTGCCGATCGGCATAAAGGACGAAAGCTACATCAAGGGCAAGCCGACATCGCACGGGTCGCTGCTGACGAAGGACGCCATCGGCGGCCATACCTCGACGATGAATGAACGCATCATCAGGGCGGGCGGCATCGTGCACGCCCGCACGGCGACGCCTGAATTCAGCTGCGCCGGTTATACCTGGTCGAAGCGATGGGGGGTGACCCGCAATCCTTGGAATCCGGACTTCACCCCGGGCGGCTCGTCCGGCGGCGCGGCGGCGTCACTGGCCTCGGGCACGTCCTCGATCGCAACAGGCTCGGACATTGGCGGATCGATCCGCATTCCTGCTTCGGCCTGCGGTCTTGTCGGTTTCAAGCCGCCTTACGGCCGCAACCCTGACGAGCCGCCGTTCAATCTCGATTTCTACTGCCATACCGGCCCGCTGGCGCGAAACGTCAGGGATGCGATCCTGCTGCAGAACGTGATGGCAGGACCGAGCCCGTTGGACATCGCCACGCTTCGCCCGAAGCTGCGCTTGCCTCTCGACTACAAGCCAATCAAGGGCTGGAAGATCGCGCTTTCCATGGACCTCGGCTCTTTCGAGGTCGATGCCGAGGTGCGCAGGAACACACTTGCCGCTTGTGATGTGTTCCGGTCGCTGGGGGCGGCGGTCGAGGAAGTCGATCTTGGCTGGGGTAACGAGGTGCTCAAGGCCGCCATGGCCTATCTGGAGCATCTTTTCGGTGCCTCGCTGTCGCAGTTGCTTGAAGAGCACGGCGATGACATGACGACTTATGCCCGGCAGTTCGCCGAGGACGGCCAGAAATCGAAGGCCGCGGACTTTGTCGGAACCCTGGAGGTTGCGGCCCAGATGTATCAGACCCTCGGCCCGTTGCTCGAAAAGTACGATGTGCTGATCTGCCCGACGAACGCCATTCCAGCGGTGCCGGCGGAGTTCGACCAGACCCGCGACACCGTTGAGATCAGCGGCAGACGGGTGAACCCATCGCTCGGCTGGGTCATGACGACGCCGTTCAACATGATGAGCCGCTGTCCGGTTCTCTCTATTCAGTCGGGCCGGGCCGCGAGCGGTGTGCCGACTGGCATCCAGATCATCGGCCGAACCTATTGCGACGCCGATGTCTTCCGGGCCGCGATGGCCTATGAAACGGCGCAAGGTCAATGGTACGCGAACGCTGGCACGCGCCCATCACTTTGAGCGCGTCGGACGACCACCGCTGGCACTTGATCTCCACCGTCAGCTATAGTGGCGCCGAGATTCCGCCGCAGATTGAAAAAGGCCGAAATGAAAATGGCGCGAGGCAAGGCAGCCGCAGAGACGGAGAGACGCGGGGCCGCGATGGCTGAGGACAGGGGTTCCGCGAACGACGCCGCGCCGCGGGACCGCCGGCGCGAGCGCGGCGAGGCGAGCGTCCAGCGCATTATCGATACCACCATCGACCTCATCGCCGAGGAGGGCCTGGCGAGCGTCACCATGCAGCGCATCGCCGAACAGGTGGGCTCCTCCAACGCGCTGGTGGTTTTCCATTTCCGCAGCAAGGAAAACCTGTTTCGGGCTGTCCTTAAGCATCTCAGTGATCGGTACGATGAGTTGTGGGCGAGCCTGGTGCGGGCGCCCGGATTGTCGCCGGTCGAGCGTCTGATGGGCGCGGTCGAGTGCGCGCAGCGCTTTGCCAGGCAGCATCCGAAATGGGTTTCGGTTTTTGTCGTGTTCTCCAGCGACCGCAAGAGCATGCAGCTCTACAACGAGATCGGTCTGCCCAGCGATCTCAGTTACAATGCCGAGGCGCGCGACTTGCTTGTCGAGATCAAGCGCATGGGCGACTATGGGGATGTCGACACAAATACGCTCGCCGAAAGCCTCAACTATCTCGTCCATGGCGCATGGTTCTGGGATCACCTCAACCCGCCGTCCGGCAGTTCCGACGTGCTGCGCAAGACGATGCTGATGTTGTTGCATCAGGCGTTTCCGCGCCATTTCGATCTGGCCCGCTAGAGCAATTCCAGGAAAAGTCTGAAGCCGTTTTCCGTTCGGAATTGCGTCGATCAAGACGATAGAGCCGTTCACGGCCTCCGCTGCAGGTGGCAGCCAGCTTGCCGTTTCTGCGCCAGATATTCGTCGATCAGTTGGCGATAGCGCACCTTGCCGAAGCTCGGGAAATGGCCACCATGCACGACCGAGACGCCGAGGTCTCGCATGGCAAGCAGCGTCTCGACATAGTCGTCGACAACCGAGTGATAGACATCGTCGATCAGCGGCCCGTCATAGACGATGTCGCCCGACAGCAGGATGCCGGTCTTCTTCTCGTAGAGCGCAATACCGCCCGGAGAATGTCCAGGCGTGTGGATGACCTCGAAGGCGCGGTCGCCGAGATCGATCACGTCCCCATCCGCGAGCAGCCGGCCGGCCGGCGCGGGCAGGATCCGGTAGCGCGCCGTGTCCCAGCCTTCGGGTTGGCGATCGAACATCTCGTCATTGGCGTAGCGGTCGGCGACCGTCCATTCGTTGCGCGGATCGGCGAGGATTTCCGCTTCAGCGGAATGCACGCAGCGGTCTGCAAACTCGTGATGGCAACCGATGTGATCGAAATGCGTGTGGCTGGCGACGCAGACGAGCTTTCGCTCGGTGACCAGCGGCACGTGGCGCCGCAAGCTGAAATGGCCGAGGCCGCTGTCGAACAAAAGATCTCGGTCGCGCCCGCGCACATGCCAGATGTTGCAGCGGAAGAACGGCTTTATCCACGGCTCGTGGATGAGCGTGACGCCGTCGGCCATGCGGATGGTTTCGTACCAGTCCGGAGCTTGGATAGCCGGAAGCATGCTCATTTTCTCAGTCCGCCAGCAGGATGATGTCCTGAGCGTTGCACGAAACCGCTGTTGTGTCGCCTGGCTGAACAATGGCCGAAGCCGGAGCCTTGGCCATGAACTGCAAGGCGGGGTCCTGGACCGATGTGGCCAGCACGCGCTTGAAGCTGCCCTGGAAAACGACGTCGCTGACCTTGGCCGTGCCCAGCGCGACATCGCCCTTTGTGTCGCCCAGGACCAGATGCTCGGGCCGAATGGCAAGCGCCAGAGCCGCGCCGACCGTCGAAGCGCCGGGCAGCGAGATCGGGCCGAGCTCTGTCGTGACCGTGACGCGCCCATCCCGGGAAGCGCCGGCCTTGCCGGCAACGATCGTGCTCTCGCCCATGAAAGTGGCCGAGAAGCGCGTCTTCGGCCGCGCGTAGACCCGCTCGGGCGAGCCTTCGTCCTCGATGCGCCCGTCATTCATCACCACGCAATGGTCTGCCAGCGCCATCGCTTCTTCCTGGTCGTGGGTGACATGGACGAAGGCAGTGCCGACGCGCTTCTGGATCGCCTTCAGCTCGTCCTGCATCTGCCGGCGCAGTTTGAGATCGAGCGCCCCGAGCGGCTCGTCGAGCAGCAGCACGGCGGGCTCGATGACCAGCGCGCGGGCCAGCGCCACGCGTTGCCGCTGGCCGCCGGAGAGCTGATGCGGCTTCTTGTCGAAGGCGGCCGCCAGCCCGACAAGGGCAAGCGCCTCGCGTGCCTTTGCCGCTCGGGTCGCGCCGTCGACGCCCTGCATGCGCAGGCCGAAGCCGACATTGCCGCCGACGCTCATATGCGGAAACAGCGCATAGTCCTGGAAGACGGTTGTCGTCGGACGCCTGGCCGGCGGCACGGCGGTGCAATCGGCGCCACGGATGAACACCTTGCCTTCGCTGGGCGTGACGAAGCCGCCGAGGATGGAAAGCAGCGTCGTCTTGCCGGAGCCTGACGGTCCGAGCAGGATCGTGTAGCTGCCGGGCTCTATTGCCAGCGAGACATTCTTCAGCACCGGGAGCTGACCGAAGCGGTGCGAGACGTTGCGGATATCGACCAAAGGCGCGCTCATGCCGGCTTTCTCAGCAGCAGGGTCAGTTCGAAAAACACCACCAGGACGACGGAGACTGCAAAGACCAGCGAGCCGACGGCATTGGTCTTGGGATTGAGGCCGGAACGCAAGAGGTTCCAGATCTCCACCGGCAGCGTCGTCTCGAAGCGGGTCAGCAGGAAGGAGATGACGAACTCATCCCAGGAAAAGGTCATCGACAGGAAGAAGCCGGCGAAGATCGCCGGCGCCATCACCGGCACAGTGATCATCAGCAGCACCTTCCATTCCGGTGCGCCGAGGTCGCGCGCGGCGCGCTCGATGTTGATCTGGTGGTCGCCCATCTGGCTGTAGATGATGGCGAAGCAGAGCGGCAGGTTGATCACGACATGGCCTATGCCGGCGGCCAAAAGCGATTTCGGCACGCCGGCCCAGTTGAACAGAACGAGCAACCCCATGCCGATGATCAGATAGCTGACGGTAAGCGGCAGCGTGATCAGCCCGCGCAGCAAGGCCGAGCCTGGCAGGACAAAGCGCGCGAAACCCCAGGCAGAGAGGAAGCCGAGCGTGACCGAGGCGAGCGAGGACAGCACCGCCACCAGCAGCGAATTGACCAGTGCCGATGTCAGCCGGGTATCCGAGAGCACCGCCTGGTACCAGCGCAGCGACGGGCCAGTAAACGGCGGGATCGGGAAAGACGTCGCCTGCAGCGAGAACAGCACCAGCACGACCACCGGCAGGAAGATGAAGCCGTAGACGGCGATGGCGTAGAGCCAGGCGGCGATGCGGACGACGGCGCGCATGGTCAGGCCCGCTCGATCTTCAGCCAGCGGGCGCAGGCGAGATAGGCGACGGTGACCACGGCCATCAGGATGATCGACAGCGCCGAGGCCAGCGGGAAGTCGCCGCGCCGGCCGATCTGCATCATGACCAGCTGCGGCATGACCAGCTCGTTGTTGCCGTCGAGGATCTGCGGCGTGATGTAGTCGCCGATGCAGAGCACGAAGGTGAGGAAGGCACCGACCATGATGCCCGGCAAGGTCAGCGGCAGCACGACATGCAGGAAGGTGCGGACCGGCCCGGCGCCGAGATCGGCGGCCGCCTTGCGGTAGCTCGGGCTGAGCTGCTTCAGATTGGCGAATATGGTCAGCGTTAACAGCATGACGAAGAAGTGCACGAAGCCGGTGACGGTGGCGAAACGCGTGTTGGCGAGCTGCAGCGGCTCGGCAATCAGGCCGATGCCGGTGAGCGTCCGGTTGATGACGCCGTTCTGCGCCAGCACCAGCAGCCAGGAGTAGGAGCGCACGACATAGGAGGTCCAGAACGGCAGCACGGCCAGCATCAGCGCCAGTCGCTGCCAGCGTTCCGGAACCATTTCGGCGAGGACCCAGGCGAAGGGATAGGCAAGCAGGATGGAGATGACGGTGACGATCGCCGTCACCTCCAGCGAGTTCACCATCGCCCGCCAGTAGGACGGATCGGTGAACAACTGGCTGTAGTTGGCAAGGGTGAACCCGCCGCCTTCATGCGCCGTGAGGCTCGACAGCCCCATGGCGATGAACGGCAGCACGAAGAAGAGCAGCGTCCATGCCAGCGCGGGCGTGACCAGCGCCCAGGGCAGGGCACGCCCGTTGTGTCCGGTGAAAGTCATCGGCCGATTTACTGCGCCTGCAGCATTTCGGTCCACATGTCCTGCATCTTCTTGTCGAGATCGGCATTCGGCGCCGGATAGGCCTGTGCGCGGGCGAGGAAGCCGGGCTGCTCGTCGAAGCGCAGGATCTTCTTCTGCTCGTCGGAGAGCGCCGCCGTCTTGTTTGCCGGCATGCCCCAGTAGCAGGCCGAGGTGGCAAGGCGGGCCTGGCCTTCTGGGCTCATGATGTACTGGATGAACTTCAACGCCATGTCCTTGTTCTTGGAGTCCTTGAACATGGCGAGCGATTGCGACCAGAGCACCGCGCCTTCCTTCGGGATCGAGAAGTCGAGTGCCGGGTTTTCCTTGGCGAGACCCGCCGTGACCCATTCGCCGCCGCCGACCAGGATATCGACCTCGCCGGTGGCCAAAGCCGTCTGGCTGGCGGTCACTTCGCCGACCAGCTTGGCATTGGCCTTCATCTTGAGCAGCTCTTCCTTGAGCGCGGGCAGGTCGGCCTCGGTGAGCTCGGCGGTCTTCTTACCTATGGCCAGGGCCGCCATACCGATCACGGGCAGATAGTAGTCGTAGATGGCGATCTTGCCTTTGTATTTGTCGCCGGTGAGCGATGCCAGCGACTGCATGTCGGCCGGATCGACCTTGGTCTTGTTGTAGCCGATCGTGTTGTAGCCGAATTTTTCGGTGATGCCGTAGCGCTTGCCATCGACAACGGTGGACTTGTCCATCTTCACTTCCGGGAAGAGGTCGGCGAAGGGCAGCTTGTCCTCGGGCAGCGGCTCGAACAGGCCTTTTTCGACGCCGCGCGGCACGTCGATGGAATCGATCACCATCACGTCCCAGTCGCCCGGCTGCGACTGGTCGACGATGGCCAGCCCCGCACCGGTACCCTCGAATTCCTTGACGTTGACCTTGACGTTGTTGGCCTCCTCGAAGGGCTGCAGCAGCGCCGGATCGGAATGGTCGCACCAGATCAGCGCGTTGAGATCGCCGGCCTCAGCGCCGCCCGCTGCGAGGAGCAGCGCCGCGGATGCGCAGGCGGCGGCGAGATGGGACTTCAGGGTGGAAAGCGGATTCCGGGCATTGACGGTCATCGAGTGTTCTCCCTGCCTTGCTGGCTTGTTGGAGAAAAGTTGAACCAATTCTAAAATTGAGTCAATTATGATTTTGTGGCAAATAGGCCGATATGAGTGGATTGCGCGAACGACAGAAGGCGGACCGGCATCGCCGCATCATCGATGCGGCGACGGCCCTTTTCCGCGAGGCCGGCTATGAAGGCGCCAAGATCGAGGCCATCGCAGCCCAAGCCGAGGTCTCGATCGGCACCATCTACAACTACTACCAGAACAAGGGCGACATCCTCGGCGCCATCGTGTCGATGGAAGTCAACGAGGTGCTGAATGCCGGGCGAGGGGTGGTCGCCAGCCCGCCCGCCAATGTTGGCGATGCGCTGGACACGCTGATCGGCATCTACATCGAGCACTCGCTGAATTACCTCAGCAAGGAGATGTGGCGGCAGGCGATGGCGATCTCCACGCAACTGCCCGACAGCCCCTTCGGCCAGGCCTACACCGCGCTCGACCATGCGCTCACCGAGCAGATCCGCGCCCTGATCGCCCGCCTGCAGGAAATCGGCCTGGTGCGGCCGGACATCGACGGCCCGGCAGTGGGCGAGCTGATCTTCAACAACATGAACATGATGTTCATCGAGTTCGTGAAACGCGACGAGGCGAGGATACCGGAGCTGCGCGCGGCGATAAGGCGGCAGAATCGGATATTGGTGGCGGCGATTGGGCTGTGAGACGATCAAAGGCGAGGGGAGGAACGCTCACTGCAGCCGCAGCGTCCCCTAGCGGTTGATCAGCCATAGAATCGCCGAGAGCACGACACTGATCAATATCCCGGTGGTGATAGGAACGTAGAGCCTGAAGTTTTCGCGCTCGATCACGATATCGCCTGGCAGCCTCCCTAGGCCGATCCGGGTCACCCAGGGCCACAGCAGGCCTACGACAACGATGCTGAGACCAACGACGATCAGCGTTCGCGACATGGCAGTATCCTGCCGGAAATAGCGTCTTGTCGAAGATATAGTTGTCAAAGGGTTTTGCGGGCAGGGCATTCCCTCGATATTTCCCCTTGAGTTGAAGCGGAAATCTGATACAACCTACAAGAGCATTGGGGGGCATTTGGGGGGTTGGATGCAGTTTCCTATCTGGCATTGGGTAATCTTGTTGCTGCTGATCGGCGTGCCGGTTTTCTTTGCCGTTCGGTCGGCCGCAAAGCCGTCACAGAATCGAGCGGATCTCGTGGGGTTTGGAGGCTGGCTTTTGCTCCTGGCGATCGGTCAGACTTTGTCGCCATTCCGCACGCTGGCTGAGCTGTTCTCGTCTAGCCAGGGTTACCAGCAGCTCTTGACGCAACCAAATGGCCCACTGGCTGTTTGCGGTGAGATCGTATTGTTGTTGGCGTTTGCAGCGCTGCAAGTGATTGTTCTCGCTGCAATGCTGCGGCGGAGTCCCCGTTTCAAACAATGGTTCTTCTACCAGTGGATCGCGATCCCAGTCGTGTTCGCGCTTGACGCTGTTTGGACGTCCACAATTCTGGGTGCGCCGATGAGCCAGGTTCTCACGAGAGAAGCGCTGGCCACGCCTATCGCCGGATTTGTTCTGACTGGGATTTGGGTAGCCTATGTCTACAAGTCCGTCAGGGTAAGGAACACCTTCGGCGGAGCGGCAACCGGCGAGGTTGCCGCTGCCTAAAGCGGTGGGCAGCTCCGGCTGTTGTAGATAGCTTGTGTGACTTTTGCGGCGCTGAGGCTGGAGCCTTCGTGTGCTGTGCCTACCTCTCTTGGAGTAGACGAGGGAACGATCGGAAGCTTGCCTTGGGCGCTACAATGCGGCTCGGGCATTCGCGATCATCCGAAAGGGAGGCGATTATGAAATACCTGGTAAATTGGAACGAGCGGCCACAGGGATCGGCGATTGAATACGAGAACGTCCAAAAGCGCATCCTGAAGATCTTCCAACACTGGGAAATACCCAGCGATGTCAAGGTGCATGCCTTCGTGGCGCGGGTGGGCGAGTGGGGTGGTAGCATGCTGCTCGAGGCGGACGACCCTTTGGTAGTCCACAAAATGTGTTCGACCTTCCCGGCGTTCCAATTCGACGTCCATCAGGTCATCGACGTTCCGGACGCGGTCCGCGTCGAGATCGAAGCAATCAAATGGCGGGATGAACTTCCTTCATGAGCGGCCGCCGACGGGGCGGCGCATTCGGAGCGCATGTTGGCACTCGCCTCACGGGAATCTCCGCAGAGGAGTGAGACGTCGCGCAATTGGCGGCCGAACGCTTTTCTCGCGCGTCCGCTCTCAAGAGGAGCGGTGAAGATGACGCCCGCGCGGTCCGCAACTCTCTATAGGAGTGGTGCCCCCGGCAGGGATCGAACCCGCGACCTTCGGTTTACAAAACCGCTGCTCTACCAGCTGAGCTACAAGGGCACGGCGCTCCGGTAGCACATTTCGTGCGCCAGTAAAGACAAAACTCCGTTTCGAGTTGCTAATGGACCGCACGGCTTAGCCGGCACGCTGAAAAACGGCGCACCGCTTCCTACATCTCTGTCGGGTGCAAATGCACCATACGGGGTGCCGCATGATTAGATTCGTCATCATCCTGCCGCTCATCGTCGTGACCTGGCTTCTCCTGGTGAAGGCCGTCAGCGATTTGAAGAGAGCCAACATCGACTGGACCGGCGTAACCGCCATCATTGGCTTCATCGCGCTGGCCTTCTGGCTGAGGCACATCACGGGGATGGGGTGAAAGGGAGCGAATAGGGAATAGCGAGTAGCGAACAGGGATTTTGGGTTCAGCGCTGCCGGCTTTTCGCTACTCGCTCAAACCTCGAACCTTTTGCCGCCTCTCCACGACTGATCTCCGAGAGGCGAATGGTCGCCTCGATCAAGGATCCAGGAGATCATCATGTTGAAGCGTACGCTCACCCCCGGCCTCGTTGCCGTTTTTGTCGCCACCTGCGCGCTCGCCGCCACCGTCGAGACGTCCTCGGCTCATGGCAATCATCATCACCATCATCATCACGGGCACCACGACATGCCCTGGTGGTGGTGGCACCACAACCATCACCACAATCACCACGGCAAGGTGATCATCTTCCTTTGATGAGAAGACCTTTTGCCTCGAAGGGCGGCCCCAGGGCCGCCCTTTTCGTTCGATCCACGCTGCGTCGAGCTAGGCGTCTAGCTGAAGAGGTCATTTTTTCGGCCCCTCAAAAAATCGGAAGAATCCTCGAACCTTTTTCCCGGTCGCAGCGACAGATGGTCAAGAGGCGGATGGATCGCCTCGGTCACGAAACCAAGGAGATCATCATGTTCAAGCGCACGCTCGTTTCGACCCTTATCGCCACCACCGTCGCCGCCGGCACTCTGGCCGGCACCGTCCAGCCCTCGGCCGCCCATGGCCATCATCACCGCCGCGAGCTCGGCATCGGTATCGCCGCCGGCGTCGGTGGCTTCGTCCTGGGCAGCCTGCTCGCCCAGCAGCAGCCGCGCACCGTCTATGTCGAGGAAGATGGCGGTTCCTGGCATGTCCGCCGCTGCCTCGCCCGCTACGACAGCTACGATCCGGGCTCGGACACCTATATCGGCTACGACGGCTATCCGCACTATTGCAGGCTCTGAGAAGCCGGAACAACGGTGACAACGAGGGGCTGCGAACAGCCCCTTTTTCGTTTTGGAACAAAGCCTTTAGAGTTAAGTCCTCGGGTCAGGGTCGAGGATCGGCAATCCGGCCGCGCGGCATTCGTTGTCAACGACAAGCCTCGCATTCGGCGATCCATCACCCAGCGCGATGAGCTCGAAGCTGCTTCCGGCATCCGGGTAGACCTTGGCGGCGAAGGGTTCGTCACCGCCATAGCCGCCCGACTGGCTCTTGCCGCTGACGTGGCCGCAGACCACGATCTCCTGGCGGCCTTTCAGCGTCCGCTCGCCGGCCTGCATCGCCCCGAATTTGGCGGAGGCAGGATCCCGCAGGTGCTGGCGGATGCCGGTGGTAACGATCTCTTCCAGCGCAAGTGAGATCGGGATGGACGAGACCGGAACGGGATTGACGCGCCGGCTGCCGGCATCCGGTTGAGGTGTCGCCGCCACGCATCCGCAAAGTGAAGCGGCGAGAAAAAGATGAACCGTTTTCCGCATCCATGCCCTTTGGCATGCATTCGAACGCCGCGGCAAGGCGGTCAGGCCCCAGGCAGGCTCCGGTGTACAGCGATTTTGCGAACGTCTAGTCTGGTACCCGGCGACCAATCAGGGGAGGGAGTCTTGGACGAGCAGGATCCGAAGGAAGACCTGATCGAGCCGGTTTTCCGCAACGGCACGATCACCACTGTCGGCATCCTGCTGGCTTTCTCGCTGGGCTTCATCACGCATTGGGCCGCGAACCCGATCCCCTGGCAGACCTATCATCTGCTCGCCGTGGTGCCGATCCTGGTCGGCATTGCCCTGCAGATGCGGGCGCTGGCCATGCTGCTCGATACAAAGTCGCTGCAGCGCCCCGTCCATGCACGCGCCAACCGGGTTTTCATTGCCGGTCTCATCTTCACGGCAAGCGGCGTCGGGCTGGCGATCCTGCTCGATTTCTTCGACATTGCGACCAAAAGCGCCCTGCCGGGCGCGGCCTGATCAGCCTGCCACCTCGCCGCCGATCATCTTCGTCACCTCGGCCGCGGCCTCGCGCACCAGCGGCCCGATCTCGGCCAAGCGCTCGCGCGTCACCCGCACGGTCGGGCCGGAAACCGAAACGCCGCCGATCGGCTCGCCGAACTCGTTGAAGATGGCGGCGGCAACGCAGCGCATGCCGGGATGGCGTTCCTCGTCGTCGACCGACCAGCCGCGATGCTTGATCGTCGCCAGGTCATGGGCGAGCGCCGAAATGTCGGACAACGTCTTGTCGGTGTAGCGCTGCAAGCCTGCCTTGCGCAGGATGGCCGCCACCCGCTCGGGCTCGAGATGCGCCAGCACCGCCTTGCCGATGCCCGAAGCATGGAAGGGGCTGCGCGTGCCCGGCCGGAAGAAGGCGCGGATCGCCTGATGCGTCTCGACCTGGCTGACGAAGACCACGCAATCGTCCTCGGCGACGCCCAGATTGGCGGTCTCGCCGGTCTTCTCCATTAGTTCCTGCATGACGATGCGGGCGCGGTCGACCAGCTTGCGGCGGCGCAGGAACGCCGCGCCCATGCGGTAGGTCTCGACGCCGATCGACCAAAGCTGGTCGGTCTGGTCGAACTCGACCATGCCGTGGTTCTCCAGCGTGGTCAGCATGCGATAGGCGGTGGAGGCGGCGATGCCGCTGCTGGCCGCGATCTCGCTCAGCGACAGGCCGCTGGCTTCGGCGACGATCGCCAGGATACGCAGCGCCCGGTCGAGCGACTGGACCGAGGCCGCCTCCGACGGGCCGTTGAAGGCGCGCGGCCGCCCGCGCTGGCGCTTTTCCGTGGTCTCCATGGGCATATTCTGGCCGATTTCCCGCCCAGCACAATGAAAAAGTTTTTCACCGATTTTCAGGAGTGCTTTTCTGGAAAACAGAAAGTGCCGCAAAATCAGGCAATAAGCGCTATTTGCTCGAAATGAAAAAATATTCTGAAAAAATTGAAAAATCGGGGAGGCGCTGGCATTCTCAGCCAACCAACGAAATGGAGGCTTGCCATGGCCAGGATGCGCGCTGTCGACGCTGCGGTTCTCGTTCTCGAAAAGGAAGGCATCACCAATGCCTTCGGCGTGCCGGGCGCGGCGATCAACCCGCTCTATTCGGCGCTGAAGGCGCGCGGCACCATCCGCCATGTCCTTGCGCGCCATGTCGAGGGCGCCTCGCACATGGCCGAGGGCTACACGCGGGCCAAGGCCGGCAATATCGGGCTCTGCATCGGCACCTCCGGTCCCGCCGGCACCGACATGATCACCGGTCTCTATTCGGCCTCGGCGGACTCCATTCCGATCCTGTGCATAACTGGCCAAGCTCCCCGCGCGCGCCTCAACAAGGAGGATTTCCAGGCCGTCGACATCGCTGCGATCGCGGCACCTGTCGCCAAATGGGCGGTCACGGTCATGGAGCCCTATCTGGTGCCGATGGCGCTGCAGAAGGCCTTCCACCTGATGCGCTCCTCGCGTCCGGGCCCGGTGCTGATCGATCTGCCGCTCGACGTGCAGCTCGCCGAGATCGAGTTCGACATCGACGCCTACGAACCGCTTGCCGTTTACAAGCCGGCGATGACGCGCGCCCAGGCCGAGAAGGCGCTGGCGATGCTCAACCAGGCGGAAAAGCCGCTGATCGTCGCCGGCGGCGGCATCATCAACGCCGATGCTTCCGACCTTTTGATCGAGTTCGCCGAGGTCACCGGCGTGCCGGTCATTCCGACACTGATGGGCTGGGGTTCTATCCCCGACGACCACCGGCTGATGGCCGGCATGTGTGGGCTGCAGACCTCGCACCGCTATGGCAACGCGACGATGCTGGCGGCCGACTTCGTCTTCGGCATCGGCAACCGCTGGGCCAACCGCCACACCGGCTCGGTCGACGTCTACACCAAGGGCAAGAAGTTCATCCATGTCGACATCGAGCCGACGCAGATCGGCCGTGTCTTCGCGCCTGACCTCGGTGTCGTGTCGGATGCGGGTGCCGCGCTGAAGATCCTGCTCGACGTCGCCACGGAATGGCGCACGGCCGGCAGAATGCGCGACTGGTCGGGCTGGGCCAAGGAGTGCCAGCAGCGCAAGAAGACGATGAAGCGCAAGACGCATTTCGAGCAGGTGCCGCTGAAGCCGCAGCGCGTTTATGAGGAGATGAACAAGGCTTTCGCTCGCGACACCACCTATGTCACCACGATCGGCCTGTCGCAGATCGCCGGCGCCCAGTTCCTGCATGTCTACAAGCCGCGCAACTGGATCAATTGCGGTCAAGCCGGCCCGCTCGGCTGGACGCTGCCGGCGGCACTCGGCGTGCGCGCCGCCGATCCGAACCGCGCCATCGTCGCGCTATCCGGCGACTACGACTTCCAGTTCATGATCGAGGAACTGGCGGTCGGCGCGCAGCACAGGCTGCCCTATATCCACGTCGTCGTGAACAACGCCTATCTCGGCCTGATCCGCCAGGCGCAGCGCGGCTTCTCGATGGATTATGAGGTGAGCCTCGCCTTCGAGAACGTCAACCGTGCAGGTGATCCGGAGGCCGGTTACGGCGTCGACCATGTCGCGGTCGCCGAGGCAATGGGCTGCAAGGCGGTCAGGGTGCGCAAGCCCGAAGAGTTCGCCGGCGCCTTTAAGGAGGCGCAGCGGCTGATGAAGGAGCACCAGGTCCCGGTGGTCCTCGAATTCATCCTCGAACGCGTCACCAACATTTCCATGGGCACCGAAATCGACAAGATCACCGAATTCGAGGAGCTTGCCGAACGCAATGAGGATGCTCCGACGGCCATTATGATGTTGGATTAGGTCCGGCGGAAAGAAGGAGAAAAAAATGCCGCGTTTTTCAGCCAATCTGTCGATGCTCTTCGGCGAGCATGATTTCCTCGACCGCTTCGACGCTGCCGCTCGCGGCGGCTTCAAGGGCGTCGAATATATCGGCCCATACGACCATGCGCCCGACGTCGTCGCCGCGCGCCTCAAGAAGAACGGGCTGACACAAGTGCTCTTCAACCTGCCGGTCGGCGACTGGGCGAAGGGCGAGCGAGGCATTGCCGTGCTGCCCGACCGGGTACCGGAATTCCGCCAGGGCGTCGCCAAGGCGATCAGCTACGCCCATGCGCTCGGCTGTGAGCAGATCAACTGCCTTGCCGGCATCGCGCCGCAGGGCGCCGATCGGGCCGTGTTGGAGAACGTCTTTGCCGAGAACCTCGCCTTTGCGGCCGAGAAGCTGGAACAGGCCGGCATCAGGCTGCTGATCGAGCCGATCAACACCCGCGACATCCCGGGCTTCTTCCTCACCCACAGCGACCAGGCGCTGGCGCTGATCGACCGCATCGGTTCGAAGAACCTGTTCCTGCAATACGACATTTATCACATGCAGATCATGGAGGGGGATCTCGCCCGTACCATCGACGCAAACCTCGGCCGCATCGCTCACATCCAGCTTGCGGACAATCCCGGCCGTCACGAGCCGGGGACGGGCGAGATCAACTACCCCTTCCTCTACGAACACATCGACCGCCTCGGCTATTCCGGCTGGATCGGCGCCGAATACAAGCCCAAGGCGGGCACGGAAGCAGGGCTTGGCTGGTTCCGCACGTTTGCGGGGCAGGGGAGCGCCGCGGCTTAAGAGCCGGCGCCGAAGCTGCCAGTCTCCCCCTCGGGGGAAATGTCCGGCAGGATAGAGAGGGGCGCGAAGGAACGCGGCTTAACAAAAAGACGGAGATTGGAAATGGAAACCATCGGCTTCATCGGACTGGGCATCATGGGCGCGCCGATGGCGGGGCATCTGCTCGACGCCGGCTATTCGGTCATCGCCAGCGGCCATCGCTCGAAGCCCCCGGCTGATCTCGTCGGCAAGGGGCTGAAAACGGTTTCCGGCAATGATGCCGTGGCCAAGGCCGTCGACATCATTATCACCATGGTCCCCGATACGCCGCAGGTGGCCGACGTGCTGTTCGGCGAAAACAGCGTCGCCTCGGGCCTGAGCAAGGGCAAGCTCGTCATCGACATGAGTTCGATCTCGCCGATCGCGACCAAGGAATTCGCCAAAAAGATCAACGACCTCGGCTGCGATTATCTCGACGCGCCGGTGTCGGGCGGCGAGGTCGGCGCCAAGGCGGCGTCGCTCACCATCATGGTCGGCGGCGAGGAAGTGGCCTTCGAGCGCGCCAGGCCGGTGTTCGAGAAGATGGGCAAGAACATCACCCTCGTCGGTCCGAACGGCGTCGGCCAGACCACCAAGGTCGCCAACCAGATCGTGGTCGCGCTCACCATCGAGGCGGTCGGCGAAGCCCTTGTCTTTGCCTCGAAGGCCGGCGCCGATCCGACCAAGGTCAGGCAGGCGCTGATGGGCGGGCTCGCCGCCTCGCGCATTCTCGAAGTGCATGGCGAGCGCATGATCAAGCGCACCTTCGCGCCGGGCTTCCGCATCGAGTTGCACCAGAAGGACCTCAACCTGGCGCTTGAGGGCGCGAAGGCGCTCGGCGTCTCGCTGCCCAACACCTCGACGACGCAGCAGCTGTTCAACTCCTGCGCCGCCAATGGCGGCGCCAAGGAAGACCACTCGGCGCTGGTCAGGGCGCTGGAGCGGATGGCCAATTTCGAAGTCGGCGGCGACGCGGCGGAAACCAAAGGCAAGGCAGCATAGGTCAGGAGAGGGCGGCGCAACGTTCCCACGCCGCTGCTCTTCCCCTTGTCGGAGAGCGGGTTCCTGCGTTGTCGTCGGAACCCGCTTTTTTCGTCCCCGGTTGCTCTTCAGTAAAGCGAACTGCCGCTTCTTGCTCAGCCGCGTTTCAGGAAGGCGCGCGCCGCGTAGAGGCTGACCGCCGCCGCATTCGACACATTGAGCGAGCGGATCGCGCCCGGCATGTCGAGGCGGGCAAGCGTTGTCACTGTCTCGCGCGTTTTCTGGCGCAGGCCTTTGCCTTCGGCACCCAGAACAAGGGCGATCTTGCCACCGGCAAAACTTGTTTCAAGTTCCGCCGGACCGTCTGAATCGAGCCCGATCGTCTGGAAGCCGGCCTCATGCAGTTGGCCTAGCGCGTCGGCGAGGTTCTTCACCTCGATCTGGTCGATATGCTCCAGCGCGCCCGAAGCCGATTTCGCCAGCACGCCGGATTCTTGGGGGCTGTGGCGCGCCGTGGTGATCAGCGCGCCGGCGCCGAAAGCCACCGCCGAGCGCAGAATGGCGCCGACATTGTGCGGGTCGGTGATCTGGTCGAGCACCAGCACCAGCTTCGTGTCGCCGAGTGCGTCGAGACGCTTGGCCTTGAGCGGCTCGGCCTCGATCAGCACGCCCTGATGCACGGCGTCCGACCCGGTGATCCTGTCGATGTCCTTGGGCTCGACCAGCTCGGCCTTGAAGGGCAGGGCGGCGAGATCGGCGATGGAAAGCCGCTCGGCGGCATTGCGCGTCACCAGCATCTTGCGGATGCGCCGCGCCGGATTGTCGAGCGCCGCCCGCACCGTGTGCAGGCCATAGAGCCGCACCAGTCCGTCGGCGGGACCTTCGCCCGGCGGCACTGGCTGGCGCGGCCGGAAAGTGGGCGCGCCGCCGGCCTTCTGGTCGCGATGCGCGCGCCGAAGCTTGGCGTAGTGGGTGTCCTTTGGGGTGCCCGGTTTGTTGCTTTTGTTGTCGCTCATGCCGGCCTCTATAGCGGTCCCGTCCGGCTAAGGATATGGGCCGCGGCAATGAATGCCGAACATCCTCGAAAAACCCTGGCCGCGCCGGTTGACACCCACCGGCCTTGCCGCCATAAGGCGCTTCGCTGATTTCGGAGAAGTCGTCTACTCGGGCTCCGGATCGGCGTGAATGCCTCGTTGCATGGCTCCGGCGGCAGACTGGAGAGGTGCCCGAGTGGTTAAAGGGGACGGACTGTAAATCCGTTGGCTTAGCCTACGTTGGTTCGAATCCAACCCTCTCCACCACTGCCGGCCCGGAAGCCCTGAAACGAAAAAGTCTCGGACCGAAAGTGCATGGCGCTTTTCGGGTGAATCCGGTACTTCAGTGTAAGGCGCGGGTATAGCTCAGTGGTAGAGCAGCAGCCTTCCAAGCTGAATATGCGGGTTCGATTCCCGCTACCCGCTCCAGATTTCCATCCGCATCGCTAGTCGCCCGGAAATGCCGCGCGTCCCATCGCGCGCAGCAGTTTCGTTTTGCCGCCTGCCGCCTAGCTGTTGAAGGCCGAGGCGACCTGATGGTTCTGCGGGATTTGGCCGTTCGGCGTCAGCTTGTCGACGATGCCGGGCAGCGCCGCCGACAGTTGCTGCAGCAGCTCCTGTTCGTTCAAACCGGTGCGCTGCGCGATCTCGCGGATGACCTGCGGTCCGATCGCGGCACCGAGATCGTTGGCGTTGATCGGCTGGTTCTGGCCCGTGCCGACCCAGGAATCGGCGACGTTGCCATGGCCGGCATCCTTCAGCTTGTCGAACAGACCGCCAAGACCGCCGAGCAGGCCGCCATCGGCCGAGGTTCCGGCCCCGGATGGTGTCGGGACGGGAGCCTGGGGCTCGGCCGGTTGTTCCTCGCTCTTGCCGCTCAGCATCTTACCGACCAGCAGCGCGCCGAGCGCGATCATCAGGGGTTTGGTGATGTTGCCGCCGGGAACGGCGTTGTCAAAAAAAGGCCCATCTGGATCTCCTATCAACCAAGTCGCCCGGCGCCAAAATGGCGCAACCGGGCGGAATTTCAACCTGTCTTGAGCTTTTGACAATCATATGAAAATGATTGGTGTGGCGGGGATCGGAGGGAAAAAATGGGCATCATCAGCTGGATCATTCTCAGCGTGATCGCCGGCTTCATCGGCAGCAAGATCGTCAACAAGACCGGTCAGGGCATGATAATGGATATCGTGCTCGGCATCGTCGGCGCCATCGTTGGCGGCGTGATCTTCAGCGCCTTCGGCGCATCGGGCGTCACCGGCCTCAACATCTGGAGCTTGATCGTGGCCGTCGTCGGTTCGGTCGTCGTGCTCTGGGCCTACCACCAGTTCTCTGGCAAGCGCACCCTGTAGCAGGACTGACGAAACCCGCAGCCGGTTCGGCCGCGGTCGCAAATTGGCGCAGGTCGCGGCGTGGGATCGCGAGGGCGATACATTGGCATCGGATCGGCGCGATCCCGGCAGCCTCAGGCGACCACAGCCAGGCGCCGCCGTCTTTCGTCGAGCGATACGATCGCGAGGCCGCTGCCGATGACCAGCAGGATACCGCACACCGCGAGCGCGTTCGGGAATTGGCCGAACACCAGCAGGCCTGAAATCACCGCCCAGACGGTGAAGCAGTAGTAGAACGGCGCCACCGCGCTCGTCGGCCCGACGCGATAGGCCATGAAGATGAAGAAGTGGCCGAAGATCAGGAACAGGCCGGCGCCGGCGATCAGCAACAGATGGCGGCCTTCCGGCACCACCCATTGCTCGAAAACGAGATGCGCTACGCCTGAGCCCGCCAGCACGACGAGGACAGCGGAAATGGCGACGATCATGCCGGGCACTTCGGCGCCCACTTTACGCCCGGCGAGATCGCGCGCCGCGGCGAGGGCAGCGTTGCCGAGCGCCAGCAAGGCGTAAACCGAGATCCCTTGCATCGTCGGCTGCGCGACCATGAGGGCGCCGACAAAACCGAGGCCGATCAGCGCCATGCGCGCGGCACCGATCCGCTCGCCGAACAGGAGCGAGGACCCGACCAGCACGATAAGCGGCGTGATCTGCCCAAGCGCCGTCGAATCGGCGATCTGCATGTTGGCCAAAGCCACGACGTAGCAAAGGATCGCAGCCAGCTCGCAAAGGTTCCGGCGCAGCACCTTGCGCTCGAAAAGCAGCGGGATCTGCCGGCCGTAGCCCTGCATGAAAAGCAACGGCATGCCCCACAGTGTCGCGGCCGCGCCGCGCAGCAGGAGCACCTCATAAGGCGGCAGCCCCGTGGTCGCGAGCTTCATCATCGTGTCGTTGACGAGGTAGGACCCGGTCGAGACGATCATGTACAGCGGGCCGCGGATATTTGCCGGAATGAACTGCATTCGCTGAAGAAATCAGAGGCGTGTCGTGGCGGCAATGGGCCAGTTCCGGTAGATCGGGCTTCTATCCTCAGGATAGCTGTTGATGAGACTGCCGGGGCGTCAAGCCGCGTCGATTTGAATTCCCCTGTCACGATCCTATATCCGCGCTACATCCCTGAAATCGGATCGTTGGTTCGGGCCGAGTGCGAGAACGCTCAGCCACAAGGCACTTGTGTTTTTCGACCGTTGTCGCTAATCGCCCCGCATTCGACTGAACTGAAGGTCAAGGCCGCCCAAGGAAAGAGACTATGGCAAAAGGTAAATTCGAGCGCACCAAGCCGCATGTGAACATTGGCACGATCGGGCACGTCGATCATGGCAAGACGTCGCTGACGGCGGCGATCACGAAGTATTTTGGCGAATACAAGCGCTATGAC
>NZ_SRUU01000003.1:62689-366086 GCF_004791585.1 Mesorhizobium sp. M1C.F.Ca.ET.210.01.1.1
AGAGACTATGGCAAAAGGTAAATTCGAGCGCACCAAGCCGCATGTGAACATTGGCACGATCGGGCACGTCGATCATGGCAAGACGTCGCTGACGGCGGCGATCACGAAGTATTTTGGCGAATACAAGCGCTATGACCAGATCGACGCGGCCCCTGAAGAGAAGGCGCGCGGCATCACGATCTCGACGGCGCACGTCGAGTACGAGACGGCCAACCGTCACTATGCCCACGTCGACTGCCCCGGCCACGCCGACTATGTGAAGAACATGATCACCGGTGCCGCCCAGATGGACGGCGCGATCCTGGTGGTTTCGGCCGCCGACGGCCCGATGCCGCAGACGCGCGAGCACATCCTGCTTGCCCGCCAGGTCGGCGTGCCCTCGATCGTGGTGTTCCTGAACAAGGTCGACCAGGTCGACGACGCCGAGCTGCTTGAGCTGGTCGAGCTCGAGGTTCGCGAGCTGCTGACCAAGAACGAATTCCCCGGCGACGACATTCCGATCGTCAAGGGCTCGGCGCTGGCCGCCCTTGAGGACTCCAACAAGACCATCGGCGAGGACGCCATCCGCGAGCTGATGGCCCAGGTCGACGCCTACATCCCGACGCCGGTGCGTCCGCTGGACAAGCCGTTCCTGATGCCGATCGAGGACGTGTTCTCGATCTCTGGCCGCGGCACGGTCGTGACCGGCCGCGTCGAGCGCGGCGTGGTCAAGGTCGGCGAGGAGCTTGAGATCGTCGGCATCCGTCCGACCACCAAGACGACCTGCACGGGCGTCGAGATGTTCCGCAAGCTGCTCGATCAGGGCCAGGCCGGCGACAACATCGGCGCGCTGCTGCGCGGTGTCGACCGTGAAGGCGTCGAGCGCGGCCAGGTTCTGGCCAAGCCGGGTTCGGTCAAGCCGCACAAGAAGTTCGTTGCCGAAGCCTACATCCTGACCAAGGACGAGGGCGGCCGCCACACGCCGTTCTTCACCAACTACCGTCCGCAGTTCTACTTCCGCACCACCGACGTGACCGGCATCGTGACGCTGCCGGCGGGCACCGAGATGGTGATGCCTGGCGACAACATCACCGTCGACGTCGAGCTGATCGTGCCGATCGCGATGGAAGAGAAGCTGCGCTTCGCCATCCGTGAAGGCGGCCGCACCGTCGGTGCCGGCATCGTCGTCACCATCAAAGAGTAATCGATCCGGCTGTTGCCGGTTCGACAAGGAAGGGCGGTCTTCGGGCCGCCCTTTTTTGTTTCCGGCTTTCGCTCCGGCGCTCGACGGGTCACGTATCGCGCCACGTCTTTCAAAGCTGTTGCAAGCCGCGTCGCCGCAACTAGTATGGTTTGCACCCGTGGGGGCTTTTGCAAGCGTGGTTCCGGAACGCCGTTCAGACAGCATTCGGTGGTGGCGCGGGCTCTTCCGTCTGGGCTTGGTCGCCGCTGTCGGCGTCGCTAGCTCCGTCGTGGAGGCCCGGGAAGAGGCACCCGATCTCGGCCCGCCGATGCGCTTTGCCGTCGTGCGCAGCAGCGCGCCCGGTTGTGAGCCCAATTGCCCGGAATGGATTGCGGCGGAAGGCACCATCGAGGCCGACACGCCGGCGCTGTTCAGGCGCCTGCTGAAGGCCCTCGGCGCCCGGCAACTGCCGATCGTCGTCAATTCCCCCGGCGGCAACGTCGACGCCGCGCTCCAGCTCGGCCGCACGATCCGCAGGGCCAAGCTCGACATTGCCGTCGGCACGACGGAGTTTTCCGGCTGCTCGCCGGAGATGAAGAACTGTCGTGATGACGACAGCAAGGCCGCGCCCTATCTCGGCATCGCCTATGACAGCGGCGCCATGTGCAACTCGGCCTGTCCGCTGATGTTTGCCGGCGGCGTCCGTCGCGTGGTCGGCGAATGGGCCTTTCTCGGCGTCCACCAGATCACCACGACATACCACAGGGAAAAGCTGCTCTACCGCACCACCTACAGAATTGTGAACGGCAAGAAGAAGGTCATCAGCACCAGGATCGTCAGCCGCAAGAATGCCGGCAGCTACAAGACCTATGAGATGAGCAAGGCGGTCGAGAAGCGGCTGTCCGGCTATCTGAAGGAAATGGGTATCGGGCAGAGCGTGCTCGAGGTGATGAAAGCGACGCCGGCAAGCGACATAAGGCAGATCGAGCCGGAGGACATGCTGGAGATGAAGCTCGTCACCAGCCTCGACACGCTCGACCTTCTGGCCGGAAAGAGCATCTGCCAGCACAGTCCCGCGCCGGCGAACTGCCGCGAGATGCCGGCGAACGGCAACGCCAGGCCGGCCGAGGTCGCGGCCGTCGAAGTCAAGCCGGCCGCACCGCTCTCCAGGCCGGAACAGGAGATGCGCTTCGTGCTGGTTCGCGGCAGCAACCCGCTCTGCAACCCCGACTGCCCGGAATGGATTTCGGCTGAGGGGACCATTGTTGCCGGCACGCCCGACAGGCTGCGCGAGCTGCTCGACACGGTCGGCGGGCTCAGGCTGCCACTCGTGATCAACTCACCGGGCGGCGACGTGCAGGCCGCGCTCGCCGCCGGCCGGTTGATCCGTGAGCGCAGGCTGGATATCGCGGTCGCCCGCACGGACTTTCTCGATTGCGATCCCGGCGCGGCGGGATGCAGCGCCAAGGAGGAGCTCCATGATGGCCTCACCGTCGATGCGGGAGCCGAATGCGACGCTGCCTGCGCGGTGATGATCGCGGGCGGCGCCAGGCGCCTGGTTGGCGCCAGCGCGCATTTGCGCGTGCACTCAATGGGGATGGAGGAAAAGGTCAGGGCCTACCTCGACGAGATGGCCATCGGCCCGGGCCTGTTCGCCGCGATGCAGTCAGCTCAGTATGCGAGCCACCGGGAACTCAGCCGGGACGAATTGCAGAAATTCGGGCTGACGACCGGGCCGCAATCCGTGGACGCGCTGACCGGCGCCACCATCTGCAGATCATCGCCCAAGCCCGACAACTGCCGGGTTCTGCCGTCCGCCAATGCCGAGGCGGAGGCGCCGGCGAAGCTGTAGCGGGGACGCCGACTGGCCATCGAGGCAGGTTGAGCCGGGCAGGGCTTGCGTTATCCTCCGCGGCCTGCCTCGGGGCGGATCGGACCGAGAGGATCGACAATGAGCGAGGATATCCCGACTTTGTTCGAATGGGCCGGGGGCGCAGAGGCGCTCAACCGGCTGACGCGGACCTTCTACGACAACGTGGCCCTGGACCCGATCGTCGCCCCGGTGTTCAGGCACATGTCGCCGGACCATCCGGCGCATGTCGCCGCCTTCATCGGCGAGGTCTTTGGCGGACCGAAGACCTACAGTGAAAAGCATGGCGGCCACCGCGAGATGGTCATGCATCATCTCGACAAGCATCTGAGCGAGGAGCAGCGGCGGCGCTGGATCAATCTCCTGGCCGACGCGGCAGACGAGGTCGGCCTGCCCGACGACCCCGAATTCCGTTCCGCCTTCATGGGCTATGTCGAATGGGGATCGCGGCTGGCCAAGATGAATTCCAACCTGGGCGAGACCTGCGATCCGGAGACGGAGCCGATGCCTGCCTGGGGCTGGGGCGTGCCGGGCGGGCCTTACAAGCCGCCGGCCGGGAAATCGTGAGCTTGCGGACCGAACTATCCCTTGCCAGCGACACGCGAAAATCCGGTTTTCTGGCAAAGCATATGAAACTGCATCTGACTGCTCTTTACAGAGCGCGTGGAAGCTTTTAGGAAGCGCCTGCGCTGAAACGCGCGTGTACGGGCATAGCTCAGTTGGTAGAGCGGCGGTCTCCAAAACCGCAGGTCGTAGGTTCGAGCCCTGCTGCCCGTGCCATCTCTTAAGTGGCGGACTGAAGTCAGGGCGCTCTGCCGTTGAAAACCGGCGGGTAGCTTGCCATATGGGGTGAATTGGGGCATAAGGCCCCGTATAGCCGGGACGGAACGACTGGATGGTTCCGAGGCGGCGTTTGGCCATAAAGCGGACACTTGCCACTTGCGTGGATCAAGAATCGGTTTTATGTAGACACGACAGACACGCGACGCGTGGAGCTGGGAAGCCGGCTTTACGCGTCCGATTTGCATGGGCGAAGTGGTGGCGCTGATTCGGCGCTGGCATGAAGTCCAGGCGGCACGTCCCGGCCAGCGGGATCATCCAGGAGATCCGGCCAACGGGTCTTGAAGACAGAGCGGCAGATGGCTTCGAAAACCACTAATCCCTTCACCTTTCTCCAGCAGGTTCGCGCGGAGACAGCCAAGGTGACATGGCCCTCGCGCCGCGAGACCATGATCTCCACAGTGATGGTCCTGGTCTTCGCGGTTATCGCCATGATCTTCTTCTTCGCCGCCGACATAGCCATGGGCTATGCGATCGAGTTCATATTGGGCCTCGGACATTAAGTTCGGCGATTACGGAGAGGTCGTGAAATGACTGCGCGGTGGTACATCGTCCACGCTTATTCGAACTTCGAGAAGAAGGTCGCCGAGGACATCGAGAACAAGGCCAAGCAGAAGGGCCTGTCCGGTGATATCGAGCAGATCGTGGTGCCGACTGAGAAGGTCGTCGAGATCCGCCGTGGCCGCAAGGTCGATGCCGAGCGCAAGTTCTTCCCGGGCTATGTGCTTCTGAAGGCCAACCTGACGGACGCCGTGTTCTCGCTGGTCAAGAACACGCCGAAGGTCACCGGCTTCCTCGGCGACTCCAAGCCGGTGCCGATCACCGAGACCGAGGCGCAGCGCATCCTGAACCAGGTGCAGGAAGGCGTCGAGCGGCCGAAGCCCTCGGTCACCTTCGAGATCGGCGAGGCGATTCGTGTTTCGGATGGCCCGTTCGCGTCGTTCAACGGCTTCGTCCAGGAAGTGGACGAGGAACGGGCGCGCCTCAAGGTGGAAGTTTCGATCTTCGGGCGCGCGGTGCCCGTCGATCTGGAATTCGGACAGGTCGAGAAGGGCTGATCCGAAGATCCCTTGAGCCCGCAGGCGAAGGGGGTTGGCGGCGCGAAGGAGCGCGCTGCCATGAGTGGGTGGGAGGCGAAAGCGGCTTAGCCGGCCGCCGGAACCGCACCACCAGACTGCAACCGCCGGCGTTTCCCGGATAACGGAGCCGGCATGAGAAAAAGGCAGGAATAGAGATGGCTAAGAAAGTTGCAGGCCAGCTCAAGCTCCAGGTTGCCGCGGGCTCGGCCACGCCGTCGCCCCCGATCGGCCCGGCGCTTGGTCAGCGCGGCATCAACATTATGGAATTCTGCAAGGCGTTCAACGCGCAGACCCAGGAGCTCGAGAAGGGATCGCCGATCCCGGTCGTGATCACCTACTACCAGGACAAGTCGTTCACCTTCGTCATGAAGACGCCGCCGGTGAGCTACTTCCTGAAGAAGGCCGCCAACCTGAAGTCGGGCTCGAAGGAACCGGGCAAGGTCAAGGCCGGCACGATCAGCCGCGACAAGGTGCGCGCGATCGCCGAGCAGAAGATGAAGGACCTGAACGCAAACGACGTCGAGGCGGCCATGCGCATGGTCGAGGGCTCCGCCCGCTCGATGGGCCTGGAAGTGGTGGGCTGAGATCATGGCAAAGATTGCAAAGCGTATTGCCAAGAGCCGTGAAGGCATCGATCCGAACAAGGCCTATGCGCTCTCCGAGGCGCTGCAGCTGCTGAAGGACCGGTCCACGGTGAAGTTCGATGAGACCGTCGAGGTCGCGATGAATCTCGGCGTCGATCCGCGCCATGCCGACCAGATGGTCCGCGGCGTGGTCAACCTGCCGAACGGCACCGGCCGCTCGGTGCGCGTCGCCGTGTTCGCGCGCGGCGACAAGGCCGAGGAAGCCAAGGCCGCCGGCGCCGATATCGTTGGCGCCGAGGACCTGGTCGACATCGTCCAGAAGGGCACGATCGATTTCGATCGCTGCATCGCCACCCCGGACATGATGCCGCTGGTCGGCCGTCTGGGTAAGGTGCTCGGCCCGCGCGGCATGATGCCGAACCCGAAGGTCGGCACCGTGACCACCGATGTCGCGGCCGCCGTCAAGGCTTCGAAGGGCGGCGCCGTCGAGTTCCGCGTCGAGAAGGCCGGCATCGTCCAGGCCGGCGTCGGCAAGGTCTCGTTCGACGTCAAGGCGCTGGAAGAGAATGTGCGGGCCTTCGCCGATGCGGTGAACAAGGCGAAGCCTGCCGGCGCCAAGGGCAACTACGTCAAGAAGGTGTCGGTCACCTCGACGATGGGCCCTGGCCTCAAGCTCGACATCGCGACGCTCGCTGCGTCGTAAATGTCACCTGATCGGCTTCGGGCCGGTCGCAAGAAGAATTCCGGACCGCCGATCCGTCGGCGGCCCGGTAACCCGGAAGCCGAAAGGCTTCCGGATATCCTGTCCGAGATTGCAGGCGGCCCAACAGCCTTAATTCGTCTGGGCCTGCATGAGACGGGTGAAGACCTGACAAAGGAGCGACAAGCTCCGATGAAAGGTTCGAACCGTGTTTGCCTTTTGTCAGCGCATCGCCGGCTTGGCCGTAGGTGTGGCGAAAGGGGGCAGGATCCTCGAGCGCCGTTCGGGAGATCCGTTAGTGGATGGCCCGGCCGGCAAAAGGCAACCCGACTTCTGACCTCGTGAATGAGGCAGGGGTCAACTGGAGATAGGCAGTGGACAGAGCGGAAAAGCGCGAACTCGTCACGGGCCTGAACGAAGCGTTCTCGAACGCGGGTTCAGTCGTCGTGGCCCACTACGCCGGTATCACCGTCGCGCAAATGAACGACCTTCGGTCGAAGATGCGCGCCGCCGGTGGCACCGTCAAAGTCGCGAAGAACCGTCTCGCCAAGATCGCTCTTCAGGGCACGGACTCCGCATCGATCGTCGATCTGTTCAAGGGGCAGACGCTGATCGCTTATTCGGAGGATCCGGTTGCGGCGCCGAAGATCGCGTCCGAGTTCGCCAAGGGGAATGACAAGTTGATCATTCTCGGTGGCGCGATGGGCTCGACCTCGCTCAACGCCGACGGTGTCAAGGCACTCGCCACGATGCCGTCGCTCGACGAGCTGCGCGCCAAGCTGGTTGGCATGATCGCCACGCCGGCAACCCGGATCGCCCAGATCGTCAATGCGCCTGCGGCTTCGGTCGCGCGCGTCATCGGCGCTTACGCCCGGAAGGACGAGGCGGCATGAGGCCGTTCCTCGCTGTCAACAACACACGTTCGAACCTAGTAAAGGAATACACAAATGGCTGATCTCGCGAAGATCGTAGACGACCTTTCGAAGCTGACCGTCCTCGAGGCGGCCGAGCTGTCGAAGCTCCTGGAAGAGAAGTGGGGCGTTTCGGCCGCCGCTCCGGTGGCGGTTGCTGCTGCCGCTGGTGGCGCTGCCGCTGCTGCTGCTCCGGCTGAAGAGAAGACGGAATTCGACGTCGTTCTCGCCGACGCCGGCGCCCAGAAGATCAACGTCATCAAGGAAGTCCGCGCCATCACCGGCCTTGGCCTCAAGGAAGCCAAGGACCTGGTCGAGGCGGCTCCGAAGCCGGTCAAGGAAGGCGTTTCCAAGGCCGACGCCGACAAGTTCAAGGCTCAGCTGGAAGCAGCTGGCGCCAAGGTCGAGCTGAAGTAATAGGCGAGGGCGGACGGTCTCGCGCCGTCCGCCCCCTCCCTTGACGAAGGGAGGCTTCGTTGCGCGAGGCATTTGAAAACCTCTTTCCTGAGGGCCGAAAACCGGCCTTCAGGAAACGGGTTTTCACCCGTTTTAGCCGGCAGCTGCCAAGCAATTGGAAAGGGCGGCCGGAAAAACAGACAGGGGCAGCTGGCGAGGCGGCCCGTTGGTGCAAGGCGAACCGCGGCGAGGTTCGTCCCGAGTTTTGAGCTAAGGAGCGACGATGGCCCAGACCCAGACTTTCAATGGCCGCAGACGCGTACGCAAGTTCTTCGGAAAGATCCCGGAAGTTGCGGAGATGCCGAACCTGATCGAGGTTCAGAAGGCATCCTATGACCAGTTCCTGATGGTGGACGAGCCCAAGGGCGGCCGTCCGGACGAGGGACTGCAGGCCGTTTTCAAGTCGGTCTTCCCGATCTCCGATTTTTCCGGCTCCTCGATGCTGGAATTCGTGAAGTATGAGTTCGAAGGACCGAAATTCGACGTTGACGAATGCCGTCAGCGCGACCTGACCTATGCCGCGCCGCTGAAGGTGACGCTGCGCCTCATCGTGTTCGATATCGACGAGGACACCGGCGCGAAGTCGATCAAGGACATCAAGGAGCAGGACGTCTACATGGGCGACATGCCGCTCATGACGTCGAACGGCACCTTCATCGTCAACGGCACCGAGCGCGTCATCGTCTCGCAGATGCACCGCTCGCCGGGCGTCTTCTTCGACCATGACAAGGGCAAATCGCACTCGTCGGGCAAGCTCCTGTTTGCCGCGCGCGTCATTCCCTATCGTGGCTCGTGGCTCGACATCGAATTCGATTCCAAGGACGTCGTGCACGCCCGCATCGACCGCCGCCGCAAGATTCCGGTGACGTCGCTCTTGATGGCGCTCGGCATGGACGGCGAGGAGATCCTGTCGACCTTCTACAACAAGATCACCTACAAGCGCGCCGGCGACCACTGGCGCATCCCGTTCAACGTCGAGCGTTTCCGCGGCCTCAAGGCCGTCGGCGACCTGGTCGACGCGGACACGGGCGAGATTGTTGTCGAGGCCGGCAAGAAGATCACCGCGCGCCAGGCCCGCCAGCTCGGCGAAAAGGGTCTGAAGGCAATCAAGGCGACCGACGAGGACCTGCTCGGCAACTATCTCGCCGAGGACATCGTCAACTACGCCACCGGCGAGATCTTCCTCGAGGCCGGCGACGAGATCGACGACAAGACGCTGAAGGTTCTGCTCGGCACCGGCGAAGACGAGATCCAGATCCTCGACATCGACCACGTCAATGTCGGCGCCTACATCCGCAATACTTTGGCCGTCGACAAGAACGAGAGCCGCCAGGACGCGCTGTTCGACATCTACCGCGTCATGCGTCCGGGCGAGCCGCCGACGCTCGAGACCGCCGAAGCCATGTTCAACTCGCTGTTCTTCGACAGCGAGCGCTATGACCTGTCGGCCGTCGGCCGCGTCAAGATGAACATGCGCCTCGAGCTCAAGGCCGAGGACACCGTGCGCGTGCTGCGCAAGGAAGACATCCTGGCCGTGGTTAAGACGCTGGTGGAACTGCGCGACGGCAAGGGCGAGATCGACGACATCGACAATCTCGGCAACCGCCGCGTGCGCTCGGTCGGCGAGCTGATGGAGAACCAGTACCGCGTCGGCCTGCTGCGCATGGAGCGCGCGATCAAGGAACGCATGTCCTCGATCGAGATCGACACGGTCATGCCGCAGGACCTCATCAACGCCAAGCCGGCCGCCGCCGCCGTGCGCGAGTTCTTCGGTTCCTCGCAGCTGTCGCAGTTCATGGACCAGACCAACCCGCTGTCGGAAATCACCCACAAGCGCCGTCTGTCGGCGCTTGGACCGGGCGGTCTGACCCGCGAGCGCGCCGGCTTCGAGGTGCGAGACGTGCACCCGACGCATTACGGCCGCATCTGCCCGATCGAGACGCCGGAAGGCCCGAACATCGGCCTGATCAACTCGCTCGCCACTTTCGCGCGCGTCAACAAGTACGGCTTCATCGAGAGCCCGTACCGCAAGATCGTCAACGGCAAGCTGACCAATGAAGTCGTCTATCTGTCGGCGATGGAAGAGGCCAAGCACCATGTCGCGCAGGCCAACGCCGAGCTCGACAAGAACGGCGGCTTCGTCGATGAGTTCGTCATCTGCCGCAACGCCGGCGAGGTGATGATGGCGCCGCGCGAGAACGTCGACCTGATGGACGTGTCGCCGAAGCAGATGGTGTCGGTGGCGGCGGCGCTCATCCCGTTCCTCGAGAACGACGACGCCAACCGCGCGCTGATGGGCTCGAACATGCAGCGCCAGGCCGTGCCGCTGGTGCGCGCCGAAGCGCCGTTCGTCGGCACCGGCATGGAGCCGGTCGTCGCCCGTGACTCGGGCGCCGCCATCGGCGCCCGCCGCGGCGGCGTGGTCGACCAGGTGGACGCCACCCGTATCGTCATCCGCGCCACGGAAGATCTCGACCCCGGCAAGTCCGGCGTCGACATCTACCGGCTGATGAAGTTCCAGCGTTCGAACCAGAACACCTGCATCAACCAGCGTCCGCTGGTGCGTGTCGGCGACCGGGTGAACAAGGGCGACATCATTGCCGACGGTCCGTCGACCGAGCTCGGCGATCTGGCGCTCGGCCGCAACGTGCTGGTCGCGTTCATGCCGTGGAACGGCTACAACTACGAGGACTCGATCCTGCTCTCCGAGCGCATCGTGGCCGACGACGTCTTCACCTCGATCCACATCGAGGAGTTCGAGGTCATGGCCCGCGACACCAAGCTCGGACCGGAGGAAATCACGCGCGACATTCCGAATGTCTCGGAAGAGGCGCTGAAGAACCTCGACGAGGCCGGCATCGTCTATATCGGCGCGGAAGTGCAGCCGGGCGACATCCTGGTCGGCAAGATCACGCCGAAGGGCGAAAGCCCGATGACGCCGGAAGAAAAGCTGCTGCGCGCCATCTTCGGCGAAAAGGCCTCGGACGTTCGCGACACCTCCATGCGCATGCCTCCGGGCACCTTCGGCACGGTCGTCGAAGTGCGCGTCTTCAACCGCCACGGCGTCGAGAAGGACGAGCGCGCCATGGCGATCGAACGCGAGGAGATCGAGCGTCTGGCCAAGGACCGCGACGACGAGCAGGCGATCCTCGACCGCAACGTCTATTCGCGCCTGTCCGACATGCTGGTCGGCAAGGATGCGATCGCCGGGCCGAAGGGCTTCAAGAAGGGCTCGAAGCTGTCGAAGGACACGCTCGACGAGTACCCGCGCTCGCAGTGGTGGCAGTTCGCCGTGGAGAACGAAAAGCTCCAGAGCGAATTGGAAGCGCTGCGCGGCCAGTACGACGACTCCAAGAAGGCGCTCGAGCAGCGCTTCATGGACAAGGT
The DNA here is from genome assembly GCF_004791585.1 of Mesorhizobium sp. M1C.F.Ca.ET.210.01.1.1. Lineage (GTDB taxonomy): Bacteria > Pseudomonadota > Alphaproteobacteria > Rhizobiales > Rhizobiaceae > Mesorhizobium. The sequence goes on from NZ_SRUU01000003.1 coordinate 73,679, forward strand.
CGAGAAGGTGCAGCGCGGCGACGAGATGCCTCCGGGCGTCATGAAGATGGTCAAGGTCTTCGTGGCGGTGAAGCGCAAGATGCAGCCGGGCGACAAGATGGCCGGCCGTCACGGCAACAAGGGTGTCGTGTCGCGCATCGTTCCGGTCGAGGACATGCCTTTCCTCGAGGACGGCACGCATGCCGATATCGTGCTCAACCCGCTGGGTGTGCCGAGCCGCATGAATGTCGGCCAGATCCTGGAGACGCATCTGGGCTGGGCCTGCGCCGGCATGGGCAGGAAGATCGGCGAGCTGATCGACGCCTACAAGGCCGGCGGCGACATCAAGCCGCTGCGCAAGACGCTGGAAAGCTTCATGCCTTCCAACGACCGCAACGAGCCGATCCGCGAGTATGACGACGAGAGCATCGTCCGCCTGAGCGAGCAGATGCGCCGCGGCGTCTCCATCGCGACCCCGGTGTTCGACGGCGCGCACGAGGCCGACATCAACACCATGCTGGAGCAGGCTGGCCTGCACACCAGCGGTCAGTCGCAGCTCTATGACGGCCGCACCGGCGAGCCGTTCGATCGCAAGGTGACGATGGGCTACATCTATATGCTCAAGCTGCATCACCTGGTGGACGACAAGATCCACGCGCGCTCGATCGGTCCGTACTCGCTCGTCACCCAGCAGCCGCTGGGCGGCAAGGCGCAGTTCGGCGGCCAGCGCTTCGGCGAAATGGAGGTCTGGGCGCTGGAGGCCTACGGCGCCGCCTACACGCTGCAGGAGATGCTGACGGTGAAGTCGGACGACGTCGCCGGCCGCACCAAGGTCTACGAGGCGATCGTCAGAGGCGACGACACGTTCGAGGCCGGCATTCCCGAGAGCTTCAACGTTCTCGTCAAGGAAATGCGCTCGCTGGGCCTCAACGTCGAACTGGAGAACACCAAGTTCGAAGACGCTCCTGTCCGGCTGCCCGACGCGGCCGAGTAAGGCAATGGCGCGCCGCAACCCAAGACGCGGCGCGCCCCTCAAATTATACGGCCGGTCAGGCCGGCCAGTCTGCGGGCATTCGGCCCGCGAACGATGCAAGGGGTTTTCGAGGACCCCGAAAAGGAGAACGGCATGAACCAAGAGGTCATGAATCTCTTCAACCCCCAGGCGCCTGCGCAGGTGTTCGATTCGATCCGGATCTCGCTCGCCAGCCCTGAGAAGATTCTGTCCTGGTCGTTCGGCGAGATCAAAAAGCCGGAGACCATCAACTACCGCACCTTCAAGCCGGAGCGTGACGGTCTGTTCTGCGCGCGCATTTTTGGCCCGATCAAGGACTACGAGTGCCTGTGCGGCAAGTACAAGCGCATGAAGTACAAGGGCGTCATCTGCGAGAAGTGCGGCGTCGAGGTCACGCTGTCGCGCGTCCGCCGCGAGCGCATGGGCCATATCGAGCTCGCCGCGCCTGTCGCCCACATCTGGTTCCTGAAGTCGCTGCCCTCGCGCATCGGCACGCTGCTCGACATGACGCTGAAGGACATCGAGCGTGTGCTTTACTTCGAGAACTACATCGTCACCGAGCCCGGCCTCACCGCGCTGAAGGAGCACCAGCTGCTCAGCGAGGAAGAGTACATGCTGGCCGTCGACGAATATGGTGAGGATTCGTTCACCGCCATGATCGGCGCCGAGGCGATCCATGACCTGCTTGCCGGCATGGACCTGGAGAAGATCGCCGGCGACCTGCGCTCGGAGCTGGCTTCGACCACGTCCGAGCTCAAGCAGAAGAAGCTCTTGAAGCGGCTCAAGGTCGTCGAGAACTTCATGGAATCCGGCAACCGTCCGGAATGGATGATCATGAAGGTGGTCCCGGTGATCCCGCCGGACCTGCGTCCGCTGGTCCCGCTGGATGGCGGCCGTTTCGCGACGTCCGACCTCAACGACCTCTATCGCCGCGTCATCAACCGCAACAACCGCTTGAAGCGCCTGATCGAGCTGCGCGCGCCGGGCATCATCGTGCGCAATGAAAAGCGCATGCTGCAGGAGGCTGTCGACGCGCTGTTCGACAACGGCCGCCGCGGCCGCGTCATCACCGGCGCCAACAAGCGTCCGCTGAAGTCGCTGTCCGACATGCTGAAGGGCAAGCAGGGCCGGTTCCGCCAGAACCTGCTCGGCAAGCGCGTCGACTATTCCGGCCGCTCGGTCATCGTGACCGGTCCGGAGCTCAAGCTGCATCAGTGCGGCCTGCCGAAGAAGATGGCGCTCGAGCTGTTCAAGCCCTTCATCTACGCCCGCCTCGACGCCAAGGGTTTCTCCTCGACCGTCAAGCAGGCGAAGAAGCTGGTCGAGAAGGAGCGTCCGGAGGTCTGGGATATCCTCGACGAGGTCATCCGCGAACATCCCGTGCTCTTGAACCGCGCGCCGACGCTGCACCGCCTCGGCATCCAGGCGTTCGAGCCGATCCTGATCGAAGGCAAGGCGATCCAGCTGCATCCGCTGGTCTGCACGGCCTTCAACGCCGACTTCGACGGCGACCAGATGGCGGTCCACGTGCCGTTGTCCTTGGAAGCGCAGCTTGAAGCCCGCGTGCTGATGATGTCGACCAACAACATCCTGCACCCGGCCTCCGGCGCGCCGATCATCGTGCCGTCGCAGGACATGGTTCTCGGTCTCTACTATCTCTCGATCGTCAACCAGAACGAGCCTGGCGAAGGCATGGTGTTTGCCGACATGGGCGAGCTCCAGCATGCGCTGGAGACCAAGGCCGTGACGCTGCACGCCAAGATCAAGGGCCGCTTCCGTACCGTCGATGCCGAAGGCAACGTCGTGTCGAAGATCTATGACACCACGCCTGGCCGCATGATCATCGGCGAGCTTCTGCCGAAGAACGTCAACGTGCCTTATGAGACCGCCAACCAGGAGATGACCAAGAAGAACATCTCCAAGATGATCGACACCGTCTACCGCCACTGCGGCCAGAAGGAGACGGTCATCTTCTGCGACCGCATCATGGCCCTGGGCTTCGCCCATGCCTGCCGCGCCGGCATCTCGTTCGGCAAGGACGACATGGTGATCCCGGACACCAAGCTGAAGCTGGTTTCCGACACCGAGGCTTTGGCCAAGGAGTACGAGCAGCAGTACAATGACGGCCTGATCACCCAGGGCGAGAAGTACAACAAGGTGGTCGACGCCTGGGCCAAGTGCTCGGAAAAGGTCGCCGACGAGATGATGGCCCGCATCAAGGCCGTCGAGTTCGAGGACAACGGCCGCCAGAAGCCGATGAACTCGATCTACATGATGTCGCATTCGGGTGCGCGTGGTTCGCCCACCCAGATGCGCCAGCTCGCCGGCATGCGCGGCCTGATGGCCAAGCCTTCGGGCGAGATCATCGAGACGCCGATCATCTCGAACTTCAAGGAAGGCCTCACCGTGCTCGAGTACTTCAACTCGACCCACGGCGCTCGCAAGGGTCTGGCCGACACCGCGCTCAAGACGGCGAACTCGGGCTACCTCACCCGCCGTCTGGTCGACGTGGCGCAGGACTGCATCGTCAATTCGCTGGATTGCGGCACCGACAAGGGCCTCACCATGCAGCCGATCGTCGATGCCGGTCAGATCGTCGCCTCGGTCGGCCAGCGCGTGCTGGGCCGCACGGCGCTCGACGACATCAACCACCCGGTCAGCGGCGAACTGCTGGTCAAGGCCGGCAAGCTGATGGACGAGCGCGATGTGGAGCAGATCGAGAAGGCCGGCGTGCAGTCGGTGCGCATCCGCTCGGCGCTGACCTGCGAGGTCAGGACCGGCGTCTGCGCGGTCTGCTACGGTCGCGATCTTGCCCGCGGCACGCCCGTCAACCAGGGCGAGGCTGTCGGCGTCATCGCGGCGCAGTCGATCGGCGAGCCGGGCACCCAGCTCACCATGCGCACCTTCCACATGGGCGGCACCGCGCAGGTGGTGGACTCTTCGTTCCTCGAAGCCTCCTATGAGGGCAAGGTCGAGATCCGCAACCGCAACGTGGTGCGCAACTCCGAGGGCCAGCAGATGGTCATGGGCCGCAACATGGCGGTCCTGATCCTCGACGAAACTGGCAAGGAGCGCGCCACGCACCGCGTCGCCTATGGTTCGCGCATCTTCGTGGACGACGGCGACAAGGTGAAGCGCGGCCAGCGCATCGCCGAGTGGGATCCTTATACCCGCCCGATCCTCACCGAAATCGAGGGCAAGGTGGCGTTCGAGGATCTGGTCGACGGCATCTCCGTCCAGGAGACGGCCGACGAGTCGACCGGCATCACCAAGCGTGAGGTCATCGACTGGCGTTCGACGCCGCGCGGCAGCGACCTGAAGCCGGCGATCGTCGTGCAGGACGCCAAGGGCAAGGTCGGCAAGCTGTCGAAGGGCGGCGATGCGCGCTTCCTGCTCTCGGTCGAGGCCATCCTCTCGGTCGAGCCGGGCGCTCATGTCCGTCCGGGCGACGTGCTGGCGCGTATCCCGATGGAAAGCGCCAAGACCAAGGACATCACCGGCGGTCTGCCGCGTGTGGCCGAACTGTTCGAGGCTCGCCGTCCCAAGGACCACGCCATCATCGCCGAGATCGATGGCACGATCCGCTTCGGCCGCGACTACAAGAACAAGCGCCGCATCATCATCGAGCCGCATGACTCGACGCTGGAGCCGGTGGAGTACCTGATCCCGAAGGGCAAGCCGTTCCATCTGCAGGACGGCGACGTCATCGAGAAGGGCGACTACATCCTCGACGGCAACCCGGCGCCGCACGACATCCTGGCGATCAAGGGCGTGGAGGCGCTTGCGTCCTACCTCGTCAACGAGATCCAGGAGGTCTACCGCCTGCAGGGCGTGTCGATCAACGACAAGCACATCGAGGTGATCGTTCGCCAGATGCTGCAGAAGGTCGAGATCACCACGCAGGGCGACTCGACCTACATTCCGGGCGACCATGTCGACGTGATCGAGTTGGAAGAGGTCAACGAGCGCCTGATCGAGGACGGCAAGAAGCCGGCCGAAGGTCAGCCGGTGCTGCTCGGCATCACCAAGGCCTCGCTGCAGACGCCGTCCTTCATCTCGGCCGCCTCTTTCCAGGAGACGACCAGGGTGCTGACCGAAGCTGCGGTTGCCGGCAAGACCGACATGCTGCAGGGCCTGAAGGAGAACGTCATCGTCGGCCGTCTGATCCCGGCCGGCACGGGCGGCACGATGAGCCAGATCCGGCGCATCGCTACCTCGCGCGACGAGCTCATCATCGACGAGCGCCGCAAGGCCTCCGGTGTCGAGGTCGCCGAGCCTATGCTGACCAACATGGTCACCGCCGCGCAGTAAGCGGAATGAAATGAGAGACAAGGAAAGGGGCCCACGCGGCCCCTTTCGCATTTTGGCTTCATGCAACGAGGAAGAGCTATGAGCAGCAAGACCTGGACGGCTGTCGACGACTATTGTTTCCTCTATTTTCGAAGCGGATCCCGTGCTGGACGCGGTGCTGGCAACCAACCGCGACCAGGGCCTGCCGGCGATCGACGTCTCTGCCGCGCAAGGCAAGCTGCTGTCGCTGCTGGTGCGTATCCGCGATGCGAGGAAGGTGCTTGAGGTCGGCACGCTTGGCGGCTACTCGACCATCTGGATGGCGCGCGGCCTGCCCACCGGCGGCAGGGTCGTGACGCTGGGAGCTCGATCCGCACCACGCCAAGGTCGCCCGCTCGAACTTCGAGCGGGCAGGGGTTTCGGAGAAAGTCGATATGCGGGTCGGCCCGGCGCTTCAATCGCTCGCCGCGCTTGGCAGCGAGAACGCGGGCCCGTTCGACCTGATCTTCATCGACGCCGACAAGCCGAACAACCCGAATTATCTATCCTGGGCCATGCGGCTGTCGCGTCCGGGAACGGTCATCGTCTGCGACAACGTCATCCGCGACGGCGCCGGTCGTGAAAAAGGATAGCGGCGATGCCAATGTCGAAGGCGCCCGCGCGGCGTTCTCCTTCATCGGCGCAGAGACGCGGCTGGACGGCACCGCCATCCAGACCGTCGGCGCCAAGGGCTACGACGGCTTTGCCATCGCGATCGTGGACTGACGCGGCTGCCGCGCCAGTCCTGTCAGGTTAGTCGAAAAATGCCTCGACCACGTTGCGCTTGCCGAGCATGAAGGCGTCGGCGACATGCTGCAGCGGCGCGAGGTCGACGTCGGAGACGCCGGCGCGGACGATCTCGGCGAAGCGCTTGTAGAGCATCGGATATTCAGCTTCCGGCTCGTCATGGACGACCTTGCCGTCGACGGCGAGTTTCGCGCCGCCGCCCGAAAGCACCATCTTGCCCTTGTCGGTTTCGGCAAGGATGTCCCAGCTCTGCGGACCGGTTTGCAGCCAATCGAGCTCCATCGTCACCGGCAGCCCGTTCGAGGTGCGGAAGGCGACATGCGCCGCGACCGGCGAGGCGCGATTCTCGGGGAAGTCGAGCACGGCGGAGGTGATGAACATCGGCGGCAGGATGTGGGTGGCGATCGAAAGCGCGTTGATGCCCGGGTCGAACACGCCGAACCCGCCCGGCGCCCAGATCCATTCCTGGTTCGGGTGCCAGCGGCGCACGTCCTCTTTCCAGTTGATCGCAGCCGAGCTGATCCTGGCTGAGGCTAGGAACGCGCGCGCGGCCTCGACCGCCGGCGCATAGCGCGAATGCCAGCTGGCGAAGAGCGAGACGCCATTCTTCGCGGCAAGCATCTTCAGGTCCTCGACCTCGCTGACGGTGGCGCCCGGCGGCTTTTCCAGGAAGACATGCTTCCCAGCTTCGAGCGCGGTGCGCGCGGCGTCGTAGCGGAACTGCGGCGGCATGCAGAGCGAGACGGCTTCCAGGCTGGGCTCGGCCTCGAGCATCGCCTCGATGGTTGGATAGTTCGGGATGCCGTCGACCTTGCCGTGGCGGCTCGCCGCAGCCGCAAGCTGGTAGCTGGCGTCCTTCGCCAGGGCGGGGAGATGCTGATCGCGCACGATCTTTCCCACGCCGACGATACCGAGCCTGATGGGATTGCTGGTCATGGAAACTCCGAGGGATTGGAAGCGGTGGACGTTTCTAGGCAGGAGAAAGCCGCCCGGCAAGCCGAGATCAATTCGTGCCGGCGGATCGGCCTCTTAAATCAGACCGGCTCGTCGAAGGTGACGATCGAGACCTCGCCTTCCAGCGCTCCCTGGTAGGCCGACAGATGCGGCTCCTCGTCGGGCGCGCCTTCCATGTCGCCGATCTGGTCGAGCTCGGCTTCGGCGAATCCTTCGGCGGCAAGCGATTCGAGTGCGCGGCGAACGGCAGAATCATCGTCGGGCGCGACCAGCATCACATGCACGCCTTCCGGCTTGCCGCCCTTGCGTCGCCAAACCCGACCGGTGATGATGGTGACCGGGCGCTCTTCATTGTCGTTCACGGGCTGATTCCTCCGGACGAGGGCACTTTTGCCATTCATGCCGCCTTTTGGCATGAAGCAGGCGCGCATGACAGGCGAAAGCCGGTCACTTTCTTCCTCTCCCGTGAAAAATGGCGCAAGAAAATTACATGCGTTTTCCGCATGGCTGCCAAGCCTCGAATTGGGCGCAATATTTGCTGCTCCGGGGTTGACGGATAGGGGCCTTGCGAGTAGAAGCCGCCCCGTCAGAACCGATGTGAGACTTGCCTTTCCGAGGCGACGCGCTTTGGAGTTTGTCTCAAACAGGGTTCATTTTACGAGCGAAAAGACATTTCCGGCGCGCATGAAGCGGCTTCCGCTTCCTCTGCAATTTGTTCGGGCAGGACCGCGAGGCGCGGTGTTTTGCCCGAATTCGCGTATGGAAACGGCGCTTTGAGCGGCCCTGACAGGGCAAGACACGGAATTGAGAGACAAGAGGGTTTAATGCCTACCGTCAACCAGCTGATCCGCAAGCCGCGCCTGGCGCCGGTGAAGCGCAACAAGGTCCCGGCCATGCAGCAGAACCCGCAGAAGCGGGGTGTCTGCACGCGCGTCTACACCACGACGCCGAAGAAGCCGAACTCGGCGCTGCGCAAGGTGGCCAAGATCCGCCTGACCAATGGTTTCGAAGTGATCGGCTACATCCCGGGCGAAGGCCATAACCTTCAGGAGCACTCGGTGGTCATGATCCGCGGCGGCCGCGTCAAGGATCTGCCGGGCGTCCGCTATCACATCATCCGCGGCGTGCTCGACACGCAGGGTGTGAAGAACCGCAAGCAGCGCCGTTCGAAATACGGTGCGAAGCGTCCGAAGTAAGGGTTTCCGGCTTCGGCGCTTTTTTTGACTGCGCCGTGCCACGAGATTGAGAGACAAAAGCCATGTCCCGTCGTCACAGTGCAGAAAAGCGTGAGATCAATCCGGACCCCAAGTTCGGCGACCTGATCGTCACCAAGTTCATGAACGCCGTCATGTATGACGGCAAGAAGTCGGTTGCCGAGACGATCGTCTACGGCGCGCTGGACCAGGTCCAGGCCAAGACCAAGCAGGAGCCGGTCACCGTCTTCCATCAGGCGCTCGACAATGTCGCGCCGCATGTGGAAGTGCGCTCGCGTCGCGTCGGCGGCGCCACCTACCAGGTCCCGGTCGACGTGCGCCCCGAGCGCCGTCAGGCGCTGGCCATCCGCTGGCTGATCGCCGCCGCCCGCAACCGCAACGAGACCACCATGATCGACCGCCTCTCGGGCGAGCTGATGGACGCGGCCAACAACCGCGGCACGGCCGTCAAGAAGCGTGAAGACACCCACAAGATGGCGGAAGCCAACCGCGCCTTCGCGCACTACCGCTGGTAAAGCGCGAACGAGACTGAGAGGCACCTCCCATGGCCCGCGAATACAAAATCGAAGACTACCGCAATTTCGGTATCATGGCGCATATCGACGCCGGCAAGACGACGACGACCGAGCGCGTCCTGTACTACACGGGCAAGTCGCACAAGATCGGCGAAGTTCATGACGGCGCTGCCACCATGGACTGGATGGAGCAGGAGCAGGAACGCGGCATCACCATCACCTCGGCCGCGACCACGACCTTCTGGAAGGGTCGTGACGGCAAGATGCGCCGCTTCAACATCATCGACACCCCCGGACACGTCGACTTCACCATCGAGGTCGAGCGTTCGCTGCGTGTGCTCGACGGCGCCATCGCGCTGCTCGATGCCAACGCCGGTGTCGAGCCGCAGACCGAGACCGTGTGGCGCCAGGCCGACAAGTACCACGTGCCGCGCATGATCTTCTGCAACAAGATGGACAAGATCGGCGCCGACTTCTACCGCTCGGTGGAGATGATCGGCTCGCGCCTCGGCGCGCAGGCCGTTGTCTTGCAGCTGCCGATCGGTGCCGAGACCGAGTTCAAGGGCGTCGTCGACCTGGTCGAGATGAACGCGCTTGTCTGGCGCGACGAGACCCTGGGCGCCGCCTGGGACGTCGTCGAGATCCCGGCCGACCTTAAGGAGAAGGCCGCGCAGTATCGCGAGAAGATGATCGAGGCCGCCGTCGAGATGGACGAGACCGCGCTCGAGAATTACCTCGAAGGCAACATGCCGTCGAATGACGAGATCCGCGCGCTGATCCGCAAGGGCACCATCGCGGTCAAGTTCTTCCCGATGTTCTGCGGCTCGGCCTTCAAGAACAAGGGCGTGCAGCCGCTGCTCGACGCCGTTGTCGAATACCTGCCGTCGCCGATCGACGTTCCGGCCATCAAGGGCGTCGACGCCAAGACCGACGCCGAGATCGAACGTCACGCCGACGACAACGAGCCGCTGTCCATGCTGGCGTTCAAGATCATGAACGACCCGTTCGTCGGTTCGCTGACCTTCGCCCGCATCTATTCGGGCAAGCTCACCAAGGGCACCTCGCTCGACAACACCGTGAAGGGCAAGAAGGAGCGCATCGGCCGCATGCTGCAGATGCATGCGAACTCGCGCGCCGACATCGAGGAAGCCTATGCCGGCGACATCGTCGCTCTGGCCGGCCTCAAGGACACGACCACCGGCGATACGCTGTGCGATCCGCTGCATCCGGTCATCCTCGAGCGTATGGAATTCCCCGATCCGGTCATCCAGATCGCCATCGAGCCGAAGACCAAGAACGACCAGGAGAAGATGGGCCTCGCGCTGCATCGTCTGGCAGCCGAGGACCCGTCCTTCCGCGTCAAGACCGACGAGGAAAGCGGCCAGACCATCATCGCCGGCATGGGCGAGCTGCATCTCGACATTATCGTCGACCGCATGCGCCGCGAGTTCAAGGTGGAAGCCAATGTCGGCGCTCCGCAGGTGGCCTATCGCGAGACGATCACCCGCACGCACGAGCAGGATTACACGCACAAGAAGCAGACCGGCGGTACCGGCCAGTTCGCCCGCGTCAAGATTGTGTTCGAGCCGAACACCGAGAGCGAAGAGTTCGTGTTCGAGTCCAAGATCGTCGGCGGTGCGGTTCCGAAGGAATACATCCCGGGCGTCGAGAAGGGCATCCAGAGCGTCATGGGTTCCGGCCCGTTCGCCGGCTTCCCGATGATCGGCGTCAAGGCGACGCTGGTCGACGGTGCCTTCCACGACGTCGACTCCTCGGTGCTGGCGTTCGAAATCGCGTCGCGCGCCTGCTTCAAGGAAGCTGCGCCCAGGCTCGGCGTGCAGCTGCTGGAGCCGATCATGAAGGTCGAGGTCGTGACGCCGGAAGACTATGTCGGTGGCGTCATCGGCGACCTCAACGGCCGCCGTGGCCAGATCCAGGGCCAGGAAGCGCGTGGCGTGGCTGTTGTCATCAACGCCATGGTGCCTTTGGCCAACATGTTCAAGTACGTCGACAATCTGCGTTCGATGTCGCAGGGCCGCGCCCAGTACACGATGCAGTTCGACCACTACGAACCGGTTCCGACCGCGGTCGCCCAGGAAGTCCAGAAGAAATACGCGTAACTCGAGCGGGTTGCACGAGACCTTAATTTGAGCCCCGCACGGGCAAGGAATGGAGACATCACATGGCAAAAGGTAAATTCGAGCGCACCAAGCCGCATGTGAACATTGGCACGATCGGGCACGTCGATCATGGCAAGACGTCGCTGACGGCGGCGATCACGAAGTATTTTGGCGAATACAAGCGCTATGACCAGATCGACGCGGCCCCTGAAGAGAAGGCGCGCGGCATCACGATCTCGACGGCGCACGTCGAGTACGAGACGGCCAACCGTCACTATGCCCACGTCGACTGCCCCGGCCACGCCGACTATGTGAAGAACATGATCACCGGTGCCGCCCAGATGGACGGCGCGATCCTGGTGGTTTCGGCCGCCGACGGCCCGATGCCGCAGACGCGCGAGCACATCCTGCTTGCCCGCCAGGTCGGCGTGCCCTCGATCGTGGTGTTCCTGAACAAGGTCGACCAGGTCGACGACGCCGAGCTGCTTGAGCTGGTCGAGCTCGAGGTTCGCGAGCTGCTGACCAAGAACGAATTCCCCGGCGACGACATTCCGATCGTCAAGGGCTCGGCGCTGGCCGCCCTTGAGGACTCCAACAAGACCATCGGCGAGGACGCCATCCGCGAGCTGATGGCCCAGGTCGACGCCTACATCCCGACGCCGGTGCGTCCGCTGGACAAGCCGTTCCTGATGCCGATCGAGGACGTGTTCTCGATCTCTGGCCGCGGCACGGTCGTGACCGGCCGCGTCGAGCGCGGCGTGGTCAAGGTCGGCGAGGAGCTTGAGATCGTCGGCATCCGTCCGACCACCAAGACGACCTGCACGGGCGTCGAGATGTTCCGCAAGCTGCTCGATCAGGGCCAGGCCGGCGACAACATCGGCGCGCTGCTGCGCGGTGTCGACCGTGAAGGCGTCGAGCGCGGCCAGGTTCTGGCCAAGCCGGGTTCGGTCAAGCCGCACAAGAAGTTCGTTGCCGAAGCCTACATCCTGACCAAGGACGAGGGCGGCCGCCACACGCCGTTCTTCACCAACTACCGTCCGCAGTTCTACTTCCGCACCACCGACGTGACCGGCATCGTGACGCTGCCGGCGGGCACCGAGATGGTGATGCCTGGCGACAACATCACCGTCGACGTCGAGCTGATCGTGCCGATCGCGATGGAAGAGAAGCTGCGCTTCGCCATCCGTGAAGGCGGCCGCACCGTCGGTGCCGGCATCGTCGTCACCATCAAAGAGTAATTGGACTGAAACGGATCTGTCGCGGGCGCGGGAGCTGCCCGCGCCGCGCCAGAACAAGGAATTGACGCATGAACGGACAGAATATCCGCATCCGCCTTAAGGCGTTTGATCACCGGGTGCTCGACGCCTCGACGCGCGAAATCGTGTCGACCGCCAAGCGCACCGGCGCCAACGTCCGCGGCCCCATTCCGCTGCCGACGCGGATCGAAAAATTCACGGTCAACCGGTCGCCCCACGTCGACAAGAAGAGCCGCGAGCAGTTCGAGATGCGCACGCACAAGCGTCTGCTCGACATCGTCGATCCGACCCCGCAGACGGTCGATGCTTTGATGAAGCTCGATCTGGCCGCCGGTGTCGACGTCGAGATCAAGCTCTAAGGGAATGAGAGCGCGGTAAGGGGCGGTGCCCCTGGCCCGGAACTCTAAAGGAATTGAACCGATGCGTTCAGGTGTGATTGCAAAGAAGGTGGGAATGACCCGCATCTATAACGATGCCGGGGAACACGTTCCCGTCACCGTTCTCCAGATGGAGAACTGCCAGGTCGTGGCGCAGCGCACGCAGGAGAAGAACGGCTACACCGCCGTCCAGCTCGGCGTTGGCCTTGCCAAGGTGAAGAACACGTCGAAGGCGATGCGCGGCCATTTCGCTGCCGCCTCCGTCGAGCCGAAGGCGAAGCTCGCCGAGTTCCGCGTCTCCGCCGACAACATGATCGACGTCGGCGCTGAGCTCACCGTCGAGCATTTCGTCGCCGGCCAGAAGGTCGACGTCACCGGCACCTCGACCGGTAAGGGTTTCCAGGGCGTGATCAAGCGGCACAACATGGGGGGCGGCCGCGCCACGCACGGTAACTCGGTCTCGCACCGTACGCACGGTTCGACCGGCCAGCGCCAGGACCCCGGCAAGGTGTTCAAGGGCAAGAAGATGGCCGGCCACATGGGCGACGTCCGCGTCACCACGCAGAATGTCGAGGTCGTCTCGACCGATGCCGACCGTGGCCTGATCCTGATCCGCGGTGCGGTTCCCGGCGTCAAGGGCGCCTGGATCCTGGTCCGTGACGCTGCCAAGGTTGCGCTGCCGGCCAACGCGCCGAAGCCTGCCGCGATCCGCGCCGCTGCCGCCAAGAATGAAGCCCCGGCCACTGAGGGAGCGGAATAATGGACCTCAAGATTACAACGCTCGGCGGCAAGGACGCCGGCAAGGTGAAACTCTCCGAGGAGATTTTCGGCCTTGACCCGCGCGAGGACATCCTGCAGCGCGTCGTGCGCTGGCAGCTCGCCAAGAAGCAGCAGGGCACGCACAAGGCCAAGGGCCGCGCCGAGATCGCGCGCACCGGCGCCAAGATGTACAAGCAGAAGGGTACGGGCCGCGCCCGTCACCATTCGGCTCGCGCTCCGCAGTTCCGCGGCGGCGGCAAGGCGCACGGCCCGGTCGTGCGCAGCCACGAGCACGACCTGCCGAAGAAGGTGCGCGCGCTGGGCTTGAAGCATGCTCTCTCGGCCAAGGCCAAGAGCGCCTCGCTGATCATCGTCGACGATCTGAAGCTGGCCGAGGCCAAGACCAAGGCACTGGCGGCGAGCCTCGAGACGCTCGGGCTCACCAACGCCCTGGTGATCGGCGGCGCCGAGCTCGACCAGAACTTCAAGCGGGCGGCGACCAACATTCCGAACATCGACGTGCTGCCCATCCAGGGCATCAATGTCTACGACATTCTGCGCCGCGGCACGCTGGTCCTTTCGAAGGCCGCCGTCGAGGCTCTCGAGGAGCGCTTCAAATGACCGACCTTCGTCACTACGACGTGATCGTCTCGCCGGCGATCACTGAAAAGTCGACCATGGCTTCCGAGCAGAACCAGGTCGTCTTCAACGTCGCCAAGAAGGCGTCGAAGCCGGAAATCAAGGCCGCCGTCGAAGCGCTCTTCGGAGTCAAGGTGATGGCCGTGAACACGCTCGTCCGCAAGGGCAAGATCAAGCGCTTCCGCGGCACGGTTGGCCGCCAGGGCGACGTCAAGAAGGCGGTTGTGACGCTGGCCGACGGCCAGTCGATCGACGTCGCGACGGGTCTCTGAGCAAGGCCGCGAGGACAGGACAATGGCACTCAAGAAATTCAACCCGGTAACGCCGAGCACCCGCCAGCTGGTCATCGTCGACCGCTCGGGCCTCTATAAGGGCAAGCCCGTCAAGGGCCTGACCGAAGGCCTGACCAAGTCGGGCGGCCGCAACAATTACGGCCGCATCACGGCCCGCTTCATCGGCGGCGGTCACAAGCGTTCGTACCGCATCATCGACTTCAAGCGTAAGAAGTACGATGTCGTCGGCACGGTGGAACGTATCGAATACGATCCGAACCGCACCGCCTTCATCGCGCTGATCAAGTATGACGACGGCGAGCTGTCCTACATCCTGGCGCCGCAGCGTCTTGCTGCCGGCGACAAGATCGTGGCCGGCGAAGCGGTCGACGTGAAGCCGGGCAACGCGATGCCGCTGGCCTCGATGCCGGTCGGCACGATCGTTCACAACATCGAGCTGAAGCCGGGCAAGGGCGGCCAGGTCGCCCGTTCGGCTGGCGGCTACGCCCAGCTCGTCGGCCGCGACCAGGGCATGGCGATCCTGCGCCTGAACTCGGGCGAGCAGCGCGTCGTGCACGGCTCCTGCATGGCCACCGTCGGCGCCGTGTCGAACCCCGACCACGGCAACATCAACGACGGCAAGGCCGGCCGCACGGTATGGCGCGGCAAGCGCCCGCACAACCGCGGCGTGGCCATGAACCCGGTCGATCATCCGCACGGCGGCGGCGAAGGCCGCACCTCGGGTGGCCGTCATCCGGTTTCGCCCTGGGGCAAGCCGACCAAGGGCAAGAAGACGCGGTCCAACAAGGCGACCGACAAGTTCATCGTGCGCTCGCGCCATCAGCGCAAGAGCTAAGAAGAGGTAACGCCAAGTGACTCGTTCGATTTGGAAAGGCCCCTTCATCGACGGCTACCTTCTCAAGAAGGTGGACAAGGTTCGTGAAGGCGGTCGCAATGAGGTGATCAAGATGTGGAGCCGCCGCTCCACCATCCTGCCGCAGTTCGTCGGCTTCACCTTCGGTGTCTACAACGGCCAGAAGCATGTTCCCGTCTCCGTGAACGAGGACATGGTCGGTCACAAGTTCGGTGAATTCGCTCCGACCCGGACCTACTACGGTCATGGCGCGGATAAGAAGGCGAAGAGGAAATAATCATGGGCAAGGCCAAAGCTCCGCGCAGGCTTGCTGACAACGAAGCGCGCGCCGTTCTGCGCACGATCCGTATCAGCCCGCAGAAGCTGAACCTGGTTGCCGCGCTGATCCGCGGCAAGAAGGTCGCGACAGCGCTTTCCGACCTCGAATTCTCGGCCAAGCGGATTTCCGGCACGGTCAAGAAGACGCTGGAGTCGGCGATCGCCAACGCGGAAAACAACCACGACCTCGACGTCGACGCGCTGATCGTGGCGGAAGCCTATGTCGGCAAGTCGATTGTTATGAAGCGGTTCCACGCTCGTGGCCGTGGTCGCGCCAGCCGTATCGAGAAGCCGTTCTCGCACCTCACGATCGTTGTTCGTGAAGTCGAGGAAAAAGGGGAGGCCGCATAATGGGCCAGAAAGTCAATCCGATCGGGCTGCGTCTCGGCATCAACCGCACCTGGGATTCGCGCTGGTTCGCGAACACCGGCGAGTACGGCCAGCTGCTGCACGAGGACATCAAGATCCGCAAGTATCTTGAGAAGGAACTCAAGCAGGCCGCGATCTCCAAGGTCGTGATCGAGCGTCCGCACAAGAAGTGCCGCGTCACCATCCATGCCGCGCGCCCGGGCCTGATCATCGGCAAGAAGGGCGCCGACATCGAGAAGCTTCGCAAGAAGCTGATGGAGATGACGAAGTCCGAGACGCACCTCAACATCGTCGAGGTGCGCAAGCCGGAAATCGACGCCACGCTGATCGCCCAGTCGATCGCCCAGCAGCTCGAGCGCCGCATCGCGTTCCGCCGCGCCATGAAGCGTGCCGTTCAGTCGGCCATGCGTCTCGGCGCCGAAGGCATCCGCATCAACTGCTCCGGCCGTCTCGGCGGCGCCGAAATCGCGCGCATGGAGTGGTACCGCGAGGGCCGCGTGCCGCTGCACACGCTACGCGCCGACGTCGACTACGGCGTTGCCGAAGCGAACACGGCCTACGGCATCTGCGGCGTCAAGGTGTGGGTGTTCAAGGGCGAGATCCTCGAGCATGACCCGATGGCCTCCGAGCGTCGCGCCACCGAGGGCGATCATGCAGGCGCCGCTGGCGAGCGCGAGCGCGGTCGTCGTCGCGAGAACGCCTGAGACATTTGAGAATTTGGAGTTAGAACGATGCTGCAGCCAAAGCGCACAAAGTTCCGCAAGCAGTTCAAGGGCCGTATCCACGGTGCCGCCAAGGGCGGCACCAATCTGGATTTCGGCGGTTTCGGGCTGAAGGCGCTTGAGCCGAACCGCGTCACCGCGCGCGAGATCGAGGCGGCCCGCCGCGCGATCACCCGCGAGATGAAGCGCGCCGGCCGCGTCTGGATCCGGGTGTTCCCGGATCTGCCGGTCACCTCGAAGCCGACCGAAGTGCGCATGGGTAAGGGCAAGGGTGCCGTCGACTACTGGGCGGCGCGCGTCAAGCCTGGCCGCATCATGTTCGAGATCGACGGCGTCAGCGAGGAGACCGCGCGTGAGGCGCTGCGTCTCGGCGCCGCCAAGCTCTCGGTCAAGACGCGCTTCGTACAGCGCATCGCAGAATAAGGACGGGCTGAACCATGAAAGCCGAAGACATCCGGACCAAGACCCAGGATCAGCTGACCGACGACCTGGCCAGCCTGAAGAAGGAGCAGTTCAACCTGCGCTTCCAGAAGGCCACCGGTCAGCTCGAGAAGACCGCGCGCGTGAAGCAGGTCCGCAGGGACATCGCGCGCATCAAGACCATCGCCGCGGAAAAAGCCGCGGCCAAGAAGGGTTAAGACCATGCCAAAGCGCATTCTGCAGGGCACCGTCGTCAGCGACAAGAACGAGAAGACGGTCGTCGTCAAGGTCGAACGGCGCTTCACGCACCCCGTGATGAAGAAGACCGTGCGCATGACCAAGAAGTACAAGGCGCACGACGAGAACAACGCCCACAAGGTCGGCGACCAGGTGTTCATCCAGGAATCGAAGCCGATTTCCAAGGACAAGCGCTGGATCGTCGTCACTTCGGACCAGGCGTAAACAAACGAATTTTGGACAGACCGGGGAGGGGTGAAGAACCCGTCCCGTTAGAAAAGAAGAAGGCGGCCAGTCATGATTCAGATGCAAACAAACCTCGACGTCGCGGACAATTCCGGCGCTCGTCGTGTCATGTGCATCAAGGTGCTGGGCGGCTCGAAGCGGAAGTATGCCTCCGTCGGCGACATCATCGTGGTGTCGATCAAGGAAGCCATCCCGCGCGGCCGCGTTAAGAAGGGCGATGTGATGAAGGCGGTCGTGGTTCGCACGGCCAAGGACATCCGCCGTCCGGACGGCAGCGTGATCCGTTTCGACAAGAACGCGGCCGTTCTCGTCGACAACAAGAAAGAGCCGATCGGCACGCGTATCTTCGGGCCGGTTCCGCGCGAGCTTCGCGCCAAGAACCACATGAAGATCATCTCGCTCGCGCCTGAAGTGCTGTAAGGAGCCGGACCAATGCAGAAGATCAGAAAAGGCGACAAGGTTGTCGTGCTTGCCGGCAAGGACAAGGGCCGTTCGGGCGAAGTCCTGTCGGTGCAGCCGAAGGAAGACACCGCGCTCGTGCGCGGCGTGAACCTCATTCGCCGTCACCAGAAGCAGACCCAGTCCCAAGAGGGCGGGATCATCACCAAGGAAGCGCCGATCCACCTGTCGAACATCGCGCTGGCCGACCCCAAGGACGGCAAGCCGACCCGCGTCGGCTTCGTCATCCAGAAGGACGGCAAGAAGGTGCGCGTCGCCAAGCGCTCGGGAGAAGTCATCAATGGCTAAGGCTGAAACCAAGCAGGCGGCTGCCAAGAACGAGCCGCGCCTCAAGAAGGTCTACAACGAGACCATCCGCAAGGCGCTGCAGGAGCAGTTCGGCTACGACAACGACATGCAGGTTCCGCGCCTGGACAAGATCGTGCTGAACATGGGTGTCGGCGAGGCGACCGGCGATTCGAAGAAGCCTTCGGTCGCGGCCGAGGATCTCGCGCTGATCGCCGGCCAGAAGGCCGTCGTCACCCGCGCCCGCAACTCGATCGCGGGCTTCAAGGTGCGCGAGAACATGCCGATCGGCGCCAAGGTCACGCTGCGCAAGGAGCGCATGTACGAGTTCCTCGATCGCCTCGTGAACATCGCGCTGCCGCGCGTTCGCGACTTTCGCGGACTGAACCCGAAGAGCTTTGACGGCCGTGGCAACTACGCCATGGGCATCAAGGAGCACATCGTGTTCCCGGAGATCAACTACGACAAGGTTGATCAGGTCTGGGGCATGGACGTCATCGTTTGTACGACGGCGAAGACGGACGACGAGGCGAGAGCACTGCTCAAGGCCTTCAACTTCCCCTTCCGCCAGTAACGGCAGCGAAAAAGGAAAAATCTGAAATGGCAAAGACCAGCTCAGTCGAGAAGAACAACCGGCGCCGCAAGCTTGCCGGTCAGTATGCCGCCAAGCGCAAGGCGCTCAAGGAAATCGTCATGGATCAGTCCAAGCCGATGGAAGAGCGTTTCCGCGCCCAGTTGAAGCTTTCGGCGCTGCCGCGCAACTCGGCGAAGATCCGCATCCGCAACCGCTGCGAAGTTACCGGCCGTCCGCGCGCCTACTATCGCAAGCTCAAGCTTTCGCGTATCGCGCTCCGCGATCTGGGCAACAATGGCCAGATCCCGGGCCTGGTCAAGTCGAGCTGGTAAGGAGACACTGAGATGTCATTGAGCGATCCTCTCGGCGATATGCTGACCCGCATCCGCAACGCCTATGGCCGCAAGAAGTCGAGCGTCTCGACCCCGGCCTCGCGTCTGCGCGCCCGCGTCCTCGAAGTGCTGAAGTCGGAAGGCTATATCCGCGACTACAGCCAGACCGACTTCGAGAACGGCAAGTCGGAAATCGAGATCGAGCTGAAGTATTTCGACGGCGCTCCTGTCGTGCGCGAGATCGAGCGCGTCTCGAAGCCTGGCCGCCGCGTCTATGTCTCGGCCAAGTCGATCCCGCAGGTCGCCAATGGCCTCGGCATCGCCATCCTTTCGACGCCGAAGGGCGTGATGGCCGATCACGAGGCGCGTGAGCAGAATGTCGGCGGCGAGATCCTCTGCCAGATCTTCTGATCCGGCACGAGATTGATGAATGGGCTCCGGTTCTCGGGATCGCGCCCGGGAACTGGAACCTGAAACGAAAGAAGTGACGAGGACAACAAAATGTCTCGTATCGGAAAGAAACCCGTTTCGCTGCCGCAGGGCGTGACCGCGACCGTCAACGGCCAGACCGTGACGGCGAAGGGCCCCAAGGGCGAGCTGAAGTTCGTGGTGAACGACGAAGTGCTGGTCAAGATGGAAGGCGCCGAGATCTCGGTCGAGCCGCGCGACCAGACCAAGAACGCCCGCGCCAAGTGGGGCATGTCGCGCACGCAGATCGTCAACATCCTCCAGGGTGTGAAGGACGGCTTCGAGAAGAAGCTCGAGATCACCGGCGTCGGCTATCGTGCTGCCTTGCAGGGCAAGAACCTGCAGCTCGCGCTCGGCTTCAGCCATGACGTGGTCTATGAGACGCCGCAGGGCATCACGATCTCGGTGCCAAAGCCGACCGAAATCACGGTCTCCGGCATCGACAAGCAGCAGGTCGGCCAGGTCGCGGCAGAGATCCGCGAGTATCGCGGTCCCGAACCCTACAAGGGCAAGGGCGTGCGTTATGCCGACGAGCGGATCGTCCGCAAGGAAGGCAAGAAGAAGTAATAGGCTTGGCCCCGAAAAGTTGCAGACTTTTCGGAAAAGGCCAAGCCCGAGAAGTGCAACGCCGCGGGGCGCGACCGCGGGAGGCGTGGCCTACCGCACAGGGTTGCCCCCGTTTTCTGAAGGCAAGGAACAGACACCATGGCTAGTCCCAAAGAAATCACTCAGCGCCGCGCGCAGCGCGTGCGCCGTCAGCTCAAGAAAGTCGCCGGCGAGCGTCCGCGTCTCTCGGTGCACCGCACCTCGAAGCACATCTACGTCCAGGTTATCGACGATGCGAATGGCCACACGCTAGCCGCCGCCTCGACCCTGGAGAAAGACCTCAAGGGTTCGCTCAAGACCGGCGCCGACACCGCTGCCGCCGCTGCTGTCGGCAAGCTGATTGCCGAGCGCGCTTCGAAGGCTGGCGTCAAGGAAGTCGTCTTCGACCGTGGTGCCTATATCTATCACGGCCGCGTCAAGGCACTGGCCGAGGCTGCTCGCGAAGGCGGTCTGAGCTTCTGATTTTTTCACCGCCGGCGACCCATAAGAGGCGCCGGCATTTCAGCAACCCGTGCTTCCGGAAAAGAACAAGGACTAGGATATGGCACAGGAACGTAGGGAAGGCGGCCGCGGCCGCGAGCGTGAACGCGAAGAGCGTGACGACGGCATGGTGGACAAGCTTGTCCACATCAACCGCGTCGCCAAGGTGGTGAAGGGCGGCCGTCGTTTCGGCTTTGCAGCCCTCGTCGTCGTCGGCGACCAGAAGGGCCGCGTCGGCTTCGGCCACGGCAAGGCGCGCGAAGTGCCGGAAGCGATCCGCAAGGCGACCGAATCGGCCAAGCGCGACATGATCTTCGTGCCGCTGCGCTCGGGCCGCACGCTGCACCACGACGTCGAGGGCCGTTGGGGCGCCGGACGTGTGCTGCTGCGCGCCGCCAAGCAGGGTACCGGCATCATCGCGGGTGGCCCGATGCGCGCCGTCTTCGAGACGCTCGGCATGCATGACGTGGTCGCCAAGTCGATGGGTTCGTCGAACCCGTACAACATGGTTCGCGCCACCTTCGACGCGCTGAAGAGCCAGATGCATCCGAAGGATGTGGCTGCCGCGCGCGGCATCAAGTATTCGACCCTTCAGGCTCGCCGCGGCACCGCCGTTGCGACTGAAGAATAGTCGGCTCTGACCAGGGATTTCGACCATGGCCAAGAAAGCTACCAAGACCATCACCGTCGAGCAGGTCGGTTCGCCGATCCGCCGGCCGAAGGAGCAGCACGCGACGCTGGTCGGCCTCGGCCTGAACAAGATGCACAAGCGGCGCACGCTGGAAGATACCCCTTCCGTGCGCGGCATGATCGCTGCCGTCCAGCACCTCGTCCGCGTCGTGGACGAGGGCTGAACTGAAAGCGCAGGAGAGATAAGATGAAACTCAACGATCTGCGTGACAAGGACGGCGCCACGCATTCCAGGAAGCGCCTCGGTCGCGGCATCGGCTCCGGCTCGGGCAAGACCGCCGGTCGCGGCGTCAAGGGCCAGAAGGCGCGCTCGGGCGTCGCCATCAACGGCTTCGAGGGCGGCCAGATGCCGCTCTACCGGCGCCTGCCGAAGCGCGGCTTCAACAACCTGTTCGGCAAGAGCTTCACCGTCGTGTCGCTCGCCCGCATCCAGGCCGCTGTCGATGCCAAGAAGCTCGACGCCAAGGCGACCGTGACGGCCGAGGCCCTGATCGCCGCCGGCGTCATCCGCCGCGCCAAGGACGGTGTGCGCGTGCTCTCCGACGGCGAGCTCAAGGCCAAGCTCTCCTTCGACGTCGCCGGCGCCTCCAAGGCGGCGATCGAGAAGATCGAGAAGGCCGGCGGTTCGGTGAAGCTGCCGGAAGCGGCCGCCGCCGAGTAACGGCGATTTGAAGCGCAGGCCGGCGGGAATGATTTCGTTTTTGCCGGCGTTCCGCGTTTCGATCTGATCAATTAGGCGGCCGCGTCAACGCGGCCGCTTGCATGTTTACGGTCCGGAGCTTATCTCGTGAGCTTCGGTGACACGCGCCGCCTGAACTGCGGGCATCGAGCGTGACCTAGCGGAGAATCAGGCATGGCTTCGGCTGCTGAACAACTAGCCTCCAATCTCAATTTTGCGGCCTTCGCCAAGGCCGAGGATTTGAAGAAGCGCATCTGGTTCACCATCGGCGCGCTGCTCGTCTATCGCCTCGGCACCTATATCCCGCTTCCCGGCATCAATCCCGACGCCTACGCCCAGGCCTTCTCCTCGCAGAGCAAGGGCGTGCTCGGCATGTTCAACATGTTTGCCGGCGGCGCCGTGCAGCGCATGGCGATCTTTGCGCTCGGCATCATGCCCTACATCTCCGCCTCCATCATCATGCAGCTGATGACCTCGGTCATCCCGTCGCTGGAATCGCTGAAGAAGGAAGGCGAGCAGGGCCGCAAGATCATCAACCAGTACACGCGCTACGGCACCGTGCTGCTTGCGCTGGTACAGGCCTACGGCATTTCGATCGGCCTTGAGGGCGGCAACGGCATCGTCAACGATCCGGGCATGTTCTTCCGCATCTCGACCGTCGTCACTCTGGTCGGCGGCACCATGTTCCTGATGTGGCTCGGCGAGCAGATCACCGCGCGCGGCATCGGCAACGGCATTTCGCTGATCATCTTCTCGGGCATCGTCGCCGGCCTGCCGCGCGCCATTTCCGGCACGCTGGAACTCGGCCGCACGGGCGCGCTGTCCACGAGCGTGATTCTCGCGATCATCGTTCTCGCCGTCGTCGTCATCGCCGTCATCGTGTTCTTCGAACGCGCGCAGCGCCGCTTGCTCATCCAATATCCGAAGCGGCAGGTCGGCAACCGCATGTTCCAGGGCGACACCTCGCATCTGCCGCTGAAGCTCAACACCTCGGGCGTCATCCCGCCGATCTTCGCGTCCTCGCTACTGCTTCTGCCGGCAACGGTCGCCGGCTTCTCGCAGACGACCAACCTGCCGGCCTGGGCAAGCATGGTGCTGGCCTCCCTCGGTCACGGCCAGCCGCTCTACATGGCGTTCTACGCGGCGATGATCATCTTCTTCGCCTTCTTCTACACTGCGATCGTCTTCAACCCGAAGGACACGGCCGACCAGCTCAAGAAGCATTCCGGCTTCATTCCTGGCTATCGGCCGGGCGAGCGGACCGCCGACTATATCGACTATGTTCTGACGCGTATCACCGTCATCGGCGCCATCTACCTAGTGCTGGTGTGTCTTTTGCCTGAGTTCCTGATTTCAGCGACTGGCGTACCTTTCTACCTCGGTGGCACATCGCTTCTGATCGTGGTCAGTGTCACGCTCGACACGGTGGCGCAGATTCAGGGTCACCTGATCGCGCACCAGTATGAGGGCCTGATCAAGAAGTCGAAGTTGCGCGGGGGGAAGAGGAGCAGATGAGGCTGATATTGCTTGGGCCGCCAGGAGCGGGCAAGGGGACGCAAGCACAGAGACTGGTAGACAAACACGGCATACCCCAGCTTTCGACGGGTGACATGCTGCGTGCCGCCGTCCAGGCCGGGACCGAAGTCGGCAAGCGGGCCAAGGCGGTGATGGATGCCGGCGAGCTGGTGTCCGACGCGATCGTCAACGCGATCGTCGCCGAGCGAATCGATCAGCCCGATTGCGCCAGAGGTTTCATCCTCGACGGATATCCGCGCACGCTGGTGCAGGCCGATGCCGTGGAAGCAATGCTTGCCGAGCGTGACATTGCGCTGGACTGCGTCATCGAGCTCGTCGTCGACGACAAGGCTCTGGTCGGGCGCATCGTCAAGCGGGCCGAGGAGGCCAAGGCCGCAGGCCAGCCGGTGCGCAAGGACGACAATCCGGCGGTTTTCGAAGAACGCCTGCGCGAATATTACAAGAAGACGGCGCCGCTGACCGGCTATTATTACGCCAAGGGCAGGCTGAAGACGGTCGACGGCATGGCCAGCATCGACGCGGTGACCGCGGAGATCGAGGGCGTGCTCGCGGCGACGGCGAAGTAGGCCGTTCCGACAAGTAGAAATTGCGCTTGACTGCAGGGAGCCGTTGGGGTATGGCGGCCCGTCTTCCTGTCAGGCATGGACTTTGCTTGCCCGCAAGGGCAAGGCAACCGCTTTGAACCAGGAAACTCCCGCAAGGGCCGGCCTCCACCGGACGCGGGGCAACTTAGATAGCGCCGGCGTGTCCGGCCCATATGGAGATGAGAAGAAATGGCTCGTATAGCCGGCGTCAACATTCCGACCAACAAGCGCGTCGTCATCGCGCTTCAGTACATTCACGGCATCGGCAAGAAGTTTGCCCAGGAGATCGTCGACAAGGTCGGCATCCCGGCAGACCGCCGCGTCAACCAGCTGACCGACGCGGAAGTGCTGCAGATCCGCGAGACGATCGACCGCGACTATCAGGTCGAAGGCGACCTGCGCCGCGAAGTCTCGATGAACATCAAGCGGCTTATGGACCTCGGCTGCTACCGCGGCCTGCGTCACCGCCGCTCGCTGCCGGTCCGTGGCCAGCGCACGCATACCAATGCGCGCACCCGCAAGGGCCCGGCCAAGGCGATCGCCGGCAAGAAGAAGTAATTTGGGGGAATACGGGAGTAGGGGAGTAAGGCAGTAGGGAATGGTCCGAGAACCGGACGGCTTGTTTCCCTACTCCCTTACTTCCCTATTCCCCTACTCCCTTACCAAGGTGGAGCCGCTGGCATTACGGCGGTGTAGAGATCAACTGAAAGGACTACCATGGCCAAGGAAGCCGCTCGTGTTCGCCGCCGCGAACGCAAGAACATCTCGTCGGGCGTTGCCCACGTCAATTCGACCTTCAACAACACGATGATCACCATCACCGACGCGCAGGGCAATTCGATTGCCTGGTCGTCGGCCGGTGCCCAGGGCTTCAAGGGTTCGCGCAAGTCGACCCCGTTTGCCGCCCAGATGGCTGCCGAGGACGTCGCCAAGAAGGCCCAGGAGCACGGCATGCGCATGCTCGAGGTCGAGGTCTGCGGACCCGGCTCCGGCCGCGAATCGGCGCTGCGCGCCCTGCAGGCCGCCGGCTTCACCATCACCTCGATCCGTGATGTGACGCCGATCCCGCACAATGGCTGCCGCCCGCGCAAGAAGCGCCGCGTCTAATATTTTTGAACACCGCGTGAGCGCCGAGGCGCTCCTCCGCGGCAATTCCAGGCTGCCCGCCACGATTGGATGGTGGCGGGTCAAAGGAAGGAAGACACCATGATCCAGAAAAACTGGCAGGAACTGATCAAGCCGAACAAGATCGAGTTCTCGTCGAAGAAGAAGACGCTGACCACGCTCGTGGCCGAGCCGCTCGAACGCGGCTTCGGCCTCACCCTCGGCAATGCGCTGCGGCGCGTGCTCCTGTCTTCGCTGCGCGGCGCGGCCGTCACCGCCGTGCAGATCGACGGCGTGCTGCATGAATTCTCGTCCATCGCCGGCGTGCGCGAGGACGTGACCGACATCGTCCTCAACATCAAGGAAATCGCCATCCGCATGGAAGGCGATGGTCCCAAGCGCATGGTCGTGCGCAAGCAGGGCCCGGGCGCCGTGCTCGCCGGCGACATCCAGACCGTCGGCGACGTCGAGATCCTCAACCCCGACCACGTCATCTGCACGCTGGACGAGGGTGCCGAGATCCGCATGGAGTTCACCGTCGACACCGGCAAGGGCTATGTGCCGGCCGAGCGTAACCGCGCCGAGGACGCGCCGATCGGCCTGATCCCGGTCGACAGCCTCTACTCGCCGGTCAAGAAGGTCTCCTACAAGGTCGAGAACACCCGTGAGGGCCAGGTTCTCGACTATGACAAGCTGACCATGACCATCGAGACCGACGGTTCGATCTCGGGCGAGGACGCGGTGGCTTTCGCCGCCCGCATCCTGCAGGACCAGCTCAGCCTGTTCGTCAACTTCGACGAGCCGCAGAAGGAAGTCGCCACCGAGGCCGTCACCGAGCTCGCCTTCAACCCGGCGCTGCTCAAGAAGGTCGACGAGCTCGAGCTTTCGGTGCGTTCGGCCAACTGCCTGAAGAACGACAACATCGTCTATATTGGCGACCTGATCCAGAAGACCGAAGCCGAGATGCTGCGCACCCCGAACTTCGGCCGCAAGTCGCTGAACGAGATCAAGGAAGTGCTGGCGGCGATGGGCTTGCACCTCGGCATGGAAGTGCCGGACTGGCCGCCGGAAAACATCGAAGACCTCGCAAAACGTTACGAAGACCAATATTGAGCATGAATTCCAAGGATCGGCGGCGCGAGCCGTTCGATCCGACGGTCATGCGGAAAACCATCAGAGGCCGTGGCCTCTTGAACAACTGAAGAAGGAAAAGAGCCATGCGCCACGGTTTCAAAGGCCGTCGCTTCGCCCGCAGCGTAAGCCACCGCAAGTCGATGTTCGCCAACCTCGCCGTGTCTCTGATCGAGCACGAGCAGATCGTCACCACCCTGCCTAAGGCGAAGGACCTGCGTCCGATCGTCGAGAAGCTGGTCACGCTCGGCAAGCGCGGCGACCTGCACGCCCGTCGTCAGGTCATCGCCCAGATCGGCAACGAGCCGGTCGTGAAGCGCCTGTTCGACACGATTGCGCCGCGTTACGCGCAGCGCAACGGTGGCTATCTGCGCATCATGAAGGCGGGCTTCCGCAAAGGCGACAATGCCGCGATGGCGGTCATCGAGTTCGTCGATCGCGACACCTCGGCCAAGGGCGCCGCCGACCGCGCGCGCCTCGAGGCGGAAGGCGTCAACGAGGAAGCCGCGGCCGCCTGAGGCCTCGGTTTTCCACGAATGAGTTCAAGGGGCCTTCGGGCCCCTTTTTGCATTTTGGAGAGGCGACGCTCGGGCAAGACGTTTTTGCCTGCCAAGCTTCATGGTTTCGCGCGACAATCGTCGCATTTCCGTGCATTGGCCTTTCATTCTGCACAATCGTCGGGACAATGGCGCCTGATCTGGAGGATTCGGAATGCACCTCAAACGGCTGTTTCTCATTGCAGTTTGCGCGCTCGCCGCTTTTGCCGCGGGGCCGGGCGTGCGACTGGCATTGGCCGAGGACGCAGCCAAGCCCGCAGACCCCGGCCTTTCCGATGTGCTGACCGATCTGCTGCACGGCGTCGAAGGCGAGAATTCCACCTCAGGGCCGGACAAGCGCGTGCCTTTCGGCCGCGAGGAGGTGCAGCTTTCCTTCGCACCGCTGGTCAAGCAGACGGCGCCCGCGGTGGTCAACGTCTATGCCTCGCAGACCGCCAAGGTCACCTCGCCCTTCGAAGGCGATCCCTTCTTCGAGGAATTCTTCGGCCGCGCGCGGCCGCGCGCGCAGTCTTCGCTCGGCTCCGGTGTGCTGGTCGATCCAAGCGGCGTCATCGTCACCAACTACCATGTCATCAAGGACGCCGACGAGGTGAAGGTCGCGACCGCCGACGGGCGCGAATTCGCCTCGAAGGTCATGCTCAAGGACGAGACGCTCGATCTCGCCGTGCTCAAGATCTCGGCCGACAAGCCGTTCCCGGTGATCGCCATCGGCGATTCGGACGCGCTCGAGGTCGGCGATCTGGTGCTCGCCATCGGCAATCCGTTCGGCGTCGGCCAGACCACCACCAGCGGCATCGTTTCAGCGCTTGCGCGCAGCCATATCGGCGTCTCCGACTCCGGCTACTTCATCCAGACCGATGCCGCCATCAACCCCGGCAATTCCGGCGGCGCGCTGATCAACATGGGCGGCCAGTTGGTCGGCATCAACACGGCGATCTACAGCCGCAGCGGCGGCTCGATCGGCATCGGCTTCGCTATTCCCGCGAACATGGTTCGCGCCTTCGCCGACGCCGCCAAGGCCGGGCTCGACTTCTTCGAGCGGCCCTATATCGGCGCCGAGTTCGAGGCGGTGACACCGCAGATCGCCGAATCGCTCGGCATGGAAAAGCCGACCGGCGCGCTGGTCTCGTCGGTCGACGCTGCGGGCCCTGCCGGCAAGGTGGGATTGAAGCCCGGCGACGTCGTCCTGTCGCTCAACAACACGCCAGTCGAAAGCATCGAGGCGCTGGACTACCGCATGGCAACGCTGTCCATCGGCACCAAGGCGACCTTCGCCATCTTAAGCAAGGGCCAGCAGGCGACACTGGAAATCCCGCTGGAGCGGGCCCCGGAAGGCGCCAAGGCCGCGGAAGTAATTTTGCATGGCCGCAGCCCGTTCTCGGGCGCCAAGGTGGCGGAACTGTCGCCGCGCCTTGCCCAGCGGCTTGGCCTGCGTACCGATCTCAAGGGTGTCACCGTGGTCGACATCAACCGCGATTCGCCCGCCGCCGATTTCGGCTTCCAGCCGGGCGACATCGTGCGCGAGGTCAACGGCACGGCTATCGACACGGCAACGACGCTGGCACAGATTGCCCAGCAAGACACCCGCTGGTGGCGCTTTACCGTCGAACGCGGCGGGCAGACACTACGCCAGGTGTTGCGTTATTGAGGCGCTCTTCCCATCTCTGAGGATCGCGCTCCAACCAAAAGACAAGCATGGCCGATCTGTTCAGTTCCGGTGAACCAGAGAAAGCGCCGCCCGGCCGGCCGCTGGCCGACCGGCTGCGCCCGAAGAACCTCGGTGAAGTCGTCGGCCAAGAACATCTGACCGGCCCTGACGGCGCGCTGACGCGGCTGATCGAATCCGGCTCGCTCGGCTCGATGATCTTCTGGGGGCCGCCCGGCACCGGCAAGACGACGGTGGCGCGGCTGCTGGCCGGCGAGACCAATCTTGCCTTCGAGCAGATATCGGCGGTGTTTTCCGGTGTCGCCGACCTCAAGAAAGTGTTCGAGGCGGCGAAGCTCAGGCGCTCCAACGGCCGCCAGACGCTGCTCTTCGTCGACGAGATCCATCGCTTCAACCGCGCCCAGCAGGATGGTTTTCTGCCGGTGATGGAAGACGGAACGGTCGTGCTGGTCGGCGCCACCACCGAGAATCCGTCCTTCGAACTGAACGCAGCGCTTCTCTCCCGTGCGCGCGTGCTGGTGTTCCGCTCGCTGGGCGAGGAGAGCATCGCCAAGCTTTTGGCGCGCGCCGAAGAAGCCGAGGGGAGGGCGCTGCCGCTCGACGGCGAGGCGCGCGCCATGCTGATCCGCATGAGCGACGGCGACGGCCGCGCCTCGCTGACGCTGGCCGAGGAAGTCTGGCGCGCCGCCAAGCCCGGCGAGGTGTTCGGGCCGGAGGGCCTGCAGCGCGTCATCCAGCGCCGCGCGCCGATCTACGACAAGGGCCAGGATGGCCATTACAATCTGATCTCGGCGCTCCATAAATCGGTGCGCGGTTCGGACCCGGATGCCGCGCTCTACTATCTCGCCCGCATGTTCGATGCCGGCGAGGATCCGCTCTATCTCGGCCGCCGGCTGGTGCGCATGGCGGTGGAGGACATCGGTCTTGCCGATCCGCAGGCGCTGGTCGTCGCCAATGCCGCCAAGGATGCCTATGACTATCTGGGCTCGCCCGAGGGCGAGCTCGCCTTCGCTGAGGCCGCCGTCTATCTCGCCACCGCGCCCAAGTCGAACGCCGTCTACACGGCCTTCAAGGCGGCGACGCAAGCGGCCAAGGAATTCGGCTCGCTGCTGCCGCCCAAGCACATCCTCAACGCGCCGACCAAGCTGATGAAGGAGGAGGACTACGGCGCCGGCTACCGCTATGACCATGACGAGCCGGATGCCTTCTCAGGCCAGGACTATTTCCCGGAAAAGATGGGCCGGCACACTTTCTACGATCCGCCGGAACGCGGCTTTGAGCGCGATATCCGAAAGCGGCTGGAGTACTGGGCAAAGCTGCGTAAAGAACGGGGATAGCGGCGTGGCACGCGCAATGCTTGTGCAATCGTGATCATACCTACTGTGACCCAGATTGTGCAGCAATACGAAAAATCCTATTAAGGCGCACGGCTGGCGGGGGTCGCCGTGATTTGGCTCATGCGAACAGGATCGCGCTTTCGCGCGAAATACTATGACAAAGCAAACCCGTAAGACCCTTCGTCAGGCTGCGATCGCAGTCCCGCTTCTCGCGCTCGGTTTTTACTTCATCCCGATCCTGACGACGATCTGGATCGTCTGCGGCCTCATCGACGTGCTGCGCAATACCAACAAGGATCTGTCGTTGTTGCGCGGCTACTTCCTCGGCAACGGCATCTTCACCTGGCTGCTGTCGCCCTTCAATCTGTTGGTCGACCTGCTTTGCTACCGGAACCCGGGCGTGTGGAAGCTGGAGCAGTTTCCCGCCGACTATCAGCGCGAGGTCAACGAGGTTCTCGACGTCTTCAAGGCTCGCAAGGACGAGATCATCGCCGATATCGACGCCAATTTCGGCACCGGCCGGCGCGGCATGTATGTCTATCAGTGGTATGGCAAGCACAAGATCGACAACGTCGCGGAATTCAACAAGGACTTCAAATACATCAAGACCATCGCGGTCTCGGTCTTCAGGGGCAGGGAATCGACTTCCTGGCATTTCGGGCCGCTGCGGCTCAGCCTGCGCATCCTCTACAACCTGTTGCCGGTGAAGGCCGAGATTTTCGTCGAGTGCAATAACGCCAGGAACTACTGGCACGACAATCCGCTCTACATTTTCGACGACACGCTGCTGCACCGTTCGGTCAACGAGTATGACGGGCGACGCTATTGCGTGTTCATGGACATCATCCGTCCATCGCCATTCCCCGGCCTTATCGCCGGCCTTCTCGCCATCGTCTCGGTGAGCGTCGAGCGCATCAATTCCATGTTCTACAAGAACTGGAAGATGATCGGCTCATCCAAGGCCAAGAAGGCCGCCGCCAACTGACAGCATCCGGCGGTGCCTGCGGTGCCGGATGTACCCCTTGGCGCGATCTTTGTTCTTTGTTTGGGTCTTTGGCTCGCAACCTGCCCGCCTTAGTGCTATGGCGCCGCTTTCGAACGGATAACGCATAGCCATGGCAGGTGTTGAACAAATCACGGTGGAGGCCGGCGAGGCGGGCATGCGACTCGACCGCTGGATCAAGGTCCACTTCCCGGGCCTCGGGTTCGGCCATCTGCAGAAGCTGTTG
This sequence comes from Mesorhizobium sp. M1C.F.Ca.ET.210.01.1.1, assembly GCF_004791585.1. GTDB lineage: Bacteria > Pseudomonadota > Alphaproteobacteria > Rhizobiales > Rhizobiaceae > Mesorhizobium. The sequence continues at coordinate 104,755 of NZ_SRUU01000003.1, forward strand.
CGCTCCGGCCAGATCCGCATCGATGGCGGCAGGGTGAAGGCCGACACGCGGGTCGAGCCCGGGCAGACCGTGCGCATTCCGCCGCTCGATGTCGACAAGAAGGGCGATGCCCCGCTTACCGGCCATTCGATCCGCAACCAGGGCGACGCAGACGTGCTCGCCAAGATGCTCTTGCACGAGGACGCAAAAGTCTTCGTCTTCAACAAGCCGGCGGGGCTGGCGGTGCAGGGCGGTTCGGGCGTCACGCGCAATGTCGACGACATGCTGGAGGCCTGGCGCAACCAGAAGGGCGAGAAGCCGCGTCTCGTCCACCGCCTCGACCGCGACACCTCAGGCGTGCTGGTGGTTGCCCGCACGCGCCTGGCGGCGATGAAGCTGTCGGAAGCGTTCCGGGCGCGCGAGACGAAGAAGACCTACTGGGCGCTGGTCAAGGGCGTGCCGCCGAAGCGCGAGGACAAGATCTCAACCTGGCTGATCAAGGAGCAAACGCCAGACGGCGACCGCGTGCGTATCGCCAAGCATGGCGAGAAAGGCGCCGACCATGCCGTGTCCTACTACCGCATCGTTGAGCAGGCGGCGCAGTCGCTATCCTGGCTGGAGATGGAGCCCTATACCGGCCGCACTCACCAGCTTCGCGTCCATGCCGCCCATCTCGGCTGCCCGATCATCGGCGACCCCAAATATTTCGAGGCCGACACCAACTGGGAGTTTCCTGGCGGCATCCAGAACCGCCTGCATCTCCATGCGCGCCGCATCGTCATCCCGCATCCCGACCAGGGCGTGATCGATGTCACCGCGCCGATGCCGCCGCATATGCGTCAGAGCTGGAACCTGCTCGGCTTCGACGAGCAAAGCGCGGAGGATTAGGATTGAGCGGCGCCGTCGACACGCTCGACCGCCGCGATGCGGTCGACATGACGGCGGCCGCCATCATGGTCGGGCTGACGTTGTCCTGGGGGCTGAACTATGTCGCCGCCAAGGTTTCCTATGCCGGCTACGATCCCGTCTTCGTCTCGATCGCGCGCTCTATCCTCGGCGGGTTTTGCGTGCTCGGCTGGTGCCGGCTGCGCGGCATCAGGGTGTTCGAACGCGACGGGACGCTTGCGGCGGGCACTGTCGTGGGCGCGCTTTTCGGCGTCGAGTTCCTGTTTCTCTACGTCGGGTTGGAATACACGACCGTCGCCCGCAACACGCTGCTGGTCAACACCATGCCGTTCTGGGTGCTGATCGGCGGCCATTTCCTGCTCGGCGAGCGCATCACTGCGCGCAAGCTCGCCGGCCTCGTGCTAGCCTTCTGCGGGCTCGTGGCCGTGTTTTCCGACGGCATCGGCGCCGGCAGCGGCGCGACGGTTACAGGTGATCTGCTCAGCCTGGGCGCCGGTATCCTGTGGGCGTTGACCAGCATCTTCATCAAGCGGTCGAAACTGGTCGCGACCAGCGCCGAGAGGCTCCTGCTCTATCAACTCGCGGGCGCCGCCGTCGTTGGTGCCTTGGTGATGCCGCTCGCCGGCCCGCCGATCCGCGAAATTGCAGCCTTGCCGACATTGGCTTTGCTGTTCCAGTCTTTCTATATCGTCGCCTTCACCTATGTTTTGTGGTTCTGGCTGCTGACGCGATACCCGGCGGCAGGCCTGTCGAGCTTCGCTTTCCTGTCGCCGGTGTTTGGCGTGCTGTGCGGCGCGGTGTTGTTGGGCGAGCCGCTGACGGTCAGGAGTTTCCTGGCGCTCGGCTTGATCGCCGCCGGGCTGATCATCGTCAACCGGCCGGCGCGCAAGCAGGTTCCAGCGTAGGGAGTACGACATGCGCGACATCCTCAACGACCTCGAAGCTGGAAAGCAGCTTTCCGATCCCGATCCGGTGCGACGCGCCCAGATCCAGATGAAGACGCCGCTGCCGAAGCGCTTCTACAAGGCGGTTACGGTCATGCCGGTCGAAGGTGGTTTTGCCGTCCATCTCGACGGCAGGCCGGTCCGCACGCCGGGAAAGGCGCTGCTGGCGCTGCCGACTGAACGAGGGGCAACCCTTGTGGCTGACGAGTTTTCCGCGCAAGGCGAGGTCATTGATCCCGTCACCATGCCGGTCTTGCGCCTTGCCAACACGGCCATCGACGGCGTCGCCAGCGAACCGCAAGCGGTGCTGGAGGACATCCTGCGCTTTGCTTCGTCCGATCTGCTCTGCTACCGCGCCGACGGTCCGCAAGGGCTGGTCGACCGGCAGAACAGGCTCTGGGACCCCGTCCTCGATTGGGCGAGGAGCAGCCTTGGCGCGCGCTTCAATCTCGCCGAGGGCGTCATCCATGTCGAGCAGCCGCGCGAGGCGATCGCCGTCCTTGGCGCGCATCTCGGTCAGCGCAACGAGCCGCTGCGGCTGGCCGCCATCCACGTCATGACGTCGCTGACCGGATCCGCGCTGCTGGCGCTTGCCGTCGATTTCGGTGAGATCGACGGCGAGGAAGCATGGCTTGCCGCCCATGTCGATGAAGACTGGCAGATCGAGCATTGGGGCCAGGATGCCGAAGCGGTCGCGCGCCGCTCGGCGCGCAAACGCGACATGATGGCGGCCGTCGCCCTGCTCGAAGCGCTGAAGGCCTAAAGCAATTCCAGGAAAAGTGCGTAGCGGTTTTCCGTCCGGAATTGCGACGAAACAAAAGAGCAATTCCAGGAAAAGTGCGTAGCGGTTTTCCGTACGGAATTGCGACGTGCAAAAACAGCAATTCCAGGAAAAGTGCGTAGCGGCTTCCGGCCGGCATCGCGTGAGGCAAGCCTGCCGCTCCGCTTTCGCATTGCACCTAATACGAAAGTCATAATCCCATCGTCGCGCTGCCTTTCGTGGGCGCTTTCTGCCATTTTTCCCGTCGTTGGGCTGCGTTTTGAGTCCGCGTTTGGAGAAATTGCGGACGGTGGCGCGCAGCCGTCGAGGACAGACGGGATCCACGGGAGGATATATCTATGGCAATGGCTTCGACCGCCGGCAGAACCAGCCGCGGCATGACGCGGGAGGAAAAGAAGGTCATCTTCGCCTCCTCGCTCGGCACCGTTTTCGAATGGTACGATTTCTATCTCTACGGCTCGCTCGCCGCCTTCATCGGTGCGACCTTCTTCAGCCCGACCATCCCCGAGGCGACGCGCAACATCTTCGCGCTGCTGGCTTTTGCCGCCGGCTTCCTCGTGCGCCCGTTCGGCGCGCTGGTGTTCGGCCGCCTCGGCGATCTCGTCGGCCGCAAATACACCTTCCTCGTCACCATGACGATCATGGGCCTGTCGACCTTCCTGGTCGGCCTGCTGCCCGGCTATGCCAGTTGGGGCATCGCGGCGCCGGTGATCCTGATCGGGCTCCGCATGCTGCAGGGCCTGGCGCTGGGCGGCGAATATGGCGGTGCCGCGACCTATGTCGCCGAGCATGCGCCGAATGACCGCCGCGGCTATTACACCTCCTGGATCCAGACGACGGCGACGCTCGGCCTGTTCTTGTCGCTGATCGTCATCCTGATCGTCCAAAGTTCGCTCAGCAAGGAAACCTACGCTTCCTGGGGTTGGCGCATTCCCTTCATCGTCTCCTTCCTGCTGCTTGCCGTTTCGGTCTGGATTCGGCTGTCGCTCTCGGAATCGCCGACGTTCCAGCGCATGAAGGAGGAGGGCAAGGGCTCCAAGGCGCCGCTGTCGGAAGCCTTCGGCCAGTGGAAGAACGCCAAGATCGCGCTTTTGGCGCTGCTCGGCCTCACCGCCGGTCAGGCCGTGATCTGGTACAACGGCCAGTTCTACGCGCTGTTCTTCCTCACCAACGTGCTGAAGGTCGACGCGCAGTCGGTCAACATCATGATCGCCATCGCGCTTGCCATCGGCTCGATCTTCTTCGTCGTGTTCGGCTGGCTGTCCGACAAGATCGGCCGCAAGCCGATCATCATGGCCGGCCTGGCCATGGGCATCGTCTGCACCTTCCCGCTGTTCAAGGCGCTGACCTGGGCCGCCAATCCGGCTTTGGCCACCGCCCAGCAGAACACGCGTGCGACGGTGACTGCGGCGCCTGGCGACTGCAGGTTCCAGTTCAACCCGGTCGGCACGGCCAAGTTCACGACATCCTGCGATATCGCGACCTCGTTCCTGACCAAGAACTCGGTGCCTTACGACGTCGTGACGACGGCAGCACCTGGCACGGCGGCAACGGTCAAGATCGGCAACGAGACGGTAGACTCCTATGATGCCGTCGCCGCCGGCGATCAGGCCAAGGCCAAGGAGGCCGTCTTCCAGAAGGCCGTCAACATGTCCTTGCAGGACAGCGGCTACCCGCTGAAGCGCGCCGCGGCCAAGGTGCCGGACCAGAAGCTCGACGCCTTCGTCGCAGCCAATCCCGAGTTGAAGCTCGACGCCGCAGCCATCCGCGGCGGCGAGAAGACGACGGTTCCGGCCGACAAGGCGGTTACCGACAAGCTGCTGACCAAGGATGAGGCCGCCGGCGCGACCGAGATCACCGTCTACGCCATCCCAGGCGGCGGCCCCTTCGCCATGTTCGCGGATCCGGCTGCCATCAACTGGCCGATGACCATCGGTATCCTGTTCATCCTGGTGGTGTTCGTGACCATGGTCTACGGCCCGATCGCCGCGATCCTGGTCGAGATGTTCCCGACCCGCATCCGCTACACCGGCATGTCGCTGCCCTACCATATCGGCAATGGCTGGTTCGGCGGTCTGCTGCCGGCAACGGTGTTTGCGCTGAGCGCCTACAAGGGCGACATCTACTACGGCCTCTGGTACCCGGTGGTGATCGCCGCGATGTCGCTGATCATCGGCATGATCTTCGTGAGGGATACGCTCGGCACCGACTTGCACGCGAAGGACTGACCATCGGCCTTTCCAACAACAGAAAGCCCGGCGCGAGCGATCGCGCCGGGCTTTTTCGTATTGGAGACCGGAGGTGCGCGTCAGCTCTTGCGCTGCTGGTTCTCTTCCTCGATCGCCGCCTCATGGTACCAGCCGTCGAAATCGGCGTGCGTATTGCGCAACGAGGCAAGCTCTGCCGCGAATTTCGCCTTTGCGCCTAAATTTGAGGCAGATGTCCGGCCTGCAAGCGGGAACATCAGAATTTTAGCCGTGGGACGGGTGGAGACGATCTCCATTGCCGGTCTCCTTTCTTCTTCAGGAGCTTTTCGATTCACCTTTCCGACAATGTAGGTTCTGCGATTCATTTAGGCAATATGCTCACAAAAAGATCAGTATTTGCCTAGTATTTATGCATATTGCAGTTCTGATCGATCTCGGCGCAGCGGTGAGACGGCTCAGCAAATTCCGCGCGGTCTCTTGACCATTTTGCCGCACCCACTGGTTCCCGAGTGGCACACGAATTGCATTTTAACGGTTCGGCAGGCCGGCTCGACCCGGCCATGCGTCGCCACCGTTTGGCGGTGATCAAGCAACGAGAGGCTCTAGAATGACCAAATACAAGCTCGAGTATATCTGGCTCGACGGATACGTCCCGACCCCCAGCCTGCGCGGCAAGACCCAGATCAAGGAATTTGCCGAGTTTCCGACGCTCGAGCAGCTGCCGCTGTGGGGCTTCGACGGCTCCTCCACGAACCAGGCCGAAGGCCACAGCTCCGATTGCGTGCTGAAGCCTGTTGCCGTGTACCCGGATCCGGCCCGGACCAACGGCGTGCTGGTGCTTTGCGAAGTGATGATGCCGGATGGTGTGACGCCGCATGTGTCCAACAAGCGCGCCACCATCCTGGACGACGAAGGCGCCTGGTTCGGCTTCGAGCAGGAATATTTCTTCTACAAGGACGGCCGTCCGCTCGGCTTCCCCGAAACCGGCTATCCGGCCCCGCAGGGCCCTTATTACACCGGCGTCGGCTACAAGAATGTCGGCTCGGTCGCGCGCCAGATCGTCGAGGAGCATCTCGATCAGTGCCTGGCCGCCGGCATCAACCATGAAGGCATCAACGCTGAAGTGGCGAAGGGCCAGTGGGAATTCCAGATCTTCGGCAAGGGCTCCAAGAAGGCCGCTGACCAGATGTGGATGGCCCGCTACCTGCTGCAGCGCCTGACCGAGAAGTACGGCATCGACATCGAGTTCCACTGCAAGCCGCTCGGCGACACCGACTGGAACGGCTCGGGCATGCACTGCAACTTCTCGACCGCTTACATGCGCGAAGTTGGCGGCAAGGCCTATTTCGAGGCGCTGATGGCGCAGTTCGACAAGAACCTGATGGACCACATCGCCGTCTACGGCCCGGACAACGACAAGCGTCTGACCGGCAAGCACGAGACCGCGCCGTGGAACAAGTTCTCCTACGGCGTCGCCGATCGCGGCGCTTCGATCCGCGTTCCGCACTCCTTCGTCAAGAACGACTACAAGGGCTATCTGGAAGATCGCCGCCCGAACTCGCAGGGCGACCCCTACCAGATCGCTTCGCAGGTTCTGAAGACGATCTCGCAGGTCCCGACCGCGGCCGTTTCGGCAGCCGCCTGATCTCTCTCGGCGCGGACCTCTGGTCTCGCGCCGCGAAAGAAAACGACAAGGCCCCGGCGCAAAACGCCGGGGCCTTTTTTGATCGCCGATGGGGCAGACCAGCCGTCACCGTTCGTCGGCAGGGCACCCACATTACCAATTCATACGGTAGATCGAAGGTGCGGTTACGGCCGCGAGCGACCGGGATGCATCCGAGCAATGAAAAAGCCCTTGGAGGGTTCTCCTCCAAGGGCTGAACTTTCTATTCGATCAGAGCGTTAGACCGAGTAGTACATGTCGTACTCGACCGGATGCGGGGTCATTTCGAAGCGCATGACTTCCGCCATCTTCAGCTCGATGTAGGAGTCGATCTGGTCGTCGTCGAAGACGCCGCCGGCCTTCAGGAAGCCGCGATCCTTGTCGAGGCTCTGCAGCGCTTCGCGCAGCGAGCCACAGACGGTCGGAATCTTCTTCAACTCCTTCGGCGGAAGGTCGTAGAGATCCTTGTCCATCGGCTGTCCGGGATGGATCTTGTTCTTGATGCCGTCGAGGCCGGCCATCAGCATGGCGGCGAAGCCGAGGTAGGGGTTCGCGCCCGGATCGGGGAAGCGGACCTCGACGCGCTTCGACTTCGGCGACGAGCCGAACGGAATGCGGCAGGAGGCCGAGCGGTTGCGCGCCGAATAGGCGAGCAGCACCGGCGCCTCGTAACCCGGCACCAGGCGCTTGTAGGAGTTGGTGAGCGGGTTGGTGAAGGCGTTGATCGCCTTGGCGTGCTTGATGATGCCGCCGATATAGTAGAGGCAGGTTTCCGACAGGCCGGCATATTCGTTGCCGGCGAAGGTCGGCTTGCCGCCCTTCCAGATCGACTGGTGGACGTGCATGCCCGAGCCGTTGTCGCCGAACACCGGCTTCGGCATGAAGGTGGCCGTCTTGCCATAGGCGTTGGCGACCTGGTGCACGACATACTTGTAGATCAGCATCTTGTCGGCGTTGCGTACCAGCGTGTCGAACTTGATGCCGAGCTCGTGCTGGGCGGCGGCGACCTCGTGGTGATGCTTTTCGACGCGCACGCCCATCTCGGCGAGCACGGTCAGCATTTCGGAACGCATGTCCTGGCAGGAATCGACCGGCGGCACAGGGAAATAGCCGCCTTTGGTGCGCGGACGGTGGCCGAGGTTGCCGGTCTCGTAGTCGGTGTCGTCGTTGGACGGCAGTTCGGTCGAGTCCAGGCGGAAGCCGGTGTTATAGGGATCGGCCTTGTACTTGACGTCGTCGAACACGAAGAACTCGGCTTCCGGACCGACATAGATCGTGTCGCCGATGCCCTCCGACTTCATATAGGCCTCGGCCTTCTTGGCTGTGCCGCGCGGGTCGCGGTTGTAGGCCTCGCCCGAAATCGGATCGAGGATGTCGCACAGGATGACCATGGTCGACTGGGCGAAGAACGGGTCCATATGGACGGTGTCGGTATCCGGCATCAGCACCATGTCGGACTCGTTGATCGCCTTCCAGCCGGCGATCGAGGAGCCGTCGAACATCACGCCGTCGGCGAACATGTCTTCCTCGACCTCGACGACATCCATCGTCACATGCTGCAGCTTGCCTCGCGGATCGGTGAAACGCAGGTCAACGAACTTCACGTCGTTGTCCTTGATCTGCTTCATGATGTCTTTGGCTGTCGTCATGTCATGTATCCCTGTGTGATGACGTTTTTTGATGATGACGGTTCAGAAGATCGAGGACGTCAGACAGCATCCATGCCGGTTTCGCCGGTGCGGATGCGCACGACTTCCTCGATGTTGGAGACGAAGATCTTGCCGTCGCCGATGCGGCCGGTCTGCGCCGCCTTGCGGATGGCTTCGATGGCGCCTTCGACGGCATCGTCGCCCAGCACCACCTCGATCTTCACCTTGGGCAGGAAGTCGACGACATATTCAGCGCCCCGATAGAGCTCGGTGTGGCCCTTCTGCCGGCCAAAACCCTTGGCTTCGGTGACGGTGATGCCCTGCAGTCCGGCCTCCTGAAGCGCTTCCTTCACTTCGTCCAGCTTGAATGGCTTGATGATCGCTTCGATCTTTTTCATGTAGAAAATGGCCTCCACTGCCAAAGAGACGGGTTGTGTACCCCGCTTGCGCCTCCATCAAGCACGAAGCGTGCCAATTCCCGGAGGTTGGAGACGGTATCGGGCGATTCAAATGCCATGCCGCGCCCGGATGCAAATTCGCGTCATCCGTTGCATTGGATGCGTCATCGACGCCCAAAGCCTATACATCGCTCCTCCATCCGTCTGCGCAAAATTTGGGCAGATAGCGCAATTTGCGGGCAGACTCCCCTCCTGGCGCCACTGCTTTGGGGTGGCATTTGGCCGTTGCTGTTTGCTTCGAACCGCAAATCGGACAATGCTTGATCGGATGAAGATCGGCAATCCCATGCGCAATGAACTTCTTTCGCCGGTCGAGATGGCCGAGGCCGACCGGCTGGCGATCGCGGAAGGCCCGCTCGACGGCTACGGATTGATGAAACGCGCCGGCGAGGCGGTCGCGGCCGTGGTGCTGGCGCGCTATCCCACGGCGACGCGAGTGCATGTGCTGTGCGGTCCCGGCAACAATGGCGGCGACGGTTTTGTCGTGGCGCGGTTGCTCCAGGAGAGCGGAGTCGACGTCGCGCTATGGGTGTCGGGTGAGCCGCGGGCAGACAGCGACGCCGCGCTCGCGTCGACCGAGTGCAGGCTCGCGCGTCAGCCGCTGTCGGCCTTCGCCGCCGAGCCTGGCTCGCTCGTGGTCGATGCGCTCTACGGTGCGGGGCTCTCAAAACCGCTGTCGGGTGATGCCGCGAGAGCCGTCCGGATCGTGACGGCCCTTGGCTTGCCGGTGGTCGCCATTGACCTGCCTTCCGGCGTTTCCGGCGAAAGCGGGGCCATCCTTGGCAGCGCGTTCCGCGCGGCCACGACCGTGACCTTCGCTCGAAAGAAGCCGGGGCATCTGCTTTTGCCTGGCCGCGAGCAATGCGGCGAGATCGTGCTTGCCGACATCGGCATCGGCGACGGCGTCATCGCCCATATCGCGCCGCGAACCTTTGAGAACGGACCGGCACATTGGCTGCCTGCCTTTCCGGTTCCGGCGGTCGATGCGCATAAATACAAGCGCGGTCACACCGGTGTTTTTTCCGGCGGTCCTTCGGCGACCGGCGCCGCGCACCTGTCGGCGCTTGCAGCGGCAAGAAGCGGAGCAGGGGCGGTGACCGTGCTTTCGCCGGCGAATGCCATGCAGGTGAATGCCGCGCATCTGACCTCGATCATGCTGCGCAAGACCGATGCGGTTGCCGATCTTGCCGCCTTCCTCACCGATCGCCGTCCCTCATCCTTTGTGCTCGGCCCAGGATTCGGTGTCGGCGAAAGGGCGCGCGATTTTGCCGTTGCGCTGCTAGGCGCCAGGCAAGGGCAGGGCGCGGGCGTTGAAGGGCTGGTGCTAGACGCCGACGGCATCACCTCGTTTCGCGACGAGCCTGAGACACTGTTCCAGGCGGCCGGCGGGGCCGGCGCGCCGGCGCTGGTGATGACGCCACACGAAGGCGAGTTCGGCCGGCTGTTCCCTGACTTTGCGGATGACGAGGCTCTTTCAAAACTTGCCAAGGCGCGCGCGGCTGCTGCGCGAGCCCACGCCATCGTCGTCTACAAAGGCGCCGATACGGTGATCGCGGCACCGGATGGCCGCGCCGCCATCAACGGCAACGGCGCGCCCTGGCTTGCCACCGCGGGTTCCGGCGATGTGCTGGCAGGGATCATCGCTGGATTGCTTGCTCAAGGCATGCCGGCCTTCGAAGCAGCCTGCGCCGGCGTTTGGATTCATGCCGAAGCCGGCAGCCGGTTCGGACCCGGCCTGATCGCCGAGGATTTGCCTTTGGCCATGGTGCCGGTGCTGCGCGAATTGATGGAGAGCACTGCCGAATGAAGCGGCTGGTTCTCCTTTTCGTTGCTTTTGCCATGGCCGTGTTCTGCGTGCAGGCGGCGCAAGCCAGTCGTCCGGTGACTGTAATCGATGATCCGCGCGTGCTCGCCGTGCTCGATGCCAAGGGCTACAGCTTCGCCGGCATCTTTGGCGTGAGCGGCAAGGACGACCTAAAGACGCTCTATGACGCTGCGCCGGCCTACCACGCCATCGTCGAGACCGTGGCCGCCGATGTCGCTGGCCTCCGCGCCGAGATGAAAGCAGGCGGCCGGCCGCTCTACGAAATGACCGACGGCAATGTCGGCCGCATCATGGACATGCGCTGGCTAAAGACTGACGCGGCGCGCTTCCGGCTGGTCGGCATCGTCAACCGGCTCGACCGGCGCGACTTCGCCGCGTTGGGCGGCGGCAAGGGTTGCGGCGAGGTGCGTCTCATCTACCGCCTTGCCTACAGCTTCAGGAAGAACGGCAAGGTCCTGGCCTCGCGGCTGCCGTTCAATTTCAACGCCGTCTACAACGTCGCGCCGGATGCCGACGGCGGCTGCGTCGGCGTTGCCGGGCGCTGGATGCCGCAGCTCGACGAAGCCGCCGATCCCGGCTGGCTGGCAGGCGGACCGCTGGAAAAGGCGGGCCTCTTCTTCAAGCAGCTCGAGCTCAACGCCCAGGTTGTGCGCTTTCCTTCCGGCCAGGAAACCGAGTTTGGCGGGCAGGCCGCCTATCTCATGCGTATCTTTGACATCGATGGGACTGCCGTCGGCGAAAAGCCGCTGGAGAACACGCCCGACACCGTCCGCCTTGCGCAAGACGCGCAGTTGAAAGCGAAACTTGCCGACTATGTCCGCGCCAACGCCGCCGCGGTCGATCTCGGCGTCTACGAAATCCCGGATGAATTCCTGGCGAGGAAGGTGATCTCCTGGTCGACCTTCGGCAGCGCCAGGCAGGCCAATCATCCGTTCACGCCGCTGTTCGAACCCAAGGTGTTCGACGGGCTCGACTATTCGAAGTTTTCATTGGTGCGCACGCCGGAGGCCCTGGTCGACCGGCTCGACAACGGCGCCTGCCAAGGCTGCCATCAGGCGGGCTCGACCGCCGGCTTCCATTTCATTGGTCTCGACGATGCCACGACCTCGCCGCTCAACCGCATCGAGGTCGGCGTCTCGCCGCATCTCCATGCCGAGATTCCGCGCCGTGAGGCGTGGCTGCGAGCGATTTCGGAAGGCAAGGAGCCCAACCGGTTTCGCCCATTGTCCTTCGCGCCGCCGGCAGTCTGGGAGGGCACCAGCGAGATCGCCTATGCGCCGGCTGAGACAGCAATGCCGTGCCTGACGCCGGAAGACGCCGCCCGCTTCGGCAACAGCTGGCAATGCGGAGCCGGCACGGTCTGCACGCCGATCGCGACCGCTTCAGGGGTCAGGACGAAACTCGCGCAATGCCTGCTGCCCAAGGACAGCGGGAAGATCTTTTCCGGCCATCCCTGCCTGACCGGCACGATTGCCAGCAACGCAGCGCAGCCTTTCAACGACCGCTACAAGACCACCGGCCAGTTCGCGGCGTTCGCCCCCGCCATCTCACGCACCGCCTACACCTGCCGTCCGCCCAAGATCGGCGTTCCGGGCGGCTTCGCCTATCGCGGCTGCGACGCCAAGGATCTGGCCTTCTCCGCCTTCAGGGCCGGCAAGCCGGTGCCGAGCGAAATCTGCGGCCTGGTCGGCGGCAAGAAGTTCGACATCTGCGTGGCGACCAACAATTTCGACCAATGCCTTGGCGGCGCCGTCAATCGCGGCAACCGTCCGGCGTGCTCGGCCAATCATTTCTGCCGCGAGGACTATATGTGCCAGTCGCTGCCGTCCGACACGCCGGGCGCGGCCAAGGTCAAGGGCATCGGCTTCTGCTCGCCGACCTATTTTCTGTTCCAGATGCGCATCGACAACCATGCGACGCCATGGGCAAACACCGCCCGTGCGAGCATGAGCGCGGGCTTTGGCGCGTCGGAAGAAGAGTAGGGGACGTTACGCGCTTTGCGGGTGGCGTGCTTCTTCAAGAGCGCCGGCCAGGGCCTCGCGCACTCTTTCCTCGCTGACGCCCAACGTCTCCTCGATCCAGCTAGGGGTCGAAATGGGTGGCTCGAGAAAGCGAACGTGCTCATTGACCGGACCGTGCAAGTAGGAAAGGTTCGAGCCGAAAATGAGCACGCATGGGGTGTTCAACGCCGCGGCGGCGTGCGACATGCCGCCATTGACGCCAAGAAACAGCGTTGACGCGCCCAGCTGATACATCACATCGATCAGCGGCGTGGTGGTGAAATCGACCGCTTGCGGAACCTCGGCGCGAATTCGGTTCGCGGCATCGTGTTCGCGAGGGCCGCCGACGATCCACACCGCCCAACCTCGGCTGGAATAGTCTTTGGCAATCGAGATGAAGCGCTCCATCGGCCATGATCGGGGGCTCTCGACATCGCCTGCGAATATTGCCAGAGCGGGTTTGTCGGCATCGATGCCGGCGCGGCTGCGCCACTCATCCAGTTCGGCAGGGGGGATGATCATCTGTGGAGACGGCCAGTCGACGTTTGTTGTCGGCTTTGCGCCCAGCGTGGCGATGGAGCAGACCTCTTCGTAGAGACGCGTCTTGCGCGGACCGAACGCCCACAAATGTCGCAGCCAATCCGCCGGCAGGCGGTTGACCAGGCCGAACTGCAGTTCCTGCGGATAGCCGATGCGCTCAGGTATTCCGGCCATGAAAGGGATTAAGGCCGCTTTGATCGAACTCGTCATGAGATAGGCCGAGCCGTAATTCTCGTTGCGGAGTTCGGCAACGAGATCGCGGCGTTCCGTCCAGCCCAGCCGCAAATGCTGCTTCTTGAGTGCCCAGGCTTTGCGGACATGCGGCATGAACCGGGCAAAAGCTACGTTGCCGGGCGATGTCACGACATCGATCGGATGGCCCGGAAATTTCTTGGCAAGGATGCGAATGGCCGAATGGCAGCGGACGAAATCGCCGACCGCCGGAAAACAGACCACGAGAATTGGAGTCAAGAGCAGTACCTTTCCCGTTCTCTCCGTCACGGCGCCCAGCGGCCGTTTGGAGATTGACTTAGCCCGTTTCGGCTGGCTATTGCCCCAGCCCAGCCGGAGCGGTCCATATTCCTAGCCGGCAACATTTGGCAAGTTCACCAGAAAAGGCCAGCACATGGTCAGGCCCATACTCGTCGAGATTGCCCCCGGCGAATTGCTCGACAAGATTTCGATCCTTGAAATCAAGGCGGCAAATATCGCCGACTCCTCCAAGCGCGCCAATGTCCTGCTCGAACTGGAACAGCTGTCGCGAGTGCGCGACGGGCATCTTCCAACGTCGGAAAAATTGGTAGGCCTCTACGCGGAACTGAAGGCTGTCAATCAGGAACTATGGCTTATCGAGGACAATATCCGCGTGGAAGAGCTCAACAAGCGTTTCGGCGATCGTTTTATCGAGCTTGCCCGGAGCGTCTACCGGACAAATGATCGTCGCGCCGCGCTAAAGCGCGAAATCAACCTTCTGTTGAAGTCGGCGATTATCGAAGAAAAATCTTACGAGACTTACGACTAGATCGGAACCTTTCTCCGTCAACGACGCCGTTGAACCGATAGCGGCGAGAAGGACATTTTCGAAAAAGACGCCCTCTCGCGGCGGATCTGACTTCGGCCCAGCAGCTTTTCCCCGCTAGCCGCCGGCATATCGAAAGGATTGTCGCCAGTTCGCCTGGCAACACGAGTTCTACCGGTCCAGATGATCGGCAACCTTCGACGTCCACTCATCATTGAAATGCCGGACCCGTTCAGCAACCGTTTCACTGCGGAGCAAAGTGGATAGCGCGGGATGTTCCACTGGCTCGATTGTCGGCGGCGAACTGTATCCGAGCGCCGCGAGACGCTCCGGCCAGGGTGGATGGTCCGATGTTGTATCGTCCGGCGCGTCCCAAGCCTTCTGTACATACTCTCGCAGCGTATCAGGATCGGAAAGTCCCAAGGCGGCTTTCAGCGTTCTGGCCAATGGCGGCTCAGGTGGCGCCATCGAGCCGAGCAATTCGCGCCGGAGCGGGCGATAGGCCCGATCTTCGAACAGCACACCAGCTGCCCCGGCTAAAAGCAGCGCCCGTGCAGTGCTGTACGAATCGCCGGTTCGGGCCGCATGTCGATCCGCCTCTATCTCAGCATGACGCGATAGCCTTATTTCTTCGCGCCCTAGCGTTTTGGAAAGCGGACTGAGCATCCAATAGAACAGGCTGCCGGACACCGTCCTGCCCGGCGGCGCATAGTCGAAGATCAACTCGAAGCACTTTTCGAGTTCGGCCAAATTGAGGCTGCCATTTGTGTCTCTGTTTCTGAGATGCGCATCCTCGTGGGCAAGGATGGCAGCAAGAGCGGCCTCGTCGGTCACCGCAAGCAGCGGGATGCCGACGGCCAGGATCGACCAGCGGCCGAAGATGCCCAGAAATGGCCGCTCCTCACCGATGCTGGCATTGAGGTCGGAAGTCAGGACGATCGTCGTCCGAGCCGCGCGGCGCGTGCCGGCAAGATCTTCCCAGGTCTGCCATAGCCGTGGGGCCGCGTCTCTCGAAATGCCCTCTACCTTGCTTCGCCGAAAGCCCGCGAAAATCATTCCAATCAGCAGGACGAGAGCCAGCATTGCGGCCGGAATGGCGACGGTACCCCCTGCAATGACGACAAGCGGATGCATGTCGAGAAAATACAGCCCGACGACAAGCGGGATGAAGAGCGCTAAGGCAAAAAGCAGGACGGCAAATCTGCCGAAACGTTCGCCGGCTATAAGGACCAGCCGCGACATCGCCGCCTCACAGCGGGATATTGTCGTGCTTCTTCCAGGGGTTCTGCATGTCCTTGTTGCGCAGCATGCGCAGCGCCCGCGCGACCCGGCGGCGGGTCGAGTGCGGCATGATCACCTCGTCGACATAGCCGCGTTCGGCCGCGACGAAAGGCGACAGGAAGCGATCCTCGTAAGCCTTTGTGTGAGCTGCGATCTTCTCCGCATTGCCGATGTCCTTGCGGTAGATGATCTCGACCGCGCCCCTGGCGCCCATCACCGCGATCTGCGCCGTCGGCCAGGCGTAGTTCATGTCGCCGCGCAGATGCTTCGACGCCATGACGTCATAGGCGCCGCCATAGGCCTTGCGGGTGATCACGGTGATCTTGGGCACGGTTGCCTCGGCATAGGCGAAGAGCAGCTTGGCGCCATGCTTGATCAACCCGCCATATTCCTGCGCCGTGCCGGGCAGGAAGCCCGGAACGTCGACGAAAGTGACGATCGGGATCGAGAAACAGTCGCAAAAGCGCACGAAGCGCGCCGCCTTGCGGCTGGCGTCGGAATCCAGCACGCCCGCCAGCACCATCGGCTGATTGGCGACGAAGCCGACGGTTCGACCTTCGACGCGGCCGAAGCCGGTGACGATGTTCTTGGCGAAGCTCGCCTGGATCTCGAAGAAGTCGCCTTCGTCGGCGACCTTCAGGATCAGTTCCTTGATGTCGTAGGGCTTGTTGGCGTTGTCGGGGATCAGCCGGTCGAGCGACAGGTCGTGATCGGTCACCGACTGGTAGCATTCGATCTCGGGAATCTCGGCGGTATTGGACGCCGGCAGCAGGTCGACCAGCCGGCGCATCTGCAGCAGCGCCTCGACGTCGTTGTCATAGGCACCGTCGGCGATGGAGGATCTGGTCGTGTGCACGGTGGCGCCGCCGAGGCTTTCGGCCGTCACCGTCTCGTTGGTCACCGTCTTCACCACATCCGGCCCGGTGACGAACATGTAGGAGGTGTCGCGCACCATGAAGATGAAATCGGTCATCGCGGGCGAATAGACGTCGCCGCCCGCGCAGGGACCCATGATCAGCGAAATCTGCGGGATGACGCCGGAGGCGAGCACGTTGCGCTGGAAAATCTCGGCATAGCCGCCGAGCGCGGCCACGCCTTCCTGGATGCGGGCGCCACCGGCATCGTAGAGGCCGATGATCGGCGCCCGATTGCGCAGCGCCATCTCCTGGACCTTGATCACCTTCTCCGCATGCGCCTCCGACAGCGAGCCGCCGAACACGGTGAAATCCTTGGCGAAGATATAGATGGGGCGGCCGTTGACCGTGCCCCAGCCGGTGACGACGCCGTCGCCGGCGATCTTGGTCTTCTCCATGCCGAAATCGGTCGAGCGGTGCTCGACATACATGTCGAACTCCTCGAACGAACCCTCGTCGAGGAAAACCTCGATGCGCTCGCGGGCGGTGAGCTTGCCTTTCTTGTGCTGGGCTTCGATCCGATCCTTGCCGCCGCCCATGCGGGCGCTCTCGCGGCGGCGCTCGAGTTCCTTCAGCACGTCCTTCATCGATGCCCCCAAAAAGGAAAGGTGATTTGTGGTAATGGCGAGGGCAGCCAAGCGCAAGCGGCGCTTTTCCGTCACGCTTTTGCTGCGCTGCAACATCGGCCCTTGCATTTCGGCGCGGACTCGGCCATATGCGGCCCCATAGGCGCTTGGGCCGGAACTGTCCGGCTTTCTCCACGCATGAGACTGGTTGCGTCTGTTTTCCCTCTTTCCGAAAGTCGGTTCTTCTGTCCGGCAGTCCGGCAAGGTGGCGAAAAAGCCCCGGGGCATGACGCCCGCGGGCACGACAGCGCAGCCGCGCGGACGCTCCCGTCCGCCGCCTTGTCGTTTCCTGACAATTTTTCGACGGCAGGTTGCGCCCTGCCGCGATGATATTTGCGGCCACTGGGCCGCGTGAAAGAAGACTATTTTGACCAATGAAAACCAAGCGGAACCGAACGGTTTCGCAGCCCTTGGAATAACCGGCGCGCTGCTCAAGGCCGCCAATGCCGCGGGCTTCACCGATCCGAAGCCGATCCAGGCGCACGCGATCCCTCCGCAGCTCGAAGGCCGCGACATTTTCGGCATCGCGCAGACCGGCTCGGGCAAGACGGCCGCCTTCGCGCTGCCGATCCTGTCGAAGATCATCGGGCTCGGCACCAAGCGCAGGCCGAAGACTGCGCGCGCCCTGATCCTGGCGCCGACGCGCGAGCTTGCCGTGCAGATCGAGGACACGATCAAGCTGCTCGCCAAAGGCGCACACATCTCGACCGCGCTCGTGCTGGGCGGCGTGTCGCGCTACAGCCAGGTGAAGAAGATCGGCCCCGGCGTCGACATCCTGATCGCCACGCCCGGCCGGCTGACCGACCTGGTGCGCGAGGGCGATCTCATCCTTGCCGACACCAAATGGCTGGTGCTCGACGAGGGCGACCGCATGCTCGACATGGGCTTCATCAACGACGTCAAGCGCATCGCCAAGGCAACCGCACCCGACCGCCAGACCGCGCTGTTCTCGGCCACCATGCCGAACGAGATCGCCGAGCTCGCCAAGGGCCTGCTGAAGGACCCGGTTCGCATCGAGGTTTCGCCGCAGAGCACGACGGCAGCCGAGATCGTGCAGAGCGTGGTGCTCGCGCGTACCAAGCAGAAGCGTCAGGTGCTGTCCAAGATGCTGGCCGATGAGATGATGCGCTCGGTGATCGTGTTCTCGCGCACCAAGCATGGCGCCGACCGGGTCACCAAGGACCTTGCCCGCGACGGTTTCAACGCCGCGGTCATCCACGGCAACAAGTCGCAGAACGCCCGCCAGAAGGCGCTTAACGATTTCCGCGACGGCTCGGTGCGCATCCTGGTGGCGACCGATATCGCCGCGCGCGGGATCGACGTGCCCGGCATCAGCCATGTCGTGAATTTCGACCTGCCGGACGAGGCGGAAAGCTATGTCCACCGCATCGGCCGCACCGGCCGCAACGGCAGGGACGGCATCGCGATCACGCTTTGCGATCCGTCGGAGAACGGCAAGCTGAGGCAGGTCGAGCGCATCATCCGCATGAAGCTTCCTGTCATCGCCGATCATCTCGGCAGCCCCGACCCGCAGCGTGATCCGAAGGAAAAGACCGAGCGTCATTTCGAGCCGGCCAACGACCGCGAGCATCACGGCGGACGCCGCGACGGCCGTCGTCCCGGCAGCGGCAACAACGGCAAGAAGCGTTTCGGTGGCAAGCCTGGTGGTGAGCGCCAATTCGCGCCGAAGCCGCAAGGCGACCGTCCGGCGGGCGCCAAGCCGAATGGAGAGCGCAAGCCTGACGGCTTCAAGCGCTTCAAGGGCAACAACAAGCGCCGCTTCGGCGGCAAGCGACCAGCGAACCGCGCCGCCTGAGCCGGGTTAAACGCCCGCTCGTCATCAAAGACCCGTTTGGGAAAAGCGGCCGGAGCATTGCTCCGGCCGCTTTTTCATTTGAGCTACTGCATCAGTGCCTTCACCCACACCACGATACGCTGGGTGAGAAAGGCCGTCGTCTGCGGCGACAGCACATCGCCGGCGATGACGTGGTTGTCCTGGTCGCCGGTGTCGTCGACCGGCACCAGCTCGTGCGCACCGCCCCAGCGGCCGGCGATCTCGCGCGTGCGGTCCGGCCGCACCACCTTGTCGGCGTCCGAGAAGATGAACAGGGCAGGGACCGTCGCCTTCTCGACCGGGGCGCCATAGGCGAGTTCGGTGAGCGCGGCCATAGGCAAGGTCGCCGCCATCGGATATTTGGTGGTCCAGAATTTTTCGTGCAGCGCGTTGCGCGCCGGAAAGCTCCGCTCCCTGCCGCCGACGATCTCGGCGATCTCTCTGCCCCACGGCATGGTCAGCAACTCGGCGCCGGACGCCTTGACGCCGAAATTCGGCGAGATGAATGCGATCGCGGCGACATCGTCGGAGGCGCCCAGCTGAGTCGCGGCCCATGCCGCCAGCGAGCCGCCTGTCGAGGTGGCGATGACGATCACCTTATTGCCGATCGCACGGCCGATTGCCAGCGCCTCTTCATAGTCGTTGATCCAGGCATTGACGCTGCCTTCGGCCATGGCCGCGCCGTCCTGCCCGTGGCCGGTCAGGCGGGTGTAGAAGAGGTTGGCGCCGAGCTCGTCGGCGACATCGTCCGGCAGCGGGCGGACCTCGCCCTTGGAGGCCGAAAAGCCGTGGATGTAGACGATCGCAAGCTTCGTCTTGTCGCGAATCATCGGGTTCGCCCAGATGATCTCCTTGTCCAGCCCGTCGCGGATGTTGGGCACCGCCGCTTCTTCGCGCGCCAGATAGGCCTGCGGATCGTCGCCGATGACCGAAGGATCGAAATGGATCGTCGTGTCGACCGTCACGCGCGGACCGAGAAAGAAACCAGTGACCAGGAAGAGGGCGAGACCCAGCACCGCAAGCACGATCCTTCGCCCCATCGCCGACTCCAAGCAACAATTCTCAACCTAATGCATGTCGCGCAAAAGTGTGCAGCGGTTTTGCGAAAACGACATGCATAAAAACAAAGACATAAAGCGCGTCGCCTGAACCCATTTCAGCGCGACGCGCTTTTATGGCCGCATCCGCCGGCAGGCAATCGCGGGTTTCGCTGGCCTATTTCGCCTTTTCCGATGACGGGCCCGTCTCGCCCGGTATCTTGCGATCGAAAAACAGCGGCCGAGCCTTCCAACTGGTCGTCAGGCTGATGACCAGGCGGCCGATCGGACGCGGCAACAGCCCAAGCAGCTTCAAGGGCCAGCTTATGTGGTAGGGGAAGGTGACTTCGAAGCCGCCCTTCCTGATGCCGCGCGCCATGCGACGCGACGCGCGTTGCACAGGCATCAGGCTTGGCATCGGCAGCGTGTTCTTTTCCGTCAGCGGGGTGTCGACGAAGCCCGGGTTGATCACCTGGATGCGGATATTCATCTTGTCGAAGTCGTATTTCAGCGATTCCGCCAGGATGTTGATCGCCGCCTTGGTGCCGCCATAGGCCGCGGTCGTCGGCCAGCCGGAATAGGCCGTGACCGATCCGACCAGGACGACATGCCCGCGCCCTCGTGTGCGCATATAGTCGACCACGGGCACAAGGCCGTTGACGATGCCGAAATAATTGACGGCGAAGGAGCGGTGAAAATCACGCACCACCAGATGCTCGCCGGGGGTGGCGATGTAGTTGCCGGCGTTGAAGACGGCGAGCACGATCGGACCCATGTCCTTCTCGATCGCCGCGACCGTCCGCGCCATCCCGTCTTCGTCGGTCACATCGCAGGGAAAGGACTTCACATGGCCGGCCATCTGCGCCGTCTCGACCAGCAGCGTGTCGGCCGGGTCGCTCGGCAGCGCCGTCACCGCGACAGCATAGCCCTGCCTTGCGAGATCCTTGGCCAGCGCCCGGCCAAGGCCGCTGCTGCCACCTGTGATCCAGACGACACCGTCTTTCGGGTTGGCCCGGTAGAGCGCCATTGAAAGCCCTGCGAATGTTTCCGCCGCGCTGGCCGATCGGACCCGCGGCGCTAGTGCTCTAGCGGTGAAGAAATCGGATGAAAAGAGCGCTTTTGGGCGCATCGTCGAAATGATTGGCTGCGTTGCAGCGTCCGCAATGCGACTGGACCAGATAAAATCTTGCCTTGAAACCGCGGCTTCCGGTTTCTAGGGTCTCGCCGCACGCATAAAGGAATCCTCATGCCTCGTAATGTGATCGAAGCGATCGGCAACACCCCCTTGATCCGGCTCAACAAGGCTTCGGACGCGACCGGCTGCGAGATCCTGGGCAAGGCCGAATTCATGAATCCGGGGCAATCGGTCAAGGACCGGGCCGGCCTCTTCATCATCAGGGATGCCGAGCAGCGCGGACTTTTGAAACCTGGCGGGGTCATCGTCGAAGGGACCGCCGGCAACACCGGCATCGGCCTGACGCTGGTCGCCAAGGCGCTCGGCTACCGGACAGTGATCGTCATCCCCGACACACAGAGTCAGGAGAAGAAGGACACGATCAAGATCCTGGGCGCCGAACTGATCGAAGTACCGGCCGTGCCCTACAAGAATCCCAACAACTATGTGAAGCTGTCGGGGCGGCTCGCCGAGCAGCTGGCGCGGTCGGAGCCGAACGGCGCGATCTGGGCCAACCAGTTCGACAATGTCGCCAACCGCGACGGTCATATCCGCTCGACGGCCGAGGAAATCTGGAACCAGACCGGCGGCCGGGTCGACGGCTTCGTGTCGGCCGTGGGCTCCGGCGGCACGCTCGCCGGCGTTGCGATCGGGCTCAAGGCCAAGAGCAAGGCCGTCAAGATCGCGCTTGCCGATCCGCTCGGCGCCGCCCTCTACCGCTTCTACACCAGAGGCGAGCTCAAGGCCGAGGGCAGCTCGATCACCGAAGGCATCGGCCAAGGCCGCATCACCGCCAATCTCGAGGGGTTCACGCCGGACTTCTCCTACCAGATCCCGGACGAGGAGGCGTTGCCGATCATCTTCGACCTGATCCAGGAGGAGGGGCTCTGCGTCGGCGGCTCGACCGGCATCAACATCGCCGGCGCCATCCGGCTTGCGCGCGAGCTCGGCCCCGGCCATACCATCGTGACAATCCTCGCCGACTACGGCACTCGCTACCAGTCGAAGTTGTTCAATCCAGAATTCCTGCGCGGCAAGAACCTGCCGGTGCCGGGCTGGATGGAAGAGAAAGCCGACATCTCGGTGCCGTTCGAAAAGGTGGCGTGATGGCGCAAAATACCGAAGCGATGTTTCGCGACGACGCCTATCTGAAGACGGCGGAGGCGCAAGTCGTCGCCATTAACGATCGCGGCGGCATCCTTCTCGATCGCACCATCTTCTACGCCACGTCGGGCGGACAGCCTGGCGATACCGGCATGCTTGAACGCGCCGACGGTGGCCGTATCGCGATCGCTGCCACCATCACCGGCGAGACAAAGGACGAGATCATCCATGTTCCTGCGCCGGAACAGGCCTTGCCGGCGGTCGGCGAAAGGCTGAGGCTCGCCATCGACTGGGAGCGGCGGCATCTTCTGATGCGCATGCACTCCGCCTGCCATCTGCTCACCGTCGTCTGTCCGTTTCCGATCACCGGGGCGGCGGTCGCCGAGGATGACAGCCGCGTCGACTTCGACATTCCCGACGCCGGCTTCACCAAGGAGGATGTGACGGCGAGGCTGATGGAACTGGTGCGCGCCGATCATCCGATCTTCACGCGGCTGATCACCGACGGGGAACTTTCGGCCAACCCCGGGCTTGTGAAATCGAAGAATGTGCGGCCGCCCGTCGGCACCGGCAGGATCCGCCTGGTCTGCATCGGCGAGAATGCCTCGTTCGACAGCCAGCCCTGCGGCGGCACCCATGTGAAGAGCACCGGCGAGGTGGGCGAGATCCACGTCGGCAAGATCGAGAAAAAGGGCCGCGAGAACCGCCGCTTCCGCATCCGCTTCGGGCCAATGCCGGCGAATTGACGGGTCAAGACGGGCGAGCATCGCGAGAAGCGGCAGGAGCAGGAAATATGGCTGAGGACAGCCCTTTCATCGTCGACGCGGAGTGGCTCGAGAAGCGGTTGGGCACACCCGGGGTCACCATCATCGACGCTTCTTGGTACCTGCCGGCGCAGAAGCGCGACGCACGCGCCGAATATGACGCCGCCCATATTCCGGGCGCCCTTTTCCTTGATCAGGACGCCGTCTCGGACCCTGATTCCAAGCTGCCGCATACTTTGGCGTCGCCCCAGTATTTCGCGCAATATGTCGGCTCCATGGGCGTCTCTGCCGACGACACGATCGTCGTCTATGATGGGCCGGGCTTCTTCTCGGCGCCGCGCGCCTGGTGGATGTTCCGCGTCATGGGCGTGTTCCAGGTCTATATCCTGAACGGCGGCTTCGACCGCTGGAAGGCGGAAGGCCGGCCGGTGACGGCGGAGCGGACCAGGATAGCGCCTTGCGTCTTTTATGCCGATTTCGACGCGAGCCGGGTCGTCAGCCTCGACGAGATGCGCCGGATTGTCGGAAGCGGGGAAAGCCAGATCGCCGATGCGCGTTCGCCCGGGCGTTTTGCCGGAACCGATCCGGAACCGCGTCCCGGCGTCCGTTCCGGCCATATGCCCGGCGCTCGCAACGTTCCGATTGCTGCCCTTGCCGAGAACGGCGAGCTGCTGTCCAGGGACGGCTTGCGCAAGGTGATCGAGGATGCCGGCATCGATCTTTCCAAGCGGGTCGTCACCTCGTGCGGGTCGGGTATCACCGCAGCGGCGATCACGCTGGCGCTGGAGACTCTTGGCCACTCCGACAACAGGCTGTACGACGGCTCATGGACCGAATGGGGCGGGCTCTCCGACACGCCCGTGGTGACGGGCAAGGAATGACGGCGATGGAAAACGGTGCGCCGAAGGATATCGAGGTCACGGTCACATTCCTCGAAATGCATGCGCCGCCGGCGGCGTCGCCGCCGGTTCCCTATAACCGCCAGATCGCGCTCTTGAAGACCAGGGACATCCCGCTGCATTTCTACCGCTACCTGATGGACCGGGTGGGGCGGAAATGGCACTGGGTCAATGTGCTGCGGCTGAGCGATGAAGAACTGGCCGCTGGCCTGCACCGCGAGGATCGCGACATCAGGGTGCTTTACCTGGACGGTTCTCCAGCCGGCTTCTTCGACCTCAAGCCGCATCTGCCGGACGAAGTGGAACTCGCCTATTTCGGCATGATGGAGCACGCGCACGGCCAGGGCATCGGGCGCTGGTTCCTGGGTGCTGCGATTTCGGCTGCCTGGGCGCACGGGCCGAAGCGCGTCACGGTCCAGACCTGCACGCTCGACCATCCGGCGGCGCTGCCGCTTTATCAGAAGCTCGGCTTTGCGCCTGTGGCGCAGAAGAAGGAGGTCGTCCATCCGCTGACCTTCGCCGAGCGCTCGGCAAGTGTGATGCGGCCGTAGTCAGGGGCGGAGCGCCGGACAATAGGAACAAACCGATCGGCCGGTCGCGCCGATGCCGGCCTACGCCACCGGCGGCGGCTGGCCCTCGAACGTCGGCAGCGAGGTGTCGATGCAGGCCCAGGCGGGCGCCATGGTCGTCCAGATCGTCGCTGCCGGCCTGATCATGTTCGGATCGTCCAGCGTGCCGGCGCGCACGAAGATCAAATGCGGGCGCGACTCCGCTTCGCTAAAGAGATGCACGCCACAGGCTGGACAGAAGCGCCGGTGCATCCTGTTGCCGCTATCGGCAACGCTCTCATAATCGCGCGTCTCGCCGGCGATCCTGATGTGCGTCGTCAGGAAGCAGACGCTCACCGCGGCGTTGCCGGCCGCGATATACTGGCAGAAGCGGCACCAGCACATACGCGCGGTGATCGGCTCCGCGCGGCTCTCGTAGCGGACTGCGCCACACAGGCATCCCCCAGTGATCATGCTCGGATCATCGCCAGACCTCGGGCCCCCCGCGCCCACCGTGTTCAGGATCATCATGGCTCGGAGCGCCGTGTCTGGCGAGTCCGATAGCTCCAGTGTGTGATTTCGGGTTCGAAATATTTCGACATTGCGCTCCGAGCGATGCGCGGCCGCTTGGCAGGAATCGGGTGGGACCACTTCGGTCTCGAGCATAACTTCCGGCCGAAGGACATCGGAGATTTTGCCATGGGCATCCTGTTCAAAGCCTTGCCGACCGAAGCCGTGCGTGCCTTGCAGCGGGGAGGGCCCGACGCCTATGGCCACACGCCGGAGCGAAGGACTTCCGACGGCGACGGTGTGCCGTGCCGGCATTGCATGAAGAACGTTGCGGAAGGCGATGGCTATCTGATCCTCGCATACCGCCCGTTCCCGGAGCTTCAGCCCTATGCCGAGACCGGGCCGATTTTCCTGCATGCGCAGGAATGCGAGCGCGCCGCGGAGGCGGACGCACTGCCCGAGATGCTCGAAAGCACTGACTACATCGTGCGCGGTTACGGCAAGGACGATCGCATCGTCTACGGCAGCGGCGCCGTCATTGCGACCGGCGATATCGCGGCCCGCGCCGAGACTTTGTTCGAGCGCGACGACATCGCCTACATCCATGTCCGCTCGGCGCGCAACAATTGCTACCAGTGCCGCATCGAGCGGGCGTCAGGGAAAAAAGATGCCCGCCGATGGTCTGGCGGGCAGTTGGGGTAAAAGCCTGCGACAGAAGCCATTGGCGAAATCGCCAAGCAGGCCGGTCGTGTCTAGGCATTTTTACCGGACGTCGAATGTGAAACACTTCACATAACGCATGTTGGCGGCAGCAAGCATCGGCGAAGCCGCGCGAGCGCTGTCGTACTCCCGTCGCATAACAACGCTAAAAGGGTAGCGTTGATCGACTGCCGACCGCGGATGGACCGGCGGCATGTCACAACATCGAGGAAGCGGGGCCTTGGCTCCGCTTTTTTGTTGCCCGGATTTCTCTCGAAAAAAAGCCCGCCGGAAGGAACCGGCGGGCGCGACAGGAGGAAGCTCTTGTTAGTGTTAAAGCATGTCTCCCGAAAGTGGGAACTGGTTTCGGGACAAAGACATGCGTAAAATCAAGAACCTAAAGCGCATGGAGCGAATCTGAAAGATCGCGACGCACTTTAGGCCGCAAGCACCGCCTTCGGCTCGACCATTTCGTAGCCGAGCGCTTCGGCGACGGCGCGGTTGGTGATCTTGCCCTTGTGGACGTTGAGGCCGTTGCGCAGGTGGTGGTCGTCGACCAGCGCCTTCAAGCCCTTGTCGGCAAGCTGCAGGCCATAGTGCAGCGTCGCGTTGTTGAGCGCATGCGCCGAGGTGACCGGCACCGCGCCCGGCATGTTGGCGACGCAGTAATGGATCACGCCGTCGACCTCATAGGTCGGCTCGGCATGGGTCGTGGCGTGCGAGGTCTCGAAGCAGCCGCCCTGGTCGATGGCGACGTCGACCAGCACCGAGCCCTTCTTCATGCCGGAGAGCATTTCGCGGGTGACGAGCTTGGGCGCGGCTGCGCCCGGGATCAGCACGGCGCCGATGACGACGTCGGCCGAGAAGCACTCTTCTTCCAGTGCCTCGACCGTCGAGTAGCGGGTGTGTACGCGGCCGCCGAAAATATCGTCGAGCTGGCGCAGGCGCGGGATCGAGCGGTCGATGATGGTGACGTCGGCGCCGAGGCCGACGGCCATCTTGGCCGCATGCAGGCCGACGACGCCGCCGCCGAGCACCGTGACCTTGCCCGGCAGCACGCCCGGCACGCCGCCGAGCAGCACGCCACGACCGCCATTGGCCTTCTGCAGCGCCGTCGCGCCGGCCTGGATCGACAGGCGGCCGGCGACTTCCGACATCGGCGCGAGCAGCGGCAGGCCGCCGCGATCGTCGGTGACCGTCTCATAGGCGACAGCGGTGACGCCGGAAGCGAGCAGGCCCTTGGTCTGCTCCGGATCGGGAGCGAGGTGGAGATAGGTGTAGAGGATCTGGCCGTCGCGGAGTTGGACCCATTCGTTGGGCTGCGGCTCCTTGACCTTGACGATCATGTCCGACTTGGCGAACACGTCGGCGGCCGTCTTGGCGATGGTGGCGCCGGCGGCGCGATAGGCGTTGTCATCGGCGCCGATGCCGGCGCCTGCGCCGGTCTCCACCAGCACTTCGTGGCCGTGCGCGACATATTCGCGGACCGAGCCGGGCGTCAGCCCGACGCGGTATTCATGGTTCTTGATTTCCTTGGGGCAGCCGACGCGCATTTTCTTCTCCTGTCCGGCCCTTGAAAGGGCGCTCTCCCTGTCATTTCGTGCATGCAGCCGGCACCAAAACGCCGCGCGATCTCGGGCGACATGCAATAGACGCAGTCAACCACGAATCGTTCCGTATGTGTTTGCGAATGCACTTGCGGCAGGTGGTCTTCTTCGATAATCGTTGCGCAAATTGCCGTCATCTTCGCAGGAATCACGAAAAATGCCGCTCGACAGGATTGATATCGCCATTCTGGAGACATTGCAGAAGGATGGTCGGATGCCTAATGCGGCGCTGGCCGAGAAGGTTGGACTGTCGCAATCGGCCTGCTCGCGGCGGCTCGACAATCTGGAGAAATCCGGAACCATCCGCGGCTATCACGCGCGGCTGTCGAATGCGGCGCTTGGCCACCAGATGACGGCGATCGTGCATATATCGCTATCGGGACAATTCGAGAAGACGCTGTCGGATTTCGAGGCGGCGATCAAACGCTGCCCGAACGTGCTGTCCTGTCACCTGATGTCGGGTGAATACGACTACATCCTGCGCATCGCGGCGAAGGACCTTGTCGATTATGAGCGCATCCATAAGGAATGGCTGTCGGCCATGCCACATGTGACGAAGATCAATTCGTCCTTTGCCTTGCGTGAGATTGTCGATCGCACGGCGGTCGGGTTAAGGCCCGAGATGGCCTAACGCCAAAGGCACACCCGGACGTCCTTCCCCACATAGCATGCGCCCTCGCGCCGGAGTTCTCCCCAATCTCCTGGTTCACCGTGAGTGGCGCGAATATCCGAGTTCCCATAGCCTGCCCAAAAATCACCGTCCTTGTATACCACTGCCCAGTAATCTTTGGAGATTTCACCAGCTCCACTGTTCGTATCATGATAGTCGATACCTGCGAAAACTTGTCGAGGCCCCTGGATATTGAAATCGCCGCCCTTCTCGATTTGATAGGAGCATCTTCCGGATATGCGAGTCTGCCCGTTAACAATGAGCAGGCAGCGGCCCCATTTATAGCCGCTCGGCAAACGATGCTGTGGTTGCGCATGCGACGGCGAAAAGGAAAACGCTATTGCAAGGGCAGCCGCTGTAGTTCGCCTGATCATCTGTCATCCGTTGTGAAGCAGCCAATCTCGGAGCGGCCGGACACTGTTGAATCCGCCCAGAGCGCATGTCGAACAGTCCTGCACAGCCTGGTCCTTGAAGATCATATTACTTGTCGACCAAGTCGGACAGGCTCTTAAACTTCGGTGACGATCCGATCCATCGGGATATCGTGCGGCTGCGGGTAGATGGTCGGGATGCGCTGCAACTCGTAGCCGACCCCGATCACCAGCGGCCTGAACGGCATCGCGGCCAGCGTGCGGTCGTAGAAGCCGCCGCCATAGCCCAGCCGGTAATTGCCGGGGCCGATGCCGACCATCGGCGAGATGACGATGTCCGGCAGCACCGGATCGCCTTCGGCCGGGATCGGGATGTTCCAGACGCCTTTTTCCAGACGGTCGCCGGGCGCATAGGCGCGAAACACCAGCGGCTGGCCCATCTGGATGACGACGGGCAGAGCCGTGCGGCCGCCTCGCGCATTGATCGAAGTCATCCAGCCGCGCAAGTCCGGCTCACCACGGAACGGCCAGTAGAGGCTGACCATGCGGCCGGAAACGTCGCCGATCAGCATGTCTAGGCCATCGGCAATGCGCGCAGACATGGCCACGCGCGCGTCGGCGGAAACCGCAAGCCGGGCGCCGATCAACCGTTCGCGCTCTGCCTTGCGCCAGCGCCTGACATCGGTCCAGTCGGTGAGCGGCGTCTGATAAGCCGGGTCGAGCTCGTGCATGAAACAAGGCGGCGAGGCGTATTGGGCCGGGCCTTCGTCGTCGCGGTTGTCAGTCATGCTTGGCTCCCATCGTTCCGGTCCCACGCTATACACGGCACTAGGGGCCGGCATGCGCGTTCACGACACCGGGCGACGACTCCCAGGCAATGGCCCCGAACAAGGCAACGTTGTTGCAGTGCACAAAACCGCCTACATCTAGGCAGTTGGGTTGGTTTGGCGAGGTGACTGAAAATGGACGAAGCCAAGCATCATGTCGTGGTCGTCGGCGCGGGATTCGGCGGCCTGGAACTCACCCGGGCGCTGGCCGGAGCACCGGTGCGCATCACCATGATCGACAAGCGCAATCACCACCTGTTCCAGCCTCTGCTCTACCAGGTGGCGACCACGTCGCTGGCGACTTCGGAGATCGCCTGGCCGATCCGGCACCTCTTGCGCAAGCGCAAGGACGTGACGACGCTTCTTGGCAATGTGGCCGGCGTCGACCGCCAGGCCAAGCGCGTGCTGCTCAATGATGGCAGCGCGGTTCCTTACGACACGCTGGTGCTCGCTACCGGCGCGCGGCACGCCTATTTCGGCCACGACGAATGGGAGCCTTTCGCGCCTGGGCTTAAGACGCTGGAAGATGCCACCACGATCCGGCGCCGCATCCTGCTCGCGTTCGAAGAGGCCGAGCGCGAGACCGATCCCGACAGGCGCCAGGCATTGCTGACGCTGGTCATTGTCGGCGGCGGGCCGACCGGGGTCGAACTCGCGGGCACGATCGCCGAGCTTGCGCATGACACGCTGCGCGGCGAGTTCCGCAACATCGACACGCGGCAGGCGCGCGTGGTGCTGATCGAGGCCGGCGACCGGATCCTCGCCAATTTTGCGCCGGAACTCTCGGCCTATGCGCAGAAAGCGCTGGAGCGGCTTGGCGTGACGGTCGAGCTCGGCCGCGCCGTCACTGCCCTGGATGCCGAGGGCGTCGTCTTTGGCGGTACGCCTCTGCCGGCAAGGACGATCCTCTGGGCAGCTGGCGTCGCCGCTTCGCCGGCAGCGGAATGGCTGGGCGCGAGAGCCGACCGGGCGGGCAGGGTGCTGGTCGAGCCCGATCTCACGGTGCCGGGCAGTCCCGAGATCTTCGTCATCGGCGATGCCGCGCTTCTGTTGCGCCCGGATGGAAAGCCGGTGCCGGGCGTCGCCCCCGCCGCCAAGCAGCAGGGCAAGCATGTCGCCGCGACCATCAAGGCGCGTCTCGCCGGCGACACGGCGCCGCGTCCGTTCCGTTACCGGCATGACGGCGATCTCGCAACGATCGGCAAACGCGCGGCTGCGATCGATTTCGGCTGGATCAAGCTCACCGGCTGGCTCGCCTGGTGGCTGTGGGGCATCGCTCACATCTATTTCCTGATCGATTTCCGCAACCGGCTGGCGGTCTCGCTTAGCTGGCTATGGATATATTTCACCGGCCAGCGCAGCGCCCGGCTGATCACCCAGGGAGACGACGACAAGGGCTGATTGCTCGCCGCGCCTGCTTCATCGACGCGTCACCTTGTCGTGATCAACAGGCTTTCGACAGACGTGGACTCAAAATGCCTTCAGCGCCATGCTCCGCGTCCGGGGCAGGGGTTGTCACGTTGTCGAAGAAGAGGAAAGCAATGTCACAACCGCTCGTCACTCGCCGCTCGTTGCTGGCCGGAGCCGCCGCCACCGGAGCGCTGATCATGCTGCATCCGTTCTCAGCCCGCGCTCAGGCCAACCAGGCGCATCTGAGGATCATGGAAACCACCGACATCCATGTGAATCTGCTGCCCTATGATTATTACGCCGACAAAGCGAACGACACGATGGGCCTGTCGCGCACGGCCTCGCTGATCGACGCGGTGCGCAAGGAAGCCAGCAATGCGATGCTGATCGACAATGGCGATCTGCTGCAGGGCAACCCGATGGGCGACTACATCGCCTATGAGAAGGGCATGAAGGACGGCGATCTGCATCCGATCATGAAAGGCATGAACCTGCTCGGCTACGAATGCTCGACGCTCGGTAACCACGAGTTCAACTACGGCCTGTCCTTCCTGGATAAGGTGCTGGCCGGCGCCAATTTCCCCTTCGTCTGCGCCAACCTCATCCGCGGCACCACGCTTGCCGCCAACCCGTGCGACGACAAGCTCTACCTCAAGCCCTATGTCATCCTCGACAAGAAGATCAAGGACGGCTCGGGCGCCGAACAGCCGATCAGGATCGGCGTCATCGGCTTCGTGCCGCCGCAGATCATGGTCTGGGATCTGAAGAACCTCGAAGGCAACGTCCAGACGCGCGACATCGTCGAGGCTGCCAAGGCCTGGGTGCCGCAGATCAGGGAGGAGGGCGCCGACATCGTCATTGCGCTCTCGCATTCCGGCATCGACATCAAGCAGGGCGACAAGATGGAGAATGCCTCCTTCTTTGTCGCCGGCGTCGAGGGCATCGACGCGGTCTTCACCGGCCACCAGCATCTCGTCTTCCCCGGCAAGAAGGATTTCCAGGCGCTCGACGGCGTCGATGCCGAGAAGGGCACGCTGCAGGGCAAGCCGGCGGTGATGGGCGGTTTCTGGGGCTCGCATATGGGCCTGATCGATCTTCTGCTGGAGCGCGACGGCAAGAAATGGCGCGTCGTCTCGGCGACGTCCGAGGCGCGGCCGATCTACGAGCGCGTCGACAACAAGAACAAGGCGACGGTAGGCGACGACAAGCGCATCATCGCGGCGCTCGAGCAGGACCATCAGGCCACGCTTGCCTATGTGCGCCGCCCTGTCGGCAAGACTTCCGCGCCGCTCTATTCCTATTTCGCGCTGGTCGCGGACGATCCGTCGGTGCAGATCGTCAACCAGGCGCAGAGTTGGTACCTGAAAGACATATTGAAGAACACGCAGTGGAAGGACGTGCCGCTGCTTTCTGCCGCCGCGCCCTTCAAGGCGGGCGGGCGCAACGGCGCCGACTACTATACCGACGTTCCGGTGGGCGACATCGCGATCAAGAACGTCGCCGACCTCTACCTCTATCCGAACACGGTGCGGGCGGTCGAAATCACTGGCGCGCAAGTCAAGGAATGGCTGGAGATGTCGGCCGGCATCTTTAACCGGATCGATCCCGGCAAGGCGGACCAGCCGCTGATCAACACCGATTTTCCGTCATACAATTTCGACGTCATCGACGGCGTCACCTACCGGATCGACCTGTCGCAGCCGGCCAGATACGATTCCAAGGGCGGCGTCGCCAATGCCGACTCCAGTCGCATAATTGACCTGAAGTTCGACGGCAAACCGATTGATCCGGCAGCGAAATTCGTTGTCGCCACCAACAACTACCGCGCCGGCGGCGGCGGCAACTTCCCCGACATAAACGCATCGAAGATCATCTATGAGGCGCCGGACACCAACCGCGACGTGATCGTGCGCTATGTCATCAGCGAGGGCACGATCAACCCGTCGGCGGACGGCAACTGGTCGTTCGTGCCGTTGCTTGGTACCAGCGTCGTCTTCGAGACCGGACCGAGGGCGAAGGACTTCATCGATCAGGTGAAGTCGCTGAAAATCGAGCCTGCGGGAGAGGGCGAGGCGGGATTTGCCAAATACCGCATCACGCTTTGAAGTCGCGGCAGGACCCTTGTGAGACGCGCCCGCTAAACACTGGCCGCGCTTCGCCATTGTCTTCGGATTGCGCTCAACTGAGTTCTTGGGCGAGTCCGATGAGATGCCCTTCAGGCCCGCGGATATAGCAGAGCCGATACGCGTCTTTGTACTGGACCACTTCGCCGACGAGCTGAGCCCCGCGCTTGCGGAGCCTTTGAAGCGTCTCGTCGATGTCGTCCACGGTAAACATGACGCGCAGGTAGCCTAGAGCGTTCACCGGGGCGTTGCGGTGATCCGCGACGACAGGCGGTGTGAGGAAGCGGGACAGCTCGAGCCGGCCGTGGCCGTCCGGCGTGCGCATCATGGCAATCTCGACGTGCTGATCACCCAGTCCAGTGACGCGTCCGGCCCATTCGCCTTCGATCGTTGCCCGCCCTTCGAGCTCAAGGCCGAGCTCGCGAAAGAACTCAATCGTCCCTCCGAGGTCATCGACGACGATTCCTACGTTGTCCATTCGTTTGAGCGCCATGTGTCCAATCCTCAAGTCTGGTCCAACAACCGGCCGAATTCGCATCGAACCGCCGGCAAGGCAACCTGAAAGCACAAAAAGCCGTGACCTCGGTCAATTGCCGGGAAGGCTCTCTGGTTCCGGCCTGCGACATGCGTTAGCGTTAGCCATGCGTTATGTGATTGTCATCGTCGCCATCACCTTCTTCATGATCTGGGACGGCCTCTACAACCAGGGCCGCTACCTCGACGCGACCGTCAGGGAGATGTCGCGTATCGTGCGCTACGTCACCGGCGCGGCCTGAGCCTCGACGCTGCCGCCCCGGCGGCAGGCCGCGACATCGTTGCCGGTTGACGCGACGGCCTCGCTCCCACAAAACGCGCTGATCCGTCGATCAAGGAGGCTGGTTTGATCCGGCACATCGTTTTCTTCAGCGTGCGGCGCAAGGAGGATGTGGAGCCTGTGCGGTCGGGCCTGCAGGAACTTGGCAAGATCCCGCATTCGCAACATTTCGAGGTGACGCTCAACACCAAGGTCGATCTGTTCTCCAACGCGATCGACGTGGTCGTCTATGCCGAGTTCGAGGACGAAGCTGCGCTCGCCGCCTACAAGGCGCATCCGATCTATGCGGAGACGACCAGCAAAGTGAAGCCGTTGCGCGAGCTGCGCTATTCGGCGGACGTCGTGGCCGCTGCCTGAGCCGAAGGCAATTCGCTTCGCCTACGCCAGACCTTGAACCGGTTTCCGGAATGAGGCACACCGCGCCTGCATGATCAAGACTTCGACCCACCCGCTCGACCATCTGGTTTTGCCTACGCTGAGCCTCGAGGTCGCAAGGCAGCGCCTCTCGGCGCTCGGCTTTGTCGTCGCGCCGACCGGTATCCATCCTTTCGGGACCGAGAACGCTTGCGTCTTTTTTGCCGACGGAACTTATCTGGAGCCGCTGGCCGTCGGCGATGAAAAGACAGCTCGCCAGGCGATAGGCGAAGGCAACGTCTTCGTCGCGCGCGACCGCCTTTTCCGCAACAGGCTTGGCGACGAGGGTTTTTCCGCCGTTGTTTTCGGCACCCCCGATGCCGGTGCCGACCATGCGCGCTATGTCGAAGCCGGGCTGTCGGCCGGGGACATGCTGAGCTTTTCGCGCGCCTTCACCGACGCCGCGGGCAAAAGCGACACGGCATCGTTCAAACTGGCATTCGTGGCCGATAGAAAAGCAACGGACGCATTCCTGTTCGCCTGCCAGCGCATCAACGCGCCGGAGATCGACCGCACGGCCCTGCAGGCGCATGCCAATGGGGTGACCGGCGTCGTCGAGGTCGTCGCGGTCAGCGACAGCCCTTCGAGCCAGGCCGGCCTTGTGTCGACCGCTGCCGGCCGGGACACGAACGAAGGTGACAAGGTTGAGCTGCCCAACGCGACCCTGACCGTCCTGACGCCTGGCTCATTCGCCTCCCGCTTCGGCGTTTCGGCAAGAGGTCCTTCGGACTTGCGTTTTGCAGCCATCGTTTTTTCGACCCGCAGCACAGCCGGCGCCGCGCATCTGCTTGCAGCCAACGCAATCGAACACAACATGAGCGGCAGCGATATCGTTGTGCCGTCGGCGCCCGGTCAGGGCGCGGCCTTCATCTTTCGGGAGATCCCATGAGCGAACCCCTGGCGCCCAATGCATCCGTAACTGTCGGCAAGGTTGTCTTTGCGAACGATGCGCCGCTGTCGCTGATTGCCGGGCCCTGCCAGCTTGAATCGCGCCAGCACGCCTTCGACATGGCCGGCGCCCTGAAGGAACTGACCACCAGGTTGGGCATAGGGCTCGTCTACAAGACCAGCTATGACAAGGCCAACCGCACGTCGCTCGGCGGCGCACGCGGCGCCGGCCTCGAGGCGGCGATGCCGATTTTCGACGACCTGCGCAAGGCGTTCGGCCTCCCGATGCTGACCGATGTCCACACCGAGGAGCAATGCGCGCTTGTCGCGCCGCATGTCGATGTGCTGCAGATACCGGCCTTCCTCAGCCGGCAGACGGACCTGCTGATTGCCGCGGCGCGGACCGGCAAGGTGGTGAACGTCAAGAAGGGCCAGTTCCTCGCGCCTTGGGACATGAAGAACGTCATCGCAAAGGTCACCGGGTCCGGCAATGCCAACGTGCTGGTCACCGAGCGCGGCGCCTCCTTCGGCTACAACACCCTGGTGTCGGACATGCGCGCGCTGCCGATCATGGCCGAGATGGGAGCGCCGGTGATCTTCGATGCCACGCATTCAGTGCAGCAGCCCGGCGGGCAGGGCGGCTCGACCGGCGGCGATCGCCGCTTCGTCGAAACACTGGCGCGCGCGGCCGTGGCGGTCGGCGTTGCCGGCGTGTTCATCGAGACGCATCAGGACCCCGACAACGCGCCGTCAGACGGCCCCAATATGGTGCCGTTGAAGAACCTCCCTGCGTTGCTGGAAAGGCTGATGGCGTTCGACCGGATCGCCAAGGAGCGCTAGATCTCGCCCCCGTCATTCGCTACGGCCGGCACCATGCATGTCAATTGCGAAGGCGGCGTAGTAGTTCAGCCCCGGCATGGGAGCGGTGATGATCAGGATCCATCGCACATTGCCGTGCACCCGTTCGTATATCGGTGGCCCTTTGGAGGCTAGCGCATCGGGCGGTATCTGGAAGGCGAAGGGAACGCCTGTGCTCGACCGGACCGACGCGCATGGCACGATGACCGCTTCCTGCCACCTGAGTTCTTCCTTGTAGGTCGATCTTTGGCTCCCGCTGGTCACAATCGGTCCGCCGACCCGGTAGGTGCGGATGCACCTCAGTTGCACCGTGTAGTCGCCGTCCGGGGCCAGATCGCGGCTTGATCGCAGCGAACCTTCAAGCGCCTGCCGGCCATCGCGGGTCCGGCGACCAGAGTCGTCGCACCGAACTTGCGAACCCGCCACGTGTCGCGCACCGCTTTCAGCAGCGAGTAGAACCCGATCAGGATGAATACGGCTGGGACGAAGATCAGCGGATTGAATTCGCGATCGGTGACGTCGAAGTTGAGTGGAAGCTCGAAATACCAGACGATCAATATGCCGATCAGGCCCATGCCACCGGCAAAGAAGTATCCGCTGGATGCATTGGCGGCGTTGGCGTCGATCGTCGGCGCCGGCGCTGGTGCCGTGATCTGCCGCCGATTGCGCTTTCCGCCCATCCGCCAACTCCCTTGGCGCAACACTGCCATGCACTGAGGCTGGGTGACAATGGCGACAAGCCCGTGGCCCGCGCGGCTTGTGGTTGCAGTAAGCCGGGGGTACGCTCGCCCGGGCAACTGAGCGTCTTGGCAGGAGGAAGCCAATGTCTGTCGCCCGCGTCACCGAAATCACGGCGTCGTCCAAGAAAAGCTTTCAGGACGCGATCGAGAAGGGCATCTCACGCGCTGCAAAAACCCTCAGGAATGTCGAGGGCGCCTGGATCCAGGACCAGAAGATCGTCGTCGTGGACGGCAAGATTGCAGCCTATCGCGTCAACATGAAGGTGACCTTCATCCTCACCGATTAGGATCAGGTTTTCAGCGCGAAAAGTCTGGAACCTTCGCCCGCTCCTCTCATTGTCCCAACAGGCATTCAACAAGAGGAGCATTCTTATGACCACCCCGTCTGGCCACACCGAAGCCATCGCCGCCTCGCGCGTCATCGGCACATCGGTTTACAATACCGCAGGCGACAGCATTGGCAGCATCGAGGACGTCATGCTCGACAAGATGTCGAACGGCATCATGTTCGCAGTGATCGGCTTCGGAGGTTTCCTCGGCATGGGCGAGAAGTATCACGCGGTCCCGTGGGCGACCCTGGACTATGACGAGGATAGGGGCGGCTACGTCGTGCCTTTCACCAAGGAGCAGCTCAAGGCCGCCCCGGCCTATTCGATCGACGAGCTGACCGGCGCCGACGGCGAAGCGGCCCGCGATGCGTCCTTCAAGTATTATCACATAAAGCCCTACTGGCATTGACCAACCGGATCGGTTGGCTCGAATCGAAAAGGCCCCGGCAAGACCGGGGCCTTTGGCGTCTGCACTACTCCGCCGCGTGAAAAAGCTCCACCGAGCTTTGCTGAGGTTTCTGAGTGTCGCAGGATGTCAGAAACGCTGCCGCGATCAGGAACAAACTCACGATACCGCTCAACTGGGACATGGCGAAACTCCTCCTGTTTCGCCCCGCGCGGACACGACCATAGATCGGAACCGCGCCTGGCGCGCATGACTTATGATGACAGAAATTTGCGCTTCGTGACTCTTGCCGCCGGCAATAATTGCGGGCGGCCCGATTGCCTTTTGCGGTGCTTTGGCTAAGAGGGGCGCGACGCTTCAATCGATCAATCGGGGACATCGCAAATGACCGCCATCATCGACATTGTCGGGCGTGAAATCCTGGACAGCCGTGGAAATCCGACCGTCGAGGTCGACGTGGTGCTGGAAGACGGCTCGATGGGCCGTGCCGCGGTGCCGTCTGGCGCCTCGACCGGCGCGCATGAAGCGGTGGAGCTGCGCGACGGCGGGCCGCGCTATCTCGGCAAGGGCGTCCAGCGCGCCGTCGAAGCGGTGAATGGCGAACTGTTCGAGGCGATCGGCGGCATGGAAGCCGAGAACCAGATCCATATCGACCAGACGATGATCGAGCTCGACGGCACGCCGAACAAGAGCCGCCTCGGCGCCAACGCCATTCTCGGCGTTTCGCTGGCGGTCGCCAAGGCCGCCGCTGACGCCGCCGGTCTGCCGCTCTACCGCTATGTCGGCGGCACAAAGGCGCACATCCTGCCGGTGCCGATGATGAACATCATCAATGGCGGCGCCCACGCCGACAATCCGATCGATTTTCAGGAATTCATGATCCTGCCGGTCGGCGCGCCGACGCTGCGCGACGGCGTGCGCTGGGGCTCGGAGATCTTCCACACGCTGCGCAAGAAGCTGAAGGACGCTGGCCACAACACCAATGTCGGCGACGAGGGCGGCTTCGCCCCCAACCTGAAGAGCGCGCCGTCGGCGCTCGATTTCATCATGGAGTCGATCGAGAAGGCGGGCTTCAAGCCGGGTGAGGACGTGGCGCTTGGCCTCGACTGCGCCGCGACCGAGTTCTTCAAGGACGGCAATTATGTCTATGAGGGCGAGAAGAAGACGCGCGATCCGAAGGCGCAGGCCAAATACCTTGCCAAGCTTGCTTCCGACTATCCGATCATCACCATCGAGGATGGCCTTGCCGAGGATGACTGGGAAGGCTGGAAGATCCTGACCGACCTGATCGGCAAGAAGACCCAGCTCGTCGGCGACGACCTGTTCGTCACCAACACGGCGCGGCTGCGCGACGGCATCCGCATGGGCGTCGCCAACTCGATCCTGGTCAAGGTCAATCAGATCGGCTCGCTGACCGAGACGCTCGATGCCGTCGAGACCGCGCACAAGGCCGGCTACACCGCCGTCATGTCGCACCGCTCGGGCGAGACCGAGGATTCGACCATCGCCGACCTCGCGGTGGCCACCAATTGCGGGCAGATCAAGACCGGCTCGCTGTCGCGCTCGGACCGCATGGCCAAGTACAACCAGCTCATCCGCATCGAGGAAGAGCTCGGCAAGCAGGCGCGCTACGCCGGCAAGTCGGTGATCAAAGGCTGATCAGGACAACCTGTCCTGGCTATTGAGAGAGGCGGGTCTTCCCCGCCTCTTTTTTGTTTCGGCAGGTTTCGTTCCGGCCGGCCGTAACCGTCCATTAAGCACAATTGGGCGAAAAGATTCGGACAGCCGCTAGCGTTCGCGGCCGCGAGGGTTCGGGTCATGTGGACACGTCAGCACAAGCAGAGAAACACCGGCAGGCTGATCATTCCGTCGCTCTGCGCGCTGTTCCTTGCCTATTTCGGCTTCCACGCCTATCATGGCGAGTTCGGCATCTACTCCAAGTACCGGCTGCAGGCCCAGGCGGCCGAGTTGCAGGCCCGGCTCGACGTCGTCAAGGCGCGCCGCGTCGACTTCGAACGCCGTGTCCAGCTCATGCATGAAGGCACGCTGGAAAAGGACATGCTTGACGAGCAGGCCCGAAAGGCGCTCAATCTCTCCCAACCTGACGAAATCACCATAATGCTGCCCGCCTCCGCGAAATAACCGAATTTCGGTTAATCGCCCTTATTTGCAATGATTCTAATCGCTTAGATGCATGCCAGCCATGCATTTTTCAGCATGGCGCAATGCATCCTTGCGTGTTAGCTTCCCTCAAATCGGTGGGGAGACGACCGCTCTCCCTGAAATGTCCGCGAAGAGACGCCAACAGGGAGTGATGCATGGCCACCGCCGCCAAAAAAGCGCCTGCCAGATCCAAATCCGACAAATTGCCAAACCTTTCCGCGCCGAAGCCGGCCGAATTCACCAAGGAAGAAGAGCTTTCCGCCTACCGGCACATGCTGCTCATCCGTCGATTCGAGGAGAAGGCCGGCCAGCTCTACGGCATGGGCTTCATCGGCGGCTTCTGCCACCTCTATATCGGCCAGGAGGCCGTGGTCACCGGCATGAAGATGGCGCTGATCGACGGCGACCAGATGATCACCGCCTATCGCGACCATGGCCATATGCTGGCGATGGACCTGTCGCCGCGCGGCGTCATGGCCGAACTGACGGGACGCCGCGGCGGCCTGTCCAAGGGCAAGGGCGGCTCCATGCACATGTTCTCCAAGGAGAAGCACTTCTATGGCGGCCACGGCATCGTCGGCGCGCAGGTATCGCTCGGCACCGGTCTCGCCTTCGCCAATCGCTATCGTGAGAACAAGAACGTCTCGCTGACCTATTTTGGCGATGGCGCGGCCAACCAGGGCCAGGTCTACGAGAGCTTCAACATGGCTTCGCTGTGGAAGCTGCCGGTGATCTACGTCATCGAGAACAACCGCTACGCCATGGGCACGTCGGTTTCCCGCTCTTCCGCCGAGACGGACTTCTCCAATCGCGGCGCTTCCTTCAAGATTCCCGGCATGCAAGTCGACGGCATGGACGTTCGCGCAGTGAAGTCGGCCGCCGATCTCGCCACCGAATGGTGCCGGGCCGGCAACGGCCCTCTGATCCTCGAGATGCAGACCTATCGCTATCGCGGCCACTCGATGTCCGACCCGGCGAAATACCGCTCCAAGGAGGAAGTGCAGAAGATGCGCTCCGAGCATGACCCGATCGAGCAGGTCAAAGCACGGCTGATGGAAAAGAAGTGGGCGAGCGAGGACGAGCTCAAGGCCGTCGACAAGGAGGTTCGCGACATCGTCGCCGACGCCGCCGAATTTGCCCAGAACGACGCCGAGCCGGATCCGTCCGAGCTCTGGACCGACATCGTACTCTAAGGAGAGGGCCAGGACATGCCGATCGAAATTCTCATGCCCGCGCTCTCGCCGACGATGGAAGAGGGCAATCTTTCCAAGTGGTTGAAGAACGAGGGCGACAAGATCGTCGCCGGTGACGTCATCGCCGAGATCGAAACCGACAAGGCGACGATGGAAGTCGAAGCCGTTGACGAAGGCACGCTCGCCAAGATCGTGGTTCCCGCCGGCACCGAGGGCGTCAAGGTCAACGCCGTGATCGCCGTACTTGCCGTGGATGGCGAAGACGTCGACAAGGCCGGCGAAGGCATCGGCGAAGAAGAGCCAGCCAAGCCTGAAGCGGCAGCGCCGGCACCGGCGCCCGCTGCCGCCAAGAGCGAGGCCGCGGCACCTGTCGCGGCTGCGCCGAAGACAGAAGTTGCCGCCGATCCCGATATCCCCGCCGGCACTGAAATGGTTTCGACCACGGTGCGCGAGGCGCTCCGTGACGCGATGGCGGAAGAAATGCGTCGCGACGGCG
The DNA here is from genome assembly GCF_004791585.1 of Mesorhizobium sp. M1C.F.Ca.ET.210.01.1.1. GTDB lineage: Bacteria > Pseudomonadota > Alphaproteobacteria > Rhizobiales > Rhizobiaceae > Mesorhizobium. The sequence goes on from NZ_SRUU01000003.1 coordinate 145,424, forward strand.
ACGTCTTCGTTATGGGCGAGGAGGTTGCCGAATACCAAGGCGCCTACAAGATCACCCAAGGCTTGCTGCAGGAGTTCGGACCGCGCCGTGTCGTCGACACGCCGATCACCGAGCACGGCTTTGCCGGCGTCGGCGTCGGTGCGGCGATGGCCGGGCTGAAGCCGATCGTCGAGTTCATGACCTTCAACTTCGCCATGCAGGCGATCGACCAGATCATCAACTCGGCCGCCAAGACCCTCTATATGTCCGGCGGCCAGATGGGCGCGCCGATCGTGTTCCGTGGCCCGAACGGCGCAGCCGCCCGCGTCGCCGCGCAGCACTCGCAATGCTATGCCGCCTGGTACAGCCACATCCCCGGCCTGAAGGTGGTGATGCCGTATTCGGCGGCCGACGCCAAGGGCCTGCTCAAGGCCGCGATCCGCGATCCGAACCCGGTCATCTTCCTCGAGAACGAAATCCTCTACGGCCATTCGTTCGATGTGCCGAAGCTCGACGATTTCGTGCTGCCGATCGGCAAGGCCCGCATCCACAAGCAGGGCAAGGACGTCACCATCGTCTCCTTCGGCATCGGCATGACCTATGCCGTCAAGGCCGAGGCAGAGCTGCGCGGCATGGGCATCGATGCCGAGATCATCGATTTGAGAACCATCCGCCCGCTCGACTTCGACACCGTCATCGCCTCGGTGAAGAAGACCAACCGCCTGGTGGTGGTGGAAGAAGGCTTCCCGCAGAGCTCGGTCGGCGACCACATCGCCAGCCAGGTGTCGCAGCGCGCCTTCGACTTCCTCGATGCGCCGGTGATCACCATTGCCGGCAAGGACGTGCCGATGCCTTACGCGGCGAACCTCGAGAAGCTGGCCCTGCCCAATGTCGGCGAGGTCGTCGAAGCGGTCAAAGCCGTCACGTATCGATAAGGAACGACGCCGATGCCGTCCTTCTGGGTCTTGGCCGCGGTCATCGCCCCCACCGTCGGGATTGCTTTTCTGGTGCGCTCCATGACGGGCAAATTCGATGCGATCCTACTGATGCTCAGCGGTGTCGCTTCGCTCGTTTTCGCAACTGTCGCGACCGGCTCGGCCCAAGTCGACCAGACGAGCGGCATGATGAGCCTGGAAATGACTAAAAGCAGTTTCCACTTCGGCGTCCTGCCGCCGGTCTTCGTCGTCGCCACGCTGACGGTCATGCGCGGCCTGTTCAAATTCATTCAGGAGTGAGCGATGCCAATCAATATCACCATGCCGGCCCTCTCGCCCACAATGGAAGAGGGCAATCTCGCCAAGTGGCTGGTCAAGGAAGGCGACAAGGTTTCCCCCGGCGATGTGATCGCCGAGATCGAGACCGACAAGGCGACGATGGAAGTCGAGGCCGTCGACGAAGGCACGGTTGCCAAGCTCGTCGTTCCGGCCGGCACCGAAGGCGTGAAGGTCAACGCCGTGATCGCCATCCTGGCCGGTGAAGGCGAGGATGCCAGTGCCGCTGCAAAAGCCGACGGCGGCGCCGCGCCCAAGGCGGAAGCTCCGAAAGCGGACGCTCCGAAGGCCGAAGCGCCCAAGGAAGCACCCAAGCCGGCCGCGGCAGCCGCAGCACCTGCACCGGCGAAGGCCGAGCCAACTCCGGTCCCCAATGGCCACGCCGGCGGTGAGCGCGTGTTCGCCTCGCCGCTCGCCCGCCGCATCGCCAAGGATGCCGGCGTTGACGTGGCGGCGCTGACCGGCACCGGCCCGCATGGCCGCGTGGTGAAGGTTGACGTCGAGGCGGCGATTGCCTCCGGCGGCGCCAAGGCCGCACCCGCCGCCAAGGCGCCCGCGGGCGCGCCGTCGGCTGCTCCGGCGCCGAAGCCGATGTCGGACGACCAGGTGCTGAAGCTGTTCGCCGAGGGCTCCTACGAGCTCGTCCCGCACGACAATATGCGCAAGACCATCGCGCGCCGCCTGGTCGAGGCCAAGAGCACCATTCCGCATTTCTACCTGACGCTCGACTGCGAGCTCGACGCGCTCTTGGCGCTGCGCACGCAGCTCAACGCGGCGGCGCCGATGAAGAAAACCGAGAAGGGCGAGGTTCCCGCCTACAAGCTGTCGGTCAACGACATGGTGATCAAGGCAATGGCGATGGCGCTGATGGCGGTGCCGGACGCCAACGCCTCCTGGACCGACAACGCCATGGTCAAGCACAAGCATGCCGATGTCGGCGTCGCCGTGTCGATCCCCGGCGGCCTGATCACGCCGATCATCCGCCATGCCGACGAAAAGACGCTATCGGTCATCTCCAACGAGATGAAGGACCTGGCAAGCCGCGCCCGCAGCCGCAAGCTGAAGCCCGAGGAATACCAGGGCGGCACGACGGCGGTGTCCAATCTCGGCATGTTCGGCGTCAAGGATTTCGCCGCCGTCATCAACCCGCCGCACGCCACCATTCTTGCGGTCGGCGCGGGTGAGGAGCGCGCGGTGGTCAAGAAAGGCGAGATCAAGATCGCCACCGTGATGTCGGTGACGCTGTCCACCGATCACCGTGCCGTCGACGGCGCGCTTGGGGCGGAGCTGCTCGGCGCCTTCAAGCGCATGATCGAGAACCCGATGGGCATGCTGGTCTAGGAAGGAAGAAGGCGGTGCGGAAATTCTTCACCAGCCTTTTCGCCTTCATCCTCTCCGGCCTGGCCGGCGCGCTGATTGTTCAAGAGCTGGCCGTGCTTACCGGCGCGACCGAGGAGTACATGCTGGTCTTCGCAGCGGCGGTGATGATCCTCATCGTCGTCACGATCGCCTTCTTCCTGGTCCAGTTCCGGGCCGAGCCTATCCGGGCGGTCGACCGGGTGTTGTGGTGGCTGCTTGCGATCTTCGGGATCGTTCTAATCGCGCTCGCCGACTGGACGTTTTCGGTGCCGGCCGAGAACCGGGCGACCGCGAGTGACCTTTCGATCGTTGCCGGGCTGATCCTGCCCGGCGCCGTGGCGATCATCGTGCAATGGCTGTTCGTGCGCTGGCGGCTCAAACGCTCGGTCACAACGTTCGGCAGAGGTGGGGCAGGCGCATGAAGACAATTCTCTGCTATGGCGATTCACTGACCTGGGGCTATGACGCCGCCAGTCTCGGCCGCCATCCGCTTGAGGACCGCTGGCCAAGCGTGCTCAAGGCGGCGCTGGGCGACGGCATCGAGGTTATCGCCGAGGGGCTGAACGGCCGCACCACCGCCTTTGACGATCACCTTGCCGGAGCCGACCGCAACGGCGCGCGAACGCTGCCGACGATCCTGACGACCCATGCACCGCTCGACCTGATCATCTTCATGCTCGGCGCCAACGACATGAAGCCGTGGATCCATGGCAATCCGGTCGCAGCCAAGCAGGGCGTGCAGCGCCTGATCGATATCGTGCGCGGCCACGACTATCCGTTCGACTGGCCGGCGCCGCAGATCCTCATCGTCGCGCCGCCTGCGGTGACGCGGACCGACAATGCCGAATTCAAGGAGATGTTCGCCGGCGGCGACGACGCCTCGAAGCGGCTGGCGCCGCAATATACCGCGCTTGCCGACGAGGCCGGCTGCGGCTTCTTCGACGCCGGCACCGTGGCGACGACCACGCCACTCGACGGCGTCCATCTCGATGCGGCAAACACGCGGCGGATCGGCCAGGCGCTGGCTCCGCTCGTGCGTGTGATGCTCTCACTCTAACCCTCAGAAAGATCAGGGAGAAAACCCGTGGCTGAGAATTACGACGTCATCATCATCGGCTCAGGTCCCGGCGGCTATGTCACCGCGGTGCGTTCCGCTCAGCTCGGCTTCAAGACGGCGATCGTCGAGCGCGAGCATCTCGGCGGCATCTGCCTGAACTGGGGCTGCATCCCGACTAAGGCGTTGCTGCGCTCGGCCGAGATCATGCACTATTCGGATCACCTCAAGGATTACGGCCTGAAGCTCGACGGCAAGGTCAGCGCCGACACCGCGGCCGTCGTCGACCGCTCGCGAAAAGTATCGCTGCGGCTGAACGGCGGCGTCGCCTTCCTGATGAAGAAGAACAAGGTCGACGTCATCTGGGGTGAGGCGAAACTCACCAAGCCCGGCGAGATCGTCGTCTCCAAGACCGCCAAGAAGGCGATGGAGCCGCAGCCGCCGGTGCCGAAAGGCGTCAAGGGCGAGGGCACCTACACGGCCAAGCACATCATTCTTGCGACCGGCGCGCGCCCGCGCGCGCTGCCCGGCATCGAGCCGGATGGCAAGCTTATCTGGACCTATTTCGAAGCGATGGTGCCGAAGGAGATGCCGAAGTCGCTGCTGGTGATGGGCTCTGGCGCCATCGGCATCGAGTTCGCGTCCTTCTATCGCACCATGGGCGCCGACGTGACCGTGGTCGAACTCCTGCCTGCGGTGATGCCTGTCGAGGACGCCGAGGTCTCGAAGTTCGCCCAAAAACAGTTCGAGAAGCAGGGGATGAAGATCCACCTCGAAGCCAAGGTGACGAAGGTCGAGAAGGGGGCCAACTCGGTCACCGCGCATGTCGAGATGAAGGACGGCAAGATCGAGAAGATCACCGCCGACCGCATGATCTCGGCCGTCGGCGTGCAGGGCAACATCGAAAACCTCGGCCTCGAGGCGCTCGGCGTGAAGACGGATCGCGGCTGCGTCGTCGTCGACGGCTACGGCAAGACCAATGTGCCAGGCATCTATGCCATCGGCGACGTGGCCGGACCGCCGATGCTCGCCCACAAGGCCGAGCATGAGGGGGTGGTCTGCATCGAGAAGATCGCCAATTTCCCCGGCGTGCATGCCACCGACAAGCTGAAGATCCCGGGCTGCACCTATTGCAATCCGCAGGTCGCCTCGGTCGGGCTGACGGAGGCCAAAGCCAAGGCCGAAGGCAAGGACATCCGCGTCGGCCGCTTCCAGTTCGGCGCAAACGGCAAGGCAATCGCGCTCGGCGAGGACCAGGGCTTCGTCAAGACCATCTTCGACAAGAAGACCGGCCAGCTTCTCGGCGCGCATATGGTGGGCGCCGAGGTGACAGAGCTGATCCAGGGCTTCGTCGTGGCGATGAACCTGGAGACCACCGAGGAAGAGCTGATGCACACCATCTTCCCGCATCCGACGCTGTCGGAGATGATGAAGGAGAGCGTGCTCGACGCCTATGGCCGCGCTTTGAACGCATGATAAATCGCCAATCGGTGATAGATTGGCCGCGCCAGACTCAGACGCGACGGCCGAGGGACTCTGGCAAGGCAGTTCGTATCCGGATGCATTTTCACCTGACCGAGGAGGAGTTGGCATATGGACGTGAATGGCGTGGGCTGGATCGCAGCCATTATCATCGGCGGCTTGGCCGGATGGCTCGCCGAGATGGTCATGAAGAGCAACACCGGCATCTTCATGAACATCATTCTGGGCATTGCCGGCGCGGTGGTGCTGAACGCAATCCTGAGAGCGCTCAACATCGAGGCCTTCGGCGTCGGCTGGTTCGCCTATCTGATCACCGGCTTCATCGGCGCCTGCCTGCTGATCTTCGCGGGTCGGCTGGTACGCCGCTGAGCCCCAGCGAACGCCGCTATGCGAAAATGGCTGCGGCGGCATGCGCCGGCGCTGCCTTTTTCTTTGCTCCGAAAAGTCTTAGATGACGCAGACAGGCGGCCGCGATGCCAGCGGCCGCGAAGGGTTTGATATGGTCACTGTTCTCGACACGATCGCCAACGCACCGCGTCCGCGGCATCCCGAAAAGGCGCACAGGCCGGACCAGGAAGTGTTGCGCAAGCCGGACTGGATCCGCGTCAAGGCGCCGGTTTCGAAGGGCTATGCCGAGACGCGCGAGATCGTGAAGTCGAACAAGCTGGTGACGGTGTGCGAGGAGGCCGGCTGCCCGAACATCGGCGAATGCTGGGACAAGAAGCACGCCACCTTCATGATCATGGGCGAGATCTGCACGCGCGCCTGCGCCTTCTGCAATGTGGCCACCGGTATCCCGACCGCGCTCGACCCGGATGAACCGGCGCGCGTCGCGCATGCCGTCAAGCAGATGGGCCTCAGCCACGTCGTCATCACCTCGGTCGACCGCGACGATCTTGACGATGGCGGCGCGCAGCATTTCGCCGACGTCATCCATGCCATCCGTGCGGCGACGCCGTCGACAACGATTGAGATCCTGACGCCAGACTTCCTGCGCAAGGACGGCGCGCTTGAGATTGTTGTTGCGGCCAAGCCGGACGTCTTCAACCACAATCTCGAGACCGTGCCGTCGAACTACCTGACGGTCCGGCCAGGCGCCCGCTATTTCCATTCGATCCGTCTGCTGCAGCGCGTGAAAGAACTCGATCCGTCGATCTTCACCAAGTCCGGCATCATGGTCGGCCTCGGCGAGGAGCGGAACGAGGTGCTGCAACTGATGGACGACCTGCGGTCGGCCAATGTCGACTTCATGACCATCGGCCAGTATCTGCAGCCTTCGAAGAAGCACCATCCAGTTATCCGCTTCATCACGCCGGACGAGTTCAAGTCCTACGAGACGATCGGCAAGACCAAGGGCTTCCTTTTGATGGCGTCGAGCCCGCTGACGCGCTCCTCGCACCATGCCGGCGAGGATTTCGCCAGGCTGCGCGAGGCACGCCAGGCGCAGCTCGAGAAAGCCAGCTGACCGTCTAAATGCCGAAGTTCGAAGCCACCCGCCGCGTCGCCCACACGCCGCAAGAGATGTTTTCGCTGGTGGCGGACATCGAGGCCTATCCGCAATTCCTGCCGCTCTGCGAGGCGCTGACGGTGCGCTCGCGCAAGGAACGCGATGGTCGCACCATCCTCGTCGCCGACATGAGCATCGGCTACAAGGCGATCCGCGAGACTTTCACCACGCAGGTGCTCCTGAAGCCCGACGAGAACGCCATCGACGTCAAATACATCGACGGCCCGTTCAAATATCTGAGCAATATCTGGCGTTTCGATCCGGCCGACAACGGCTGCGAGGTGCACTTCTTCATCGACTACGAATTCAAGAGCCGCATCCTTGGCGCCCTCATGGGCGCGATGTTCGATCGTGCCTTCCGCATGTTCTCCGAAGCCTTCGAGAAGCGCGCCGATGTCATCTACGGCGCAAAGCCAGCCTGAGCCGGCGAATGCCTAGGCCAGCGCGCGCAACCCCAGCTGCAATGCGTGCCGCACTGTCCCGTGACGGATGAATTCGCGGCCCTTGTGGCCAAACAACTGGCGCTCGGCGACGACCGGTTGCCCGGTAAGCGCTACCCCGAACCAGACGAGGCCGACCGGCTTTTCCGCCGAACCGCCGGTCGGGCCGGCGATGCCGGTGACGGCAAGGGAAAGGCTCGCTCGCGAATGCGCAAGCGCGCCATCCGCCATCTCGAGCACTGTTTCGCGCGAGACGGCGCCATGCGCGTCGAGCGTCGCGGCGGAGACGCCGAGCATCTCCATCTTGGCTTCGTTGGAGTAGGTGATGAAGCCGCGATCGACCACGGCGGAAGACCCGGCGATGTCGGTCAGCGCCGCGATGATCAGACCGCCGGTGCAGCTTTCGGCGGTAGCCAGCATGATGCCGCGCTGCTCACAGGCCTGGAGCAGGGCGATGGCGAGTTCTGCGTTGCTCATGCCGGCACATCTCCCGGATAGACGACGCTGGCCGTGGCGATCGCCGCTATGCCTTCGCCGCGCCCGACAAAGCCGAGCTTCTCGTTCGTCGTCGCTTTGATCGAAATGCGCTCCGGCGCAATGCCGAGCATGGAGCTCAGCGCCGCCGTCATCGCCGCGCGGTGCGGCCCGACGCGCGGCGCCTCGCAGATCAGCGTGACGTCGGCATTGGCGATGCGCCCGCCGCGCTTACGCACCAGTTTCGCGGCATGCTCGACGAAGATCTTCGAGGCAGCGCCTTTCCATTGCGGGTCCGACGGCGGGAAATGCGTGCCGATGTCGCCGGCGCCGCAGGTGGCGAGCAGCGCATCGGTGAGCGCATGCAAACCGACATCGGCGTCGGAATGGCCGGAGAGTTTTTGGGTGTACGGAATGGTGACGCCGCACAGCGTGACGTGGTCGCCGGGCTCGAAAGCATGAACATCGTAGCCGTTACCGGTGCGGATGTCCGGAAAGCGCGGCGGCGCGCTGGAAAGCCGCTGGTCGGCCATCGCAATATCCCTTGCCCAGGTGAGTTTGACGTTGTCCGGCGAGCCGGCGACGATCTTGACCGGAATATGCGCCCATTCGGCGATGGCCGCGTCGTCGGTGAACTCGGCCTTGCCCAGGTGATGCGCTTTCTCATGCGCGGCGAGCAGCGGCCAGAACGGGAAGCCCTGCGGTGTCTGGGCCGCATGAAGGCCGGCCCGCGACACCGTCTCCTCGATCATGCCCGTTGCCGATTCCCGTTTGAGCGTGTCAGCCACGGGCAGTGCAGGCAGCGCCCCCTGGTGCTCGCCGATGGCTTCGATGGTGCGGTCGATAAGGCCGGCATCGACGAACGGACGCACCGCGTCGTGCACCAGCACTTTTGCCGGTGCCTGCTCCCTGAGCGCCAACAATCCGAGCCGGACGGAGGCCTGGCGGGACGGGCCGCCGGTGACTGCGACCACGCGCCCGGCATCGGCTCCGGCTGCGCGCTCGAAAAGCTCCCGGTCGTCGGCATGGATCGCCACGACCACCGGCCCGACACCGGGATGCGACAGGAACCTCTCCAGCGTGTGCGCGATGACGGCGCGGCCGCCGATGCGCTGATACTGCTTCGGGCCGTCGGCCTGCCCGGCGCGCGCGCCGCGGCCGGCGGCGACGATGACCACCCCGACCTTGCCGTCCGCGTTCGAGCCCTGATTTGCGCTTGCGTCAGTCATGGCGAGAGGCTTAGTCGCGGCTCGAAGGGAAGACCAGCATTTTCCAAAATGCGCCTTAATGTGACGTCATTGCGCGTTGCACAATGGCTTGTATCTGGCTACAGAATGTGCAGCAATCGAACATGCTTGGTTTTTGTGCATGCATGAATTGACCACATTGGCTTCGCCGCTCGATGTCGGCGGCGTAAGGATTCGCAACCGCGTGTTCCTTGCGCCGATGTCGGGCATCACCGACGAGCCATTCCGCCAGCGCACCCATGCGCATGGCGCCGGGCTCGTCGTGTCGGAGATGGTGGCAAGCGGCGAACTGGCCAAGGGCAGGGCTGGGTGCGACCTGCGCATCCGTCACTCCGGCCTGCCGGTCCATATGGTACAGCTTGCCGGCCGCGAGGCCGCGCACATGGCCGAAGGCGCGAGAATCGCAGCGGGCGAGGGCGCAGACATCATCGACATCAACATGGGCTGCCCGGCCAAGAAGGTAACGGGCGGCTATGCCGGCTCGGCGCTGATGCGCGATCTCGACCACGCGCTGTCCCTGATCGAAGCGGTGGTCGGCGCCGTTTCGGTGCCGGTGACGGTCAAGATGCGGCTCGGCTGGGATGAAAGCGCGCTGAACGCCCCGATGCTGGCACGCCGCGCCGAGCAGGCCGGCGTACGCATGGTGACGGTGCATGGCCGCACGCGCTGCCAGTTCTATCAGGGCAAGGCCGACTGGCGCGCGATCGCGCGCGTCAAGCAGGCGGTTTCGATTCCGGTGGTTGCCAATGGCGATGTCGGTTCACTCGCGGAGGCGGCAACGATCCTCGAACAGTCCGGCGCCGACGCGGTGATGATCGGCCGCGCCCATTACGGCGCGCCGTGGATCGCAGGCAGCATCGCAGCGGGCGCCGCTGGCATGTCTGCGCCGGGCATCCCCGAAAGGCCGCAAGCGCTCGCGGACTACGTCGTTTCCCATTACGAGGACATGCTCTCGCTCTACGGCATCGAAAGCGGTCTGCGCCAGGCGCGCAAACATCTCGGCTGGTATCTGGACCGGCACGCGGCCGGGGCGTCGGCGGAGCAGCGCAAGCATATCCTCACCTCGTTCGAGCCGGCTGAAGTCATCACCGGGCTGCGCCACGCGTTCGCCGAAGGCGCGCCTGAATTGCGGAGCGCGGCATGAAGGGCTCTGTCTCACAGGTGACCGACATGGCGGATGCCGCCAACATCGTGTTGAACACCATCCGCCGCCCGGTGATCATGGTCGATCCCGAAGGATTCATCACCTTCGCCAATGCGGATGCCGAGGATTTCTTCCGCTCCAGCGCGACCATGCTTGCCCGCAACACGCTGTCCAAGCTGGTGCCGTTCGGCAGCCCGCTGCTGACGCTGGTGGATCAGGTCCGCGAGCGCCGCGCGCCGGTCAACGAGTACCGCGTCGATGTCTCGTCGCCGCGCCTCGGCATCGAGAAGATGGTTGACCTCTATGTCGCGCCGGTGCCCGAGTTTCCGGGCTCGGTCGTGGTGATGTTCCAGGAACGGTCGATGGCCGACAAGATCGACCGCCAGATGACGCATCGCGGTGCCGCGCGCTCGGTCACGGGCCTCGCCGCCATGCTGGCGCACGAGATCAAGAACCCGCTCTCCGGTATCCGCGGCGCCGCCCAGTTGCTGGAGCTTTCGGCATCCGACGAGGACCGCGCGCTCACCCGGTTGATCACCGACGAAACCGACCGGATCGTGTCGCTGGTCGACCGCATGGAGGTATTTTCCGACGAACGGCCGATCGAGCGCTTTCCCGTCAACATCCATGTCGTGCTCGACCATGTGAAGGCGATCGCCAAGAACGGTTTTGCCAAGCGGATCAAGATTTTGGAGGAATATGATCCATCGCTTCCTCCGGTCTTTGCCAACCGCGACCAGCTCATCCAGGTGTTCCTCAATCTGGTGAAGAACGCTGCCGAGGCGATCGGCGCCGACCCGCAGGGCGAGATCGTGCTGTCGACGGCATTCCGGCCGGGCATCCGCGTTTCCGTGCCCGGGACGCAGGACCGTGTCTCGCTGCCGCTGGAATTCTGCGTGCACGACAACGGCCCCGGCGTGTCCGAGGACATCCTGCCGATCCTGTTCGATCCGTTCATCACCACCAAGCCGAACGGCTCGGGCCTTGGGCTGGCGCTGGTCGCGAAGATCGTCGGTGAGCACGGCGGCATCATCGAATGCGATTCGACGTCGCGCGGAACCACGTTCCGCGTCCTGATGCCGGCCTGGAAGGAGACTTCGCCCGGCGCCGGCGACGAAACTGAAGGAGACCGCAAATGACCGTTCGCGGCAATATTCTCGTCGCCGACGACGATGCGGCCATACGCACCGTGCTCAACCAGGCGCTGTCGCGCGTGGGGCACGAGGTTCGCGTGACTTCGAATGCCTCAACTCTGTGGCGCTGGGTAGCGGCGGGCGAAGGCGATCTCGTCATCACCGACGTGGTGATGCCGGACGAAAACGCTTTCGACATGCTGCCGCGCATCAAGAAGGCGCGGCCGGAACTGCCGGTCATCGTCATGAGCGCGCAGAACACCTTCATGACCGCTATCCGCGCCTCTGAGACCGGCGCCTATGAATATCTGCCGAAGCCCTTCGACCTCACCGAGCTGCTCAACATCGTCAACCGGGCGCTGTCGGAGCCGAAGCGGCCGAAGCTCGATTCGCGCGCCGATGAGCAGCCGGAAACAATGCCCTTGGTCGGCCGTTCGGCCGCCATGCAGGACATCTACCGCATGCTGGCCCGCATGATGCAGACCGACTTGACGGTGATGATCAGCGGCGAGTCCGGCACCGGCAAGGAACTGGTGGCGCGCGCACTGCATGAATATGGCCGCCGCCGCGGCGGGCCCTTCGTGGCGATCAACATGGCGGCGATCCCGCGCGACCTCATCGAATCGGAGCTGTTCGGCCATGAGAAGGGCGCCTTCACCGGCGCCCAGAACCGCTCGACCGGCCGCTTCGAGCAGGCGGAAGGCGGCACGCTGTTCCTCGACGAGATCGGCGACATGCCGATGGAGGCGCAGACGCGCCTGCTGCGCGTGCTGCAGCAGGGCGAATACACGACAGTCGGCGGCCGCACCCCGATCAAGACCGACGTGCGCATCGTCGCGGCCACCAACAAAGACTTGCGGACCCTGATCAACCAGGGCCTTTTCCGCGAAGACCTGTTCTACCGCCTGAACGTCGTGCCGCTGAGGCTGCCGGCGCTGCGCGAGCGCTCCGAGGACGTTCCGGACCTGGTCAGGCACTTCTTCAAGCAGGGCGCCAGCGAGGGCCTGCAGACCAAGCGCATTTCGGCGGGTGGCATCGAGCTGATGAAGCGCTACCCCTGGCCCGGCAATGTGCGCGAGCTGGAAAACCTGGTGCGCAGGCTGGCCGCGCTTTATTCGCAGGACGAGATTTCAGCCGAGATCATCGAGACCGAGCTCAAGACCGGCGAAAGGCCTGTGGTGCCGGGCGTCGGGCCGCTCATCCCCGACGATCTGTCGATCAGCCAGGCGGTCGAACATTTCCTGCAGCGCTATTTTGCTTCTTTCGCTGGCGAATTACCGCCGTCGGGGCTCTATCAGCGCATCCTTGCCGAGGTCGAGTATCCGCTGGTGCTGGCCTCGATGACGGCGACGCGCGGCAACCAGATCAAGGCGGCCGAGCTGCTCGGCCTTAACCGAAACACGCTGCGCAAGAAGATCCGCGAGCTCGGCGTCAACGTCTACAAGTCCGCCAGGCAGATCTAGCGCGCCTTGTTTTTCGGGAATGAGCCGGGGAAAGATTTCCGTCCCGGCCACACTTGTTGCATAATCGCCACAATGCGTTGCATACATCCGACGCAATGACCGACTCTAGACGGCGCTATGGCTGCTGAGGCTCCAACATTGAACCAACCGCTTTTCAGCCGGGTCGGCGTTCACGACGGCCGCCGGCTGCTGGCGCTGCCCGGCGTGGTCGCGATCGTTGGCGCTATGATCACGGCGGCGATCTCGTTTGCCATTCTGGTCGGCGCGACGCCGATTGCGCCCAATGCAAACACGACCTGGGCGCTGATCGCGCTCAACGCCGTCTTCGTCCTGTTCCTGATCGCGCTGGTCGCTCGCGAGGTGCGTCGCATCGTCATGGCGCGACGGCACGGCAGGGCTGCCTCGCGGCTGCACGTGCGCATCGTCGCCATGTTCGCGCTTGTCGCAGCCATTCCGGCGATCATGGTGGCGATCATCGCCTCGATCACTCTCGATATCGGCCTCGACCGCTGGTTCGAGATCCGCACTAAGACCATCGTCAATTCGTCGCTGTCGATCGCCGACGCCTATGTCCAGGAAAACGCGCGCAACCTGCAGGGCACGACCTTGTCGATGGCCTATGACCTCGACGCCTCGCGCACGCTCTATGGCCTCGACCGCACCGGCTTCCTCGATCTCATGAACAAGGAAGCGGTTGGCCGTGGTCTGGCGCACGCGGCGCTGATCAAGCCCGACGGCTCCTTCGTGATGAGCGCCAAGACCGACGCCGATTTCGCCATGCCCGGGCCGCCACCGGGCGCGGTCGACACTGCCGCCGACGGCAAGCCTGTGCTGATCGAGCCGCGCACGCGCAACATCATGGGCGCAATCGTCAAGCTGCGCGAGATCGAGGGGCTTTACCTCTATACGATCCGACTGGTCGACCCCGAGGTGATCAGGGCGCGCCAGATCGTCCGGTCCAACACCGACGAATACCGCAATCTCGAGGACAACCGCCGCACCTCCCAGGTGGCCTTCGCGCTGCCATATCTGTCGCTGACGCTGATCATCATCCTGTCGGCGATCTGGACCGGCATTGCGGTCGCCGACCGTCTGGTGCGGCCGATCCGCCAGCTGATCGGCGCGGCCGACGAGGTGGCGACCGGCAATCTCGACGTAGCCGTCCCCGTGCGCCAGTCCGACGGCGACGTCGCTTCGCTCGGTGAAACCTTCAACAACATGATCCTCGAGCTTAAATCGCAGCGCAACGAGCTGCTGTCCGCCAAGGACCTGATCGACGAGCGGCGGCGCTTCTCCGAGGCGGTGCTGGCGGGCGTCACCGCCGGCGTCATTGGCGTCGATCCTTATGGCATCGTCACCATCGTCAACCGCTCGGCCGAAACGATGCTCGCGATCTCGGCAAGCGCCGCGCTCGGACAGAACCTGTCGGCGATCTTGCCGCATGTCGGCCGCGTGTTCGAGATCGGGCGCCAGTCCGGCAAGCCGGTCTATCGCGAGCAGGTGACTTTCTTCCGCACCGGCATGGAGCGGACCTTCAATGTCCAGATCACCATCGAGGCCGGAGACGACGGCTCGGAAGAGAAATCCTATGTCGTCACCGTCGACGACATCACCGATCTGGTGCAGGCGCAGCGCTCGTCGGCCTGGGCCGATGTGGCACGGCGCATCGCCCACGAGATCAAGAATCCGCTGACGCCGATCCAGCTTTCGGCCGAGCGCATCAAGCGCCGTTACGGCAAGGTCATCACCGAGGACCGCGAGGTCTTCGACCAGTGTACCGACACCATCATCCGCCAGGTCGAGGATATTGGCCGCATGGTCGACGAATTCTCGGCCTTCGCCCGCATGCCGAAGCCGGAGATGAAAGTCATCGATCTGCGCGAATCGCTGCGCGAGGCGTCGTTCCTCGTGGAAGTCAGCCGCTCCGACATTGCTTTCCAGCGCGATTTCGGCAACGAGCCGCTCAAGGGCACGTTCGACAGCCGCCTGATGGCGCAGGCCTTCGGCAACGTCATCAAGAACGCCGCTGAAGCCATCGACGGACTTGATGCGAAAGACCGTTCCGACGGCACAATCCGGATTCAAGCCGGGCGCCAAGATGGCGCCATAAGAATCGACGTTATCGACAACGGCAAAGGGCTGCCGCGCGAGAATCGACAGAGGCTACTCGAGCCCTACATGACGACGCGCGAAAAAGGCACCGGCCTTGGCCTCGCTATCGTCAAGAAGATCGTGGAGGACCATGGCGGCCGGCTCGAATTGCACGACGCGCCGCCGGATTTCCACGGCGGCCGGGGCGCGATGATCTCGATCATCCTGCCGTCGGCGGCGGTCGTTGCCGCGCCGCCACGCGGCGAGGGCCGCGACGAACACGAACGAGAAACTGAAAAGGTCGGTAATGGCGTCTGACATTCTCATCGTCGATGACGAGGAAGACATCCGCGAACTCGTCGCCGGTATCCTGAGCGACGAAGGTCACGAAACCCGCACGGCACACGATGCCGACAGCGCGCTGGCGGCGATCGCCGATCGCGCGCCGCGGCTGATTTTCCTCGATATCTGGCTGCAGGGCTCGCGCCTCGATGGTCTGGCGCTGCTCGACGAGATCAAGACGATGCATCCGAACATGCCGGTGGTGATGATCTCCGGCCACGGCAACATCGAAACGGCGGTGTCG
Organism: Mesorhizobium sp. M1C.F.Ca.ET.210.01.1.1; assembly: GCF_004791585.1. Lineage (GTDB taxonomy): Bacteria > Pseudomonadota > Alphaproteobacteria > Rhizobiales > Rhizobiaceae > Mesorhizobium. The sequence goes on from NZ_SRUU01000003.1 coordinate 160,654, forward strand.
GCCATCCGTCGCGGCGCCTATGATTTCATCGAGAAGCCGTTCAAGGCCGACCGTCTCATCCTGGTCGCCGAACGTGCGCTGGAGACCTCCAAATTGCGGCGCGAGGTCTCCGACCTCAAGCTGCGCAGCGGCGAAACCTTCGACCTGATCGGCATGTCGTCGGCGATGAGCCAGTTGCGGCAGACCATCGAGCGCGTCGCGCCGACCAACAGCCGCGTCATGATCGTCGGCCCTTCCGGCTCGGGCAAGGAACTGACGGCGCGCGCCATCCATGCGCTCTCGGCGCGCAAGACGGGACCGTTCGTGACGCTGAGCGCCGCAACCATCACGCCGGAGCGCATGGAGATCGAGCTGTTCGGCACCGAATCGAACGGCACCGAGCGCAAGGTCGGGGCGCTGGAGGAGGCGCATCGCGGCATCCTCTACATCGATGAAGTGGCCGACATGCCGCGCGAGACGCAGAACAAGATCCTGCGCGTGCTGGTCGAACAGCAGTTCGAGCGGGTAGGGGGCACCAAGCGCGTCAAGGTCGATGTCCGCATCATCTCCTCGACCGCGCAAAACCTGGAGGCGATGATCGCTGACGGCCGCTTCCGCGAGGACCTCTATCATCGCCTGGCGGTGGTTCCGGTCATGGTGCCGGGTCTCGCCGAGCGGCGTGAGGATATTCCTTATCTCGTCGACAATTTCATGAAGCAGATCGCGCGCCAGGCCGGCATCAGGCCGCGCCGCATCGGCGACGACGCTTTGGCCGTGCTGCAGGCGCACAACTGGCCGGGGAACGTTCGTCAGCTCCGCAACAATGTCGAGCGGCTGATGATCCTGGCGCGCGGCGGCGACGCCGACGCGCCGATCACCGCCGACCTCCTGCCTTCCGAGATCGGCGACGTCATGCCCCGCACGCCGAACCAGTCGGACCAGCACATCATGGCGCTGCCGCTGCGCGAGGCGCGCGAGCAGTTCGAGAAGGACTATCTGATCGCACAGATCAACCGCTTCGGCGGCAACATCTCGAAGACGGCCGAGTTCATCGGCATGGAGCGGTCCGCTCTGCACCGCAAGCTGAAGTCGCTGGGCGTGTAAAAGCAATTCCAGGAAAAGTGCGCAGCGGTTTTCCGTCCGGAACTGCGTAAACTCCCAGCGACTATTGGCCCACGCGATTGTCCATTACGGCAGCGGTGGAATCGCCTAAGAAAGCCGGACATTTCCCTGAGGTGTTCCATGCCCCGTATTGCCTATGTCAACGGGCGCTACGTCGCCCACGCTGAAGCCTGCGTCCATATCGAGGATCGCGGCTACCAGTTCGCCGACGGCGTCTATGAAGTCTGCGAGGTGGCGCGCGGCTATATCGTCGACATGCCGCGCCATCTCGCCCGGCTCAAGCGCTCCCTGAAGGAATTGTCGATCGCCTGGCCCGTCACGGAGGGTGTGCTGCCGCTGCTGGTCCGCGAGGTGGTGCGGCGCAATCATGTCGTGAACGGTCTGGTCTATGTCCAGGTGACGCGCGGCGTCGCCAGCCGCGAATTCGTCTTTCCGGTAGACGGCACCCGGTCGTCTTTGGTGATAACCGCCAGGAAGGCAGATCCCGCCGCGGCGGCCAAGCGGGTCGAAACCGGCATCAAGGTGATCACCGTGCCCGAGAATCGCTGGGACCGCGTCGACATCAAGAGCACCGGCCTTTTGCCCAATGTGCTCGCCAAGCAGAAGGCCAAGGAAGCGGGTGCCCAGGAGGCCTGGTTCGTCGACGCGGATGGCACGGTCAAGGAAGGCGGCTCTTCCAACGCATGGATCATCACCGGCGACGGCGTTCTGGTGACGCGGCCGGCCGAGCACGGCATCCTGCGCGGCATCACCCGCACGACGCTGTTCGATGTCGCCGCCAAGCTCGGTTTGAAGATCGAGGAGCGCGGGTTTTCGGTCGCCGAGGCCAAGGCGGCGCGCGAGGCTTTCATCAGTTCGGCGACCACGATCGCCATGCCGGTGGTTGAAATCGACGGTGCGCCGATCGCAAATGGCCACCCTGGTTCTATGACACTTTCGTTGCGGCAGGCCTTTTTTGACATTGCGGAAAAAAGTCCGGCCTGATAACCGCAAAGGTGGAATGAACCTCAACTATCTCGTTCTGCTTGTCGTTTAGGCGGCAAGAGGGGGTTTGCGCGCTTGACAGGTGCCGCGTAATTTGGCGCATTGGCTCGTAGACCGAAGGGGATCGGCGAAAGACAAAAACAATGGCGGAACGATCGCAAAACCTTCAGGACCTGTTCCTGAATTCAGTTCGCAAGAGCAAAAATCCACTCACCATCTTCCTCATCAACGGTGTGAAGCTGACAGGCGTCGTCACTTCGTTCGACAATTTCTGTGTGTTGTTGCGGCGCGACGGGCATTCCCAGCTCGTCTACAAGCACGCCATTTCCACGATCATGCCGAGCCAGCCGGTTCAGATGTTCGATGGCGAGGAAAGCCAGGGCGCCTGATTGGCACGTGAAAAGGACGCGGACCGCAGCGTTCGCGGAAAACAGGGGCATCAACTCGGGCCGGAAGCCAAGGATCCGACCCGGGCGGTTGTCATTGTGCCTGTGCTTACGCGCCAGTCGCGCGACGATGATTCGAGCAGGCCGCGGCTGAGCCGCTCGGCGGATGCCCGCCACGACGAAGCTGTCGGGCTTGCCAGCGCCATCGATCTCAATCCGGTCCACACGGCGGTGGTGACGGTCGCCGATCCGCGCCCGGCAACGCTGCTCGGCAGCGGCAAGGTGGCGGAGTTCGCCGACATCGTGAAGGAGCGCAAGGCGGAGCTGGTCATCGTCGACCATCCGCTGACGCCGGTGCAGCAGCGCAATCTCGAGAAAGAGCTGAACGCCAAGGTGCTCGACCGCACCGGGCTGATTCTGGAAATCTTCGGCGAGCGCGCCAGGACCAAGGAAGGCACCCTCCAGGTCGAGCTGGCGCATCTCAACTACCAGAAGGGCCGCTTGGTGCGGAGCTGGACCCACCTCGAACGGCAGCGCGGCGGCGCCGGGTTCCTCGGCGGCCCCGGCGAAACGCAGATCGAATCGGACCGCCGCATCCTTCAGGACAAGATCACCAAGCTGAAGCATGAGCTGGAAACGGTTCGCCGCACCCGCGACCTGCATCGTGCCAAGCGCAAGAAGGTGCCATTCCCGGTTGTGGCGATCGTTGGCTACACCAATGCCGGAAAGTCGACGCTGTTCAACCGGATGACCGGTGCAGGGGTGCTGGCCGAGGACATGCTGTTTGCCACGCTTGACCCGACATTGCGCCGGGTGCGGCTGCTGCATGGCACACCGATCATCCTGTCGGATACGGTGGGCTTCATCTCCGACCTGCCGACGCATCTGGTCGCGGCGTTCCGTGCGACGCTGGAAGAAGTCGTCGAGGCCGATCTCGTGCTGCATCTGCGAGACATTTCCGATCCCGACACGGCCGCGCAAGCCGAAGATGTCGAGCGCATCCTTGGCGACCTCGGCGTCGATGCCGCCGACACCGGTCGCGTGATCGAGGTGTGGAACAAGATCGATCTGCTCGACGAAGGCAATCGCGAACGTCTGCTTGCCGGGAGCGTCGGCGGCAAGGCGCCGCCAATCGCGATATCGGCGGCGACGGGCGAGGGGATCGACGCGCTGAGGGCGCTCATTGAGACCAGGGTGTCAGGCGAGCTCGAGACCATGACCGTGACGCTAAATCCGGCCCAGCTCGGCCAGGTCGACTGGCTCTACCGCAATGGCGATGTCGTTTCGCGGACCGACAATGAGGACGGCAGCGTCACCCTCTCCCTGACGGCGACACACAGCGCCAGACAGGAGATAGAGAGCAGGCTGAACCGCAGGAACGGCGGATAACCCGTTGCTTATTTTGCGCTTTTTGCCTGCTGCCAAAGCGCTTCCATCTCGTCCAGCGTCGCTTCTTCCAGCGAACTGTCCTTGGCCTCGAGCGCCCGCTCGACATAGTGGAATCGGGAACGGAATTTCTCGTTGGTGCCGCTGAGCGCGGCTTCGGCATCGAGCTTCAAATGGCGGCCAAGATTGACGACGGCAAACAGCAAGTCGCCGAACTCGTCCTTGATCGGTGCCGCGTCGCCTCCTGCGAGCGCCTCGCGCAACTCGCCGATCTCTTCCTCTATCTTGTCGAGGATCGGCGCCGCCTCGCTCCAGTCGAAGCCGACGCGCGCAGCCTTCTCCTGCAGCTTGAGCGCGCGGGTCAGGGCAGGGAGCGCAACCGGCACGCTGTCGAGATAACCCTTGCCGTGATCTTCCGGGTCAAGGCCGCGCGCGATGCGGGCGTTGCGCTTGCCGGCCTTCTCCGCCGCCTTGATCTTCTCCCACATGCCCTTGGCCATGCCGGCGCTGCGCGCCTTCTCGTCGCCGAAGACATGCGGGTGGCGACGGATCATCTTGGTGGTGATGGCCTCGATGACGTCGCCGAACGCGAACTCGCCGGCCTCTTCCGCCATCTGCGCGTGGTAGACGACCTGCAGCAGCAGGTCGCCCAGTTCCTCGCGCAGATCGTCGAGATCACCGCGCGCGATGGCGTCGGCGACCTCGTAAGCTTCCTCGATCGTGTAGGGCGCGATGGTGGAAAAATTTTGCTCGATGTCCCACGGACAGCCGGTCTTCGGCGCCCTGAGCGCCGCCATGATCTCGACCAGCCGGGAAATGTCCTTGGAGGGTTTCATGCGGCGAATCCTAACGCGCAGCTTGGCGAGCGACCAATGCCGCGGGCTGGCGAAAGCCGGTTGTCCACAGTTGCCGAGGCTTCAGTCGAGCACCGAGACGATCGCCTTGGCGAGGTCGTCCATGCCGTCTTCGGGCAGGCCGGCCACGTTGATGCGGCTGTCACCCACCATGTAGACCGCGTGCTCGGTGCGCAGGCGCTCGACCTGTGCTTCCGTCAGCCCCAGGCGGGAAAACATGCCGCGGTGGCTGGCGACGAAATCGAAGCGGTCGGAGTTGGACTGCCGGCGCAACGCTTCGGCGAAAGCGACGCGTAGCCTGAGCATCCGCAGCCGCATCTCCTCGAGCTCCGTCTCCCAGTCCTTCTTCAGGTCGGCGTCTTCCAGCACCATGCGCACGGCTGCCGCGCCATGGTCCGGCGGCATCGAATAGAGCGCGCGGGCCGCCGCCAGCATCTGGCTCGTCGCCACGTCCGCCTGCGCGCCGTCCTTGGCCATGATCATCGCTGCGCCGACGCGGTCGCGATAGACGGCAAAATTCTTGGAGCAGCTCGAGGCGACCACCATCTCCGGAACCTTGCCGGCGAGCAGCCGCAGCCCGGCGGCATCGGCATCGAGGCCTTCGCCAAAACCCTGATAAGCGATGTCGACGAAGGGCAGCAGGCCGCGATCCAGCAGGACGTCGGCAACCTTGGCCCACTGGGCGGCATCGAGGTTGGCGCCGGTCGGGTTGTGGCAGCAGCCGTGCAGCAGCACGACATCGCCGCTGTTGGCCGTCTTGAGCGCCGCCAGCATGTCGTCGAAGCGGACTGTGCCGGAAGCGGCGTCGAAATACGGATAGTCGCGGACCTCAAGGCCGGCGGCGCGCATCACCGGCAGATGGTTCGGCCACGTTGGATTGGAGAGCCAGACCGTCGCGCCGGGGCGTGTGCGCTGCAAAAGCTCGGCCACCAGCCTGAGCGCGCCCGATCCGCCCGGCGCCTGCGCGGCACGGATGCGCGAAAGGTCGGCCTTGTCGCCGAAGGCAAGCTTGATCATCGCGGCGTTGAAGCCGGTATCGCCGGCAAGGCCGAGATAGGTCTTGGTGTCCTGGGTGGCGAGCAGCCGCTTCTCGGCCTCGCGCACGGCGCGCATCACCGGCGTCCTGCCGTCCCGATCCTTGTAGACGCCGACGCCAAGGTCGACCTTGCCCGGGCGCGTGTCGGCGCGGTAGAGGCCGATCAAGGCCAGGATCTTGTCGGCGGGCGCGGGCTGCAGGCTTTCGAACATCGATCAGGCTCCAATGGCGGGGGAGTGATACGCAAATCGGCCGCGCTTCGCCAGCAGTTTCGTCCGGATGCCCGCTCGCCGACGCAACACGACGCCCGCCGGATCGCAAAAGAAACGGCGGGCAGGGATTAAAGTCCCCACATGCTCCGTAAACAGGGAATGGAACGGTCGATGGCACGCTTCGATATCGTCGGGCAGTTGGGATCGCTGCGGCGCTATGCGCGCTCGCTGACGCGCGACAGCGCCGATGCCGAGGATCTCGTGCACGATGCGCTGGTGCGCGCTTACGAGCGGCGCGGGACCTTTCGCTCGGGCGGCAACCTGCGCGCCTGGCTGCTCGCGATCGTGCACAACATCTTCATCGACCGCATGCGCTCGCGCCGGTCGGAAGCTGCGCGCATCGAGCAGGCCGGACATGTCGCCGATACCAGCGCGCCTGCATCGCAGGACCATTCGGTGCGCCTGTCGCAGGTGCGGGAAGCCTTCCTGTCGCTCCCTGAAGAGCAACGCTCCGCGCTGCATCTCGTCGCCATCGAAGGGGTGAGCTACGCCGAGGCGGCCGAGGTCAGCGGCGTGCCGCTTGGGACCTTGATGTCGCGCATCGGCCGCGCGCGTGCGGCGCTGCGCGAGATGGAAGAGGGCGCTCGGGCGCGCGGCAAAAATCACTTGAGGATCGTGGGAGGTGAATCATGACCGCTATCGTCGATCCCGTGACCGATGCCGATCTCGACGCTTACGTCGACGATCAGCTCGAGGTTGCTCGCCGCATCGAGGTCGAAGCATTCCTGTCCGCCCGACCCGAGGTGGCTGCGCGGGTGATGTCCGATCTCAGGACGCGTGACGAGTTGCGCGTGGCGCTGGCCGGACCAGGCGCAACGGCGCGCCCGGCAACGACCGAGGCGGCGCGGCGGCTGGAAAGGGCGCTCGCCAGGGGGCGTGTCCTTTCCCTGCTGCAACGGGCTGCAGCGGCGGCTGTGCTGGTGGCGGCGGGCTGGCTTGCCAACGGCATCTTCGGACCGATCATGGTGACAAAGGTGGTCGCCTCGACGCAGCCGCCCGCCTATGTCGAGGAAGCGGTGAGTGCGCATCGGACGACCCTGGTGCGCGAGACGATGCCGTCGCAGCAGGAAGCGCCGGGCTACAATGCCGATGAAATCCGCGCCGCGACCGCGATCGTCATGCCTGTGCTGCCGGACGACTGGAGGATACGCGACGTCCAGGTCTATCCGTCGCGCTTCGGGCCAACCGTCGAGATGGCGGTCGAAACGAAGGACCTCGGGCTGGTCTCGCTGTTTGCCATCAGGCCAGGCACCTTCGACGTGGTGAAGCCGACGGCCGCCCCCTCGGGCGATATCTCATCCGCCTACTTCCAGATCGGCGAGGTGGCCTATGCGGTCGTCGGACGAAGCGATGCCGGCGATCTCGATCGGGCCGCCGAAAAGCTGGCCCGGACGCTTTACTGAACCCACAACCGATCCAACCAAGGAGAACCCGAATGAACAGCCCCAATCTGGGATACCGAATGGGCGCCGGCGCCCAGGCCGGAGCGGTCTATAACGAGGGCCTGCGCCGGCACATGCTGCGCGTCTACAACTATATGGGCCTTGGCCTGGTAGTCACCGGCCTCGTCGCCGTTGCGGTAGCCTCGACGCCGGCGCTTTATGTGCCCATCTTCTCCAGCCCGCTGAAATGGGTGGTGATGCTGGCGCCGCTCGCCTTCGTCATGCTCTTCTCCTTCAAGATGCAGACGATGTCGGCGGCAAGCGCGCAGATGATGTTCTGGGCCTTCTGCGCCGTCATGGGCCTGTCTCTCGCTTCGGTGTTCCTGGTCTTCACCGGCACCAGCATCGCTCGCACCTTCTTCATCGCTGCGACGATGTTCGGCGCCACCAGCCTCTACGGTTACACGACTAGGCGCGACCTGACGCAGTTCTCGTCCTTCCTGATCATGGGCCTGATCGGCGTGGTGATCGCCAGCCTCGTCAACCTGTTCCTCGGCTCGACCGCGCTGCAGTTCGCCATCTCGGTGATCGGCATCGCCGTCTTCATCGGCCTGACCGCCTGGGACACGCAGACCATCAAGGAGCAGTATGCCGAGAATTTCGATGCGGAATCGCAGCAGAAGCTTGCCGTCTTCGGCGCCTTCTCGCTCTATCTGAACTTCATCAACATCTTCCAGCTGTTGCTGAATTTCACCGGCGAGCGCGAATAGTCCGAACCGCGTCAGGCAGCATTTCGGATATCATCGTGGCCGGAGGGCGACTTTCGGCCACAGCTTTTTTTGGAACGGCGTTCATCGCAGTTCCGTGAGGCTGGGCGCAACCCGCCGCCCTTGAGTTCACGCGAGGCCTTTTGCTAGCCTGCCGGCCGCATCAGGCAATCGCGAGGACACATGGAACAGGTGACGCTTCACGCTGACGGCATCTCGGCGACCATCGTCGGGCAGGGGGCTGAACTGGTCTCCTTGCGCGATGCAGATGGTACAGAGCTGTTGTGGCAGGCGGGACCCGCCTGGCGTCGCCATTCTCCGGTCCTGTTCCCAATCGTTGGCCGTCTGAAAGGCGACCAGTTGCGCCATGGCGGCCAAGCCTATCCGATGACGCAGCATGGATTCGCGCGCGACAAGCGCTTTGCCTGGGCGGAGCAGGGGCCTTCCTCCTGCACCTTGGTCCTCACCGACGACGCCGAAACCCGCGGCCATTACCCATTCGTGTTCCGACTGGCGATAAGCTACAGCCTCGCACCTCGGCAGCTTGGTGTGACCTTCGAGGTCGCCAACACGGGCGATCAAGTGCTGCCGGCTTCGATCGGCGCTCACCCGGCCTTCAACTGGCCGCTGCTGCCGGAATTGCCCAAGGAAGCCTACCGGCTGACCTTTGCCGAAAACGACCCTGCGCCGATCCGCCGCCTGAAGGATGGTCTGCTGCTGCCAACGCCGCTACCCACGCCCATCGAAGGCAAGACGCTCGCGCTCTCCGAGCGGCTCTTCGACAAGGACGCCGTCATCCTGGACCGGCCGGCCAGCTCCAGCGTGCGCTATGCCGCCGAGCGCGGGCCGGCGATCGAGATGTCGTGGCAGGGTTTCAACGAGCTGGGCATCTGGTCCAAGCCGGGCGGGGCGCCGTTCCTGTGCATCGAGCCCTGGCATGGCATCGCAAGCCCTGTCGATTTCGACGGCGAGTTTGCCGACAAACCGGGCGTGATGCTGATCGAGCCGGGCGCAAAGCGCACGTTGACCTATCGGATCGCCGTCAGCCGGGAGCGGTAAGGCATGGCTTTTGCGATCAAGGCCGAGCTCAAGGACCCGCAGGCGCAGATGTTCTCATTCGCCGCGCAGAAGACCATGTATGGCGGCAAGCATATTGCCGAAGGCGACACGATCTTCGTGTTCGCCAGCGAGAACGAAGGCGGGCAGGGGCTTGTCGCGCGCGGCATCGTCATATCTTCCGAGACCACGCCAAGGAGACCCGACCTCGAACGGCAGACGCCGCGCGTCAGCATCTCCGTCCGCCGCACTGCGACTGCGGCCAAGAGGGTGGGCAGGAACGAACTCAAGCGCTTCAAGGACTGGAACGATGGCCGGCCCGAGACCGAGCTCAACTTCAAATTCTATCGTCAGGCGACGGACAAGATCGTCGGCATCTCTGGCGAGGCGGCGGCGTTTCTCGACGGATTTTTCTAGCGCAATTCCAGGAGAGGTATGTAACGGTTTTCCGTCCGGAATTGCGTAAAAACAAATACTTAGAATGGCTCGGCGATGCCGTGAATTCCTGAACCGCTCTAGGACGGCCAGCCACGGCCCAAATCGATCTCCTTCAATGGATCGCCTCCATCGATGAAGAGCCTGCCATGTGGTTTCAGTGCCGCCTTGATACGCGTCAAGGCCGCCCGGCCAGCCTCGGGGTGACGCCCGTCGAGCGCGCCGACCCGCATGGCAAAGGCGATATCGAAGAGCGCATCACCAGGCCTCAATGCGAAGTCCTCGATTGCCGCATGTCTGAAATCCAGGCTGCCCACAGCCATCTCATCGGCCGATCCCGCCCGCGCCAACCGGATTGCCTTTTCCGACCGGTCGATGGCCAGAACGAAGCCGTGGCCGACACGGCGAGCGACAGCACGCGCGGCAACGCCGGGGCCACAGCCGATCTCCAGGACGCGCAGTCCCGGCTTCAATGGAAGCGCTTCGACGAAGGCGGATATCCGCTCGGAGATTCCGGCAGTCATGCGATACGTTATGCAATTCGGTTTGTGGGCAACGCAAGCCGAAGGGAAGGGTGTCGGCATGCGCGACCCAGGCTTTCTCTCGCCGTTCGTTGTAAGCATTTCGACCGCTTGATTTGGAAGGAGACACAGCATGGACCGGTTCAGGGGCAGTTGCCTGTGCGGCAATGTCCGACTTGTGGCGTCGGGCCGCCCATACCGGGTCGGCATCTGTCACTGCCTCGACTGCCGCAAGCACCATGGCGCGCTTTTCTATGCTGCGGCGATATTCCCCCAGGATGCGGTGACGATCGAGGGCGAAACAGGCGATTATGCCGGGCGGTTCTTCTGTCCGCGTTGCGGCTCGTCCGTCTTCGCGCGCAGCGGGGACGAAGTCGAGGTGCATCTCGGATCCCTGGACGCGCCGGACCAGCTGATGCCAACCTACGAGCTCTGGACCATCCGTCGCGAGTCGTGGCTGCCGCCGTTTCCGCTCACGAGACGATATGAGCGCGACCGTGAGGCCAAGGGCCGCTTCGAGGAGTAGCGGGCGACAACCAAGTTCCGGATCGAATGGCCGCCTGGGTAGTCTCGCCAGCCGTCACTCCGGAAGACCGGCTTTGCGGAAGCCGTCGACGAAATGCTCGAGCGTCGCGTCGTCGCGGAACGGCTCGGTCCAGACCCAATGGCGGGTCGTGAAATGCCGATTGCTGACGAGGAACAGTTCGACCTCTGCCCGGGCTTCGTCGAGCCGGCCGAGTTGCGCAAGGCTCGCCGCCAGGAAACGGCGTGAGCTGGTGCGATAGGTCTCGTCCCGGCGCAGCGTCTCGACGGCGGCCTCATAGTCGCCCGCCGCATATTGCGCCGCGCCGAGCGTCAGATAGTACCAGCTTGGGGGGAACGGGTTCAGCCGGAACGCCTTGCGAATGTGCTCGAGGCCTTCCTCCACCCGCCCGGCCAAGACCTTGATGTCGGACAATGTCGCCCATGCATCGGCCTCGTTCGGGTCGAGCTCGAACGTCTTGGCGAATTCCGCATCGGCCTCGTCGAAGCGGCGCTCATAGGCAAGCAGGTTGGCCAGCACCCAGCGGCAGCCGGCATCGTTGGGATCGATCGCCACGGCCTTGCGGGCCAGTTCCAGCGCAAGGCCGCGGTTGGGTTCGATGGGTTCGCCCCAGTGTACCCACCCCATCCAATGGTTCATGGCAAGCCAGCGATAGGCCTCGGCGTATTCGGGATCGAGCGAGACCGCGCGCGTCAGCATCAGATGCGCTTCCTGTGCCGTCTGCGGCGAGTCGTCGATCAGCTTGCGCGCCCGCACACAGAGATCGTAGGCCTCGAGATTCTTGGGCCGGTTGCGCGGCGGCGATGCGCGCAGCCTGCCGAGCAACGCCTCGACGATCTTGGCCGTCACTTCGTCCTGGACGGCAAAGATATCTTCCAGGCTGCGATCGAAGCGTTCCGCCCACAGGTGCTCGCCGCTCACCGCGTCGACCAGCTGCGCGTTGATGCGCACGCGCCCGGCGGCGCGCCGCGCGCTCCCTTCGAGCAGGTAGCGCACGCCGAGATCCTCGGCGATCGCGCGCACGTCCATCGCCTTTCCCTTGTAGGCGAAGACCGAGTTGCGCGCGATGACGAACAGGCCCGCGTTCCTGGACAGGTCGGTTATCAGGTCCTCGGTCAATCCGTCCGCGAAGGAGTCCTGCTCGGGATCGTTGCCGAAATTGACGAAAGGCAGCACGGCGATCGACGGCTTGCCGGGCAGCGGCAAAGGTTTCCGCTTCGCATCGCCGAGCTGTTCGATGGCGCCGGTGAAGCGGTAGCCGACGCGCGGAACCGTGGCGATCCATTCACCGCCATCGGCGGCCGGGCCAAGCAGCTTCCTGAGCTGCGCGATCTGGACGGTGAGGTTGCCTTCCTCGACAGCCGTGCCCGGCCATGCCGCATCCATCAGCTCGGCCTTGGCCAGGATTTCGCCGGGGCGTTCGACGAGCGCCGCGAGTAGCCTCAGCCCGCGGTAGCCGGCTGCCACGGGAACATCGTTCCGAAGCAGCGTTCCCGCAGTCGAATCAAGCACGTATGGGCCAAAGGCAAAGCGGGATCCCTGCATGCGGCGCATCTATAGAGCAATTCGAGGAAAAGTGTGAAACGGTTTGGCTTGGCGACTTCGCCGTAGCCTCCGTCCGGAATTGCGTCAAATCAAAGAGATAGGGCGGCTCGTCGTTCCGTGAAGCGACAGGCCGCATAAGCCCATTTGGAAGTTTTGAGAACTATTTGGGAGGGCTTAATTACGAAGCCGTCCGCAACCTGCAGAATTCAATCTCTTTCAGGTCGAAGGGCCCTCCGGGACCCTGAGCCATACGGAGGTTGCCATGAACAAGACCCTTGCATCAGTCCCGCATCAGAGAGCGCTGGTCAGGCGGGCATCGCCTAGGCGCTACAGCCTGGCGACCCTGCGAAGCATGATCTCGGCCTGGCGTGAGCAGACACGCTTTCGCTGGGATCTCAAGCGAATTTCGGAGGCCAATCCGCATCTGATCGACGATATCGGCCTGACGAAACGGCAGGCAGAGGACGAGATCGCCAAGCTGCCTTTCTGGCAGCGATGAGCGCTGCGTGGCGCAGGCGAGGGCGATGTGGGGACGATCGCTGTCCGCCAGCCTTCGCGAAGAGCTGAAAGCGGGGTTCAAACCTGCCGGACGAGGGCGCCGACCAGATCGAGCGGTCACGAAGCGGCTGCCATCATGCATATTGCCGTTCTAGAAAGTCGACTATCAACGATCCGGCCTGTTCCGCGTGGGTTTCCAGCAAAAAGTGAGCACCATCGAGGATATGAGCTTCCATCCTGGGCAACGCCTGCATCCACGATAGTGTCTCTGCAAGATCGAAGAAACTGTCATGCCGTCCCCATACCATGAGGGCGCGAGGCTGCCGGCGCTTCAGATAGCCGGCGATCGCGTCGAAGCGAGCGACATATTTGCCATAGTCTGCAATGAGGGCGCGCTGCGTCGCCATGCGACCGGGAAGCTGCATAACGCGCCAGTCCTCCTCCCAGCTTTCCGCCGGAATTTGCACGGCCAGGTCCTCGGGTACGCCCGCAATATACTGATCCCTCGTGCCCGTGAACGTCAGGTGAGCGGTAGCACCTGCCTCACTGTCCGCATTTGGATTGGCCCAAAAGTCCTGCGTCGCCTTCCACAACGGCCCCATTCCGCTCCGATGTGCGTTGGCGTTCTGGATGATCAAACCCAATACCTCATCGGGAGCCTGCATGGCTATCCGCAATCCGACCGGCGCACCAAAGTCGTGGAGGTAGATGTAGCGTGGGCCGACCGAGAGATGGCCGAGCAACTCCGAGATCGCATCGGCACAAGCGTAAGGACGGTGCAGGCAGCGCGTGAGACTTGCCGAACCCAGGCAGGTCGGGGGCAATCACATAGGCCGCCTTTGACAATGCAGGAGTTCAGTTCCCGAGCACCCGCGTTCCCTACGTCAACAAGTCGCATAAGATAGATTATGGAACTGAAAGAGCGAGGCGAAGACCGGAAATTCCGGGTTTCTGGCCGGCAACGGCGCAACGGTCCGCCGCCAGTCGATCCCTTCGACGAGCAAGGCCAACTGGGCCGGTGTCAGCTGAAGCCGACCCGCCACGATCGGCGGCCAGACGAACTTTCCCTGCTCCAAGCGCTTGGCGAACAGGCACAGCCCGCTTCCGTCCCAAGCCAGGATCTTCAAAATGTCGCCGCGCTTGCCCCGGAACACAAACAGCGCCCCCGAGAAGGGATCGGCGGCCAGCACGTTCTGGACCTGGGCGGCCAAGCCATCCATCCCTTTGCGCATATCGCATGGCTGCGTCGCCAGATAGACCCGCACCCCAGACCCGGGCGCGATCATGCCACCGCCTTCAGAGCCGACAGCACCCGCCGCAGTGCCGCCTCGCTGACCTCGGCGTCCACCCGCACGCGCACGCCGCCGACCAGGACGATCTCGATCACACCGCGCTGTTCCGCCCCAACCGCCGCGGCTGGTGAGGCGGCCGGCACGCTGCTGATGACCTCGACCGGGATCAATTCCAGCGGCGATGCCGCCGACGCCGGCGGGCGCATCTGCCGGCGCCACGTGAACAACAGGTTCGCATTGATGTCGTGCCGCCGCGCCACCAGCGACACCGACGCGCCAGGCTCACAGCTCTCGGCCACCAGCCGCTGTTTCTCTTCGAGGGTGTATGACTTGCGCCGGCGGGCGCGCGCCGTCTCGCCACGAAAATCTTGGCCAGCCACTCCATCCGTCGCGATCGTGTCCATTAAGCCCCGCTCGTGGACACTATCCTCAGCGTCCGGAGCCCGACTGCTATCCGATCCGAGCCCCGCCACGGAAGACGGTCGTCACCGGTCGCTTACAATTGATCAGCCATGCTTCGCATCGTTTTTTGCCCGCGACATCGAACGTACGGCTGACGTCTGCCGTCTGCTTGGATTCGAGTTCGTCCAGGAACAGCATGGCTCCGGACCGAAGCACCTGGCTGCCATCAACTTAGGAATGGTTCTCGAGATCTATCCCGGCGATGATGCCGTCTCACCGTAACCGTCCGGCGAAGGCCACAGGTTAGGCAGCCTGATTTGGCGGGGACTTCGATGACTGCCAGTGCTAGTTCAAATTAAACGGTTACAACGCCCTCGATACACGTCGTCACGTCGCCGCCGATCCAAACCTGGTTCTCGACCTGCTCCACATGAACACGTCCTTTCCTTCCAAGGACGGTACCCTGGCTGGCAATGTACGACGAGGGCGCGATGCCATTTCCTATCAACCATTGCGCGATGCCAGCGTTTAGGCTGCCGGTTACAGGATCTTCAAAACCGGCCGCGGAAAAGGCACGCACCTCGAAATCCGCATCCCGCCCATCCTTCATAGGATCCCAGGGAGCAACGACACCGACCCGCAATCCGGACAGCACGGCAAAATCCGGGCGCAGCGCCAAGACGTCAGCCCTGGAGCGTAGCAGGACAGCAAGCCAACCTGGGCCATTGTCCACCCAGTTGGCGTCGACGATGACATCAGAGGTCAATCGCAGACCTTCGATGGCTCGCGTCAGTGTGTCGAGTTCCACTGGGCCCGAGCGGCGTAGCTCGGGAGCTTCGAAAGATAGCCTCTCATTGTCACGCCGAATGCGGATAAGTCCTGCATTGCACTCTTGGATAATGTCACCACTCTTTGGCCGCCCACCGGAAGACAGCCAGACGTGGCAACTCCCTAAGGTAGGGTGGCCCGCGAAGGGCAATTCAGAAACAGGCGTAAAGATGCGAACGCGGTAGTCAGCATCCGCCGACTTCGGCTGTAGAAGGAAGGTCGTTTCGCTGAGGTTCGTCCAACTCGCGAAAGCAGCCATCTCAGACGCGGTCAAGGTATCTGCTCCGATGACAACCGCCAACGGGTTACCTAGCAAAGCTCTGGAAGAGAAAACATCGACCTGCTGGAATGAAAATTTTGTTGTTCCGTGTCTCACCGTAACAATCCTGGCGTTCTGAGTTTACGCGGCCTTTCCGCATTTGACGCAATTGTGGGCCCATCATCCTGATTCAACAGGGATTTCAATCACCATCCCATCATAGGCCGGCACCACGTGGTCAGGCGTCTCGGCCATCACGACCGCGTAGTCCAGCGGCACGTGCATATGCGTCAGTACGGCGTTTTTAGGCGCAAGCTTCTCGATCCAGCCCAGAGCCTGGCCGAGCGACAGATGGCTGGGATGGGTGTTGTACTGCAGCGCGTCGATGACCAGTGTGTCCAGGCCGCGCAAGCGCTCCGCCGTAGCGGTCGGGAAGTCACTGATATCAGGGCAATAGGCGAGGCCGCCGATGCGGAATCCGAGCGAGACGATGTCGCCGTGGATCTGCGGCAGCGGCTCAAGGGTGAGGGGACCCCCCTCGCCTTCGATCACCACCGGTCTGGCGTGGTCGATCAGATGCGGCCTGACGATCGGCGGATAGGAGCTGCCGGGCGGTGTTTCGAAGCAATAGCCGAAAGCCTGGCGCAGCCGCCGCATGGTCGGCTCGTCGGCATGGATGCCGATGCGGTGGCGCTGTTCGTGCACATAGCCGCGCAGGTCGTCGATGCCGTGGATGTGGTCGGCATGCGGATGGGTATAGACCACAGCGTCGATGCGCCTGACCGAGGCGAGCAGCATCTGCTCGCGGAAATCCGGCCCGGTGTCGATGACGACCGTCGTGCGGGCGCCATTAGCGGTGATCCGCTCCACCAGGGCCGCCGTGCGCATACGGCGGTTCTTGGGATTAGTCGGATCGCACTTGCCCCAGTCGCCTGTGATGCGCGGCGTCCCGGGCGACGAGCCGCAGCCGAGAATGGTAAGGCGCAGCCGGGCGCTCATGTCTCAGCCTGCCGCCGGTCGCGGCATCTTGGTGAACAGCCGGAAGACGTTCTCGCTGGTGATGTCGGCGATCTCCGTCTCGCTGACGCCGATGGTATCGGCCAGCACCCTTGCCGTGTTCACGACATAGGCCGGCTCGTTGCGCTTGCCGCGGAATGGGATCGGCGCAAGGTAAGGCGCGTCGGTCTCGACCAGCAATCGATCGCGTGGGATGTCGGCGGCGATGGCGCGCAAGTCGGTCGAGTTCTTGAAGGTCAGGATGCCAGAGAACGAGACATAGCCGCCCAGCGCCACGCCGACTTCCGCCAGCCGGCGCCCGGACGAAAAGCAGTGCAGAATAAAGGGGAAGGCGCCCTTCCCTGTTTCGTCCTCGAGGATCGCGGCCATGTCGCCGTCGGCGTCGCGCGAATGGATGACCAGCGGCAGGCCGGTCCGGCGCGCGGCCGCGATGTGGGTGCGGAAGCCTTCAGCCTGCGCCTCGCGCGGCGCGTGGTCATAGAAATAGTCGAGCCCGGCTTCGCCGATCGCCACAACTTTGGGATGGTCGGACAGCCGCACCAGCTCGTCGGCGGTCACATCGAGCTCTTCCGCCGCATTGTGCGGATGGGTGCCGACGGAGCAATAGACTTCATTGAAAGTTTCAGCGATTTCAAGGATTTGTTGAAAACGCTTCACACGCGTCGAGATCGTAACCATACGACCGATTCCAGCCGCCAGGGCGCGGGCGACTATTGTCCCCCGCTCCTCGGCGAAGTCCGGAAAGTCGAGATGGCAATGGCTGTCGATGAGCATCAGGCTTTTGTGTCCTGCTCGACATAACGCGGGAACACGCCCTCGGGCGCCGGCAGAGCTGTGCCGGACACCAGCGCATGGTCTGCATGGACATGCGCGAAAGCGCGCTTGTCGGCAGGCACGGCCAGGAGGTCGAGCAGCTTCGCTGCCGACCCCGGAATGAAGGGCTGGCAAAGCACGGTCACCCGCCGGACGACCTCGGCCGTCGCCCACAGCACCGTCTCCATGCGCTCCGGATCGGTCTTGCGCAGCGCCCAAGGCGCCTGGGAGGCGAAGTAGCGGTCGGCTTCGGCCACCACTCCGAAGATCGCCGCCAGGGCCAGATGGATGCCCTGCTCCGCCATTGCCCTGCGCGCCACGGCAAGCGCTTCAATCGCCTGGTCGAGGATCGCGGTATCGGCCTCCGTCAGCTCGCTGCGCTTCGGCACGGCCCCACCGCAGTTCTTGGCGATCATCGACAGCGAGCGCTGCGCCAGATTGCCGAGGCCGTTGGCGAGATCGGCATTGGTGCGGTTGACTATCGCTTCGTGGCTGTAGCTGCCGTCTTGGCCGAACGGCACCTCGCGCAGGAAGAAATAGCGCACCTGGTCGAGGCCGTAATGCTCGATCATGGTGAACGGATCGACGACGTTGCCGACCGATTTCGACATCTTCTCGCCGCGGTTGAACAGGAAGCCGTGGGCGAAGACGCGCTTCGGCAATTCGATGCCGGCCGACATCAGGAAGGCCGGCCAATAGACCGCATGGAAACGCACGATGTCCTTGCCTATGATATGCGTGGCCGGCCAGTAGCGCCATTGCTCCGACTTGGTGTCAGGATAACCGGCGGCGGTGATGTAGTTGGTCAAGGCATCGACCCAGACATACATCACATGCTTGTCGTCGCCCGGCACCGGGACGCCCCATTTGAACGTGGTGCGCGAGATCGACAGATCCTTCAAGCCGGACTTGACGAAGCTGATCACCTCGTTGCGTCGCTCGGCCGGACCGACGAAGTCGGGCTGGCTCTCATAAAGCGCCAGCAATTTGTCCTGATAGGCGGACAGCCGGAAGAAATAGCTTTCCTCCTCGTTCCATTCGACCGGCGAACCTAGCGGCTCGCGGCGCACGCCGTCGTCGCCGAGCGTGGTTTCGCTCTCGTCGAAATAGGCTTCCTGGCGGACCGAATACCAGCCGCTATACCGATCAAGATAGATGTCGCCATTGGCGGCCATCGCCTTCCAGATCGCCTGGCAGGATGCGTAGTGGCGCTGTTCGGTGGTGCGGATGAATTCATCGTTCGAGCCGCCAACTGTCTCGGTCATCGAACGGAAGATTGCCGAATTGCGGTCGGCAAGCGCGATCGGCGCGATGCCCTCCTTCTCGGCCGTCTGCTGCATCTTGAGGCCATGCTCGTCGGTGCCGGTGAGGAAGAACACATCCTTGCCGTCCAGACGCTGGAAGCGAGCCAGCGCGTCGCTGGCGATCACGGTATAGGCGTGGCCGATATGCGGCTTGCCATTCGGATAGAAAATCGGCGTCGTCAGATAGAATTTTTCGCGTGACATGAATGAACCGTCATGAATGTCTGAATGTGAGTTGTGGCGGTGGATAAACTATCGGCATGGCGATTGCCATCCCGCAGGGCCGTCACATTCGCATCACAGAATTCAGGCGGTCGATCATGGTCAGGGCGTGCTGCTTCTTGTCGAGATTGTAGGTCTCGGCCTCAGATATCGTGTTCAGGGCCTCGTGCCAAGCCTCGGACAGCGTTTTGGCCCGGGCGAGGTCGCCGCCCAAAGCAGCTTCGCTGGCCGCCGCCGACAGAAGGTCGAGCGCGCGGCGATTGAAGATATCGAACTGGATCGCCTGGTCGCGGCCGGCGACCGCCTCGGCAAGGCGGTGGGCGCCGGCAATGTCGGGCTTGCGCGCCGCCACCAGCGCATCGAGGGCGCCGGCGATCTCCAGCCCGCCATATTGGGTAAGCAGGATCGCGTTTCGGGCGCTGCCCCCTGCCCGCTCGGCCAGTGCCGCGCGCGCCGCGGGATCCTCCGGCGGGGGCGGCTCGATGCCTCCCAGCACCGCCATCAGTTCGTCCGGCGCAAGAGGCGTCAGCCGCACCATCTGGCAACGCGAGCGGATGGTCGGCAAAAGGCTGCCCGGCGCATGGACGATCAGGATGAAAAGCGTACGCGCCGGCGGCTCCTCCAGATTCTTGAGCAAGGCGTTGGCGGCATTGGTGTTCATGTCGTCGGCGGGATCGACAATGACGACGCGGTAGCTGCCGTCATGCGAAGTCATCGACAGGAAGCGGCTGACCTTGCGGATTTCGTCGACGGTAAGCACCGTCTTGAAACTCTTGGTCTTGTCGTTGGCCGGACGCGTGAGATGCAGCACCGAAGGATGCGCGCCAGTGGCGATCTGGCGAAACAGCGACGACGCCGGATCGGGAACGGCGAGCGTTTCGGGCGCGGCCGCGAAATCGGGATATTTGAGAAGATGGTACGCCAGGTGGAAGGCAAGCGTTGCCTTACCGATGCCGAGCGGTCCTGCGAGAATCAGCGCATGCGGCAGCTTGCCGGAGCGGTAGGCCGCGGCAAGCATTCCAGCCGCCTGCGCATGGCCGATGAGCCGCGGCGTTTCCGATGGTTCGGGGACGCCGTCCAGCGTGTCGTGCTGTTCGGGAGCGATGCGTTCGAAGATCATGCCGGCGCCGTCTGCTTCCTTTGCGCCGGCATCCGCTTCTCCAGCACCGCGAACACAGCCGCGGTGACGACATTTTCCACCGTTTCGGGATCGGCCGACGCGTCGATCACAATGCAGCGATCCGGCTCCGCCTCGGCGATCGCCAGGTAGGCCTCGCGCCGGAGCTGGTGGATGGCTAAAGTCTCCTTCTCGAAACGGTCGGCGCTATCGCCGGCGCTGCGGCGGGCAGCCGCGCGCTTCAGCCCTTCGGCCGGGTCGATATCGAAGATCAGCGTCATGTCGGGAACCATGCCGTTGATGGCGACCGCCTCCAGCGCTTCCATGAAATCCGGGTCGAGCCCGCCGGTAACGCCCTGATAGACACGGGAAGAATCGATGAACCGGTCGCAGAGCACGATCGTGCCGCGTTCGACGGCCGGCCGGATCACCTGCTCGACATGGTCGGAACGCGCGGCGGCGAAGAGAATCGCCTCCATCTTCGGGCCGAATGGCTCGGCAGCGCCCGACAAAAGCACATGTCTGACCGCTTCGGCGCCTGGCGAGCCGCCCGGCTCGCGCGTGACCAGAACTTCGTATTTCTTGGTGCGCATGCGTCGTGCCAGCCGCTCGATCTGCGTCGACTTGCCTGCTCCTTCGCCGCCTTCGAAGGTGATGAAAAATCCGCTCGCCAATCGAGAATGCCTTTGCCCGCGCTGGCCGCTGTCATAGCTCCCGTCCGGCAAAAGGTCCACGAGCCAGCCCGATCACAAATGTTTCTGACGCAACCAGCCGACAGCCAGTTCCTTGGCCGCGTCAAGCGCGCGCTGCGGCAGCGTGCCCACCTTCACCGGCTCGGCGGCAAAAAGCGGCGTTCGCTGGCTGAGCGTGTCGCCTATCCAAACGCGCAGCTCCCCAACCGGTTGCCCCTCCTCCACCGGCGCCGCCACCGGACCGTCATAGACAATCTTGGCGGTCAGCTTGTCGCGGTTGGCTATCGGCAGAAAGATGTCCACCGGCCCCTTGGCTTTCAAGGCCACGCCGGATTTGGCGCCGCCGAAGACTTGCGCTTCGCCGACAACTTCGTCCTTGGCGAAGATCTCCGTTTTTTGGAACGAGCGCGATCCCCAGTCGAGCAGCTTGCGCGCCTCCTCCGAGCGTTCGCGATCGCTGGCCAGGCCGCTCAGCGCAGCGATGACGCGGATGCCGTTATGACTGACCGTGCCGACGATGCCGAAACCGGCGGACTCGCTCGCTCCGGCCACGAAGCCGTCAGCACCGATGCCCATGGCCAGCAGCGGATTGCGGTTCCTCTGGGAGATCTTGTTCCAGGCGAACTCCGGCTGGCCGTAATAGTGAAAGAACTCCGGATAGTCGCGCCAGATATGCAGCGCCAGCATCGTGAGCTCCCGCACCGTCGTCCGCTGGCCGTCTGCCGGCAGCCCGGTCGAGTTGACGAAGGTCGATGTCGGGAGGCCGATCTGGCGGGCGCGCTCCGTCATCTGCGCGGCGAAATTCGCCTCCGAGCCCGCCATGCCTTCGGCGAGAACGATGCAGCCGTCATTGGCGGCCTGCACCGTCACGCCCTGGATCAGGTCCTCGACACGGACCGCCGATTTGAGCTTGGCGAACATGGTCGAGGTCCCGGACGGCGCGCCGCCGGTGCGCCAGGCGTTTTCGCTGACCACGAACGTATCGTCGAGCGTGATCCGCTTCGACTTGATGGCGTTGAACACCACTTCCATCGTCATCAGCTTGGCCATCGAGGCCGGCGGGATCGGCTTGTCGGCATCCTTGGCGAACAGTACCGTGCCGGTCTCGGCATCGATCATGAAGACCTGCGCCGCCTTGGTCTCGAACAGCTGCGCGCTCGCCGGCACGGCACAAAGCAGCGTCAGCACCAATGCCAAAAGTCCGGCGAAAGGCTGAAGAGCGCGGAACTGCATGAAATATCGACCCGTTAGCCGGTTTGGCCCGCTCAAGCTATCAGGGTTTTTTCAGCCGGATCAACGGCGCGCGCGAAATTGATCAGTTTCGCACAACCAATGCATCCGGCGCCCCGTGCGACCAGGCCGCCTGCAGCAGGTCGTCGATGCTGCCATGGCCATCCGGATAGACATTGACCGCGTACCAATCGTTGCCGTCGAGTTCGGTGCGCTGGATTTCGGTCCTGCCGAACGGCTCGAGAGCCGCCGCCACGCGCTTTGCCTGGGCGGCGTCGTCGAAGGAACCGGCGGCGACATAATCCGAGGCCGGCGCTTGATCTTGGCGGTTCGATTTCTTCCACGACTGCAGGATGTCGGCCGGCGACATGCCGCTGCTGTCGAGGGCAGCAAAGACGTCGGCGCGATTGACGCGCTCATCCGCGTAGGACAGCGAGGCCATCGCGAAAGGCGAGTTCGGCGGCAGCCGGTACTCCGGCCGCTCCGGCACGATCGGCCCGAAATCGGGCAGCACGACATCGCTCGGGCCCGGCGCCTGCGCCGACATCGCCGGTTGCGCCGCCGGCTGCTCCGATAGGCCAGGCTGCGCGGCGAAGGCACCTCCCGAATTGGTAAGCTGTCCAGGGAACGGCACGGCGGGCGGAGGCGCGTCCGTCTGAACGCTGGGCGACGGACCGTTCATGGCCACCATCACGCCGGTCGGCAGGCCGTCGGACGGGTCCGGGCGCCTGTTGCCGGGACGATAGGAGGCCATCAGAGACTGGTCGTCGTTGCCGTCGAGCGGCGCCCGGCCGACATATTCGACCTTCACCTTGGCGGTGCCGACCTTGCCATAGTCGAGCATCTGCGCAGCCCGCTCCGAGACGTCGATGATACGGCCCTCATGGTACGGGCCGCGGTCGTTGACGCGCACGATGATCGAGCTGCCGGTCTCGAGGTTGGTGACACGGGCATAGCTCGGCAAGGGCATGGTCGGATGCGCTGCCGTAAGTTGGGCCGTGTCATAGACTTCGCCATTGGCGGTCAGCCGGCCGTGGAAAGCATCGCCATACCAGGACGCCAGTCCTACCTTGGCGTATTTCTTGTCTTCCTTGGGATAGTACCACTTGCCGCGGACCTGGTAGGGCTTGCCGAGCTGGTCGCGGCCACCGCCGCGCCGCATGAAGGCAACGCGCGGGCTCGCCTTCACGCCGTACTCGGACTCGGCGAAATATTCCTTGGAGCGCGGCCGGTTGTCGATCATCGACTTCGGCTGCGGCGTGGAGGTGCAGGCGGCAAGCAACACCGCTGAGATGGCGCACAGCCCGAAAGCGGAAGCGCGACGAAGACGCGGGCGCGCCGAGGTCTGCATGTTTTCGATTGTCCCCTACAGTCTCGCCGCCATCAGCCGAAGCCAAAGCGACCGCGAATGCCAGCAACACCTTGATCCCCAATCCCTTTGTGCACAGGAATTGCTTATCACGATGTTAATCGATTATGGCCGGAACCGGGCGAGATTATGGCGGGATCCGCTGGGAGGAAGAGCCTAGCGTGGATGAGCGCCGGAAGGAGGGGCAGCTTTTTGGAGGGGGACTTCCTTTTTCCAACCGGCGCTCATGGCGCTGGAACTCACTGCGCCAGGTAAAGTTTAGCATGAGCCCCTGCAGGGACTGCCTCGGTCGAACGGATGACTCGGCTCATCTATATTAGCTATCGCTTGATAAAGCCGTTAGCCATAGCACCTTGGGGCCGCACTCTGCGCCAGCCAACAAGGCCAGGCATAACCGGCCGGACCGGTTTCCAACGATTGACATGGCTTTATACAGCACACTAGAGGATGTGTGCTTCCGTCGGCATCGCGGCCTACCGGCCAACCGGGACGGAGCGCCTCGTGAAGAATCACGATGGAGGGATGGCCGAGCGGTTTAAGGCACCGGTCTTGAAAACCGGCGTGGGCGCAAGTTCACCGTGGGTTCGAATCCCACTCCCTCCGCCACGATCGTAACAAATTCAATACGTTATATGCTATTTGCGATGAGACACTGAAGCAGAACCTTCTAACTGCAGGAACGGCAAAGTGGGCTCACTCGGTAAGGCTTGGTTCGAATCGGCCCAGGCATGCCGATGAAAAAACATCCTCACGTCTCGCCCGATGAAGCGAAGCAGTCCGTCGAGTTTGTTGCGGCTCTTGGGAACTTCCTCTTCGTTTTGACCGCGAAGATCGATCGCGGCATCAAGGCCGCTGAAGAGGCTAAGCCAGCCGAATAAAAGAACGGCCCGGAAGCCGAAGCCCGACAGCCGGCGTGGATTGCCATCGCCCAAAATCGGAAGCGCCCGCTACGTTTGCCGCAGCGAGCGCTCCAATGGCCCCTCGCGGATAAGACGGTACGCCTCGCTTAGATGGAGAATAAGCGCGCCCTGGTTGAAGCGCTGCATATTACAGGCGCGTGACTTTTCTGCCACTGGAGACAGGAAGGCCCGGAAGCCGAGCCGCCGGAACCTTTGAAAGTTCCCGTCGAGGGACGTTCAGTCCTTACCCTTCATGATGGCGTCAAACCTTCGCCTTTCCCAAGCCTGTTGCTCGCGATATCGCAGGATACCGGCGACCAGGAGAACGGCGGCCAGCGTCACCAGCTTCCATCCCGGGTGCAGTCCCCAATAACTGAGGCCTAGAATCGCCACCCCTGCCGTGATTAGCCGCACCTAATTTAGCATCCGCGAAACAAAGCACTTTCCCAGGCGTTGAGGCTCCACAAAGGAGCTTCGATGATGGATCCGGCCACCGCCGCTGTGATGGTTTTGCTTCTATGCAGCCCCGGCGATGCGTCCATCTGCAAACCGGTCAATACGGCTTCGTCTCGGGTGTTCGCATCCCTCAGCGAATGCCGTACCTCGTTGGCAGAAGAGCTCGCCCGGGCTCCTAGTGGAAGAATGATCGGCCGGTGCCAAGTCGTCGATCCGATCGTCACAGGCTCCGTCCCCGCCGGCTATACGACAGTTATGGTTACGCGCGGCGGCAGCGCTGTCAGGTATATTGTCCCTCATAAAGAATAGCCCGGCCACCTAAGGCGCCGCGCTCTTCACTGGCTTTTCGGTCGCCTCATGGGTGGTCGCGCGAAATACGCTTCGTGACGTACGAATGAGGTGAGAGCTTGGGCAACCTTGGGAAACCATTGAGGGGAAGGAAGAAAGCCAGCAAAGGCCAGCGACAAAGAACAGAGCTGGTGGCCGCTTATCTCGCAAAGCAGCCTTTCTCAAGAAACTTGAGCGCCTCATCGCCGATCTGACTGCACTGGTCGAAGCGACCTCGGGCAACAGAAAGTTCACTTACCAAATTCGCCTTCAGCAAGCTCTGACTGTCAGGGATCGCGTTAAGAGAGGTCCCAGGCAACGACCGCCGGGCAAGATCGTCTACCTTGTCGGCCCCGGTAGCGTCCGCTTTGTATCTGGCGGAGCACCGTGTTCTAAGCGATGAACAGCGAACCAGCGCGATCTGGTTTTATCTGTGCCGCGACTTCATCGGCGTGGCTGCCTGCCTGATGATTGCGGGGTTGGCTCTCTATGTGCTGCTGCGCTAGCCAATACGAAAAGGATCTCCGTTCACGTTGTTTTGCGTGGCAAACAACTGTGGACCTTGGTTTAGCTCTCCCTGAGAAGTTCTTGGGAGGGGGAACATGGAACGTTTAGGGCGGTTCGACTTTCGCAGCGCGATAGTGGTCGTTGCCGGCGTGCTGATTTTCTCTCTGTTGATCGGCAGACCCTTCTTTCCTGTTTGGTTCAAGCTGTATGCGCTGCCATTTGCACTACTTGTCTTTATCGGAATGTTTGGGTTAGTGGCTCTTTACAACAAAATCTCGACTGGGATCGCGCTACTTGGTCCGAAAAAAAGTGTGAACATAAAACGGTCTCACATTGCTCTATTGATTTTGATATTCACCCTTCCCTTTTTGAAACTTCTGTTTCATTTGATCCAGGGCTAACCGACGCAGAGCCCTGCCAGCGCGCTAACGCACAAGGACAAGGCGTCGAGCCCTTGCGCTTGTCGCCAGACAAGTGACCGCCAGACCTGCTTGGCGACGCGTTAATTAGCAAATACTGAAATCCGCAAGGCTGGCGCCAGCCAGCCGTGCTAAATGGCGGCGGTCATCCACCTGGAGCGCAGTCATGACCTCTCCCATTGGAAACCAGCACAACGCTGGCGCAGTGCCGCGTAACACCAGAGTTCCGACGCCACCCGAGGCCAATTTCCCCGGCAAGAGCGCCGAGAGCGTTGGTCACCTTGCGAAAGCCGCTGTTTTGGAGACGGGCGACAGCGAACCAGGCGCTCAAGGTCGGGCAGCATCCAGAATCGCTCGAATGGACGTCACGGTGCTTCCCCCGCCCGGTTCGGAAGATAACCAGGCGCCAGATCCCGGAACCGGCGGCGACGGGACGACGGACCAGAGTGCTGGTGGCAATACCCTGGATTAGCCCGGCAGTCGGAGCAATCGCTGGACCGCTCCTTGCCAGCTCACTCTGAACCCGACATTGCCGCCATAGGCCTGCGCGCGGTGGCCTCGAACAAATGCCGGTGAGCCGAAGCCGGCACCATCTCACAAGCGCGTGCGTTTGGTTGATTTGCCAGACAAAGTATGCTGCTTGTCGCGCCCATGAAAAAGCTCTGCCTGATGGCTCTGGCGTCCCTGACGCTGGCCTGGCCGGCCAAGGCGATGGACAACGCACTGCGCGCCGGCCTGCTCAAACTCGATCCCCAGACCCGTCTCGAGCAGCGTTGCGACGCCGAGGTGCTCGACCGGATCAGCCACGATGACCGCAACTACAAGGCCGACCGCGTGGTGGCCTATGCCTTCGCCACGCCGCAGATGAGCGCCGATGCGATCAGGAGCCCCGGCGCCGCTTTTCGCAGCAAGGGTCAATGGTACCGGCTGAAGTTCAAGTGCCAGACCGCGCCCGACCACATGCAGGTGCTGCAGTTCCGCTACAAGATCGGCGACGAGATCCCCGAAACCGACTGGGCAAAATACAATCTTTACGATTGATGGGTTGACCCCGATCCGCCGGACCTGAACCAGGCCTTCCCCGCTGCAAAATCCATATGAATTCCGGTGGAACAAGCCGATGCGCAAGCGCTTGCTCCCGCTGGTTCCCTTGACGCGCGGGAGTCATACACGTTAGGGCGTCGGGATATTCGACGACCGGCACTCGGCGAACAGCAAAGGCCTTCCAGACGATGGATATTTTCAGCGCCGCAAGCCTGAGCGCCCTTCTTCAGGTCATCGCGATCGATCTGGTGCTTGCCGGCGACAATGCCATCGTCATCGGGCTGGCGGCCGCCGGCCTGCCCTCGGAGCAGCGCAAGAAGGCGATACTGATCGGCGTTTTGGCGGCCACGGTGCTGCGCATCTTGTTCGCGGCGGTCACGGTCAAGCTGCTCGCCATTGTCGGCCTGCTGCTCGCCGGCGGCATCCTGCTGCTTTGGGTATGCTGGAAGATGTATCGCGAGCTTCGCACCTCGCACGCGGACGAGGAGGAGGCCACTGAAGCGCTGGCCAACTCCGACCTTAACATGGACAAGGCAATCGCCGGCAAGGCGCCGCGCAAGACGCTCGGCCAGGCGGCGCTGCAGATCGTCGTCGCGGACGTGTCGATGTCGCTGGACAACGTGCTGGCCGTAGCCGGCGCGGCGCGGGATCATTTCTGGGTGCTGGTCATCGGGCTGGTGCTGTCGATCGGCTTGATGGGCCTTGCCGCGAGCTTCATTGCCCGGCTGCTGCACCGTTACCGCTGGATTGCCTATGTCGGCCTGCTGATCATCCTCTATGTCGCGCTCGACATGGTTTACCGCGGCGCGATGGAAGTCTGGCCGCACGTCAACAACGCCGTGACCTGACATCGCCGCCTGACGCAGGCTTCGGCCGACCCGTGATCCGTCCTTCGCATTGCGTTTTGCCGCAGCAGGGGCCAGCCCATACCAATGCCGCAATTAGTGTGGTATTGCGCCGCCGATCCCGAAAAGCCTGGAAAACCTTATGTCTGCCCCTCGTGTCAGTTTCGTCAGCCTTGGATGCCCGAAGGCGCTCGTCGATTCCGAGCGCATCATCACGCGGCTGCGCGCCGAAGGTTACGAGATCGCCCGCAAGCATGACGGCGCCGACCTCGTCGTCGTCAACACTTGCGGCTTCCTGAATTCTGCCCGCGACGAGTCGCTCAACGCCATCGGCTCCGCCCTTTCCGAAAACGGCCGCGTCATTGTCACCGGCTGTCTCGGCGCCGAGCCGGAGGTGATCCGCGAGAAGCACCCGAACGTGCTGGCGATCACCGGTCCGCAAGCCTATGAGAGCGTGATGGCGGCGGTGCATGAGGCCGCTCCGCCGAGCCATGACCCCTATGTCGATCTCCTGCCGCCGCAGGGTGTGAAGCTCACGCCGCGCCACTACGCCTATCTGAAGATTTCGGAAGGCTGCAACAATCGCTGCACCTTCTGCATCATCCCGGCGCTGCGCGGCGACCTCGTCTCGCGGCCTGCGGCCGATGTGCTGCGCGAGGCCGAAAAGCTCGCCAAGGCCGGGGTCAAGGAAATCCTCGTCATCTCGCAGGACACCAGCGCCTACGGCATCGACATCAAATACCAGACGAGCCTATTCGGCGATCGCGAAGTGCGGGCAAAATTCCTCGACCTCGCCGAGGAGCTCGGCAAGCTCGGCATCTGGATCCGCATGCATTATGTGTACCCCTACCCGCACGTGGCCGACGTCATTCCGCTGATGGCGGAGGGCAAGATTCTTCCCTATCTCGACATTCCCTTCCAGCACGCCTCGCCGCAGGTGCTGAAGAACATGCGCCGCCCCGCCCATGGCGAAAAGACGCTGGAGCGCATCCGCGGCTGGCGCGAGGTCTGCCCTGATCTTGCCATCCGTTCGACCTTCATCGTCGGCTTCCCCGGCGAGACCGAAGACGATTTCCAGATGCTGCTCGACTGGCTGGACGAGGCAAAGATCGACCGCGCCGGCTGCTTCAAATACGAGCCGGTCAAGGGCGCGCGCTCCAACGATCTCGGCCTTGAGCAGGTGCCGCAGGAGGTGAAGGAAGCCCGCTGGCACCGCTTCATGCAGCGCCAGCAGAAGATCTCGGCAACGCAGTTGGTCAAGAAGGTCGGCAAGCGCCTGCCGGTGCTGATCGACGAGGCGCACGGCACCTCGGCCAAGGGCCGCACCAAATATGACGCGCCGGAGATCGACGGCTCCGTGCATATCCAGTCGCGGCGTCCGCTGCGCGCCGGCGAGATCGTCACCGTCAAGATCGACCGCGGCGATGCCTACGACCTCTACGGCTCGGCGGTCTGATAGCCGCGCGAGAGCAGACATCCTCCCATGAAACAAGGGCGCCTTGTGGCGCCCTTGGACTTGACGGCCTTCGGCTTCAGCAGCCGCGTCAGAGCTTCACCGACTCAATCGCTGTCAGGGAACGGTCGATCACCTGATCGAGAGTCTTATCGAGGCGCGTGCCCGTTGCGATCGCCGACAGCCGAGCGGCAAATCCCAGATGGTAGTCGACGAACCACTCGGGGTGCGGCTCCGGCTCCGGCGGAAACGGGCCCCACCACGGCGGAAGCTTCGGTATCTTCGGCCGCGTGGGGCACCAGTCGTCAAGGTCGCTAAACACCGCCTTCATATCGAGCCCGCCTCGCTCGGCCACCCATGCGGAGCGGACAAACTCGTCGGCAACCGCGGCGCCCAGTTCATGCGGCGGGAGCGGCTGTGGATTGAGTGCGACGCGCGCAAGCCCGCCCTGCGGTCCGTGCGGAATGACATCGTAAATGGCGGGAATCCGCTTTCCGATGATTGCCAAAAGCTTTTTATTCAATTGCATAAGACCTCCTTCTGCAGGCGCTTGTCACACCCGCTGCTTCCGTTCGATATGCCCGAGCAACATGGAAGTAGAGGTCGTTGGAGTATGTGAAAATTATCACGAACGGGTCGCAGATATTGTACCCGGCGCATGAAGATATGGAATTCTGCAAAAATGAAGAGGGTATGCGTCAAATACTTGACGCACATGATTTCTCGCCAGCTGAGCAAAGCGAGATGCGCTCCCGGCCAAGGCAGAAAGCCGAAGGGCGCCACAAGGCGCCCTCCGTGTTCGAAACTTCGTCGCCGCTTATTGCGGCAGCTTGTCGTCGATACCCTTGACGTAGAAATTCATGCCGAGGAGCGTGCCGTCGTCGGCAACCTCGCCGTCCTTCAGCCAGGGCGAGCCGTCCTGCTTGGATACCGGACCGGTGAATGGGTTCCAGCCGCCGGCGATCTTCTTCGTGGTCGCCTCGGCCATGGCCTTGACGTCGTCGGGCATGTTCGTGAAGGGCGCGAGCTTCACAGCGCCGTCCTTGATGCCAAGCCAGACATTGTCCGGCTTCCAGGTGCCGTCGAGCGCCGCCTGAACGCGGCTGATGTAGTACGGACCCCATTCGTCCGTCAGCGAGGTCAAGGCCGCATTCGGGGCGAACTTGATCATGTCGGACGACTGGCCGAAGCCGTGCAGCTTGCGCTCCTCGGCAACCTGCAGGGCGGCGGTCGAGTCGGTGTGCTGGACGATGATATCGGCACCCTGGTCGAACAGCGCCTTGGCGGCGTCGGCCTCCTTGCCCGGGTCGAACCAGGAATTCACCCACACGATCTTGACCTTGAAATCGGGATTGACCGACTGCGCGCCGAGGATGAAGGAGTTGATGCCCATCACCACTTCCGGGATCGGGAAGGAGACGATGTAGCCGGCCAGCCCCTTCTTCGATTCCTTGGCCGCGATCTGGCCGAGCACATAGCGGCCCTCATAGAAGCGCGCGTTGTAGATGCCGAGATTGTCGCCGGTCTTGTAGCCGGTGGCATGCTCGAACATCACCTTGGGAAACTTCTTGGCGACCTTGACCTCGGCGTCCATGAAGCCGAACGAGGTGCCGAAGATGATCTTGCACTTCTCGCGCGCCAGGCGCTCGAAGGCGCGGTCGGCATCGGGGCCTTCCGAGACGTTCTCGAGGTAAGCGGTCTCGACCTTGTCGCCGAGCGCCTTTTCCACCTCGAGGCGGCCCTGGTCGTGCTGGTAGGAATAGCCGAAGTCGCCGATCGGGCCGGTATAGACCCAGCAGGCCTTCAGCTTGCCGGCCGCTTCGGCGGACGACGCCAGCGACAGGGCCGCAGCCGTGGTCATAAGGGCAATAAGCAGTTTTTTCATCGTGTTACCTCTCTGAGTTAAGCCTTGGAGCTTCCCGTCTTTTTGTTGGTCAACGATCCGGAACGAACGGCTGCCCCAACGAAGCCGGCGTATTCATCATCGTCAGCCGCTTGTTGCGCGAGATTAGAACGAGAACCACGATGGTTGCCAGATAGGGCAGCGAAGAAAGAAACTGCGAAGGCACCGGAATGCCAAAAGCCTGTGCATGAAGCTGGCCGATCCACACGGCGCCGAAGATGTAGGCGCCGGCCAGAACCCGCCACGGACGCCAGGATGCGAACACCACCAGCGCCAGCGCGATCCAGCCGCGGCCCGCGCTCATGTTCTCGACCCATTGCGGCGTATAGACCAGCGACAGGTGACCGCCGGCAAGACCGGCGCAGGCGCCGCCGAAGATAACCGCGAGGTAGCGGTAGCGGATGACCTTGATGCCGAGCGCATGCGCCGAAGAGTGGCTGTCGCCGATCGAGCGGAGCGTGAGGCCGATGCGCGTCCTGAACAGGAACCACATCACTGCGGCGGTGAGCGCGATCGAGATGTAGAATACCGGATCCTGGCCGAAGATCAGCCTGCCGACGACCGGGATCGAGCTCAAGCCCGGGATGTCGAGGTTCGGCAGCCTGACGCCGGGCTGGCCGACGAAGCTGGTGCCGATCATGCCGGACAAGCCGAGGCCGAGCAGCGTGAGCGACAGGCCGGTGGCCACCTGGTTGGTGGCCAAAGACAAGGTCATGACGGCGAAGAGGAGCGAGAACAGCGCGCCCACGATGATGGCGGCAAGCAGGCCGATCCAGGGCGATCCGGTGAGATAGCCGGCGCCGAAGCCGCCGACCGCGCCCATGATCATCATGCCCTCGACGCCGAGGTTGAGCACGCCGGAGCGTTCGACCACCAGCTCGCCGATCGCCGCGATCAACAGCGGCGTCGCCGCCGTCGCGATGGTCAAAAGGATGTTGACGGTGATGTCCATCAGCGTGCCTCCTCCAGCTTGGGCGCGGCCTCGAGTTTCGGCGCGGCAAAGCCGATCAGACGAATGCGGTAGTGGATGAGCGTGTCACAGCCGAGCACAAAGAACAGAAGCATGCCCTGGAACACCCTCGCCACCTTGTCGGAGATGCCGAGCGCGCTCTGCACCGCCTCGCCGCCGAGATAGGTCAGCGCCAGCACAAGCCCCGCGGCGACGATGCCCAGCGGATTGAGGCGGCCGAGGAAGGCGACGATGATGGCGGTGAAGCCGTAGCCGGGCGAGATCACCGGCTGCAGCTGGCCGATGGCACCGGACACCTCCGAGATGCCGGCAAGACCGGCCAATGCACCGGACAGCAGGAAGGTGAAGAACACCATCTTGTTGAAACCGAAGCCGGCAAAGCGCCCTGCCCTTGGGCTCGAGCCCAGCACGCGGACCTCAAAGCCCTTCAACATGCGGCTCATCATCAGCCAGATCGCTATCGCCGCGACGAGCGCGAAGACGAAGCCCCAGTTGGCGCGGCCGGCGTCCGGCATCAGCTCCGGCAGGATGGCCGAGTCTCCGAACTGGATGGTCTGCGGGAAACCATGGCCCTGCGGGTCGCGCCAGGGGCCGCGCACCAGCCAGTCGAGGAAGAGCTGCGCGACATAGACCAGCATCAGGCTGGTCAGGATCTCGTTGGTGCTGAAGCGGGTCTTCAAGAGCGCCGGGATGGCCGCGTAGAGCGCGCCGCCGACCATTCCGAGCAGAAGCATCAGCGGCAGCACCAGCGGACCTTCGAACTGCGGGAACAGTACCGGGATGATCGATCCGAAGATGCCGCCCAGGATGAACTGTCCCTCGGCGCCGATGTTCCAGATATTGGCTTTGTAGCAGACCGACAGGCCGACGGCGATCAGGATCAGTGGCGCCGCCTTGATGGCCAGCTCGTGCAGCTGCCAGACCTCGCTGATCGGCTGAATGAAATAGATGTTGAAGGCATCCACCGGATTGACGCCGAGCAAGGCGAACATGATGGCGCCGGCAATCATCGTCAGCGCGAAGGCGATGAAGGGCGAGAGCACCGAAAACAGCGCCGAGCGCTGCGGGCGTTTGACCAGTTCGAGGCGCATCATGCCGTCTCCATGGTGTGTTCGGCGTGGCCGGGCTCGGCGCCGCCCATCAACAGGCCGATCTTCTCGAAAGTGGCTTCGGCGATGGGAAGCGGCGCGGACAGTACGCCGTTGTGCATGACCGCGATCGCGTCCGACAGTTCGAACAATTCGTCGAGGTCCTGGCTGATGACGAGGACTGCCGAGCCGCTGCGGGCAAGCTCGATCAGCGCCTGGCGGATATGGGCGGCGGCACCGGCGTCGACGCCCCAGGTCGGCTGGTTGACGACCATCACGCTCGGCTTGCGGTCGAGCTCGCGGCCGACGATGAATTTCTGCAGATTGCCGCCGGACAGCGCTGCCGCCTCAGGGTCCGGCGCGCTCTTGCGCACGTCCATTGCGGTTATGATGCGCTGGGCGGCGCTGTAGACCGAACCGTTCCTGACCATGCCGCCGGAGCCGACGAAGGACTTGCCGTCGGTGGCATGGCGCGAGAGAAGCAGGTTCTCCGAGAGCTTCATGCGCGGCGCCGCGCCATGGCCGAGCCGCTCCTCCGGCACGAAGGCGGCGCCCATCAGGCGCCTGCCGGTGATCGAGAGCGCGCCGGCATCCTTGCCGCGGATGCGCACGGAACCGGCATCCTGCTGCAGCACCTCGCCCGAGACGGACTCGAAGAACTCGCCCTGACCGTTGCCGGCGACACCGGCGATGCCGATCACTTCGCCGGCACGCACGGTGAGGTTGATGTTCTTGAGCGGGATGGCGAAGGGCGTTGCCGGCTTGCGGGTAAGGCCGCGGATCTCCAGCAGCGCCGGCGCGGTCTCGATGCCTTCGGCCGGCGCGCGCACCACCGCCTTGACCTCATTGCCGACCATCATGCGGGCGAGCGATGCGGCCGTCTCCTGGCGCGGATTGCAGTGGCCGACAACCTTGCCGTGACGCAGCACCGTGGCGCGGTCGCAGATGCGTTTGACCTCTTCCAGCCGGTGCGAAATGTAGAGGATCGACTTGCCTTCCGCGCGCAGCCGCTCCAGCGTCTCGAACAGCTTGTCGGCTTCCTGCGGCGTCAGCACCGAGGTCGGCTCGTCGAGGATGATGAGCTGCGGCGTCTGTAAGAGGCAGCGGATGATCTCGATGCGCTGACGCTCGCCGACGGAAAGATCGCCGACCAGCGACTCCGGATCGAGCGGCAGGCCGTAGCTGTAGGAGAGCGCCCTCGCCTTCGCGGCGATGGTGCTGATCGGCGAGCCGTCGTTCAGCGAAAGCGCGATGTTCTCGGCCGCGGTCAGGGCTTCGAACAGCGAGAAATGCTGGAATACCATGCCGATGCCGAGCTTCTTGGCGACACCGGGGCTGGTGATCCTCACCGCCTTGCCGTCCCAGAAGATTTCGCCCGAATTGGGCTCGAGCGATCCGAACAGCATCTTGACCAGCGTCGACTTGCCGGCGCCGTTCTCACCGAGCAGAGCGTGGATCTCGCCCTTGGCGATGTTGAGGTCGATATGATCGCACGCCGTCAGCGTGCCGAAAATCTTCGTAAGGCCGCGAACCTCCAGCAGGTTCGCCCTGTCATGATTTGCACTCACAGTGCCTCCCATCCAGTTTCCCGGATATGTTCTGTGTTCCCGCTGGTATCGTATGCGCGGCCGGCTTCAGTCGGAAAGCGGCACCCGACTTGAAAGAGCTTCAAGAATTCCAGCGGAAACTCAAGGGGTAAGGATATACCTATTGAGAGCGCGGGAAAGACTGGCTGGCTTTTCGGGCAAACCGTGCCTTCACGCATGGCTAGGTGCTGAAAAACAAGGCTGCGGCTCAAAGCATGTCTCCCGAAACTGGGAACCGGGTTCGGGACAAAGACGTGCTTGAAATCAAAACCCAAAGCGCATGGAGCGACCTGAAAGGTCGCGACGCGCTTTAGGGAATGAGGATTGTCGTGCCGGTCGTCTTGCGGCCTTCGAGATCCGATTGCGCTTGTGCTGCGTCCTTCAGCGCAAAGCGCTGGTTGATCTTGATCTCGACGGCGCCGCTCAGCACCACATCGAAGAGCGCCTCGGCCGATGCCACCAGATCTTCGCGCCTGGCGTTGTAGACGAAGAGCGTCGGGCGGGTTGCGTAGAGCGAGCCCTTTTGCGCTAGGAGCGACATCGAGAAAGGCGGGATCGGCCCCGACGACTGGCCGAAGCTGACAAACATCCCGAGCGGCCTCAGGCAATCGAGCGAGGCGGGAAACGTGTCGTTGCCGACGGAATCATAGACGACGTCACACTTCTTGCCACCGGTGATGGCGGCGACGCCCGCGACGAAATCCTGCTCCTTGTAGTTGATGACATGGTCGAAACCATGCGCCTTGGCGAGCTCGATCTTGTCGGCGGAGCTCGCCGTGCCGATGACGGTGGCGCCGAGGTGCTTCGCCCACTGGCCGAGGATCAGGCCGACGCCGCCGGCGGCGGCATGATAGAGAATCGTGTCCCCGGCCTTCACCTTGTAAGTGCGCCGCAGCAGATATTCTGCCGTCATGCCTTTCAGCATCATGGCCGCCGCCTGCTCGTCGCTGATGCCGTCCGGCACCTTCACCACGCGGTCGGCGGCGATCACGCGTTGCTCGGAATAGGCGCCGACATTGACGGCGTAGGCGACGCGGTCGCCGGGCTTCAGCCAGTCGACGCCGGCGCCGACCGCCAGCACCACGCCGGCCGCCTCGCCGCCCGGGATCAGCGGAAACCCGCCGGGCGGCGGGTAAAGGCCCGAACGATGATAGACGTCGATGAAGTTGAGGCCGATCGCGGTGTGCCTGACCCGGATCTGGCCGGCTCCCGGCTGGCCGGGATCGGCATCCTCATAGGTCAGGACTTCCGGGCCGCCATGGGCATGAATGCGGATTGCCTTGGACATCGCTCAACTCTCTTCAGGAGGGGATTTAGAACATGATCCCGAAACCGGTTTTCGGAAAAGATCATGCTCCAACAAAAAGCTAGGTCAGGGTTTCCTGGCGCCAAGACTGGGAAACATCTGCATGATGCCCCCGATGCAGGCGAGATAGAGGCCTGTGACCGTAATGCCAGCCTTGGTGAAGATGCTGACCTGCTCGCTCAGAACGCCGATCTTGTCGTAAAAGGCGGCAAGCGCCGCCTGCGCAAGCGCAAGCGCGCCGAAAGCGCACCACAAAAGCGTCATGCCGAGATTGATCGGCCTGAGCCGCACCACGCGCACCGGGTGGATGAAGTTGATAGGCACGAAGGTAAGGATGCCGGCGACAACGACCACGGCGAAAGAAACCCACTGGCCCGGCTCGATGACGAAGAGCGTGAACACCACCATGTTCCATACGACCGGGAACCCCTTGAAGAAGTTCTCCTTCGTCTTCATGCCGGTGTCGGCATAGTAGATTGCGCTCGACACCACGATGATGGCCGCCGACAGGAACGACAGCCGCTCGCCCATCAAGCCGCGCTGGTAGAGCGCGAAGGCCGGGATGAGAACATAGGTCACATAGTCGATGATGTTGTCGAGCAATTCGCCCGACCATGTCGGTAGGATCTCCTTGACCTCCAGCTTTCTCGCGATCGGGCCGTCGATGCCGTCGACAAAGAGTGCCAGCCCGAGCCACCAGAACATTGCAGTCCAGCGCTCCTCGCTGGCCGCGACCAGCGACAGGAAGGCGAGGAACGAACCGGAGGCGGTGAGCAGGTGCACTGAAAAAGCGCGCGCCTGCGGCCACGTCACTTTCTTCTTCGGCAGCGGAATCCGCTCCGCGATCTTCTTGGCCGCTTTCCGGGCCGCTGTGTTCTTGCTCACGGGCCCCGCCAGTCCAGCTTGCAGATCTCGGCCGAGCGGCCGGCGAAATTCCAGTTGCGGCCGAAGGCGCGCATCTTGCTCTTTTCGGACTTCGCCACGATGATTTCCGGCGCGATCCAGTATTCGGAATTGGTGATCACCGTATCCTTCTCGCGGTCCTTGCCGGGTATCGGCGTCACCGCGCCGTCGATGGTCTTCGGTATCTGGAAGACGCGCGTTTTATCGCGCGTCTCATAGGTGATCGGCACCTGCTCGACGCCGAGGAATTTGCCGACCAGGATCGACAGCAGCGACGTGGTGCCGCCGGCCTTGCCGGTGAAGATCTTGGTCAGCGCCTTCACCGCATAGACCGAGGCGCGCTTGTCGATGAACAGGCCGGCGGTCCAGTTGCCGCGGCTCATATAACCCGGGATTTCCATGATCAGCCCGAGATTGAGGCCGGAGAGGTCGACCTCGCCGAAATGGCCGGCGTCGATGCGGAAACCCGCCCAGGTCTGGCAATAGCCCTCCGTCGGCGGATGGCTGCCGAGCGACAGGACGCAAGGGCAGAAAACCGTGCAATTGCAGGAGAGTACAAGCTCTCCCTTCATCGCCCAGCTTTGATCCGTCATCGAATTCTCCCTCACGCCGAAACTAATAGCAGGGCGGCGGCCCACACAAGCAGTATCGCACCGGCGACCTGGCTTGCCACCCTGCCGGTGGTCTGTTTTTCGATCAGGGTGAACAGGCCGATCAGCGCCATCCAGAAGATGTTCATCACGCCAACGGCGAACATCACCAGCATCAGCGCCCAGCAGCAGCCGAGGCACCAGATGCCCTGTTCCGCGCCGAGCCCGAAGATACGCGCGGGTATCACGCTCCAGTTGGCAAACAGGATCGAGAACGGGTTGCGGCATTTCTTCAGGCAGGCCTGCTTCAAGCCGCTAAATTGAAAGAGGCCGGCAATCGTAAGCGCAGCGGCCCCGGCAAGCCCGACGGCGGGATCGAGCACCCGCCCCGCGGCAAAGCCATGAACCGCAAGCGTCAGCGCGGCGAACGCCACCGAGGCGGCCAGCCAGGTCGCGAGGTATCCCGCCACCAAAACCAGCGGATGGACGACGGGCTCGCCCTTGGTTCGAGCGGTGTCGGCAATCTCGCAATAGGTGCGGATCATCGGCGCCGCCGAAGGCAGCATCGCCGCCACCGCCATCAGGAACCACATCAGGACGAACGCCAACGCCTGCGCGGCAGCCGAGCCTGCGAGCGGAGCCGGCGCAAGGCACAAAGCGAAAAAGCGATCGAGAAATTCCGGCAGCGGCAAACGCGGCAGGTCTTTCAGCAGCGTATCGCCCGGAGCACCGCCGGCAAGCCGGCTTTCGGCACCGCGGATCGCCATGGCAGCGAGGATGAACCAGGCAAGCACGATGCCCGCTCCTATGGTGAGCGTCACCGCTAGGCGTGGGCTGCGCGCGAGTCCCGCCGTGGCGCGGCCGGCGCGGTCGAGATGGCTGAAATCGTGCTCCTGGCCGGTCATGGCAATCGAATGGGCCGAATCGCCGCGTTGATCAAGCCCGCCGATCTGCCCTATATCCGCATCTAGGCCCGACGGGCCGCACCTCACATGGAAGCCTGGCGTGGAGCAGAACGACAAAGCCCGCATATTGGTTGCCGGCACCGGTCCGGCCGGCCTGATCGCGGCGCTCGGCTTTGCCGAGGCCGGCTTTGCCGTGATCCTGGCAGGCCCCGAGGTAACGAACAGCGACGGCCGCACCACGGCCCTCATGAATCCTTCGCTGAAAGTCCTCGAGCGGCTCGGCGTGCTGGATGGGCTCAGGCCGCATGCGGCGCCGTTGAAGGTGATGCGCATCGTCGACGCGACCCGCCGGCTGATCCGCAGCCCGACCGTGACCTTTCGCGCCAGCGAGATCGGCGAGGAGCAGTTCGGGCTCAATCTGCCGAACAATGTCCTGATTCCGGTGCTCGCCAAGGCGGTTGCCGCTCATCCGGGCATCGAGTGGCGAAAGTCGATGGTCGAGACATGGCGGCTCGAAGCCGACCGGGCTCATGCGAGCCTGGCTGACGGCGGCGAGGTTTCCGCGTCGCTGGCGGTCGCCGCCGATGGGCGCCTGTCGCCGGCACGGGAAGCCGCCGGCATCAAGGCCTCCGCCCGCCCCTATCCCCAGTCAGCGCTCGTTCTCAATTTCAGTCATCGCAGCGAGCATGGCTTCATCTCGACCGAATTCCACACCGAGACCGGGCCGTTCACCCAGGTCCCACTGCCGGGCAAGCGTTCCAGCCTGGTCTGGGTGGTAAAGCCGGAAACGGCGCAGGAACTGGCGGCCCTCGACGTCGCAACGCTGTCCGTGCGGGTCGAGGAGCAGATGCAGTCGATGCTCGGCCGCGTCTTAGTTGAACCCGGTCGCCAGGTCTATCCGTTGTCGGCCGCCTCGCCGGGCCGTTTCGCGCAAAACCGTGTGGCGCTCGTCGGCGAAGCCGCCCATGTCTTCCCGCCGATCGGCGCGCAGGGCCTCAACCTCGGCATCAGGGACATCGACGACTTGATTGGAATCGCCAGCGAAAACCGCGACGATCCAGGGTCGAGGCTGTGCCTCGCCGCTTACGACACAAGGCGCCGTCCCGATATCCTGGCGCGCAGCAGCGCGGTGAACCTGCTCAACATGTCGCTGCTGTCCGATATGCTGCCGGCGCAGCTTGCGCGCAGCGCCGGCCTCACCGTGCTGGGCAGCTTCGCGCCGCTGCGTGCCTTCTTCATGCGCGAAGGCTTGCGTCCGGGCAGCGGTTTTCGCGCGATTGCCGGCGGCCTCAGGAAGCAGGGCGCGCGCTGAGGCGATACTTTTGGACTTCGCGCTTTCCGGTCGCGAAACCATTGCATTCGCCGGTCCGCAGCTTGGCCATAAGGCGGCGTTGCGGCATTGAATTGGGGCAACGTCTGCGCCAATGGTACCAAGTCGAAAGTCGGGGTCGATTTTTGGCTGCGTAACGTGTAAATTCAAGACCTTAGGCGCCCTGCGCGCAAGCCACTGACGGCGCCTCGGGTCCGGCGTGTGATCTGGGAAATCGAAATCGATTTTCGGAAGGGGTCATGCGCAAAGTGAAGGTGCTGCAGCGTCCTTTGCGCGCCCGAAGGGACGCGCGGCGCTGCAGGTGGTGAGTGCGATGAAAACGGCCAAATTCGCGATCGGACAGGTGGTTCGCCATCGGCTGTTTCCCTTCCGTGGCGTGATATTCGACGTCGATGCGCAATTCGCCAACACCGAGGAATGGTACGAGGCCATTCCCGCCGACATGCGTCCCAGCAAGGATCAGCCTTTCTACCACCTCCTCGCCGAGAATTCCGAGACCGAGTATATCGCCTACGTGTCCGAGCAGAACCTGCTCGAGGACCGCTCGGGCGAACCCGTGCGGCACCCGCAGATCGGCGAGATGTTCGACAAACTGCCTGACGGACGCTACGAGCCGAAACGCCACTCGAAGCACTGAAGGCCGCTCAAGCGGCAACAAAAAAGCGGGGCGACTGCCCCGCTTTTTTTCATACTGGAGAAACGCTCCGGCGATCAGTTGGCGGTCTTCGCCTTGTCCTGCTCTTCCTTGAGCTTCTTGGCGAAGTCCTGGTTGTTCTTGGCGACGAAGTCCTGCAGCTTCTTCTGCCGGTCCTCGATGTCCGACTGCTGCAGCGGCGGGCCGTCATAGGCGCCGCTGAAACCGGTCAGCGCGACCTTGATCGGGTTCGGCTGGTTCTGGAAGTTGATCGACGTGAGGGTGATCTGCTGGCCCTTCTTGAAGGAAGCGACCAGCTGGTCGCTCAGCGGCACTTCCGCGACGCAGCGATCCGGGAAGCAGATCACATAGTCGAGCTTCTGCGCCTTGCCGGCGTCGATCTGCAGAGCGATGCCCGGAGGAACGAGACGGCCGGTCGGCACCGTCACCTGGAACACCTTGCGGTTCACCTTGCCCTTGAGCTCGATCAGGCTGACACCGGTGACGAGCTGGCCATTGCCGGCGGTGACGATGTTCTGCACGTTGCAGATATCGACATCTTCCTGCTTGGTGCAGGCCTTGAACCAGCCCTGCGGAATCTGCGGCTGCTGCTGTGCCGAAGCGGTGAAAAGCCCGGCGCCCAGGACGCCGACCACGCCTGCAGCCAGCACCGAAAGGCGATACGCGTTGCTCGTCATATGGTGCACTTTCCTCTCAAATAATCCCGGGGACCGGCTTCTTCCTGCCGTGTGGTCCCGCTACCTGTTGCCCAAATGAGGCAACAGCATGACTTCGGAGCGCGTGTTACACTGCCAGCGACGCCGAATCCAGCCCGGTTTCCGGGATTTCTTCCGGGTTTCTCCTCCCTGGGCGAAGCTCGATTGGCGACACACTGGCTGAAGCCGGTTTCCGCTGGTGCGCGCCGATTCAATCGGGGCGCGAAATGCTCTAGGGTGCGTGTCGAATCACCAAGCTGCCCGGCAAGGAGACGGTCATGGACCGCGTTCTCGTTCGGCTGATCGCCGCGACCTCGTTTCTGTCCCTCTCGCTGCTTCCGGCTTTGTCGGAACCGAAGCACGGCATCGCCATGCAGGGCGAGCCGGCGCTGCCTGCGGACTATACGCATTTCGACTACGTCAATCCCGATGCGCCGAAAGGCGGCAGCGTCACCTATTGCGTCGTCGGCAGTTTCGACAACCTCAACCCCTTCATCCTGAAGAGCCTGCGCACCACCGCGCGCGGAATGATCGATACGGTCTACGGCAACCTCGTCTTCGAGCCGTTGATGCAGCGCAATTATAACGAGCCGTTCAGCCTCTATGGCCTGCTCGCCGACAGCGCCGATATGGATCCGGAACGCAAGAGCATCGAGTTTCATCTCAATCCCAACGCCAAATGGTCGGATGGCCAGCCGGTGACGCCG
Source organism: Mesorhizobium sp. M1C.F.Ca.ET.210.01.1.1 (assembly GCF_004791585.1). Classification (GTDB taxonomy): domain Bacteria; phylum Pseudomonadota; class Alphaproteobacteria; order Rhizobiales; family Rhizobiaceae; genus Mesorhizobium. Next base: position 202,554 of record NZ_SRUU01000003.1, read on the forward strand.
GACGACGTGCTGTTCACCTACGATGTCTTCGCCGACAAGGGCCGCCCGCCCTACAGCGACCGCATGAGCATGATCGCCAAGCTGGAGAAGACCGGCGACCACAGCGTGAGGTTCACCTTCAACGACAAGGCCAATCGCGAATTTCCGCTGATCGTCGCGCTGACGCCGATCATTCCGAAGCACGCCTTCGACAAGGGCACCTTCGACAAGACGACGCTAAAGCCGCTGATCGGCAGCGGTCCCTATACCGTGGACAAGGTGCAGCCGGGGCAGCGCATCGTCTTCAAGCGCAATCCCGATTACTGGGGCAAGGACATCCCCTCGAAGCGCGGCTTCGACAATTTCGACCAGATTACGATCGAGTATTTCCTCAACGCCAACGCCAAGACGGAAGCGTTCAAGAAGGGCATCTGCGCCCTCGACGACGAGACCGATCCGGTCAAGCGCGACCGCGATATCGACTTCCCTGCCTTTCGCAAGGGCGAGGTAAAGCAGGAATATTTCGATACCGGAATTCCGCCCGTGGTGACGGGCTTCCTGTTCAACACCAGGCTGCCGAAGTTCGCCAGTCCGCTCGTACGGCGCGCGCTCGGCATGCTTTACGACTTCGAGTGGGCGAACAAGAACCTGTTCGCCGGCAAATTCAACCGCACCATGAGCTTCTGGCAGAACTCCGAGCTGTCTGCGCTCGGCCATCCGGCCGACGACCGGGAGAAGGCGCTGCTTGCCCCCTACCCCGGCCGCGTGCCTGCCGAGGTCTTGGACGGCACCTGGCGGCCGCCGGTCACCGACGGCTCCGGCCAGGACCGCAAGGTGCTGCGAGCGGCTTTCGAGGTGCTGAAGGGCGCCGGCTACCATGTGGAAGACGGCAGGATGCTCGACCCTCAAGGGAATCCCTTCGGCTTCGAAATCCTGACGTCATCGCAGGACGAGGAGCGTCTAGCGGCGCTTTATCAACGCACGCTGGAGAAGATCGGCATCGAGGTCACCATCCGCAGCCTCGACGGCGACCAGATCCAGTCGCGCAAGCAGCGGTTCGACTTCGAAGTCCTGATCGGCACGAGCGGCTTCAACAATTCGCTGTCGCCCGGCAGCGAGCAGGTCGGGCGCTGGGGATCTGTCGCGGCCAAGCAGGAGGGTTCGTTCAACCTGGCGGGCGTCGCCGACCCTGCGGTCGACGCGGCGATCAACGCAATGCTGAACGCCCGCGCCAAGGAAGACTACGTCGCTGCGGTGCGCGTTCTCGACCGGCTTCTGATCTCCGGCAGCTACATCGTGCCCATGCAATACAACACCCAGCAGTGGCTTGCTTACTGGAGCTATCTGGAACATCCGCAAAAGACTCCCATATTCGGCTATCAGCTGCCGGCATGGTGGCGAAAGCCCAACTGACACAATCCCAACCGACGCAACCACGGAGACGACCATGAGCGCCGAGAACTCGATCACCGTCGATGTGGTGTCCGACGTCGTCTGCCCCTGGTGCTTCATCGGCCAGAAGCGGCTGGACAAGGCGATTGCCGAGGCCGGCGACGTCGACGTGCATGTGCGTTGGCGGCCCTTCCAGCTCGATCCGACCATTCCGCAAGCAGGCATGGATCGCCGCGAATACATGCTTGGCAAGTTCGGCAGCGAGGAACGCATCCACCAGATCCACGCGCGCATCGAACCGCTCGGCGAAGCGGAAGGCATTCATTTCGCCTTCGGCGCTATCAAGGTCGCCCCCAACACGCTGGACGCGCACCGCGTCATCCGCTGGGCGGGCGCCGCCGGCGAGGACGTGCAGAACCGGCTGGTGCGCCGCTTCTTCCAGTTGAATTTCGAGGAAGGCGCCAATCTCGGCGACCACGCCGTGCTGGTCGAGGCAGCCCGGGAGGCCGGCATGGACGCCTCCGTGGTCGAAACGCTCTTGCCGACGGACGCCGACGTCGACGCCGTGCGCAACGAGATCGCCACCGCATCGCGCATGGGCATCACAGGCGTGCCGTGCTTCCTGCTCGAAGGCAAATATGCCGTCATGGGCGCGCAGGACGCCGAAACGCTTGCCGACGCCATCCGTCAGGTCGCCGGGGCCAAGGCGCGCGGTGAGCTCGAAATCGCGGATTAGACTATTTCACTGTCACCTTCGCCTTGCTGACGAAGAAGCCGTGGCCGCTGCTGCTCGTGCAGGTCAATCCCTTGGTCGACGACAGGCAAGTGAATGACCCCTTGCTCCAGCCATTGCCGTAGCCAAGCTTGGTCACGTCGCCGCAGCAGCCCTGCTCGCCGGGGTTCTTGATAAGTGTCGCCGGCCCTTTCGGCCCCAAAATCACCGTCACGTAGTTCGGCTCGACGCGGGAACAGGAAAGCTCCGGCCCGCCATTCTGCGGCTGGTAGGTGCTTGTACCCCCCTTCGGCGTGTAGATGCAGCCGATATTGCCGGACGGCGTGTTGAATTCGATCTGGCCTTCGGCGTTGGCCGGAATGGTCTGGTTGCCGGCAAGTGCGTGCGGCAGCCAGGCGAACACCACGAGCATCGCGGGCGAAAACATCCTTTAAGACATTGTTGATCCCCCTCGATGCGAAGCGCCCAGATTCGACCTCTGGGGACAAAATTGTCAACGCTGGCTCATCGCCCTGGTCGGGCCTGTCCGCGTCAGCAGCGGCGCGGCAATCGACAAACACGATTCGCCGCCAAAACTGTTTCCGGAAGCGTCGCGGCCCTGGACGAGGCGATTGAGGGTGCCCGAACGGGACGGACAGTGGCTGTTTTTGGATCGCTGCACTCGCCTTCCGGACGCTAAAATCGGCGGACCGGCATGTCATTTCCGTTCACAAACCCGTGTTCTTGCTTTCCCTAGGGGAAGGCTGCGCCGGACCTTGGGCCCCTACCCCAACTGGCTGAAATAGAAACAAAATCCGCGCCGGGAGCGCCCGACCGGTGCGGCAATTCTGTTGCGCTCGCGCCACGGCGGGTAACCCTGCTCACATTCGGCAGCAGAAAATTAATGGAAAATGATCAATTGGTGTTACTATCCGTAACAAAACTAGAAAAGGTTTGGGCGGGATCGTGATTCGGGTCGGTAGACCGCGACGTACAGTACCGGAGCAAACATCCAGCGAGGCGGCAAAACCCTCGCCCCTGACGCCGGTATCGTCGATGCGCACTTTCTGGGGGCTGATGCGAGCCTACTGGTTCTCCGACCGGTGGAAGGAAGCCTGGACCCTCACCCTCGTCATAGCGCTGCTCACGGCGCTCTCCAGCAAGGCCGGCGTCTGGTTCGCCATGGCATCGGGCGAGTTGGTGAATTCGATCGCCTTCTTCCACGACGCCGCCAACACCAAACCCTTGCAGACGCTTCTCACGAATGCCGGCATATTGGTGCTGCTGGTCGTGCTCAAGGACGCCGGCTTCACCGGCGTGCGAAACCTCGTTTCAACGACGTTGCACCGCAAATGGCGCGGCTGGCTGAACAACCAGTTCAACCAGGCGCTGCTCGACGGCAACCATACCCATTTCCATGCCCAGCATGGTTCCGTGGCCGGCGGCATCGTCGCCCCTGACAACATCGACCAGCGCATCCAGGAATCGATCAAGGACATGACGGGTGGCGCGATCGGCCTCGCGATGGGCGTGCTGGGCGTGGCGACCTCGCTCTACTTCGTCGGTGAGAACCTCATCGGAGCCTCGGTGGAGGTCAAAGGGCTGGAGTTTCTCGGCAGCTATGGCAGCGCCGTTCTCGCCTTCCTGGCGGTCGCCACCTACGTTCCGCTCAACACCTGGATCGCGATCAAGCTCGGCGGCCTGCTCGAACGTCTCAACGTACGCATGCAGCAGGCAGAGGGCAGCTATCGCGGCGAATTGACGACCTTCCTGCGTCGCAGCTTCCACGTCGCCGCCTCGCATGGCGAGGATGTGCAGAAGTCGATGCACGACAAACTCTATGTCGACATCGACAAGACCTGGGGACGGCTGAACGTCGTCAACACCAGCTACACATCATTCGAGCTGATCTACAATTTCATCGGCGCTCGTATCGTTGCCTACGGACCCGGTCTCGTGCCGTTCATTCACAACGGCTTCGACCTCAAGGGCTACATTACCGGCTCCGAAATGGTCGCGCAGCTGATCAGCCAGTGTTCGTGGTTCATCCATGTGATGCCGGCGATCGCCACGCTCAGGGCCAACAGCCAGCGCGTGACCGAGCTCGCCGACGCCATCGAGAATGTCCAGCAGCCGCGGGAGTTCTATCGCCAGACCGGGCGCTCGGACTTCAGCTACGCCACGCAAAACCCCGTTTTCGGCCTCACCATCCAGAAGCTCGAGCTGGCGCATCAAGGCGAGGACGCAACGCCCTTCCTCAGCGCTGCCAACCTTCGCTTCCGCCGCGGCGAGTGGACGTTCCTCAAGGGCGAGTCCGGTTGCGGCAAGACCTCGCTGATCAAGGCGATCAACGGCCTCTGGCCTTATGGCCGCGGCACGATCGTGTTCCCGGAAGGGGTAACGAGCTTCTACGCCGCCCAGGAAGTCAAGCTGCAGCAGGTTTCGCTGAAGCAGCTCGTCTGCCTGCCGGGCTCGGAGAACGACCACGGCGACATGCAGGTGGCGGCGGCACTGCACAAGGCTGGCCTCGGCGAGTTCATCGGGCACCTGCCTGACGAGAGCCGCGAGGGCAAGATCTGGGATCAGGTCCTGTCCGGCGGGCAGAAGCAGAAGCTGGTTGTCGCCCGCATCATCCTGCAGCAGCCGGGACTTTTGTTCCTTGACGAAGCGACCGGCGCGCTCGACCCCGAAGGCAAGATTGCCTTCCACGAAGCGATCAAGGCCAATTGCCCCGATGTCACGGTGATCAGCGTGATGCACGAGGCCGTGCCGCCGCGCTCGCTTGCCGGTGAAGAGTTCTACCACAGCGTCGTGGCGATCACCGACAGTGTCGCGACCAAGAAGCCGTTGGTCCCCACCCTGCCGCGCGAGCTCACCACCATCCTCGCCCAGCCACCGCGGCCGGCCGAGGACAAATGGCTGCGCTTCCGCCGGCTGAAGCAGAAATAGCGGCCATACCAAGCCTTTGAGCTGACTCCATCGCCAGGCTGCGGCTGGCGTCGATCACAGTCTCGCGAGCCGACGTCCCTTCGCTCATTTTTCGCGCTCGCCGCGATTGACTCGGCATCGCCCACTCCTATGTTGCGCCCGCTCGCAAAATTCAAAACGCGAACCCCGCGAGCAGAAAGGTCAACCCGCCATGCCTGGCGATAGTCACAGTCGAACGCAACGGCCGTCCGCCTTGACGTGACCTGACGGCTCACGTCCTGCCGGACGGCAAGGAGTGAGCCATGAACGAATTCGCACCCGTATTGGACGACGAAGCGGTCGCCGTCGCCCGTGTTCTTGCCAACGATCACGTCGCTGACGTGGTCGAAGCCCTCAACCGCGAACCCCGTGAGACGGCCATCGAGCTGCTCTGCGCCGTGCCGTTCGAGCGGCTGGTCGAGATTTTCGACCAGCCGGAGCTCGAAAGCGCCCCAGAGCTGGCCGAAGCCCTGCCACGCGCCAAGGCGAGCAGGCTGTTGACCGCCATGTCGGTCGACCGCGCGGCCGACATCCTGCGCGAGCTGGATGAGCCGGCCCGTTCCGAACTGCTCGGCGCGCTTGCTCCGCCGCTGCGCGCAACGTTGCTATCCATCCTCGGCTATCCCGAGGGCAGTGCCGCCTCGATCATGACGACGGAATTCGTCAGCGTGCCTTCGGACTGGACCGTCGACCGCACGCTCGACTACATCCGCAAGGTCGAGCGGACGCGCGAGACGGTCTACGCGATCTACATCACCGACCCGCAGACGCACCTCCTGTTGCGGGCAACGGGCTTGCGCCGGCTGATCACCGGCGAGCCGCAGGACTCGATCCTGTCGGTGGCGCCGGACCGCATGCCGGTGACGGTCACCCCGCTCACCGATCGCGAGACGCTGGCGCAGACGATTTCCAAATACGACCTGCTCGCCGTGCCGGTTGTGGATCAGGGCAAGATCCTCGGCATCGTCACCATCGACGACATCATCGACACGATGGTGGAGGAAACGACCGAGGACGTGCATCGTTTCGGCGGCATGGGGGCGCTTGACGAGCCTTATATGAAGATGAGCTTCCTCGCCATGATCCAGAAGCGGGCCGGCTGGCTCTGCGCGCTGTTCCTCAGCGAGATGCTGACGGCCAACGCCATGCAGAGCTATGACGGCGAACTGGAGAAGGCGATCGTGCTCACCCTCTTCATCCCGCTCATCATGAGCTCGGGCGGCAATTCCGGCTCGCAGGCCACCTCGCTGGTCATTCGGGCGCTGGCGCTGCGCGAAATCGGCCTTCGCGACTGGTGGCGGGTGGCGCTGCGCGAGTTGCCGACCGGTCTGGTGCTGGGCTCGATCCTCGGCATCGTCGGCATCTGCCGCATCGCGCTCTGGCAGTATCTCGGCCTCTACGACTACGGCCCGCACTGGATTCTGATCGCGGCAACGGTCGGCGCGGCGCTGATCGGCATCGTCACCTTCGGCTCGCTGTCGGGCTCGATGCTGCCTTTCGCGCTGAAGCGCATCGGCTTCGATCCGGCGAGCGCCTCGGCGCCTTTCGTCGCCACGCTGGTCGACGTGACCGGGCTGGTCATCTACTTCTCGGTGGCGCTGGTGATCCTGCGCGGCACCTTGCTTTGAACCAAGCCTCACCGTCGCCGGCTTCGCCGGCGGCGGTTCCGCTCCGCAACGCCGTGCTCAGACGCGCTCGCCGTTCTTCACGCGGTAGGTCGGCTTGTACATGGTGACGAGTTCCTCGGCCGCGGTCGGGTGGACCGCCATGGTGCGGTCGAAATCGTCCTTGGTGAGTCCCGCCTTCAGCGGAATCCCGAGAAGCTGCGCCATTTCGCCGGCGTCGGGGCCGAGAATATGGGCGCCGAGCACCTTTCTCGTGGCGCTGTCGACCACAAGCTTCATCAGCATCTTCTCGTCGCGGCCGGACAGCGTGTGCCGCATCGGACGGAAGGAAGCGCGATAGATCTCGATATCCGGGAAGCGCTTGACTGCCTCATCCTCGGACAGGCCGACGGTGCCGATCTCCGGCTGCGAGAAGACGGCCGTCGGGATGGTGTCGTGGTCAGGCGATGCCGGATTGCCCTTGAAGGCGGTCTCGATGAAGCACATCGCTTCGTGGATGGCCACCGGCGTCAGCTGCACGCGATGGGTGACGTCGCCGATCGCCCAGATGTTGTCGATATTGGTGCGGGAATATTGATCGACGACGATCGCGCCTGTCTTGCCGAGTTCCACGCCGACGCCTTCGAGCCCCATGTTCTCGGTGTTGGGGATGCGGCCGATCGCCAGCATGACCTGGTCGACCGTCAGCGCCTGACCGCTGGAAAGCAGCACGTCCAGCCTGCCATCCGGGTTCTTGCGCACCCATTCGGACACCGCGTGGCAGAGGATCCTGATCCCTTTCTTCTCCATCGTCTCGTGCAGCGAGCGACGCAGGTCCATGTCGAAGCGGCTGAGGATCTCCTGGCCACGGTAGACCAGCGTCGTTTCGACACCAAGTCCATGGAAAATGTTGGCGAATTCGACGGCGATGTAGCCGCCACCCTCGATCATGATCGCCTTCGGCAGCGCCTTCAGATCGAAGGCCTCGTTGGAGAAGATGCAATATTCGTGGCCGGAAAGCGCAGGATGCGGGGCCGGCCGGCCGCCCGTGGCGATCAGGATCTGGTCGGCGCTGACGGTGCGGTCCTCGGCGGTCAGGTATACGGCATGCCGGTCCACGAGCACGGCGCGCGAATGGAACGTCTCGCCGCCCGCGCCCTCGACATTCCTCTTGTAGATCGCCTCCAGCCTGGCGATCTCCTTGTCCTTGTTGGCGACCAGCGTCGGCCAGTCGAAGCTTGCCTCGGGCACCGTCCAGCCATAGCCGGCCGCATCGGCGAAATGCTCGGGGAACTGCGAGGCATAGACATAGAGCTTCTTCGGCACGCAGCCGCGGATGACGCAGGTGCCGCCATAGCGATATTCTTCGGCGATGGCGACGCGCTTGCCGAGGGACGCCGCCACACGTGCCGCCCTCACCCCGCCGGAGCCGCCGCCGATGACGAAAAGATCATAATCGTAACCGGCCATCGGATGGGCTCCTGCAAGATGGGAGGGACGCGTCAGAGGTAGGCTGCCGGGGGGCAAAAGAAAAGCCCGGGGAAACCCGGGCTTTGTGGTCCAGCGGCGCGGAGCCGCGCTGATTGGCGATCAATTCTGCGAATTGTCCGCCGGTGCCGAGCCATCGGCCGGCGCTGAATCGTCGGCCGGAGCAGAGCCGTCGGCGGGGGCTGTGGCATCCTGCGCAGGCTTGGCCGGAGCCGCGGCCTTGGCGGCGGCGGCGAGAGTCTCGCCGACCTGCTGAGCGAGGTCGCGGGCGACGCCGTTCTGCCAGATGTCGGCCGCCTTCACGAGGTCGCGCGTGACCGCCGGGCCGCTGTCGAGCAGCTTCTTGCCGGCATCCGAGCTGTAGAAGGTGGCGATATCGTTGAGGTCCTTCTCGGAGAACACCTTGGCGTAGGCGAGCGCGGCCTCCTTCTCGAGGTCGGCGCGGCGCGAAGCGAGGCCGAGCGCCTTCTCGCTGACGGTCTTGCCGATCAGCTCCTGCATGTCGGGGTTCTTCTGGATCAGCTGGTTCTCAAGCGCAGCAGCGGCCTGCGGCAGTATGTTGTCGAACGGGTCAGTGGCGTGGATCGCAGCCACCGCGGCGCGCGCGGCCTTGAGATGCGATTCGCTCACATCCTGCGAGAACGCCGGCGAGGACAGCGCAAGGATAGCTGAGGCCGCCAGAAGTGTCGAAAGGCGGCGAACCCGTTTATGCAACATCATGATCGGTAGAACTCCCTGGTTTTCGGGCGACATGGACGGTTTGGATGCCGTCGCCGCCGGCGATGATGGCCGTTGACGCCAGCCCGATGAATAGACCGTGCTCGACAACGCCTGGAATGGCGAAGAGAGCATTCGAAAGCGCTCTTGTATCCGGAATGCGGCCAAAAGATGCATCGAGGATAAAGTGGCCGCCGTCTGTAACAAATGGCTGGCCCCCCGTCATCCTCAATGTCACCGGCCCCACGAGGCCGAGGCTTGCCGCCGCTGCGCCGACCGCGATCTCGGTGGCGCGCAGGCCGAACCTGTTGACCTCGATCGGCAGCGGGAAACGGCCGAGGGTCTCGACCATCTTGGACCGGTCGGCAATGACGATCATGCGCTGGGACGCCGCGGCGACGATCTTCTCGCGCAACAGCGCGCCGCCGCCGCCTTTGATCAGCGTCAACGAAGGGTCAATCTCGTCGGCGCCGTCGATGGTGAGGTCGAGCTCGGGCGTTTCCTCCAGCGTCGACAGCGGCACGCCGAGCTCGCGGCAGAGTGCCGCGGTGCGCTCGGATGTGGGTACGCCGATGACAGTGAGGCCGGTCGCGACTTTTTCGGCCAGCAGCCGGACGAATTCGTCGGCGGTCGTGCCGGTGCCGATGCCGAGCCGCATGCCGTTGCCGACATGGGCAAGGGCCGCGCGTGCGGCCTCGACCTTCAACTGTCTTGCGTCCATGCCGCTATTGTCCCGATTTCCGTGATTTGGCGCGCGTCCTAGCATTTTTGCCTGCCCCGTCAAAGGCTCTGCCTGTGGACCGATAGAGGTAGCTTGCTTGACCACCGCGCAACTTGTATCGGCTGCGGCACCTCAATCGTCGCAGGAACTGACCATGACCCGACCGATCATTGTGTTCGATCTCGACGGGACGCTGATCGACACCGCGCCGGACCTGCTCGACAGCCTCAACCACAGCCTGGCGGCAAGCGATCTCATTGCCGTCGACGAAGCCGGCTTCCGGCGCTTCGTCGGCCATGGCGGCCGCGTCATGATCGAACGGGCGCATGCGGCACAGAACAGGGCGCTGGTGGCGGAAGAGCACGACCGGCTGCTAAAACTCTTCCTCGAGCACTACACGATCAACATTCCGGGCAAGTCGCGCCCCTACCCCGGTGTCGTCGCGGCGCTCGACCGCTTCCGGGCCGCCGGCTACCTGATGGCGGTCTGCACCAACAAATACGAAGCGCATTCGGTGGCGCTGATCGGCGCGCTTGGCCTGGAGAACTACTTCGCGGCGATCTGCGGCCAGGACACCTTCGCCTTCCGCAAGCCCGATCCGCGCCACCTGACCGAGACGATCAAGCTGGCCGGCGGTGACCCGCACGGCGCCCTGATGATTGGCGATTCGCAAACCGACATCGACACGGCCAAAGCCGCCGGCATTCCGGTGGTTGCCGTCGATTTCGGCTACACGGATCGCCACGTGCGCGAGTTCGAGCCGACGCTGGTGATCTCGCATTTCGACACGCTGACGCCGGACCTGGCGGAGCGTTTGATCGCGGCGGCGCGCTGAACGGCTGCCGGATCGGGCTCGCAGGAAGTCACGAAACAAACCGCAGCATAACGTCGCCACATCGCCTTGACTTAGCGCACCCGCCTCCCTTATATCGCGGCTCGCTTCGGCCTTCGGGCAATGAGCGGGCGATTAGCTCAGCGGGAGAGCACACCCTTCACACGGGTGGGGTCGCAGGTTCAATCCCTGCATCGCCCACCATCCAACTCCCTGATTGAGTTGGATGACCTGGCCGCGACGAACTTCCAGAATTCATAGCGCAGGCAGCCGAGCGGCTGCTCAGATCAGCCCTCTGCGCACGTTCAAACGTGTCACCGCCGTCACCAGGATGGCGCCGGTCATGAAATAGAGCGTGGCCAGGATGTTGCCGTGATGGAAATGAAACCCTGCAAGCAGCAGGGCCATCACCACGGCGAGAAATGCGACTATCCGCGAGAATTCATCGGGCATGGGCGACCTATTGTGGAAGCAAGATGGATATGGCCGCCCTCAATCAGCCGTGCGCTCAATAGAGCGATTTTTCGATTTCCGCAATCGGCCCGGCGCGGAGCCCGACAAGGCGGACGGTCTGTTGCGCGCTGGTGTTGCTAGGCCAGATCCACCTCAATCCACAGCCCGCCGGGGCCACGAACCGCATCGCGCGGTGCGTGGCGGACCGCTCGGATCGAACCGGATGGCGCGGCAAAGGGCGGCTTGCCGTTCTTGTCGGCCAGCCACTTGTCGTCGGCGCGGATGACGCGGCCACTGGTCTTTTCGGCCAGTGCCGTCACGATAGCGTCGTAAGGCATTTCGCCCCAGTGCACCTTCTTGGCGTCATCCTTGTTGGTCGGAATGAAGGCCGAAAGATCGGTGTTGGTCAGAAGGTCGATGCCCTGCTTTTGCGGCGTGGCGTTCTGGCTGCCATGATGAGCAACCTTCAGATAGACTGTGCGAGCCATGAGGTCGGCGGTTGTCACAGTCGCCTGCTCCTGCTGCCATTTCAAATCCTTCCAGCTCAGCCAGTTGCCGATTTGCGCATCGCCGGGGAACAGCAGCACATTGTTGCTGTCGGTGAACTCGAACGCCAGCACCAGGCTGGTGTTGTTGACACCGCGATCGAGCTGCAGGGCGAGGTCGGCGGCAATCCCCATCCAGTCGGCATCGATACGGCGCCAGGACTGGTCGCTGTCTTCATTTGCCGCCGTATGGGAGACGAGGCCCGAATAGTGTTCGCGGACAAAAGCGGCAATGTCGAGCGTCGTATCGCTGCCCTTGTCACCATTCAGCGCCGCCGACAGGTCCGTACCAACATAACGCTCGAAAGGGCAGAGTTCGTCGACATATGTTGCATCGCCAGCTCCGTCGTTCATCTTCAGCCCTGCGGCAAGCGCTCGCGCGAATGGACCGCCACTGGCAAGCGGGAACATTTCGCCCGCCTTCTCCTCAAGCCGAAGTGCTGCCTTGTCGCGCGGCGGACCAAGCACGTAGATGCGCAGCTTGGGCAGTTCCTTGATCGAAAGGGGCGGCTTGCCCGGTTCAAGATAGATGGGTTTGCTCTTCGAAAGGCTGGCCGCCGCGTTGCGCGCCGAGCGCACTCTCTCGCCGGCGGCGCCGAACTGGAAGCCGAGCACCGACTGCAGGCCGTCGCGTATGCCGGCGAGATAAGGCGTCGGCGCGTCGTCGGCGTCGAGCCGCTGGCTCACGCCTTGTAGCGCCGTCAGGGCCGCGCCCTTGAACCTGTCGAGCTCGGCGGCTTGCTGATCGGCGGGGTCTTCCGTCCATGCCATCCATACCGCTTTGACGTCAAAACCCGCAAACAGGTCTTTCGCGGTCAGGAAGCCCGAAACATGATCCCAATGCTCGTGGGTGATGACCAGGACGTCGATCTTGCCGCCGGTCTGGCTCTTGACGTCGGCGACGATGTCCGACACCAGCGCCGGGCCCCCTTGGACGGACACGTGGATGCCGCAGTCGATCAGTATGCGAAAAGGCGAGCCGTCGGGCGCTGGAAAGGTCAGCAGGTGGCAGTCACCGATACCCTGGCAATAGTGCCGGATCGTGACGGCCGGCTTCACCGCCGCCGCCGCGCCGGTCACTGCCCGCGGCTTGGTCGCTGCTGCCGGCTTGGTCGCTGCTGCTGGCTTCTTAGACATGATCGTCATCTCCATCGCTGGCATGCAGCAGGGCGAAGGGTTCGGTGATCTCGCCACCGAAATAGAGGGCCCGCAGTGGCGACAGGAAGTTGGCGGTCGCAGTCTTGGCCTGCCGCTCGCGCCGGTCGAGGCTGCCGGTGTTCTTGATGATCGAATAGCGGATCCGCTCTTTCCCCTCGCGCGGGTCGATGATGAGCGTCGCGCCGCCGCGAAACCAGATGAAGCCGTCCCCTGCCTTCACGCCCTTCAGCATCGGCTTGCCGTCGAAGCCGATCGGAATGCGTTGCTGGATGACGGCAATCACCTCGGTGCGGAACGAACCGTCAGCTTCGACGCGGCGGGTCGGACGCACGCTGAGGATACTGAAAGTGGTCTCGCCCCTCTTTGCCTCGGCCAGCAGGGTGCCATCGTCGTCGTAGCGTGGCAGGTTGGGCAGAAGGCCGAACTGCTTGTGAACCGCCGGATGAGCGGCGAAGACACGGTGCATCGCCTCCCACATCGCATAGCGATTGTCCTCGTTGAGCGCGAAGATCTCGGAGCGATCGAGTTCCTGGTTCCAGCCGAGGTTGATTTCGCCCAACAGCCCCTTCAGCCAACGAGGCGACGGATCGTCAGGCTCGCTCCAGGCGAGCGTCTCCTCCGAAATGGTGCGGACGTCGCGCGGCAGAAGTTTCCATCGGCGAAAGGATTCGATGAAGGCCAAGCGATAATGGAGCGGATCGTCGGGGTAGGCATCGATGTCGGCCGTGATCAGGGCGCGCAGATATTCACCGAAGGTGATGTCGACGGCCGGGCAGTAATCAAGTGCGCGAATGCACATGGTCAGCATCTGCTGCGCAACCTTGGCGGTTTCGTCGGTCAGACGCTCCACCAGGCTGGGATGCAAGGTGCCGGCCGGCAGCACGCCGGTGCCGCCGGTCGCCAACTGGATAAGGTCGTCGGTGCGGCGGTCAGCGATCGCCAGGAACGCCTGATAGACGGCGAACACCAGGATCGACCCCCGGTCGTGAGGCTCGAAGGTCTTGGTGTAGTCAAGCGCGGCCATGCCGGGGCCGCCATAGTCGCGCAACGGCCCGGCGCGACCGCTGCCTTCGCCGAACTGAGCGGCGATGCCGGACAAAAGCGTCGCCACGGAGACGTCACCCTTCGCCTTGGCGATGGCAAAGCTGACCAGCTCCTTGAGGGTGAAATGCTGGAACAGCGCCACGATGTCGGCGAATGCCTCGTGGAAGGCCGGCACGTCGGGATTGGACGCCTCTTCGAAAAGACGGTGCAACCCGTCGAGCAGCGCATGCGACATCTCATGAGCGACGATGTCGTTCGACAGGCAGGAAAACACCGTCGTGCCTGGTGTGGTGACGTCGCCGTCCTTGCTCTCGGCGGGAAAATAGCCGAACAGCAACGCCTTCTTGTCAGGGCTGTAATAGGCGTTCGCGGCGCGCAGCGCGTGCGGGTAGATGCGCAGGCGCGGCACTTCATGTGCTTTCATGGCCATGCTCCCACGGCTGCCGGGTTTGCCGGTATAGTGGGGAGCCCACAGCGCGCGGCGTCCCAACGCGCGCTCGAAATGGCCAATCGTGGTCATGGCAACGGCGTAGACCATCTGCTGGTGGAACTGCGGATTGCCTTCCGACGGCGTCAGGCCATCCTGGGCGAGCAAGATCTTGTCATTGAGGTCGACCGGATCGTAGACGCGGTTGGACGCCGGATCGACGTCGACGACTTCGAGATATTCGCCGATCGGGCCGGGCAACAGCGCCTTTGCAGGCGGCGGCCCGTCGTCCCAGGGAACGGAAAGGGTCGCCTGAAAGACAGATACGGAATCCAGTTGCTTGGCGATGGAAGGGTCGAGCGCGTAGATGCGCAGGCGACGCTTCGGTGATGCCGCCGGACGCGGCTTACGCTTGATCGGCGGCGCCCGTTTTGTCGCCGCGCGCGTGGCTGGTTTGGCACTCTTGCGTCCCAGCGCGCCTTCGAGAAAGGCCCGCAGCGGCTTCGACGGATTGCCTTCGTCCAGCGCTGCCTCCAGATAGCGGTTGCACGCCGCAGACGAGACCATGCCGCCGTCCGGATCGGCGATCGCCTGATCGACCGAAGCGACATTTTGCGCCATCTGGGTCAGTTCCAGCGCCAGCATCTCCCGGTGCCGAAGCTCCGTCGGCGACAAGGGCGACAAAGCGTTGCCGCCGCCGGTGAAGAGATCGAGCCAGCCCCACGAATACCTGGCCGGCGGCAGTTTTTTCAGGAGGTTTTCAGCCAGCGGCATGACCAGGAGCGCGGCGTCCGCGCGCAACACTCCTTGCCCTGCCTTCTGCAAGGTTTCAGCGGCGCTCATCCTGGGCGTCGACTTTGCCGCCGCTGAAAACAGCGCGTGGCGGACGGCTTCGACGCGCATCCAAGGCTGCGAATAGTGCTTCACGACGTCCCAATGCTCAGCCAGCCAGAGTGCGGCCGCGGCGGCGATCTGCGGCGTCGCCGCCGAGGTGCCGTTGCCATCCATGTCGACGACCTTGGCGCAGTCGATCTCGGCCCAGGGCACATTCGGCGTATAGGCGCCGATCGCCGTCGCCATTTTCGAGGGCGGGCCATAATTGCCCTGCATCGTTCCCAGGCTCAGGCCGGAATAGGCGCGGCCGTCGGCCATGACGCCACACGCCGCCAGCACGCGATTATAGCGGGCGGGAAAGACGATGCTTCGCGGTGTGAGGGTGAAGTTGTTGCCGGCCGCCGTGACCATCACCACGCCGTTGTCATAGGCAAGGTTGACGGCATCGACCAGCGCCTGCGAGGTCAGCCCGCCCATGCTCATCGATAAGACCTGTGCGCCCTTCAAGCGCGCATAGTCGATGCCCTGGACCATCGTGCCGGTCGTCAGCCGCACCACCCAATCAGCGATGCGCACCGGGATGACATTTGCCAATGGGGCGCCTCCGACAAAATCGGTGAAGCCTGGCCAATTCGGCGAGGTGCCGTCGAGCTTGTTGCCGGCGAGCAGGCTGAGCGTGCCGGTGCCGTGGCCGCGATTGCTGGTGAGCGTGCCCACCGGAGCATGATCGGTCGCGTCGTTCGGCGCGCCGCCATCGACGAAATTGCGCTGCAGAGCCGTGACGAGTTCTGCCGGGCGGGTGCGGTGCCCGGGGTCGAACCCGGTATCTAGATGAGCGATGGTGATGTTGGACTGCTTGGCGCCAACTTTGTTGCGGGCATCGGTGAACTGGCTGAAGGCCGGACCGGCATTCCAGGCGACTACGCCTGGTTTTATCGCTTGCCCGCCGCTCGGATCCTGGTCGTCGAAAGTGCAGGCGGGGCTGGCGCTGGCCGCCATGCCACGGTCGCCTTTGCTGTTCTTGTAGTCCCACCGCTGGACGATATCGGGCTCGACCGCAAGGACGTTGGCGCTGGCCGCCGCGGCGACGCCGGCGCTTCCGGAAAGCAGATTGTGGGCATCGTCCCAGGGATTGCCCGAACCGGCGACATTGGGGGTGAGCTTTAGCCAGGTGGCGCCTTGACTCGCGGCGGCGCCAAGGTTGGCGCCGGGAGCACCCGGCGGCACAGTCAAAATTGGTTCGGCAACAAATCCCGCGAACGCCGGCCCGACTGCGGCAAGGCCTACGCCTTGGCCGCGAACCTTCACAAGGAGTCCCCCAGCTTGTGCCATGGCCTGCCCCCGAAGTAGAAATCATGGTGTCGACTGTCAGCTGCAGTCAACCCAGAGTCTCCAACCACATCGCTATCAATCACTTCATCATTCGGATGCCGGGACAACCGTCTTGCCGAGCACGGTTGCTTGATGCTGAAGCATACGGCCTTCGCTTACCCGCCCGGCAACAATCGCGCTGGCCGGTCGGCGCTTCTGTGACTGGCTTCACATACGCCGGGCGGGCTTCGGGCACAAATACTGCACCGGGTGGCACTGGCTTCTGCTTCGATGCACGGGCTCGAATGGCTTCCGGGCTTGAAAATGGGGCGGTCCTCGGCAGGGCATTTCGATCACCTAGCCATTTTCAGATTTGCTGTTCCGCGCGCGTCGGTCCCCTCCCGCCACGCGCGTGGACGGCGTTTCCAAGATCGGCCCGTGTCCGCCAGCACGCTCCGATCCCTTTGCAAGGAAAGTTGCCGGCTAATCGATGCCGGCGGCACATGTCTGGCGCTCGATCTTCACCACAGGCCGTCGTGTGTTGCCGTAACCACCACGAAAGGAGACCAGGCCTTGATCGAGCACGCACTTGTCATACAATTTCCGCTCAACGAGAGGCGGAATCGCATCATGTCCCCAGCCAGCGCAGACGACAGGAGCGCTGTGCCGCGTCTGGCGCGGATCGATCCGCGTCACTTCGAACTGCTGTTCGGCGGTTGCAAGGTGGAACGCTATGCCGCCGGCCAGCACCTTTTTGTCCAGGAGGACGCGTCCGACCGCATCTACGGCGTCCTGAGCGGCACCGTCGAAATCTCGCTCTATTCGCCGGGCGGACAGAAGTTGGTGGCCAATATCGAACTGTCGCGCAGCCTCATCGGCGAGATCGGCGCCTTGGATGGGCGTCCGCGCACGGCAACCGCGATCTGCCTCACCGCTTGCGAGCTGGTTTCGCTCAGCCGAGCGCAACTCTTTGATCGCATTGAAAAAAATCCGCCGCTGGCGCGCGCCATGATCGAACTCTTGTGTACACGGCTGCGCTGGGTCAGCGGCGAGCTCGGCGACCAGGCCTTCTTCGGCATCGAAGCCCGGCTGGCGAAGCGCCTGGTGTTTCTCAGCGGCGTCATGGCCGATGCCGCCGGCTGGATCCCGATCTCGCAATCGGAACTCGGCGAATTCCTCGGCGCGACGCGCGAATCCGTCAACAAGACGCTCAATGATTGGCGCAACCGGCAGATGATCGCCATCAGGCGCGGCGGGCTGCGGATCACCAATGCCGCCGCGCTGAACCAGATCGCAGAATCGCAGGACGACGACTGAACGGCTTTGCCTCGAATCAGAGCCGTGAAATCAGGTAGCGCAGCGCGGACCGGCTCGGCATGAAGAAGTAGCCGCCGCCCTTCGTGGTAACAAATTGCGGCATGTCTTTAAGCACCGTGACCTTTTCCCACGAGGGAATCGAGAACCGGCCGCCGCCGTTGCGCGCGCCGATCGTTGGATCCTTTTCGCCGGCAAGGCCCTGGAACGAACTCGACGAGACCCAGGTCTGCTGGATGAATTCGTATTGGCGTTCGATGTCGGCGTTGAGGCACATGAAGAGCAGCCCCTTCTCGACCTTGCCGCTCCGGTCCTTCTTCTCATAGGTGCGGCCGACGCGCAGGATGCGGTGGCGCTTACCGATCCTGATCTGCGTCTCGCGGTCCTCGCCGAGCGAATCGCGCGGATTGGAGCGGCGTATGTGCGAGCCGAGCGGACAGCGATGCCCTTGCGGGTCCTCGGCGCCAAGCGCGAAGTCGTTGTCGACGGCGCGATCCGGGCGGCCGTCGGGGTTGCGCACCAGCGAACTGCCGTCCTGCCAGCGCCCGAGCATCTTGGCCGCCACCCAGCGCGGCGTGATGGCGTCGTCACCGGTCTCGCGCGCAGCCCACGCGGCGGCGTGCTTGCAGTAGTCATCGAACAACTCGACATGCTGCTCGAACTGGCGCACGACGAGGAAGGAGCCGTTGCGGCCGAAGTCGCGCGGCGGCGGGGGCTGGCCGGGAATCTGCCGGTTTCGCCGCACCTGTGACAGGATGCCGGTGCGGTCCTGCGCTGCCCGCACGGAGGGCGAGGCTGGATAGAACCCGTGCTCGTCGCGATATCCGAACAGGAACTCGCCGGGCGCGACCAAATGCATCGGTGCGGCGCCCTTGTTGGCGCGCGAGGTACCCCTGACGATCGGTTGCGAGACACCGTCGGCGAAGCCGAAATGCTCATAGGCGCGGGCGCGCTCCGGTTTGCCGTTGCCCGTATGCCGGGATTTTGTGCCGTCCTTCTTCGGCTCGCGATTCACGACGAGCGGCAGCTCGGCGACGATCTTCATCCCCGCGCCCGTCGTCTTTCGCTTCGCCGCCGTGACCTCTGCCTTGAGCGCCGAAGGCTCCTCGGCATAGCAGATAACGACCGCGTCGACCGGCGTCTTGGCCGCGCCCCACTGCCATTTGTCCGACGCGTCCGGGCCGGTATCGTCGAGGATGCGGCTGCGCTCCGGATTGCCCATGCCGTGGCGAAAGGCAGCTGGAAATGTGTCCAGCGGATCGTCGTCGACGCCGCCCTCCAGCCCGAGACGGCGCAGGCCGTCGGGACCGAAGGCCACCATCATGGCGCGTCCGGCCGGCACGCCGTCGCCGAAACTCGTTTTGTCGATGACGAAGTCCAGCCACGCCTTGCGTTGCATTGCCGGCAGCTCTTCGGGCACCCGGATCGCCAGCATGTGCCCGTAGCCGAGGGCGCCAAAAGGACCGAAGAAGATGGATTGGATCTCGCCGGCTTCCAACTCCTCGAGAGGCGAAGGCGCCGGGCCGGTTGACGCCGACGCCGACCTTGCCTGCGGCCGCTGCAACGAGCCGAACAGGCTCACCCAGTCGCGGGCCTCATTGCCGGTGGCGGAAGCGATGCCGCGCCTGATCCTGGAGTTGATGCGGATGCGCGTGGTGTTGAGATGCGGATAGGCGGAGTACCAGAACAGCGTCGGTACCTGCTGGCGCCGTGCCCAGCGCTTGAAGCGGTCGCCGTCGCGCGCGCCGTCGAGGAAGAGCCAGCGCGTGCGCGGGTAACCTTCCGTGTTGCTCCAGACGCCGGTCAGGCCTTCGGAGGCCTTGGCGATGAAATCCTCCAGATAGCTTTCCCAGCTGCCGCCATAGTTGGAGAAGAACATCAGCTTGTCGGTGCCGGGCAGCAGCACCCAGCGGGCGAAGTGAATGGTGTTGATGGTTGCGAGGAACCCCGGCTTGAACACTTTCTTCGCCGTTATCGAGATCAGGTAGAAGGAAAGCCGCAGCGCCAGCCGCCGCAAGGTGCCGGCCTTCATCGTCGAGATCGCGGTGAGATGGTTTTGCGCGCTGTGGTCCTCGTTGGCCAGGATCCTGTCCAGGGCGCCGATGTCGACCGGCGTGCTCTGCGGCCGGTCCTTGTCCTCCAGGCGCCGCAGGCCCAGGAAACACAAGCCGACGAACGCCGAGGCTATCGCGAGCAGACCCAGCACTGCCAGCAGAAGCGCGGTGCCGGCGATTGCGATGTTGGTGAAGGTGATGCCGTGAGGGTTCCCGAGCACCAGCACATAGGTCATGCGCCAGAAGGCGACAACGACGATCGCCAAAGTGGCGAGCATCGCGGGTGCAAGCAGCGTCGTCGTCAGGGCCCGCCACCAGCGGCCCGGCGGCCGCTCCAGCAGGCTCTCGGCCGGCTCGAAGGCCCAGCCGAATTGCCCAAGCGCCTGGGCGTGCCGGCGCGCTTCGGTAAGCACCGCAAGGGCGTTGCCGGTGCCCGCGCGCGGCTTTTCGACGATCTGGCGCACACTGTCGGCAAGCTCCGCTTCCGCCAGTATGCGGCGCACGGAATGGCCAGGCGTTCCCGAAAACACCAACCCTGCCGTGCTGCCGAAGGATGGTGATATTTCGATGTGATACTTCTTCAGGAAGTCCTCCAGCGAACCGCCGTCGGGCAGACCGCACGCATCCCTGAGGATCGGCCGCAGCCGGTTGCCTATGGCAAGCGTGATGGCGCCGATGACATCGTCCGTGCTGCCGTCGCCGGAGATTTCGAGCACGAGCGCGCCCTTCTCCATGCCTGATTTCTCGTCCTTGCCGGTGGCGGCGACCGCCAGGCTGGTGAAATGAATCGAGCCCACCTTGTCGAGCGCGCCGCCCACTTCGTCGATCGCCGGATTGCCGAGAGAGCCAACCTTGTCGCGCACGGCATCCAACGGCATCGCGCGCACGATCGGGCATACGACGGTGACCATCGACTGCTCGACCGTGCGGCAAAGCGGCGAGCGCTCGAAATCGACCTTGAGGTTCGCCGGATACGCGCCGACATTGGCCATCTTGCCGGCCCTGCCGCGCGCGCGTCTGAGGTTGGGCTTGCTGAACAGCGCGCGAACGCATTCACCGATTTGAATGCGGGCAATCTCGGCGCCGATGCACAGATGAATGCCGTGGCCGAAAACCATATAGTCGCGATGCGGCCGCAAGGCGTCGAATTCGTTTGGCCGCTGCACGATTTCCGGATCAAACATGG
Organism: Mesorhizobium sp. M1C.F.Ca.ET.210.01.1.1; assembly: GCF_004791585.1. Classification (GTDB taxonomy): domain Bacteria; phylum Pseudomonadota; class Alphaproteobacteria; order Rhizobiales; family Rhizobiaceae; genus Mesorhizobium. The sequence goes on from NZ_SRUU01000003.1 coordinate 223,292, forward strand.
CCGACAGCGTCGCCGGCATCACGACCGTTCCGGCCTTGACCAGACGTTCGCGGCGCGTGCCCTGGCCAATCACCGCATCGCGCCTGGTGTAACGCCAGGGCCCGACCCAGATCGGCTTGAAGCGCATGGCTTCGAGTATCGCCCGGTCGAGCTTGTCGATGCTGCAGTCCGCAAGCGCGGCATCGACTGCCTGCCGCGCATCGGCGCGCGACAGGATCACGTCCAGGCAATTGCCCCCGGCAAGGACGTTGGTCGGAACGAAGCCGGCAACCATGCCGAGCATGATGGAATGGATGTCGGGCAGCGACAGGCGTCCCTGATCCATGAGCGTGACGAGACGCGCCAGCGGCCGGTTGTCCTCGCCTCCCCTGTCCCGGACCGCGGCGATCGAGCGGTCGATGACCTTGATCAAGCGATCGCCGCCGACGACCGCGAGCTGACGTGTCGTCCGGTTCGCCGCCGGATCGGAAAAGAACAGTGCGCTGAGCGCGATCGACCAGTCGGCGAATTCGGTTTCGTCGTCGATCTCGAGGCCAAAATAGTCGCGGCAGATGCGCACCGGCACGATCTTCATCAACCCGGCGATGGCGTCGAAGCCAGGGCCGGCCCTGGTCATGATGTCGCGCGAATGGCGCTCCGCGATCGGCCTGACGGCGGCTTCGACTTCCGCTGGCGGAAAGGCGCTTAGCACGGCCGACTTCATCTGCCGGTATGCAGCCCCGTCCTGCATACCGAGGATGAAATTCGATCCCCTGGCCAGTTCCGCCATTTCCGGTCCGTAGGGCGTTTCGAACTCGTCGCCGCGCTCCAATATGTCGCGCACATCGGCACCTTTGGTGACGAGGAGGAAATTGCCGAAAGCCAGGTTCGGCCAAAAGCGGCGCAGCAGCGCCAACAACCAGCGTGGATCGCTGAACAAGAAGCCGGCGATACGGGACGCAAGCCCCTTGGCGCGAAGCCGATTGATATCGAACGGCGGCATTTCAGCGACGGGGCGCTGGCTCTTCTGGGCAGCGCGGACAGCGGCGAAATACTTCAACTTGATCATGCGCGTTCGAGCCCCCCGGCTGTCAACGTCGATGCGATGCCGGCAAACTCATGGCCTAGGTTTGCATCGGTCCGGCGTATGTGAATTTCCTCACAGTCGTTTGTCTTCGGCGGTAATGATCATGCAATGGACTTGGCCAGGTCGAAATTGGCGATCAGGAACTTGTTCTTCGCCGGGTCGGCGAACGGTATCCAGCGGATGCGCTGCTCTGAGAAATCCGGATGCCTGGTCGCGAAAATGGCGAGTTCCCGCCGGGCCTCGTCGCGGCGGCCGCTCCGCATCAAGGCGCCGATTTTGAGGAACCTTGCGTAAAAATAGCCTGGCGAAAGGTTGAGCGAGCGGTCAGCAACGGCAATTGCCGCCGGCCAGTCCTCGACGAGGCAATATGCGGCGGCCAGCTCCCCCAGATTGTGGAAGCGGTAGAGATCGAACGGGCTCAGCCGCTCGGTATCCAGGAAGAACGGGATCGCGCCCGCGGCATCGCCGAGCAGCAGGCGCGCGCTGCCCATCGCCGAGCGCGCGAACGCAAAGCTCGGATTGATGTGGATCGCCTCGATGAGATGCTCGGCGGCCGATGCCGGCAGGCCGCGCATGATGTCGGCCGCGCCTAGATAGGCGTGCGGGCGCGCGTCCAGGCTGTCCATCAGAAGCGCCTTGCGCGCGAACGCCTCGACCTTGTCCAGGTCGTCGCTGTCGCCGAAGCGGAGCCATGCACGCCAGAAATACCACCATGCCAGCTCGTTCAGCACGGCGCTGGAATTCGGATCTTCGCGGTACGCCTTGTCGAAGAATTCGAGTGCGATCTCGGTATCTTTGCGCGTGCGCCTGTTCATATGCCAGCGGCCGCGCCGCACCAGCTGCCAGGTCTCGAGGCTCTCCCACGGCACCTGGAAGGTCCGCACCTGCTCTGCCCGGTCGACCTCCTTGTCGAGGATCGAAACAATCTCGCTGCCGATCTGGTCGCGCAGGCTGAAGATGTCGACCAGATCGCGGTCGAAGCGTTGCGACCAGACGAGGCGCCCGTTCGAGGTATCGGTGAGCGAGGCGTTCAGGCGGATCTGGCCGCCCAGACCCGTCAGCGTGCCGCTGACGATGTAGCGCGCGCCAAGCGCATTGCCGATGAGCCTGGTTCCGAGGCTATCGTCGCGGAACTGGAAACTGGAGCCTTTGGCGATCACCGAAAGCCACCGGGTGTTGGAGAGGCCATAGATGATGTCCTCGGCAACGCCGTCGGCCATGTAGCCGACATCGGGTTCACTTCCCTCGCCCTGGAACGGCAACACCGCGATTGCAGGCGGTCCCTTCGGGACGGGTTTGTAGTGGCCGGATGCCGTGGACATGGCGGCCAGGGGAGCCGCCATCGCCGCGCCGTTGCCACCGCGCCCCGCAATCAGGACGCGTACCGGCAGGGCGATGTTTTTCAGCATGAACTCGCCAAGGTCGATGAAGACCGCTGCCGTCTTGTCTTTCACGTGGTGCCAGGTTGTCTCGGAGATGGCGAGCCCGTCATGCGGAGCGAATTCCTGGAGACGAGCGGCGATGTTGACGTCGTCGCCATAGAGACGGCCCTCGCGCACGATCACGTCGCCGGTGTTGATCCCGGCCCGAAACGGCATCCGCATCTCCTCGGCGGCCGAGGCGTTGAGAGCCATGATCCGATCCTGGAAATCGAACGCAGCGCGCAAGGCCTCGATCGGATTGCCGAATTCGGCCATGATGCTGTCGCCGGCAACGCCGAAGGTGCGGCCGCCAAAGGTACCGCAGCTGTCTGTGATGATATCGCGCCTTTCCTCGAAGGCCGCGACGGCGCGTTCGTCGTCGATGCCCATCAGCCGCGAAAAGCCCACGGCGTCGATAGAAATGATTGTTGCAAGCTGACGGGTATAGTTCCGTTCAGCCATGATCGAGCCCCCGGTCCCTGTTTTCGGTCCAGAACAGGCGACTTCCGCTCTCAAAACACTTCGCCGTTTGCCGACGGAAGATCCCCGGCAGGCTCGGCGCGCCGTTGCCACCCTGTCAGTACGGAAGTCTAACAGGGTCTGGCCAAAAGCTCTACCACGAACAGCTAATGGACCGACGCCTCGGCCCGACCCATGGTTAGCCGTTCGTTACCTAAAGTACCATATCGTGGAAGCTTCCTTAGTCATTGGATTCCTGTGACTTTCTTTACTTTAGATAATACGAATGAAACCCTGGTTGCCTTCCTTCGACTGGCTGTGGAGCAAGGCGTTGTCCACTCGTGGCGGAACCAACGGGCGGGGATTCGAGTTTTTCAGTGCACTCATGCCAACACCAGATTGAGGGGCAGTCATGCGCGCTGTTGTTGTTTTGGCAAGCGGTATTGCGTTCTTCGTTATCGGCGGCTCGGCCTTCGCGGCAGACCAGCAAGCGCTGCCGCCACAAAATGCCAAGAAGCTTTCGGACATCGTCGCCAAGGTCGAGAGGCGGAACGACTTCCAATATGTGAAGGAGGTCGCCTGGAGCAGTGACGGCTATACCGTCACCTACTACACGACCGACAAGGCCAAGGTCGAAATCACCTATGATCCGGTGACCGGCGAGCCGAAATAGGCATCCCAGACAGGTCACCCGCCGCGGGAACTTGCGTCGACGCGCGTTTGATGGCTGACTGCGCGCCACGATTGCGGGCACGGGGGTGCATGGCAATGGTTGGCTACGTGCTGAAGCGCATCCTGATGGTGCTCGCTGGCTATCTGGTCGCGGTGCTCGTCGGGTTGATCGCGTTGGTCGTGATCTACGTGGTGCTGAGCGCGCTGCCCATAGGCTATTTTGAGCTGATGCAGCTCACGCCTGTCGCGGTGCTGGTTGTGCCGCCTCTCGGCATGTTCGTCTATTTCCTGACGATCGTGGTCACCGGCATGCAGACCCTGGTCTTCGCCCTGATTGCCGAGTTCTTTTCGCTGCGGAGCTTCTGGCTTCACATGCTGTTCGGCGGCGCGGCCGCGGCTGCCGGCTTCATGTTGCTATGGCCGGATGCGCCGGACGATCCGGAACGCTGGGCCGACATGGGCATCATCGCCGGCGCCGGTCTCGTCGCCGGCTTGGTCTACTGGCTGATCGCCGGGCGCGACGCCGGCTTCCGCCGCCCGCTCGTCTAAACCAGCTCCCAGGAAAAGTGCGTAGCGGTCTTCCGTCCGGAATTGCGTCAAACAACAGATAAAGCGGCTCTGCGCTTGAACCAATCCGACCTTCAGCTTGACGGCGCGCGCACCGCTTCGGTGGCATCCAGCGCCAGCATCAGCCTCGAATCGCGATCGTAAACGTCGTCGAAATACTCGACCTTGCCGGACATGTTCGGCCATGCGGTGAAATAGGCGACATAGACCGGGATGACGCGCGTGACATTCTCGGTCGAATGGCCGTGCTTCAGCTTCTCGGCGACATAGTCGACCGAGGTGCCGAGCACTGCCGCCGCCATGCCCCGCGGATCCTGGAGACGAATGCAGCCGTGGCTCAGCGCGCGCATGTCGCGCTCGAAGAACGACTTCTGCGGCGTGTCGTGCATGTAGATGGCGTGCTTGTTGGGGAACAGGATCTTCAATTCGCCGAGCGCGTTGGCCTCGCTTGGCTGCTGGCGCACGCTGAATGGGATTTTGGAGCCGTAGGCGCCCCAGTCCACCGCCGACGACGGGATCTGCCTACCCTGCGAATCCGTAACCTCATAGCCGGCGCGGTCGAGATAGCCCGGATCGCTGCGCAGCCGCGGCAGCATCTCGTTGACGATGATCGACTGCGGCACGCCCCAATAGGGATGGTAATCGACCTGCTTGACCTGGTTGTAGAAGAAGGCGGTCTGGTTGGTGACCTTGCCGATGACCGCGCGGGTCTTCAGCTTCTCCTCGCCATTGTCGATGTAGCTTGCGGTGAAGGCCGGCTGGTTGATGAACACGCGGGGGCTGCCAAGGTCGGAGGGGAGCCAGCGCAGCTCTTCGAGCGCGACTTTCACCTTGCCGATCTTGTCGGCCTTGGAGGTTCCGGCAAGCGAAGCAACGGTGCGCGCGCCGATGACGCCGTCGCCCTTCATGCCGGCCCGCTTCTGCACCGCCTTGATGACCGGCACCAGTTCGGGGTCGTAAAGCTCGCTCTTGCCGAGCCTGGCAAGGACCTCGCCGTATTCGCCGCCCATCTCGTCATCGAGATTGCGGGCAATAAGCGTCAAGAGCTTGGGCAGCTCCGGGCTACTTTCGCCGGGCTTGAGCAGCAGCTTCGGATCGACGACGATCTCGTTCTCCTCGCTCGCCTCCAGCGATTCCAGTTCGACGCGCAGCGCCTGGTACTCCGGGTTCTGCGGGTGCCGCGATTCGAGATAGGTGCGCACCTCCTGCGTGTGCGCCAAGGTCTTCAGCACGCCCTCGAGATCAAGCGGTTTGGCCGGGAAATCGTAATAGCCGGTGATGCGGTTCGGGTCGACGCGGCCGCTCTGGGCGTCATGGGCATAGCGCAGCACGCGCGCCGACAGCGCCATCTCGAAGCGGGCCAGTTCCTTGGTCCGCTCTTCCGGCGCGGCGGACGTCGTGGCCGCCGGAACGTCGACGGAGTAGTCCGCAGGCGTCAGGCCGTAGCTCGCCGCCTCGCCGAGCACCCGCACCGCATCCTGCGCCCGGCTGTTCGGCGCCGCCCCCGTCACCCAGATGAAATCCGGATTGGCCGAATAATAGGCGATCAACGCCTTGGCGATATCGGGTTCGGCAAAGAGTTCATAGTCGCTCAAGCCCGCCAGCGCGTCGCGGAAAGCGCTTCCAGTCACCGACGGCACATAGGCGGCATCCTGCGCGGTCGCGGGCTGCGGAGCCGGAAGCAGCGACTTGAAGTCGACGCGCACGAGCTTGTCGGCCCTGTAGGTGTTGTAGGTCGGGCTGCTGATTCTGACGCCGCCTCCGGCGGATGCTCCTGGCTGTATCTTGCGAGATTTCGGCGGTGGTGGAAATTCGCCCTGGGGGCTGTGCCGGATGCCGCCGCCGAAAAGCATGTCGAACAGCCCTTGGGCGCTGGCCTGCGGCATGCCGACGGCAAGTGTCGCTGCGATCGCAATTGGCAGCACGGCCTGTCTGTTTCCGAGGAATTTCATGAATCACCCGCTCCGGTTGTCACCGGTTCCCGTTCCGCGCCGCGAAAACGATCTCGCCCACCGCATGGCGGATGTAAGGCGCAACTATACTGATTCATACCGATTTCGTTAAGCTTCCATAAATTTCGATGGGTCTGTGGCAGAACGGTTTCACATCATCGTGACGCAGGCTGCGACCCCGCCTGGTACCCGCCTTGCTTGCGTTGCTGCGCCGGGCCGTGACGGAGCTGGCGGTGGCGTGACAAGCTGAGAGGATTATGCTCGAAATCCGGATGGCCCGTGCGAGGCCTGGAGGATGTGCGGTGAAGAAGGGATATCGCGAACTTCTCGATGAGGCGAATGCCGAGATCGAGGTCGTGTCGCCTGAGGAAGCGGCCGGGCTGCTGGAAGATGACGACACGATCTTCGTCGATCTGCGCGACCCTCGCGAAGTCGAGCGTGACGGCAAGATCCCCGGCGCCAAGCATGTCACGCGCGGCATGCTTGAATTCTGGATTGATCCCGAAAGCCCCTACCACAAGCCGTTCTTCGCCTCGGGCAAGACTTTCGTCTTCTTCTGCGCCGGCGGCTGGCGTTCGGCCCTGGCCACCAAGACGGCGCAAGACATGGGCCTCACACCGGTCAAGCACATCCTTGGCGGCTACACCGCCTGGAAGGCCGCCGGCCTGCCGGTCGAGCCCGGGCAGAAGAAGAAGGCCGACTGACCGGGTTTCTCGCGCAATTCCGAACGGACCGCGACACGTCTTTCCTGCACCTGTTTCAGTGCAGCGTCGATTCGTGTTCCTCGGCGACGAAGCGGACGGCGCGCGCGACGACATCCTTGTCGGCAAGGATGCGGCGGTGGCCAAGCCCATCTGCCCAGTGCAGGCTGACATGATCGCCGGCGCCCGCATAGCGCTTGGCATGATCGGCATGGACTTCGCGATCGTCCGGCGCATGGATGATCAGCGTCGGCACCGGCGCCTCGGCAAGCTGACGGTCGCCGGTGAATTCGCTGAGCGGCCGCCCCGACAGATGCTTCACCCGATCCGCCATGGCGATCCGGGAGCGCGGCCCGACATTGAGCTTGTGGCTGAAATCGTCGAAGATCGCCGGCAGCGAGCTGGGCGCGGCGATCAGCACCAGACTTTCGACGCCAAGCGGCGGCATGCCCCTGACTGACGCCGCAACCGCGTTGGCGGCGATTGCGCCGCCAAAGGAATGGCCGATGGCAGCGGCAAACGGGCCGAACCATTCGCCGGCGACCCGTGCCGCGTCGACCGCGGTCACCATGTTGAGATGCCGGCCGAGCGAATGGCCGTGCCCCGGCAGGTCGAGCGAGACGACCTTGTAGCCGGCCCCACGAAATCCCTCGATCAGCGCGCGCATATATTCGGTGCGCGAGCGCCAGCCATGGATGACGAGCACCGTGCCGCGAAAGCCCCTGTCCGGCTCGGGCCGGAACTCATGCACCGCAACGCAGTCGGTCCTGGTTTTCAGACGGTGATGGCGTGCCTCGGCCATGAAGCCGGCAGCGCGCTCGACGGCGCGGCGCTCGCCATCGCTCAGGGACTTGACGTTCGGCGTGCGGCAGAACAATTCGAACGCGGCGCGGCCGCTGAGACGCGGAGCGACATGCTCGGCCGCGCCGAAGACGCCCCGGATGACCTTCAATCCAAATGATGCCATATTGGCGGTCCATCCATTCGTTCAAGCATGAACATAATAGTTCAAACATGAACATTAAGCAAGAGCTGCCCTGGGACAATCCGCGCTTTCGCAACTGGGTTGCGGTGGCGCGCGCCTGCCATGTGCTGGAGCGCACGCTGGCGACAAAGCTCGCGCCGCTCGACCTCAAGCCTGCGCAGCTCGACGTGCTGATGAACCTTTACCGCCATCCGGGCATGTCGCAGCACGACCTTGCCCGCAGGCTGCTGGTAGGCCGCTCCAACATCACTATGCTTTTGCCGCAGCTGGAGGCGCGCGGCCTGCTGCGTCGCGAGGGCGACGAGAAGGACAAGCGGGTGCTGCGGCTCAACCTCACCGAGGCCGGCGAGGCCCTGCTGATGCGGGCGCTGAAGGTTCACATGGCGCTGATCGAGAAGGCGATGAGCCAGTCGACGCCCGAACAGTGCGACATGATCGGCGAGCAGATGCGCAAGATCGCGGACGTGCTCAAGGAAGCCTGAGCCCGGGTCACCACATGGTTTTCTTCGCCCGCTCAGGCCATTCCTTATCGTAGGTGACGCCGTCGATAGTCTTGCGGCTGGTGATCTCGAGGATCTGGCCTGGCGTCGGCAGCGACTTCGGATCGACATGCCTTGCCGGGCTCCACAGCTCCGAGCGCTCGATGGTGCGGGCGCACTGGAAATAGACCGTGTCGACGGCGATCACGGTGACCGACCGCGCCGGCTTACCGTCGACCGTGAAGGAGGCGCAAAGCTCGGCATCGGTGGTGATGTGAGCACGGCCGTTGATACGCAGCGTGGTGCCGGAGCCTGGCACCAGGAACAGCAGCCCTACGCGCGGATCGCGAATGATGTTCTTCAGCGAATCGGCGCGATTGTTGCCGCGCCTGTCGGGCATCATCAGCGTCTTCTCATCGGTGAGGCGCACAAAACCGGCGAGATCGCCGCGCGGAGAGCAGTCCAGCCCTTCCGGCCCGCTGGTCGCCAGCGCCACGAAGGGCGAGGCCTCGATGAAGGCGGCATATTCGGGAATCACATGGTCGAGTTCCTTGACGATCGAGGCCTCGCCAGGCTGGCCGTAGAGGGCCTCGAGCTGTTCGATCGATGTGATGAGCGACATCTTTTTCGCCTCCTGACCTTTTGCCGGCGCTACGCTAAGTCCATGACGCTTTGACAGCCGATTGCCGAGACTGGATTTCCGAACGCCAGGCTAGCGATCGCGGCTCAGCCCCTTTTCGGCAAGCTCGGCGAGATAGGCGTTCCAGCGTTCCTCCTTCTCATGCCCGAGCGTGTGAAGATAATTCCAGGTGAAGATGCCGGTGTCGTGGAAATCGTCGAAGGTGATGCGCACGGCGTAATTGCCGACCGGCTCGATCTTGAGGATCGCGACATTGCGCTTGCCGGGCACGGTCACCCGCTGTTCAGGCGAATGTCCCTGCACTTCCGCCGAAGGCGAGGCAACGCGCAACAACTCCGCCGGCAGCTCGAAAGGCTGGTGATCCGGGAAGGTCACGGTGAGCAGCTTGCGGTCTTTCGAGACCCTCAGTTCCTTTGGCGCTGTCATGTTCGGTCCTGCGTGAGATGGCGCCCTTCCCTACGCCGCTTCGTGAGATGCGGGAAGGTCATACGAAGTAGCCGACACGCAATGTCGGTCGCGGAATGTTACCAAAGATCAGGACCTTCTATCTTGAATGCTGGGCCGGATCGTATCACATAGCCGTATATAACGAGCCCGTTCACGGCCACGGAAGCGCTTGAACATGAACATGATCGACCCATTCGGTCGCACGATCACCTACCTTCGCGTGTCGGTCACCGACCGCTGCGACTTCCGCTGCACCTATTGCATGGCCGAGGACATGACCTTCCTGCCGAAGAAGGACCTGTTGTCGCTCGAGGAACTCGACCGGCTCTGCAGCGTGTTCATCGAAAAGGGAGTGAGGAAGCTCAGGCTGACCGGCGGCGAGCCGCTGGTGCGCAAGAACATCATGCATCTGGTGCGCCAGCTGTCGCGCCATCTGGAGAGCGGCGCGCTGGAGGAGCTGACACTTACCACCAACGGCTCGCAGCTCTCGCGCTTTGCCGCTGAGCTTGCCGATTGTGGGGTGAAGCGCATCAACGTCTCGCTCGACACGCTTGACGCCGACAAATTCCGCCAGATCACCCGCTGGGGCAATCTCGGCAAGGTGATGGAAGGCATCGACGCCGCGCAGGCCGCAGGGTTGAAGGTCAAGCTCAACGCCGTGGCGCTGCGCGACTTCAACGACGCCGAGATCCCCGAGATGCTGCGCTGGGCACATGGCCGCGGCATGGACCTCACCGTCATCGAGACCATGCCGATGGGCGAGATCGACGCCGACCGCACCGACCAATACCTGCCGCTGTCGCTGCTGCGCGCCTCGCTCGAGCGCCAGTTCACCTTGACCGACATCCCCTACAAGACCGGCGGCCCTGCGCGCTACGTCCAGGTCTCGGAGACCGGCGGCCGGCTCGGCTTCATCACGCCGATGACGCATAATTTCTGCGAGAGCTGCAACCGCGTGAGGCTGACCTGCACAGGCACGCTCTATATGTGCCTCGGCCAGGAGGACGCTGCCGACCTCAGGGCGCCGTTGCGTGCGTCCGAAGGCAACGAGTTGGTTGGCGAGGCCATAGACGAGGCAATCGGGCGCAAGCCGAAGGGCCATGATTTCGTCATCGACCGCCGCACCAGCCGTCCCTCGGTGTCGCGCCATATGAGCGTCACCGGCGGCTGATTTTTCCCAAGGATTGGTGCAGGATCACCTTTGGTCACTGACCTTGGGGGCACCATGAAACGTTTTCCTCTCATCCAGGGCGCGCCTTTGGCGATAGCCTTGTCGTCCTCATTGGCGGTCGTCGTCACAGCGGCGATCGCGAAGCCGTTCACCTACGTCAACGCGCGCTTCGGCACTTCCTGCACATTCCCGGACGAGATATTCAGCATCGCCGAAGCCGAGCCCGAGAATGGCGACGGGCAGCAATGGAGCGCGCCCGACGGCGCCAGCCTGACCTGCTCCGGCATCTACAACATCGACAACGATACACCGAGGGGCTTCGTCGCCGCCGAGAAGGCAAACACCGGACCGGGCTACAAGATCACCTATAGCAAGACCGGCAAGAATTGGGCGGTGTTGTCCGGCATCAAAGGCGACAAGGTCTTCTATGAGCGGCGCCTGTTCGGAAAGGACGGCGTCGTTCGCAGCGTCTGGATCGAATATCCTTCGTCGCTCAAGGCGAAATACGATCCGCTGACCGGCGCTATCGCGACCAGCCTGCGCGGCCCTTGAGGCAAGCGCGATTCACAGCAAAATAAACCTGTCGCGCTATCCTCCACCCGATTTACCGCCGGTCCGTTCCAGCCTAGCCTTCACAAGCGATTTTCGCTCAAGGGGGAAGTGCACATGCGCAAATTCATGCTTTCACTTGCAATGCTTGGAATTGTTTCCATGCCGGCGGCGGCCCAGTCGATCGGCGGCACCTACACGGTTTCCGGCACGAATTTCGACGGGTCGTCTTACGGCGGCGAGGCAACCATCACGCTGACCAGCGAGACGACCTGCACGATCCATTGGGAAACCGGCGGCTCGTCCTCGGACGGCATCTGCATGCGCAACGACAATGCCTTTTCCGCAGGCTATGTGATGGGCAAGGAAATCGGCCTCGTCGCCTACAAGGTAGAGGATGACGGCTCGCTGCATGGGCTCTGGACCATCGCAGGCAAGGATGGCAACGGCACCGAGAGGCTGGCGCCCAAGAAATAAGACCAACTGCTTTCCAGCAAGCCGGGCCACGGCAGATGCTGTGGCCCATTTCTTTGGCGTTGCTGTCTTCCGGCTGCCTGCTACAGGCTTGGTCCAAAAATAGAAACCGGAAACGCCCTTGCCTCTTTCGCCCAATCTTCGCGGCGCGCTGTTCATGGTCGTGGCCATGGTTGGCTTCACCCTGAACGACGCCATCACCAAATTCTCCTCCGAATCGATGAACATGTCGCAGGTGATGCTGGTGCGGGGTGCCTTCGCCTCGCTGTTCGTCGGCCTGCTCGCCTGGCAGCGCGGCGCGCTGGCCAATCCCGGCGCCATGCTGCAGCCGATGGTGGCGGTGCGTGTCGCCGGCGAAGCCGGCGCCACCGTGTCCTTCCTCATCGCCCTCGCCCATCTGCCGATCGCCAATGTCTCGGCCGTGCTGCAGGCCCTGCCGCTTGCCGTGACGATGGGCGCCGCCCTTTTCTTCGGCGAAGGCGTCGGCTGGCGTCGTTGGCTGGCAATTGCCCTTGGTTTTGCCGGCGTTCTGATCATCGTGCGGCCGGGGTTCGAGGGCTTCAGCGTCTATTCGCTGCTGGCGCTGACCAGCGTGGTCTGCTGCGCTGTGCGTGACCTGGCCACCAAGCGAATCCCGCAGGCGATCCCGACCATGCTGGTGTCGACGGCGACCGCGCTGGCCATGACGGTGCTTGGCGCGCTGCTCTTGCCGCCGATGGGCGGCTGGACGCCGATGAGCGGCGAGGCCACAGCGCTGCTGGCGCTGGCGGCCGTGCTGGTGCTCATCGGCTACCAGTTCATCATCATGGCGATGCGCTCGGGCGACATCTCCTTCATCGCGCCCTTCCGCTACACCGCATTGTTGTGGTCGATCCTGCTCGGGCTCGTCATCTTCGGCGACATCCCTGATCTGCCGATGATCGTGGGCGCCACCATCATCATCGGCTCCGGCCTTTATGCGCTCTACCGCGAGCGCATCGTCGGCCGGCGCCAGCCTGCCGCTGAAAGCGCTGGACCCGACATGGCGCCGGACGGCATATAGGCGCGATGGACCGGAGCATTGCGGGCATCATCCTGGCGGGAGGCCAGTCGCGCCGGATGGGCGGCGGCGACAAGCCTCTTCTGTCGCTGGGCAAGGGCAGGCTGATCGAGCACGTCGCCGCGCGTCTGAAGCCACAGGTGGGCACGCTGGCGCTCAACGCCAACAGCGACCCCGCACGGTTTGCCGGCATGAATCTGCCGGTGCTTGCCGATACGGTGCTGGGCTATGCCGGCCCATTGGCAGGAATCCTGACCGGTCTCGAATGGGCGGCGGACAGCACGGCTTGCCGGTCGCTGGTCAGCGCGGCCGGTGACACACCATTCTTCCCCGGCGACCTCGTCGAACGATTGGCCGCGGCGGCCCGCGAACGGCCAGGCGCGATCGCCGTCGCCAGTTCCGACGGCAGATGGCATCCGACCTTCGCACTCTGGCCGATCGACCTTCGCGATGCCTTGCACCATTTCCTGGTCGACGAGGACAACCGCCGGGTTTCGGCCTTCATGCAGTGGCACGATTTCGTCCAGGTGGAGTTTCCGATGATCGAGGCCGAAGGCAAACGGATCGACCCGTTCTTCAACATCAACACGCCGGACGATCTTGCGGAGGCCCAACGTCTGTTGCAAAGCCTGCAGCCATGAGACGCGTGTTCGGCATCACCGGCTGGAAGAATTCCGGCAAGACGACGCTGACCGAGAAGCTGCTCGCCGAACTCGTCCGGCGCGGCTGGACGGTCTCGACGGTCAAGCATGCCCATCATGACTTCGACATCGACAAGCCGGGCGCGGACTCCTTTCGCCACCGTCAGGCAGGCGCCACCGAGGTCGCGATCGTCTCCGGCCGGCGCTGGGCGCTGATGCACGAGCTGCGCAGCGAAGACGAGCCGTCGCTGGACGCGATCCTGGCGCGGCTGACGCCCTCGGACATCGTGCTCGTCGAAGGCTACAAGCGCGAGGCGCACAAGAAGATCGAGACGCGGCGGATGGAGGCCAAGGACCGGACGCCGCTTTCGGCCGGCGATCCGAACATCGTCGCCATCGCAGCGGATTTCAAAGTCGAAGGCGAGAGCCTGCCGGTTTTCGACCTCGACGACACGAAATCGATAGCCGACTTTGTCGAGCGCGCGACCGGCCTCGTCACGCAAGGCAAGGCTCGGGGCAAGTAACGCAGCGGCAGACGGCGATTGTCGTTTGCAGTTGTTTTGCAGTTGCTTTTTTCTTCGAAAGAGTGGGAGTATCCCGCGCAGCGGGCGGTCAAAAAGCGCCGTCCACAAGAGCCGCACGGGACAGCGGCCATGACAATATGAGAGGATTATCATGCGTATTGCACTGCGTATCGCGCTCGCCGCTTCGGCCGCGCTGCTGACACTTGGCGTTGCCCAGGCTCAGGAAAAGACCCTGAGGATCGGCACCGAAGGCGCGTATCCGCCCTTCAACAACCTCACCTCGGACGGCCAGCTCGTCGGTTTCGACATCGATATCGCCAAGGCGCTGTGTGACGAAATGAAGGTGAAGTGCACCTTCGTCGCGCAAGACTGGGACGGCATCATCCCGGCGCTGCAGGCCGGCAAGTTCGACGCCATCGTCGCCTCGATGTCGATCACACCCGAACGCCAGGAAAAGGTCGACTTCACCCACAAATACTACAACACACCCTCGGCGATCGCCGTGCCGAAGGATTCGCCGCTCAAGGGCGTCACCAAGGAAGATCTTGCCGGCAAGAATATCGGCGTCGCCACCACGACCACGCATTTCAACTATGCCTCCAAGACCTATACCGACAGCACCATCAAGGGTTATCCGAGCAGCCCCGAAGAGCAGGCCGACCTCGCCAATGGCCGCCTCGACGCCATCGAGGACGATATCGTCGTGCTGCAGCAGTGGCTGGATTCGCCCGACGGCGCCTGCTGCAAGATCCTCGGCCAGCCCTCGCCGCAGCCGGTCGAGATCTTCGGACCGGGGGCCGGCATTGCCGTTCGCAAGGGCGAGACCGATCTGGTCAACAAGCTGAATTCCGCCATCGACGCCATCCGCAAGAACGGAAAATACAAGGAAATCAACGACAAGTACTTCAAGTTCGACGTCTACGGCGCCGAGTCCTGATCATTGCGCTCGGGGCGGTGAGGAAAACCTCGCCGCCCTTCTTTCATAAAGGTATCGCCACGGAGATCAGACCCGTCAATGCCAGCCCAAAGCATTTGGACACTTCTCAGTTGGGGACCGGATGGCTGGAGTGACGACATTGCGTCTGGTGTGCTGGTCACGATTGTGTTGGCGCTCGCCACGCTGCCGATCGGCCTGACGATCGGCTTTTTCGTCGCCTTCGCCAAGCAGTCCCAGGAACCATCACTGCGGCTTGCGGCCAACATCTACACGACGGTTTTTCGCGGCCTGCCCGAACTGGTCACGCTGTTTCTGTTCTTCTTCGGCATGCCGCTGCTGCTGCAGTACCTTGTCCGGCTGTTCAATCCGGATGCGACGGTCGACGTCAACAGCTTCATCGCCGGCATGATCGTGCTGTCGCTGATCTTCTCGTCCTACGCCAGCGAGGTTTTTCTTTCGGCTTTTCGCGCCATTCCCAAGGGCCAGTATGAGGGCGGCTACGCCATCGGCCTTGCGAAATGGCAGACGATGCGCCTGGTGATCCTGCCGCAATTGCTGCGCATCGCTTTCCCGGGTCTGGAAAACTGCTGGCTCAGCCTGCTTAAGGACACATCGCTGGTCTCGGTCGTCAACCTTGCCGAAACCTTGCGCAATGCCGGCGTCGCGGCGCGCGTCACCAAGCATTCGTTCCTCTTCTATAGTGTGGCGGCGCTGGTCTTCCTCGTGCTGGCCATCCTGTCGTCGATCGCCACCGGCTATATTCTGCGCTCGCTTGGGCGGAGGGAGGCACGATGAGCGTCAGCCAGGCCATTGCCGTCGACAGGCCGCCGCCCCAGGCGCGCGGCTGGCCGCGCGCCCGCATCGTCGGCTACGCGCTGGTCGGTGTGTGGATACTCTTCGGCCTCGGCATCGTGGCCTATCTCGTCCACGCCTGGAATGCCGAATTCTTCGCCAGATACGCACCGGCCTATCTGCAGGGCCTGGGAACCACCCTGTCGCTGGTGGCGATTTCAATGGTGACAGGCGCGATCCTGTCGTTACCCGTCGCCTACGGACGCATGTCCAAGAACCGGATCCTGTCCGCCCTCGCCTATTGCTACGTCTATTTCTTCCGCGGCACCCCGCTGCTCGTGCAGACCTATCTGGTCTATTACGGCGTCGGCTCGTTCCGGCCCGAGCTCGAGACGGTCGGGTTGTGGTGGTTCTTCCGCGAAGCCTTCTACTGCGGCGTCTTTGCCTTCTCGCTCAACACCGCTGCCTACCAGGCCGAAATCCTGCGCGGAGCCATCGAGAGCGTACCCAGGGGCCAGTGGGAAGGCGCCGCATCGCTCGGCCTGCACAAGTTGCAGACGCTTCGCAAGGTCATCATGCCGCAGGCGATCGTGGTGGCGCTGCGGCCTTACGGCAACGAGCTCATCCTGATGATCAAGGCTTCGGCCATCGTCGCCATCATCACCGTCTACGACCTCATGGGCAATGCGAAGCTCGCCTATGCAAGATCCTTCGACATCCAGGCCTATATCTGGGTGGCGATTGTCTATCTGGTATTGGTCGAGATCCTGCGCCACGGCGTCGAATGGATCGAGCGCCGCATCACCATCCACCTCAAGCGATAGCGCGCCGCATTCCAGCCTGCACCAGCCGATGCGGCTCTCCGCGCCTTGACGAATTTTTCGCATGGCCTAGACCTTCCGCCACTGAAATCTCTCTTTTGTTGGAAGGCAGGCTTATGGCATCGGTTGCATTTCTCGGTCTTGGCGTCATGGGATATCCGATGGCCGGGCACCTCAGGAACAAGGGCGGCCACGACGTCACCGTCTACAACCGCACCACCGCCAAGGCCGAGCAATGGGTCGCCCAGCATGGCGGCAAGCTGGTGCTGACGCCGGCCGAGGCTGCTGAGGGCAAGGATTTCGTTTTCTCCTGTGTCGGCAATGACGACGACCTGCGCTCGGTGACGACCGGCGCCAAGGGTGCCTTCGCCGCGATGAAGAAGGGCGCCGTCTTCATCGACAACACCACTGCCTCCGCCGAGGTTGCGCGTGAACTCGCTGAAGCCGCTGAAAAGGTCGGCTTTTCCTTCCTCGACGCGCCAGTGTCGGGCGGCCAGGCGGGCGCCGAGAACGGAGTGCTGACGGTGATGGTCGGCGGCGAGCAGACCGCCTTCGACAGAGCCAGGCCCGTGATCGACGCCTTTGCCCGCATGGTGGGGCTGATGGGTCCGGCGGGCGCCGGCCAGCTCACCAAGATGATCAACCAGATCGCCATTGCCGGCCTCGTCCAGGGGCTGGCCGAAGGCATCCATTTCGGCAAGAAGGCCGGGCTCGACATCGAGAAGGTCATCGACGTGATCTCCAAGGGCGCCGCCGGTTCCTGGCAGATGGAAAACCGCCACAAGACGATGAACGCCGGAAAATATGATTTCGGCTTTGCCGTCGACTGGATGCGCAAGGATCTCGGCATCTGCCTCGCCGAAGCCAACCGCAACGGCGCCAAGCTGCCGGTGACGGCGCTGGTCGACCAGTTCTACAAGGACGTGCAGGACATGGGCGGCCGGCGCTGGGACACGTCTTCGCTGCTCGCGCGCTTGGAAAAATAGACGGCGATGGCCCTGCCCGATCCGAGCTGGAGCGCCGACGACATCGTCGCTCATCTGCGTTCGATCGGCACCGAGGAGAACCGCGCCGGCATGGCACGGTTCGGCATCAACACGAGAACCGCGCTCGGCGTCGGCAATTCCGACCTGCGGCCGCTGGCGCGCAAGCTGAAGAGGAACCACGAGCGGTCGTTGCTCCTGTGGGACACCGGCATCCGTGAGGCGCGATTGATGGCGGCCTTCACCGGCGAGCCAAAGAGGCTCGATATCGGCCAATGCCGGCGCTGGGCCGCCGATTTCGACAGCTGGGAGATCGTCGACACCGTCGCAGACCTGTTCGCCGAAACGCCGTTCTGGCGCGAGCTGATCGAGGAGTTCGCAAAGGACGAGCGCGAATTCGTGCGCCGCACCGCCTTTGCCATGCTGGCCTGGGGCGCGGTGCATCTGAAGACGGAATCCGACGCGACCCTCCTTGCCTATCTGCCGCTGATCGAGAAGCATGCCGGCGACCCGCGCAACTTCGTCCGCAAGGCCGTGAATTGGGCGCTGCGGCAGATCGGCAAGCGCTCGATGGCACTGCACGCCTCTGCCCTTGCGCTTGCCGAGAAGCTTGCGGCGTCGTCCGACAAGACGGCCCGCTGGATCGGCAAGGACGCCATCAAGGAACTGACCGATGCCAAGCAGCTCGAACGGCTCGCAGTCGGAAAGGCTTGATCACGGCCGTATCCGCTTCATCGAAGTGACGCGGGAAACGCGCGGTCGCTTCGAGGACCTGTTCGAGCAGCCCGGCGCGCCGAAGTATTGCTGGTGCATGGCCTGGCGCCGCTCCAGCCGCGAGCACATCCAAAACGACGAGAAGAAGCGCATGATGACGACACTCATCGATCAAGGCACGCCGGTCGGCATTGTCGCTGAGCTTGGCGGCAAGATGGTCGGCTGGTGCTCCGTCGCGCCGCGCGAGACCTATCGCAGGCTTTCGAAGCAGCAGGACGACAGCGAAACCGGCATCTGGTCGATCGTCTGCTTCTATGTGCCGAAGGCCTTGCGCGGCGGCGGCCTTGCCTCGGCCTTGCTCGACGCCGCTATCAAGCAGGCCTTTGCCAAGGGCGCGCGTGTGATCGAGGCCTATCCAGTCGATGAGGCAGCGCCTAGCTATCGCTTCATGGGTTTTCGCGACATGTTCGTCGCGCGCGGTTTTCATGAGGTCGGCACGGCCGGCACACGGCGGCATGTGATGCGGCTGGAGCGTTGAGCTGAAACAGTCACAACGCTTTTACTCGATTCCGAAGATGGACCGGCGGAGGATGGAGCGACCATGAGCAAGCATTTCAAATCACGCACGATGCTGGTGGCAGCCGTGCTCGCGCTCGCCGCCACTGGAGCCGATGCCGCGGCCGATATCGCGCATATCTTCTGGAAGGATCTGCGCCCGGCGACGCAGGCAGTCGCCGAAGACGCCAACCTGCCGATGATCGCGGCGAAACTGCCCGATCATGGCGAGACGCTGTCCACCAATCTTCAGGACAAGGAGGTTCAAATAGCCGGCTATGCACTGCCGGTCGATCGCGATGGCGACCTCGTCTACCAGTTCCTGCTGGTGCCTTGGACCGGCGCCTGCAGCCACATGCCGACGCCGCCGCCGAACCAGATCGTGCTGGTCACGCCGGCCCATCCCTTCAAGATGGCGGAAGCCTATCAGCCGGTTTCGGTCACCGGCGTGCTGAAGCCCGGTATGGAGAAGAGCCAGCTCTTCATCCTCGACGGCGTGTTGATCGTCCAGTCCGGCTACACCGTGCGCAAGGCGGAGGTGGCCAATGTAGACACTGTCCCGGACGCGGTTACGCTGCCGGTCAACTCGCCGTGGAATTTCCTCAACAAAAAGAAGAATTAATTCCCGCCGCTTCGCGCACAATGGAAAGCGGCGGGCGCGCCTATGTCAGGCCGCGTTCGCGCCCGATTCCTTGTCCAGCACCATGTAGTCGAGCGGGATCTCGGTCGTGTATTTGATCTGCTCCATGGCGAAGGACGACGACACGTCGCGGATCTCGATCTTGGCGATCAGCCGCTTGTAGAAGGCGTCGTACGCGGCAATGTCGGGCACCACCACGCGCAGCAGATAGTCGACGTCGCCGCTCATGCGGTAGAACTCGACCACCTCAGGAAATTCCTGGATGACCTCGGAGAAGCGCCGCAGCCATTCATGGCTGTGCGAATTGGTGCGGATCGAGACGAAGACGGTGACGCGCACATTGACCTTCTCGTGGTCGAGAATGGCCACGCGCCGCTTGATGACGCCCTCTTCCTCGAGCTTCTGAATGCGCCGCCAGCACGGCGTGGTCGACAGGCCGACTTTCTTGGCGACATCGGCGACCGCAAGTGTCGCGTCCTCCTGCAAAAGGCGGAGAATTTTTCGGTCAAGGCGATCCATCGGGAGACTCCAAGGGGAATAGTTTCGCCATATTCCCTTTTATCAAGGCCTTTCACAAGAAAGAAATTCTGCCGACAGCAGCAAAAGCGAGTGATTTCTTGCGAGGTGCCTAATCGATGCGATAGCGGATTTCCGACCGCAGGAAAGGCAGCAAATCCATTTCAAACCACGGATTCTTCTTCAGCCAGCCGGTGTTTCGCCAGGATGGATGCGGCAGCGGCAGCACCTTCGGCCCGGCCGCCGCATTCCAGATGGCGCGCCAGTTCCTCACCGTTTCCGTCAGCGATGCCGCGCGCGCCGTGCCCATATGCCAGGACTGCGCATAGCCGCCGATCGTCAGCACCAGATCGATTTGCGGCATGAGCGCCATCAGCTCAGTGCGCCAGGCCGGCGCGCATTCGCGGCGCGGCGGCAGGTCGGCGCCCTTGGCGTCCTGGCCGGGAAAGCAGAACCCCATCGGAACGATGGCGAAATTCTTTGTATCGTAGAACTCTTCGCTGCTGACGCCGAGCCAGTTCCGCAGGCGGTCCCCGGAGGCATCGGTGAACGGCATGCCCGATACATGGACCTTCGTGCCCGGCGCCTGGCTGGCAAGCAGGATGCGGGCGCGGGAGGATGGCCTCAGCACCGGTCGCGGCTCGTGTGGCAGGGGTTTGCCGCGCGGGTGCTCGACGCATATGCGGCAGGCCCGCACCCTGACAGTGAGGCTTTCCAGCGCTTCGCTCATATCCGGCAAATTGTCCAAAATCGGCCTCAGGCGGCGGCACTTGGCCGGCTGGAGAGCGCCGAGTGCCAGCGCAGCACGTTCGCACAGTCCTCGGGCACCTTGATGCGCGCCGGCTTCATGAAATCGATGGCGATCAGCCCGGTGATGTCGGCGACCGAATAGGTGTCGCCGGCGGCGAATTCCCTGTCGGCCAGTTCGCGGTCCAGGAGACGCAGGAATTCGATGGCCTTCGGCTTGTTGGCCTCGCCCCATTCGGGAATCTGCGGCACCTCCCAATCCTTCATCGCCGGATGGATGTGCCGGAACGCGGCAGCCACGCAGCTCAGGAGATTGAACTCCATGCGCCTCTGCCACATCTCGACCTTGGCCTTGCCGAGCGCTCCCTTCCCGAACAAGGCGGGCTCGGGATGCAGTTCCTCGAAATAGCGGCAGATGGCGATGGATTCGGTGATGACGGTACCGTCGTCGAGCTCCAGCACCGGCAGCCGCCGCAGCGCGTTGCGCGACGCCACCGGCTGCTCGCGATGCTCCAGCGCCCCCATGTCGACCGGCACCAGCGGAACGCTCAGCCCTTTTTCCGCCAGGAAAACCCGGACCCGCCTGGGGTTGGGCGCGCGGCCGCCGTCGAACAGCTTCATTCCATTCTCCCAATCTCACGCTCGATCATAGGGCGCGCTTCGGGGTATCACCAGAAGCGCAAGAGCTCGCGCAGCGCATCGCCGAGCGAAGCCAGCGTGCCATGCTTCTTTTCGACCGGCTGATCATGGTGGCTGTCGCGCCAGTCCTGCGGCTCGTCGAAGGTCCCGGCCCAGATGCCGACCTTGGCGGCCCGCGCGACGGCCTCTTCGGTTTCGAAGTCGCCGAAGGCGACGGCCCATCCCGCCTGCACCTGGGCACGGCTGAGGTCAGTGTCGCCTGCCGTGCAGTCGCCGAGCAGCCGCCCATAGCGGTCGCGCTGCCAGCCGCTGCAGGAGACCGGCCTTTTGGCGATCAGCCGCACCAGCGACTGCCGCGCGAGCTTGCCGCAAGCGTAGTCGGCGCCGTCCTTGCGACATGTCTGCGTGTATTCCGGAGCGTCGATGCCGCGCATCCGGATGCGCTCGGCACCGAGCCTGATCGAATCGCCGTCATTGACGATGGCCGTGCCTTGCTCCTTGCGCGTCTCGAAACGGTCGAGCCGCGCCGCGACCAGGACGAACAGGCCGAGCAGAACCACAGTCAGCCCGTAATCCAGCAGCCTGCGCCAGAGGCTTCGCGGCGGCCGCGTAGCATATTGCCGGCGCGGTCCTCGCGGCCAGGAACGGCTCATATGGCAAACAGTCTCTTAATCATTCGAACGTAGCTTAACGAACTGAAAAATCGCTGCGCGCGGAAATTGAACTTGCATGCCTTTGCTACGCTCGGACACAGCGGACAAATTCATTGTGGACCGCAGGAAACCGCATCGCAACAGCGATGTGGCGCGTGCGGTGCGCAGGACGCGTGACCGCCTTTCGCAGCAGGCCGGCAGCCTCGATTTCGACCGCGACCTGCTCAAGCTGCATGCACGCGCCATGGTGGTCAGCGCTGCAGCGATTCCGCTGCTTGGGCTTGCGGTAGCAGCCATAGGCCTGTTCGCAGGCCTGGGAAACCAGGTCGCCATCTGGGCGCTCTTCACGTTGCTCTGCTACACCATCGTCGCCTTCATGGCGCGGCGCGTCGAGCGCACGGAAGCGACCGAGCTCGACCCGGTGCGAACGCGCCGCGATTTCCTGATCGGCCATTCGCTTTGCGGCCTCGGCTGGGCCTGGTTCGCATGGCTGGGCTGCGAAACATGCCAGGTCGACCAGTTCCAGGTCGTCAAGGCCATGGTGCTTCTGATCGCCATGGCGACGACGGCGGTCATGGCGTCGTCGCTGGGCGGCGCCCTGCTCGCGACCTTCGCCATTCCCGTGACGATCTACGTCTATACTGTCCTGCGCCTGTGGATGCCGATCGAGGGGATCATGGCGGCGCTGCTTGTCGCCGCCCTGCCCTTCTTCGGCTATGTCGCGCGCCATCTCAACCAGGCCTCGTGGATGGTGCTTTCCTTTCGCTCCGAGAAGGATGCGCTGATCGCCGAGGTGGAGACGGCGAAATCGATGTCCGACGAGGCCCGGCGTCGCGCCGAGGACGCCAACCTGGCGAAGTCGCGCTTCCTCGCCTCGATGAGCCATGAGCTCCGCACGCCGCTCAACGCCATCCTCGGTTTCTCTGAGGTGATGGCCAACGAGGTGCTCGGGCCGATGAACAACCCGACCTATCGCGACTACGCGCACGATGTGCACGAATCCGGCCAGCACTTGCTCGACCTGATCAACGAGATCCTCGACCTGTCGCGCATCGAGGCCGGCCGCTATCAGCTCAACGAGGAGCCGGTGGTGCTGGTGACGATCGTAGAGGATTGCTGCCACATGATGGAGCTGAGGGCCCGCAACAAGGACATCCGCGTCATCCAGGAGTTCGAGACCACCTTGCCGCGCCTGTTTGGCGACGAGCGCGCCATCCGGCAGATCACGCTCAACCTGTTGTCCAATGCCATAAAATTCACGCCGTCGGGCGGCGAGGTGCGAGTGCGCGTCGGCTGGACGGCTGGCGGCGGCCAGTACATCTCGGTCAAGGACAACGGCCCCGGCATTCCGGAGGAGGAAATCCCTGTGGTGCTTTCCGCTTTTGGCCAGGGCACGATCGCGATCAAGAGCGCAGAACAGGGAACCGGCCTCGGCCTGCCGATCGTCCAGGGCCTGCTCGACATGCATGGCGGCGAGTTCGAGCTTCACTCCAAGCTGCGCGAAGGCACCGAGGCCATCGCCATCTTCCCGCTGAGCCGGGTGATGGAGGAATTGCCGGCGCTGCCGACTAAGGCCGTGGCGGCGCGCCGGCGTTAGCTCCAAGGCGCTTTAGCGCCGAACCGCCGCCGCCATGCCGGAGCTGGTGAGCGCCGCCGCCTTGACGAGCCCGGCGGCAAGTCCTGCTCCCACCCCTTCGCCATGATTGAGGCCGAGATCGAGCAGTGGTTCGAGCCCAAGCCGCGCTGCGACCTTGGCATGGCCGGGCTCGGGCGACAGGCTGGCGAGCAGGCAATGGCCGAGCGCCGAGGGATTGACCCTGTGCAGGACCGCGGCGGCAGCGGTCGCGACAAAACCGTCGAGCAGCACGGGAATCTTCTGCATGCGGGCAGCAAGAATGGCGCCGCAGATCGCCGCGAACTCGCGGCCGCCGACCCGGCGCAACGCTTCGAACGGATCGCCAAGGCTGGCGGCGTGGAAGGCCAGTGCCCGATCGATCGTTTCGGCCTTGCGCGCCATCATTGCCGGATCCGCGCCCGATCCCGGCCCGACCCAGTCGGCGCCCCTGCCCCCGAACAGCGCCGCGCCGAGCGCAGCCGCGACGGTTGAATTGCCGACGCCGAGATCGCCCAGGCAAAGAAGGTCGGCGCCGCCCGCGACGGCTTCCATGCCGAAGGCCATGGTGGCAGCGCAGGCGCGCTCGTCGAGCGCCGCTTCCTGCGTGATGTCCCCGGTCGGAATGTCCAGCGCCAGGTCGAAAACTTTCAGCCCCAAGTCGTTGGCGATGCAGACCTGGTTGATTGCCGCGCCCCCGGCGGCGCAAAGCTCGACCGCATTGGCAGTCGCCGAAACCGGCCGCGGCGAGATGGCATGCCGCACCACGCCGTGGTTGCCGGCAAAGATCGCGACAAGCGGCCGGTTCACGGCCGGCGGCGCCCGCCCGCTCCAGGCGGAGAGCCAGGCAGCAACGTCCTCGATGCGGCCAAGCGAGGCTTTTGGCTTGTCGGCCCTGGCAAACAGCGTGCGGACGCGGGTTTCGGCGGCGGCGTCCGCTGGAGGCAGCGTCGCCAGGAGGGTGCGGAAATCATCGAAGGGCTTTGTGGTCATGTCGGATGCGGTCTTCTTGCAGGAGGAGGCAGCGGCATAGCCGCCTTCTCTGCCCGGCACAACCGCCCGGTGATGCCGCGAAAGCGCCGGCCGGCGGCGCATCGCGGAGGGCTTGCATTGGCTTTGCGGTTGCACCATGTGGAGTGAAGGCAAGAGAACAGCATGACCGCCATCGAGTCTCCCTGCATACTCGTCTGCTCGATCGACATGAAGACCGGCTTCTGCTTCGGCTGCGGCCGCACGCGCGATGAAATCGCCGGCTGGATCGCGATGACGCCGGACGTCCGGCGGACGGTCATGGCCGAGCTGCCGGCGCGGCTGGAGACGGTCGAACGCCGGCCACGCCGCGAGACGCGGCGCGCCCGCATGGCGCGCGAGCGCGGCACACTCTGAGGAAGGCTGGCCATGAACCGCCTGTTCTGGATCGTCATGCTGGTGATCGGCGCCGGGCTGATCCTGCTGGTGACGAATGATTCCGCCGGCCGCACCTTCGGCATCGAGAACCACGATTTCAGCCGGCTGATCTGGGTCGGCGTCCTGGTGGCGGTGATCGGCGCCAGCCTCGTCCGCTCGGGCCGGCCGCTCGGCGACATGGCGCGCAATCTCGGCGTCTGGGCGGCGATCGTGCTAGCGCTGATCGCCGGCTACCAGTACCGCTACGAGCTTCAGGATGTTGTCAGCCGCGTGACGGCCGGCCTTGTTCCGGGAAGCCCGCTGGCCCTCGGCGTCGACAATGGCCGCGCCACCGTGACGCTCGACAAGGCCGACAACGGCCATTTCGAAGCGCGGATCCTGGTCAATGGCACGCCGGTGCGGACGGTTGTCGACACCGGCGCGACCAGCACGGTGCTGACGGCTGAGGACGCCCAGGCAGCCGGCTTCAATCCGGCAGCGCTCAGCTACACCGTGGATGTTTCGACCGCCAACGGCATGGCTCGCGCGGCGACGGTCAGGACCAACGAGGTGGCGATCGGCGGCATCGTGCGCAAGGACATGCCGGTGATGGTCGCCGCGCCGGGTATGCTCGAGCAGAGCCTGCTCGGCATGAACTTCATCAGCTCGCTGTCGGGCTTCGACGTGCGCGGCGACCGCATGATCCTTCGGGATTAACCTGCCGCAGGCTCACGCTGCCTCGGCTTCCACCGCCGCGAAATCTATTGCCGCGAAGGCCGTTTTCAGCACCTCAGGCCCGGCGCCCGGTTTGTTGGCATCGGTGGACAGGATCTGCCGGTAGCGCCGCGCGCCCGGCAATCCGTGGAACAGGCCGACCATGTGGCGGGTGACGTGGCCGAGCCTTCCGCCCTTCTCAATATGGCGCGCGGCATAGGCAGCCATTTGATCCATGAGCGCCGCGTAGTCGAAGGCGACCCGCGGCTCGCCATAGAATGCGGCGTCGACACCGGTAAGGATGCCCGGCGTATGATAGGCCGCGCGGCCAAGCATTGCGCCGTCGACATGGGCGAGATGTTCCGATAGCTCGTCCAGCGATTGAATACCGCCATTGATGCCGATGAATTGGTTCGGTTTTCTGGCCTTCAGCCGATAGACGCGCTGGTAGTCGAGCGGCGGGACGTCCCGGTTTTCCTTGGGGCTAAGCCCCTCCAGCCACGCCTTGCGGGCGTGCACCCAGAGCGCATCGGCGCCGGCAGCGAATACGCCGTCGGCCAACGTGTCGAGCGCCGGTTCGGGATCCTGGTCGTCGACACCGATCCGGCATTTGACGGTGACGGGGATTTTCACCGCGGCCTTCATCGCCGCGACGCATTCTGCCACCAGCACCGGCGTCTTCATCAGGCAGGCGCCGAAGGTGCCCGACTGGACGCGGTCGGACGGGCAGCCGACATTGAGGTTGATTTCGTCATAGCCGAACGCCTCGCCGATAGCGGCCGCTTCGGCGAGCTTTCGCGGGTCTGAACCGCCGAGCTGCAGCGCAATTGGATGCTCGGCATCGTCGAATCCGAGCAGGCGCTCGCGCGCGCCATGGATGACCGCGTCGGCCACCACCATCTCGGTGTAGAGTAGTGCGCGACTCGTCAGTTGGCGGTGGAAGAACCGGCAGTGCCGGTCCGTCCAATCCATCATTGGTGCTACTGCAAGTCTGGATTGCATTGCCCTTTTTAGTACTCCTGACCGCCTCGCAGTGCAAATCGGATAGCAAGCACCATCCGAATTCTCTTTTATTTTCAAACAGTTCAAATTGACTGGGGACAAAGGTCCCACGCGCGGCGGGACTATTTCTGAGTCACACTTTTGTTAAAAAGCAATAGTCCGATTTGAAATTTCCACAAATAAGCGTAAACTTTTCGTGCTCAATGTTCTGAGCGGGAGGCGTACAGGCAGTCAATAGCCTGTTGAAGAGGGGCGGGGTTGAGTATGCCCTCATCATTGATCCTTGGTGCCCGCCGTTGGTGGGTAACCGATGCGCACAGGACGCATCCCCCGAGAAATGCCTGACGGGGCATGGAACGGAGGGGAAGCGGCGGCTCCTCCCAACACCCTCTACCCCAGTAAGTCAACTCACTGCTCCAGTTTCCATTAACGATGGCGCGTAGCGCTGGCCTCGGCCAGCGGATGCGCGCCCATGCGACCGGCTGCCAGCGTTGGGGCTGATTTCGCGCCGGTCGCATTGAAACCAGGGAGAATTTGCAATGGTCGACATAACAGCTCAAGACATCATCATTGACGAAACCACCGGTCTCCAGCAACCCAGTGATATAGACCCGACCGGCAACAGCAACTCCACATTGTTACATCTCCTGGGCCTCGGCACCCCACTGGAAACTGCCTACCAGGCCGACTTCGTGACGGCCACGGCCGCATCGGGGGAGACCATCACCTCGGTCATCCTCGCCCAGGACTCCTCGGGAACTGCGTTTTCCACCAGCATTGGCGTGGTGACCGACATCCGGACGGTCGATGGCAATTATGTCTGGCTGTTCCAGGACCCGAACAATGCAGATGTCGTGATCGGCGTCATTGGTACTGATGACCAGACCACCGAGCCCGACCCAACAACCGCTCCCCTCGCCTTCGCGTTTGGGCTCGACCATACCAGCACCACCGACGCGGACCTGTACCTGGTCCAGTATGTGGCGTTGCTCCACCCGGATACGGGCGACCCCGATGACGAAATCGATTTGACCGGCTTGGTATACGCCTCGGTCACCGGGACTAGCGTCCTTAATTTCAGTCAGCTCGGTGACGCCCCTCCCGGACACAACAAGTGGTATATTCTCGACGCCGACGTGGCGAGCACCCAGAAAATTCTGGTCACCGCTCACGACAATGGCGTGCAGGCTGAGGTCAACGTCAGCACGCAGGGCTTGGGTGTCTCATCCCAAGACGTGCGGTTTGGCCGCGAGCTTCAGATCGATCTGATCAATGGTGGCACTCAGAGCGCGGGCAAGAACTTCACCAACACGCCAACTGCGCCTGACTACGACACCCACATCGAGACCGTCTCCAGCGCCGGTTTCTCGGTCTCGCAGTCCACGCCAACCAACACCGTGGCCGACATCGAGATCCACGCCTACAACGTCACTAACAACGCGGAAGGCGCTTCGTTCCTCACTGACAACGCCGAGACCGAGGTCAATATCTCCGATGTGACCTTCAAATTGAACGGCGTCACGAAGACCGCCGCAGATCTGGGCATTACGGTCGATTTCACTGGCAACGGATTGGTCCTTCACAATGTCAGTGAAGGCGTCACGGTCGATTTCACGGCAGACGATCACTTTGACCGCTTCACCATCAAGAACATCGACCAGGAGAAAGACTATTTCGATATCAAGGAAGTGCACTTCGGCACAGATCAGACCAACGTCGCCAATGAGGAGGTCGGCTCCTTAATCAACTTCGACGATGACGGCCCATCGATCGCGCCGTCCAGCAATGACTTACCGACGCTGGTGGTCGGCGATTCGGATTTCAACACCAATGCCTCGGCTGACTTCTCGACGCTGTTCACACCGAACTTTGGTGCCGACGGACCAGCGGCCACCGACGATGTGACCTACGCGCTCGACGTTCTCAACAGCGGCACCAACGTCCAAAGCGGTGTGTTCGATACGCTAACCGGCCAGGAGGTGCTTCTCAACGTTGAAGGCGGTGACGTGGTTGGTCGAGTAGGCACCGATGAGGTGTTCCGCATCTCGGTCGATGCCGACGGCAACGTGACGCTCGACCAGTCCCGGGCGGTTGTGCATGGAGACCCGACTGATCCCGTCGAGGCTGACACACCCGTGGTGCTTGCCGCCAATCTGGTAACGCTGATCGCAACCGCCACCGACGGTGACGGCGACAGCAATAGCACCTCGGTCGACATCGGCGGAGCCTTCAACTTCGAAGACACCGGGCCAACAATCACGGTCGGGGATGCAACCGGTGACTACGACAGTGGTGCCCAGGGCACGTGGACTCATGACAACAGCGCTGACGGGTTCAAGTCATTGAGCGTGACGCTGGACGATTATACGATCGACTCCAACGGGACGGTAACGGCAGACCTTTCCCTGACGCCGGGACAAGACCCTTACACCTTCACAGGGTCGATCCACGATGACTTCAACGGCGACGGCACGCCTGAAGATGTGGATTTCACGCTGACCTTCGATCCGCTCGCGGATACTTACGACCTCCAGGTCGACACCCCGCCCGGAACGATCACGACCTTCGATACTTCACAGGGGTCACTGAAGGCGGGCGGTCCGGACGCGGTGCAGACGCTGCTATTCGCGCCAACCGGTCCCGACAATGACGTCATCTTCTTCGGCGCCGTTCCGACTGCTCCTCTGGAAAACGGGAGCGTAGGCAGCGACCCGAACGACATCGAGGACCTAGTCAAGAATGATCCAACCGAAGCCCAGCTTGAGGCACTCAACGCGACAAGCTTGATCAACAGTGGGTTCAAGATGAACGTGTCGACCTCAGGCATCGGCATCAACAACAACAACCTGGACGGCGCGAACCAAGGCGCCGGAACCGGAGCATTCGCCGGCACCACGATCACCTCGGGCGACGAGAGCTTCGTTGTCAACCCCGAGGAGGACGTCGACAAGGTCACGGTCTACATCGACAATTCCGTAGGTGGCTACAATCCGGCGACGGAAGACCTCTACTACATTGTCTACTATACGGACGGGACAGTCAGCGCCATCACGGACGTGACGGCGGGCATGCTCCACAATGCGCCACGCCACGACCCGCTCATTCCTGACGTTGCTGAGGGCGGCAAGTACTTCGAGATCGACGGCGGAACGAAGCAGATCGAGGCGGTCCAACTCACCATGGGTGTGGGCACCGTCAAGATCCCGGTGATCCAATTCACCATCGAGCAGGAGTCCAATCCGGCACCGCTCGACATGACTTTCACAGCCAATCTCATCGACGGCGACAACGACAGTAGCCCGGACACGTTCTCGGTCCACGTTGACGTGGCGTGATGGCATTGTCTGACCCGGTACCGGCCGGGCGCCTTATTGCAGGCGCCCGGCCGAGCACTCGCAAAAGCTTCGAAACGGGGGGTTCCGTGATGCAGCCAAGACCGCAATTCCAGGAGGTGATGCGCCTGGCGCGCCACCAGGCGCCAGCCCTTTTCCTTTTCAGCCTGCTTACCAACATCCTCCTGCTCGCCAGCACAGTCTACATGCTGCAGATCTATGACAGGGTGCTGTCGAGCGGCTCGATGGACACGCTGCTGTGGCTCACTCTGGCCGTCATCGGCGCCATCGCCGTCTATGGCCTGCTGGAACACGCCCGCCGGATGATGCTCGGCCATATAAGCCAGTGGCTGGACGACCAGCTGAGCGTGCCAGTGATCGAACGTGCCATGGAGGCGCGCCTGGCCGGCAGCAACATCGAGGCAGGCCTCAAGGACGTTGGGGACCTGCGCAGCTTCATTGCCGGCGACGGCATACTGACCTTTCTCGACGCGCCATGGACGCCGGTCTTCCTGGCATTCATGTGGCTTCTGCATCCGGCATTGGGCGTGCTCGGCCTCGCCGGCGCCGTGCTCCTGTTCTGCTGTGCGCTCGCCAATGACTTCCTCACCCGCCGAAAAAACCAGGAGGCGGCGGCGGGGCTGCGCCGCAGCCAGGCCGCCGTCGGTCAATTCATCGATGGCGCCGAGACGTTGCGCTCGCTCGGCATGTCGGAGCCGGCGCTGTTGCGCTGGGAGCAAAATCAGCAGTCGCTGACGGGACTTCAGTCCCGGATTATGCAGCGCACCACCGTCATCGGCAGCCTGTCGCGCTCGCTGCGCCTTGCCCTCCAGGTGGCGGTGCTGGGACTTGGCGCCTATTTCGTCCTGCGCCGCGAACTGACGGGCGGGTCGATGATCGCGGCTTCCATCCTGCTCAGCCGCGCGCTGGCGCCAATCGAGCGCTCGATCGGTGCCTGGCGCAGCCTGTTCAACGCGCGAACCGCGCGCCGCAACCTGGTCGCCCTCTTCGACAGCGCATCGACGCAGAACGCCGGCGTCACCCTGCCGCGCCCGCAAGGTCGGCTGAGGCTCGAAGGCCTGCACTACTACGTGCCGGGAACCTCACAGGCCCTGCTGAACGCGATAAGCTTCGGTGTCGAGCCCGGCCAGACCTGCGGTGTGATCGGCTCGTCCGGCTCCGGCAAGACCACGCTGTGCCGCCTCATCGTCGGGGCGCTGCGGCCTTCGCTCGGCCACGTCAGGCTGGATGGGGCGGACGTCTGGAACTGGCCTTCGCATGAACTGGGCCAGCATATCGGCTATCTCCCGCAACAGATCGAACTGTTTCCCGGAACCATCGCCGAGAACATCGCTCGCCTTCGCGACGTCGACAGCGAGGCCGTCATCGCCGCAGCGCAGCTCGCCGGCATTCACGAGATGATCCTGCGCCTGCCGAACGGATATCGGACCGAGGTCGGACCGCACGGCGTCCGGATCTCGCGCGGTCAGCGCCAGCGCATCGCGCTGGCCCGGGCGCTGTTCGGCGATCCGCCTCTGGTCGTTCTCGACGAGCCGAACACCGGCCTCGACAGCGAAGGCGAGGTGGCGTTGTTCAACGTGCTCCAGCAGCTCAAGCGGCGGGGCCGGACCGTCATTCTCGTCTGCCATCAGACCAGTCTCCTGCACACGGCCGAACATGTCGTCTTCCTCCGCGATGGGTCCGTCGCGATGTTCGGCTCGCGCGAAGAGGTGCTCGGCGCGCTGGCGGGCCAGCCCAAGCGCATTCCGGTGCCGGCGGCAATACGGGACAAGATTGCCGCCAATGCGGCCGCAAACCTTAAGGCGGTGGAGTGAGCCATGGCCGAGCGATTTGGCGACTTCTCGACGATGCTGAACGGGCTCGCCGATGGCCTACACCAGTTGGCCGGCAGGCTGGCCATCTCCTGGGGGCAACTCATAGCCTCAGTGTCGGTCTGGTTCGACGGCCCCGACCAGCCGGAGCGCGTCGCTCTGGCGGCGGCCGTGGGCGCGCTCTTCCTGCTCTTGATTGCACGGCTTGTCCGCCGGCGGTCGGATACATTGCGGGCCAGCAAGCGTGACCTCAATCAACGGACGCGGCCCGCGCGCCTGCTGGGCTACGTCTCGGCGATCGTCTTCGTCGGCGGCATCGTTGCCTGGTCGAGCGTCGCCCTTCTGGCAAGCGCCGTCGTCGCCAATGGCGTCGTCAGTCCGGAAGGCTATCGCAAGACCATCCAGCATCTGGAAGGCGGTATCATCGGGGCGATCCATGTGAAGGAAGGCGATAAGGTCGCCGCCGGCCAGGTTCTCATCAGCTTGAAGACAACCGAGGCCCAAGGTCGCTACGACGAGTTGCAGGGGCACTATATCCGCCTGCTGGCAACCGAGGCGCGCCTCGTCGCGGAGCTTGCCGGTCAGCGGCGCATCACCTTTCCAAAGGAGCTGACGTCGATCGACAGCGAAATCGCGCGAAAGGTTGTCGTCGAGGAGCAGGCGCTGCTCGACAGCCGCCTGGCAACCCGTGAGGGGCGCACGCAGATCCTCGATAGGCGAATTGCGCAGATCGAAGAGCAAAGCACAGGAGCCCGGGACGTGATGGCCGCCGAGGCCGAGCAGCTCACGCTGATCGATCAGGAGATCGCTTCCGCGCAGGAACTCTACAAGAAGGGGTTGGAGCGCCTGCCCCGGATTTTGGCGCTCCAGCGGGCTCAAGCCGACATCCGCGCCAACCAGGCATCGAACCGGGCGGAGGTGGCGAAGAACGATCAGCAGATCGGCGAGACCAAGCTGCAGCTGCTCAATCTGCGCCAGCAGGACATGGAAAGCGCCAATGAGGATCTTGCCAAGGCGCGCGCGGACCTCGCCGAGTTGCGCAGCCAGTTGCCTTCGCGCCAGGACGTGCTGGCGAGGACCGACATCGTCGCGCCGATCGCCGGAACGGTAATGAACCTGCGGGTGACGACGGAATCGGGCGTAATCTCCAGCGGCCAGGCGTTGCTCGACATCGTTCCGAACGAGCCCAATCTGGTCATCGATTCACGCATCAAGCCGGCGGATATCGACGTGGTGCATCCGGACATGCCCGCCCGCGTGGTGCTGACGGCCTATCCGAGCCGGCACCTGCCGCAGATCCATGGCCTGCTCACCTCGGTGTCGGCCGACCGTTTGACGGACGAGAAGACCGGCGAGCCCTATTTCCTCGCCAAGGTCAAGGTCGACACGGCCGATCTCGGACAACTGCACGACGTCCGTCTGTCGCCCGGAATGCCGGCGGAGGTCATGATCCTGACCGGGGAACACACCCTGCTCGACTATATGCTGGCCCCGGTCCAAGCCTCGCTTACGCGCACCTTCAGGGAGAATTGAAACAACGGGCGGTCGCGATGAAGACGACAAACGACCTGCCGTCGGCCGTAAAGCCAACGTCTCATCATCGCATGTCAGCAACAGCCGCGGGGGCGCGGCGAAGCTATCGCCTCAGAGCGTAGACATTGTCCATGGACGCACCACCAAGCGGCAGCGCCATGTCGTCGTCGAGAATCCGGGTGATGCGGGCAAAGCCGACAAAGGCTTTTCTCGCCTCTTCGGCCGACATGGTGCCCGACATCGCCGCCGAGCAGCATTTCAGGGCACACTGGTAGACTGGGCCGCGCCTTCCCGTTGGCCACTTCCGCAGGAACACCATCGCTTCGGAGACGCTGTCGACTTCCTCCAAAGGGTATCCCTGCCCACGCGCGATACGCACTGGGGTAAAGAAATGCAAGCGATCCATCGTTATCCTCCCGGTCGGCTGCAAGCAGCCGAACTGCATTAAACGCACGTTCGGCGGTTTGGTTCCAAACAAATTTGGTTGCGGTTCGAAAAAGTTTGCAACCGGCCGTTCGGCGCGGCCCGGCATTGCATGAAAAGTCGCGCCGACTCACCCGCGATGCAAGGCCCGGTGCGGGCGATAATGGCGATTCTCATTGAATGTCTTTAAGGCGAAAGCCGGCAAATGGGTTGCTTGCCGGTTCCCCAGCGTCAGGCTTAACCTCGACGGTCAACGCGTGAGGGCGCGTTTTTGCAAAAAGGGGAACACTCGCAATGACCATACAAGGCGCATCGCCCGGCCTCTACAATGAGGATCTGGCTCCGGCAACGGTCAGGAACTGGGGGCCGTTTTCGATCTTCAACGTCTGGACGTCCGACGTCCACAGCCTCTGGGGCTACTATCTTGCCGCCAGTCTGTTTCTGTTCTGCGGCGGTTTCGTCAACTTCATCATCGCAATAGGCATCGGCTCGCTGATCATCTACGCGCTGATGAACCTGGTCGGCTATGCCGGCGTGAAGACCGGTGTGCCCTACCCCGTGCTTGCCCGCGCCTCGTTCGGCATCTGGGGCGCCAACATCCCGGCGCTGGTGCGCGCCGTCGTCGCCTGCTTCTGGTACGGCGCGCAGACGGCAGCGGCATCGGGCGCGATCGTCGCGCTGCTGACCCGCCTGCAATGGTTCAACGAATTCAACCAGACATCGCACCTCCTCGGCCATTCCACCCTTGAGGTGATCTGCTTCGTCGTCATCTGGGCGCTGCAGCTGCTGATCATCCAAAAGGGCATGGAAACGGTGCGCCGCTTCCAGGACTGGGCCGGCCCCGCCGTGTGGGTGATGATGCTGATCCTGGCGATCTATCTCTGCGTGAAGTCGGGCACCTTCGCCTTCACCAGCGACATCCCGATGGACGTGCTGCTCGACAAGACCAAGGATGCCGGCGTGCCCGGAGAACCGGGATCGTGGACCGCGCTGTTCGCGGTCGCGGCGATCTGGGTGACCTATTTCTCGGCGCTCTACCTCAACTTCTGCGACTTCGCCCGCTACGCGCCGGACAACGCGGCGCTGCGCAAGGGCAACATCTGGGGCCTGCCGGTCAACCTGATCCTGTTCTCGCTGGTCGCCGGCGTCACCACGATCGCCGCCTATGACGTCTACCACGAGGTGCTACTCCACCCCGACCAGATCTCGGCCAAGTTCGACAGCTGGTTCCTGGCGGCACTTGCGGCACTGACCTTCGCGGTGGCGACGCTCGGCATCAACGTGGTGGCGAATTTCGTCTCGCCGGCCTTCGACTTCTCCAACGTCTTCCCGCGCCAGATCGACTTCAAGAAGGGCGGCTACATCGCCGCGCTGATCGCGCTGGTGCTCTATCCGTTCGCGCCGTGGGAAGGCAGCGCGGCTTCCTTCGTCAACATCATCGGCGCGACGATGGGGCCGATCTTCGGCGTGATGATGGTCGACTATTATCTGATCCGTAAGGGCGAGGTCGACGTCAACGCGCTCTATCGCGAAGACGGCGAGTTCCGCTTCCAGGGCGGCTGGCACGTCAACGCCTTCATCGCCGCGGGCATCGGCGCGATCTTCTCCTCGATCCTGCCCAACTTCACCAGCTGGCTGCCGTCCTGGTGGGGTGTCTACGGCTGGTTCTTCGGCGTGGCGATCGCGGGCGCCGTCTACTACGTGCTGCGCACCATGGCGCTCGGCGCCGGGGCGCGGACGGCGAAGGCCTGAAACAAGGCAGTAGGCAGTAGGGATTAGGCACTAGAGAATGCCACCTACTACTGCCTACTGCCTACTGCCTACTGCCTACTGCCTACCATCTCCGCGAGCCGACGAACGGTGTTCCAGTTGCGCGACGTGCCGATGCCGAAGCGTTTGTGGTTGGCGGCCGCAAGCAGCCGCGAGCTCGGCCGCTCGCGCGAAAAGAAGAGCCAGATGTCGCCGCCGACCAAAAGCACCTTTTCATCCTCGGCGGCACGGGCCTGAAGCGCTGGTATGGCATCCGCGCCGATAGGCTGGCGCATCACGCGCACCGCGACCTGAT
Source organism: Mesorhizobium sp. M1C.F.Ca.ET.210.01.1.1 (assembly GCF_004791585.1). Lineage (GTDB taxonomy): Bacteria > Pseudomonadota > Alphaproteobacteria > Rhizobiales > Rhizobiaceae > Mesorhizobium. Next base: position 258,975 of record NZ_SRUU01000003.1, read on the forward strand.
CGCCCGTATCGGCGGATTCGGCCGGAAACGGATTGCCGGCCGCGAGCTTCAGCCAGTCCTCCGCGCCCCGCACGAGGATGTCGACATGCCGGCCGAATCTCTCTTCGAAAGCCTTCTCCAGCCGCTGTTCGAGATCGGAAATCCTGGCCGTCCGCGCTTCGAAGACCAGATTGCCTGTCGCCACCAAGGTGCGGACATTCTTCAGCCCGAGGCCCTCGGCCATCGCCTTGAGGTCCGACATGACGACGCGCCGCCCCTCGCCGAGGATGATGCTGTAGAGCAGCGCGACGTAGGTCTGCATGACCGGTTCGCCAGTCGACCGGTCAAACGAGCCGCGACTGTTCCACCGCAGCTGAGATAAAGCTCGCGAACAGCGGGTGCGGCTCGAGCGGCCGGCTCTTCAGTTCAGGGTGATACTGCACGCCGATGAACCACGGATGGTCAGGGTATTCGACCGTCTCCGGCAGCACGCCGTCCGGCGACATGCCGGCAAAGACCAGGCCGCAGTCCTCAAGTCGCTGCTTGTAGTCGATATTGACCTCGTAGCGATGCCGGTGGCGTTCGGAAATCTGGGTGTCACCATAGATCTCGGCGATCTTCGATCCCTTGGCGAGATCGGCCTGGTAGGCGCCGAGCCGCATGGTGCCGCCAAGATCGCCGGTGGCCCTGCGCTTCTCCAGCATGTTGCCCTTGAGCCATTCGGTCATCAGGCCGACGACCGGCTCCTCGGTCGGGCCGAACTCGGTCGACGAGGCATGCTCGACGCCGGCGAGCGACCGCGCCGCCTCGATGCAGGCCATCTGCATACCGAAGCAGATGCCGAAGTAAGGCACCTTGCGCTCGCGCGCGAATTTCGCGGCAAGAATCTTGCCCTCGGAACCGCGTTCGCCAAACCCGCCGGGAACGAGGATGCCGTGCACCTTTTCAAGCCACGGCGCCGGATCTTCCTTCTCGAAGATCTCGCTCTCGATCCAGTCGAGCTTGACCTTGACGCGGTTGGCGAGGCCGCCATGCGAGAGCGCCTCTATCAGCGATTTATAGGCATCCTTGAGGCCGGTGTATTTGCCGACGACGGCAATCGTGACCTCGCCTTCCGGATTGTGGATGCGGCTGGAGAGCGCCTGCCAGGGCTCCATGCGCGGCTTCGGCGCCGGGTCGATGCCGAAGGCGGCAAGCACTTCCGAATCGAGCCCTTCCTTGTGATAGGCCATCGGCACGTCATAGATATGAGGCACATCGAGCGCCTGGATGACGGCGCTTTCGCGCACATTGCAGAACAGCGACAGCTTGCGGCGCTCTTCCTTGGGGATCGGCCTGTCGGCGCGCACCAAGAGGATGTCGGGCGCGATGCCGATGCCGCGCAGTTCCTTGACCGAATGCTGCGTCGGCTTGGTCTTCAGCTCGCCCGCGGTCGGGATGTAGGGCATCAGCGTCAGATGCACATAGACCGCGTTGTTGCGCGGCAGGTCGTTGCCCAGCTGGCGGATCGCTTCCAGGAACGGCATGGCCTCGATATCGCCGACCGTGCCGCCGATCTCGCACAGCACGAAGTCGTAGTCGTCATTGCCGTCGAGGACGAAATGCTTGATCTCGTCGGTGACGTGCGGGATCACCTGCACGGTGGCGCCGAGATAGTCGCCGCGCCGCTCGCGCTCGATGATGTTCTTGTAGATGCGGCCGGTGGTGATGTTGTCCTGCTGGTTCGCCGAGCGCCCGGTGAAGCGCTCGTAGTGGCCGAGGTCGAGATCGGTCTCGGCGCCGTCATCGGTGACGAACACTTCGCCATGCTGGTACGGCGACATCGTCCCGGGGTCGACATTGAGATAGGGGTCGAGCTTTTTGATCCTCGCGCGATAGCCTCGCGCCTGCAGAAGAGCCCCAAGAGCTGCTGCGGCTATGCCTTTTCCGAGGGAGGAAACCACGCCGCCTGTGATGAATACATATCGCGCCATGGGAGTCATCGCTTAACGCGGCCTGATTGATTCCGCCAGAGAAAAAACCGCCGCGAAGGCTTTTTCCCAAAATGGCGCCGGTGCCCGCGAGGGGCGTTTGCGAAGCATGTCGCCCAAAGTGCCGAGCGGTTCTGAGAGAACGACATGCGTCAAAACAAGGACTCAAAACAAAAGGGCCGGCGGTGCCGGCCCTTTCGGCAGTTTGCGAGAACGCGTCAGATAATAACGACTTTGGTGCCGATCTTGACGCGGCTGTAGAGATCCATGACGTGCTCGTTGATCATGCGGAAGCAGCCATTGGAGGCGCTCGTTCCGATCGACTGCGGCGCAATGGTGCCGTGGATGCGCAGATGCGTGTCCTTCTTGCCGTCATAGAGGTAGATGGCGCGCGCGCCGAGCGGATTCTCGCCGCCGCCGGGCATGCCGTCCTTGTACTGGCCATAGTGCTTGGGCTCGCGCTTCTGCATATCGAGCGTCGGGATCCAGCGCGGCCATTCCTGCTTGTCGCCAACGGCGACGGTACCTTTGAACTGCAAGCCTTCGCGGCCGACCGCGATGGCATAGCGACGTGCAGTGGAAAACGACTCGACGAGGTAGAGGCGACGAGCGCTGGTGTCGATGACGATGGTGCCCGGCTCATAACCGGTGAAGGTGACGTCCTGCGGCACGAATTCCGGCTTCACCTTGAACGGCCTCTTGGCGTCCTTCTTGGCGAGCGCCGAATCGAGCGCGCGGGTCTCGGGCAGATAGTTGATCGACGTCACCGACCGACCGCCGAACAACCCCGCGAACAGCCCACCGCTGCTCTGCTTCTGCCCCGGCTGCTCACTGCGCAGCTCACCATTGTTGCCGGTTGCCGCGATGTTCATCGCCTCGGCCGGGATAGGCTCCTCGGTCTGAAGCGGAGCGATCGGGGCCAGGGACTCGAGCGGTGCGATGATCTTGACGGTCTTCTTCGCCGGCCTGGCGTCGGCCACTTCGGCTGCTGAACCCTTCTTGGCCAGCCATTCCTGGCGAGCCGCGTCGGCCTTGGCCTTTGCCGCCTCGCGCATCGCCGTCTTGCGGGCTTCGAGCGCCTTTTCCTTGGCGGCTTCCTTGTCGGCCGCGATCTTGCCCTCGAGCTTCTTGATCTGCGCGAGGTCGTCCGAGGTCGGGCTTTTCTTCTTCTTGAGAAGCTTCAGCTGAGATGCATCGCTCTTGGCGACGACGGGGATGGCGTCGGTCTTCTCTACCGACGGCGTGGCGGCCAGGTTTGCCGGCGAGGCGAAGGCCGCGGAACCCATGCCGAACACGGCACAGAATCCCAAAATGATGAAGCTGCGAAGCTGCATGGCGAAGATCCGATCGTGAAATGCTTGTTGCCCACGGCGTTGCCCGGCGCCCCCCAAGGACGCCGAAAAGTGCCGCGAGCAATCTATAATCGATTAGCCGCGGGCCTCTCAAGCTGAGCGACGCGCTGCGCGCGATTGAATCTTGGTGATTGAGCAGCATTTGCCGCGACTGTGTTCAAACAACAACAGATCGCGGCGGCAATGCTTGTCCGGCTACTGGTTCGGAACCTGTGGGGTGACCGGCAAGGTGACGCCGTTTGCGGCCGGCGGCGTGGTCGGATTCGCGGGCGTCGGCGCGGCGGGGGCAGCGGCCGGAGCCGTGGTCGCGCCGCCATTCGACAGCGGAGTGGTGGTCGCCGCGCCACCCGACGGAACCGCGGGCGCGGTGCCGCTGGCCGGCGCTGCAGGCTGCGAGCCACCCACCGGACCGTTGGCGCCGGGCAACTGGTTGAGCACGCCGTTGCCGGCGGGCGCGCGATCGAGGATGTCGGTCGGCTTCTCGCCGTAGCGGGCGAGGATGGACAAGGCGAGAGACGTCACGAAGAACGCCGCAGCCAGGATCGCGGTCGCCCGGGTAAGCGCATTGGCGGCACCCCGCGCCGTCATGAAACCGGAACCGCCGCCGATGCCGAGACCACCGCCTTCGGAGCGCTGCAGCAGCACCACGCCCACGAGGGCGAGCACGACCATGAGGTGGATGACGATCAGTACGGTTTCCATGGTTTATCCTGGCGAGGCCTTGCGCGGCCGCGCATACGACCGGTGATTTGGAGGCGGCTCCTTACAATGCTTTGACGGCATTTCCAAGCCCGTGGCCGGGAATATGGGGAGCAATGCGGCCATTGCAACGATTTGCGCCGCGTCCCCGCCGCTCCGGCGGAGCCCGCAGTTACGACATGCTCATATAGGCTTCCGCGATGGCGAGGAAGTCGGCCGCTTTCAGGCTCGCGCCGCCAACCAGCGCGCCGTCGACATTATCGACCCCAAGCAGTTCCACCGCGTTGGAAGGCTTGACCGAGCCGCCATAGAGGATGCGCATCCTGGCGGCGGCATCGCCGAGCAGCGCAATGAGCTTGCCGCGGATATGCGCATGCGCCTCTGCGACGTCGGCGGCGGTCGGCGTCAGGCCGGTGCCGATCGCCCAGACAGGCTCATAGGCGATGATGGTGTTGGCGGCGGTGGCGCTCGGTGGCACGGAACCATCGAGCTGGCGCGATAGTATATCGAGTGTCGCGCCCGCTTCGCGTTCGGCGCGCGTTTCGCCGATGCAGATGATGGCCACCAGCCCTGCCCGCCAGGCGGCCGATGCCTTGGCATGGACGATCGCATCGTCGTCGCCGCATTGCTCGCGCCGCTCGGAATGGCCGACGATGACGTGGCTGGCGCCGGCATCCTTCAGCATCTCGGCCGAAATCTGTCCCGTATAGGCGCCGCTCTCCCTGGGGTGGCAATCCTCGCCGCCGGCGCGAACCGGCGTTCGCGAAAGGATCTCGGCAGCCTGGTGAAGCAAGGTTGCCGGCACGCAGACCAGCGCTTCCGTCTCCGCATCGAGCCCGCTCATGAAGCCGTTGCCGATCATCCTCAGTTCGTTGAGCGAGGCGCTGGTACCGTTCATTTTCCAGTTGCCGGCGACGAGCGGACGGATTCCAGGGGTCATGGGGTCGGTCTCTCCAGGCGACATAGGGCAGCGCCCTCACTACCAAAATCAGGCCACAAAGCAATCGACAGTGGCCCGGAAGGACGCTATTGCGCTTGTTTCAGACTCGGCGCGTGCGAAAATGCGCAAAAATCGGAAGTAGGCATGCTTGGTTTATTGAGAAGCGCGGCGGGCACCTGGGTCGCGAAGGCGTTGCTGTCCCTGCTGGTGGTGAGCTTTGCCGTCTGGGGCATTTCCGGACGCCTGTCGGGGAGCTTGGCTGGCCATCATGCAGTGATCACCGCCGGCGGCACGGAGGTTTCGATCAACGAATACCGCCTTGCCTACGATCGCCAGATCAACCTGCTCTCGCAGCAGTACGGCCAGCGCATCACGCAGGAGCAGGCCAAGCTGCTCGGCATCGACAACCAGGTGCTGGCGCAGCTCGTTTCGGGCGCAGTGCTCGACGAGCAGGCCCGCAAGCTCGGGCTTGGCCTTTCCAAGGACCGGCTGGCCGAGTTGACGCGCGAGGATCCGGCCTTCAGGGGTCCCAGCGGCCAGTTCGACCGCAGGACTTTCGAATATCTGCTTCGTCAGGTGGGCATGCGGCCGGAGGACTATCTCAAGAATCGCTCGCAGGTAGCGGTGCGCCAGCAGATCGTCGAGGCGATTTCCGACGGCCTCAAGGCGCCGCAGACCTTCCTGAAGGCGGTCGCGCTCTATCGCGGCGAGGACCGCACGATCGACTATCTCGTTCTGCCGAAGACGCTTGTGCAGCCCATCGAGGCACCGTCCGACAGCGCGCTGAAAACCTATTTCGAAGCCAACAAGAAAAACTACGCCGCGCCGGAATACCGCAAGTTCTCCTATGTCCGGCTTGAACCGCAGGACATCATGGACCCGACGGCGGTCACCGACCAGCAGGTGGCCGACGACTACAACAAGAACAAGGCGCGCTACACCACGCCTGAAATGCGCACCATCGAACAGCTAGTGTTCAAGACACCGGACGCGGCCAAGGCGGCCTACGATTCACTGAAGACCGGCGCCACCTTTGACAAGATCGTCACCGCCGAGGGCAAGACCCAGGCCGACACGCTGCTCGGCACGCTGGCCAAAGACAAGATCGCCGACAAGGCGGTGGCCGACGCGGCTTTCTCGCTCAACGCCAATGAGGTAAGCCCGGTGGTCCAGGGTGCCTTCGGCCCGGTGCTGCTGCGCGTCACCGAGATCAAGCCACAAGTGGTGAAACCGCTTTCGGAAGTGTCAGACCAGATCCGCAAGGACCTGGCGCTCGGCGAGGCAAGCCGCATCCTGCTCGACGTGCATGACAGCTACGAGGACACCCGCGCCTCGGGCGCCTCGCTTGCCCAAGCGGCCGACAAGCTGAAGCTCAAGGTCGTCACCATCGACGCCATCGAGCGCACCGGCCAGCGGCCGGACGGCTCGATCGTCAACGACCTGCCGCAATCGGCCGATCTCATCAAGGCGGTCTTCGAGGCCGAGCCGAACACGGAGAATGAAGGCCTGACCACCGCCGACAACGGCTTCGTGTTCTACGAGGTCCAGTCGATCACGCCGGCGCGCGACCGCACGCTGGACGAAGCCCGCCAGAAGGTGGCGGCCGACTGGACAGCCGCCGAGACCGACAAGCGCCTCGACGCAAAGGCCGAGGGGCTGGAAAAGCGCCTCAAGGCCGGCACGGCGCTGGACGTTATCGCTGGCGAGCTGAAGCTCGAGAAGCAGACCAAGCGGGGCCTGAAGCGTGAGGCCGACGATGCCGATTTCGGCAAGGAGGGCGCGGCGGCGATGTTCGGCGTCGGCGAAGGCGGCACGGGCCTGATCCCCTCGCCCACCGGCGACGGACAAATCCTGTTCAAGGTCGCCGAAGTCTTCGAACCGGCCGGCGCGGACGGCAGCTCTTTGCCAGACGACGCGCAGAAATCCTTCAGCGCCGGCCTGTCCGACGACCTGCTCGACCAGCTGGTGGCGCAGCTGCAGTCGCAGTATGACGTTCGCATCGATCCGGCCGCCGTTTCCCAAGCACAGACACGATGAGCGCTCTCAAGACACACATAGCCAAGGTCGCCACCGGCAGCGAGCTCTCTTTCGAGGAGGCGCGCGAGGCCTTCGACATCATCATGTCGGGTGACGCGACGCCGGGTCAGATCGGCGGTTTCCTGATGGCGTTGCGCGTGCGCGGCGAGGCGGTGAGCGAGATTTCCGGCGCGGTCGCCACGATGCGCGCCAAGATGCTGCGCGTCGAAGCTCCGCGAGGCGCCATCGACATCGTCGGCACCGGCGGCGACAACTCGCACTCGGTCAACATCTCGACCGCCTCGGCCTTCGTCATCGCGGCGGCGGGGGTTCCGGTCGCCAAGCACGGCAATCGCGGCCTGTCCTCGCTGACCGGTTCCGCCGACGTGCTGATGGCGCTCGGCGTCAAGATCGACATTTCGCCGGAGACGATCGGCCGCTGCATCCACGAGGCCGGCGTCGGCTTCATGTTCGCGCCGGCGCATCATCCGGCGATGAAGCATGTCGGCCCGATCCGGGGCGAGCTCGGCACCCGCACCATCTTCAACCTGCTCGGACCGCTGTCCAACCCGGCTGGCGTCAGTCGGCAGATGGTCGGTGTCTTCCTGCCGGAATGGATCATGCCGGTGGCCGAGACGCTGAAGGCGCTTGGCGCCGATCACGCCTGGGTCGTGCATGGCGACGGTTATGACGAGATCACCACCACCGGCGAGACTCAAGTGGCCGAACTCGCCGGCGGCGAGATCCGCAGCTTCACCCTCACCCCGGAAGCGGTGAGGCTGAAGCGGCACACCAAGGAAGAGCTGCGTGGTGGCGACGCGGCCTATAACGCCAAGGCATTGCGCGATATGCTGGGCGGCGCTGCCGGCGCCTATCGCGATACCGTGCTGATGAATGCCGGCGCCGGGCTGGTTGTGGCCGGCAAGGCAACGACGCTCGCCGACGGCATCGCGGCGGCGGCACAGGCCATCGACAGCGGCCGGGCGCTCGCGGTGCTCGACAAGCTCATCGAGATTTCGAACGGTTAGAACCTTGTCCGATATCCTGCGCAAGATCGAAGCCTACAAGCGCGAAGAGATCGCCGCGGCGAAGCTCAGTATGCCGCTTCCCGAGGTCAAGGCGAAGGCGAAGGATGCGGAACCGCCGCGCGGCTTCCTTGCGGCGCTCGAGGCCAGGCGGAAGGCTGGCGGCTTCGCGCTGATCGCCGAGATCAAGAAGGCAAGTCCTTCCAAGGGTTTGATCCGCGCCGACTTCGATCCGCCGGCGCTCGCCAGAGCCTACCAGCAAGGTGGCGCGGCCTGCCTTTCGGTGCTGACCGACGCCCCGTCGTTCCAGGGCGCGCCAGGCTTTCTGACCGCCGCGCGCGCCGCCGTCAGCCTGCCCGCCCTGCGCAAGGATTTCCTCTTCGACCCGTACCAGGTCCACGAGGCACGGGCCTGGGGCGCGGACGCGATACTCATCATCATGGCAAGCGTCGACGACGCTTTGGCCAGCGAACTCGAAGCGACAGCCTTCGAGCTTGGCATGGACGCGCTGGTCGAGGTACACGACGAGAAGGAGATGGAGCGTGCGCTCACACTCTCGTCGCGGCTGATCGGCATCAACAACCGCGATTTGAGGACGTTCGAGACCAGCCTCGCCGTTTCCGAGCGGCTTGCCGCCATGGTGCCGCCCGACCGGCTGCTGGTCAGCGAGAGCGGCATCTTCACCCATCAGGACTGTCGCCGGCTGGAGAAGAGCGGGATCGGCACCTTCCTCGTCGGCGAAAGCCTGATGCGGCAGGCCGATGTGGCGGCCGCGACCGCGCTGCTGCTCACCGGCAAGGCACCTGCCGAGGCCATCTGAGATGGCCGCTCTCACCCATCTTGGCGCCAAGGGCGAAGCCAACATGGTAGATGTCGGCGACAAGGCCGAGACGACGCGCACGGCAATCGCCGAAGGTTTTGTCACCATGCAGCCGGAAACGCTGGAGATGATCCTGGCCGGCGACGCCAAGAAGGGCGACGTGCTGGGCACAGCGCGTATCGCCGGCATCATGGCGGCCAAGAAGACGCATGAGCTTGTTCCGCTCTGCCACCCGCTGCTGCTGACCAAGGTTGCGGTCGATATCGAGCCCGACCGCGCGCTCCCCGGCCTGAGGGTGACCGCGCTTGCCCGCGTCACCGGTAAGACGGGGGTGGAGATGGAGGCACTGACCGCGGCGTCGGTCGCCTGCCTCACCATCTACGATATGGCCAAGGCGGCGGACCGCGCCATGGTGATTTCCGGCATCAGGCTGGTCGAGAAGACCGGCGGCAAGTCGGGCGACTACAAGGCAGGTCCTTAAGATGGCGTTGGTTCCGGTCGCCGAGGCGCTGGAGCGCTTGCTGGACGGCGCGGCTGCGCTGCCTGGCGAAAGCGTTCCGTTGGCTGACGCCGCCGGCCGGGTGCTGGCCGAACCGGTGGTGGCGCTACGCACCCAGCCGCCCTTCAACGCTTCGGCCATGGACGGCTATGCCGCGCACTCCGCGGACGTCGCATCTGTGCCGGCCCGGCTCTCAGTGATCGGCATGGCGCCGGCCGGGCGCGGCTTCACCGGGATCGTCGGCAAGGGCGAGGCCGTGCGCATCTTCACCGGCGCGCCTGTTCCCGAAGGCGCCGACACGGTCGTCATCCAGGAGAATGTCCGCGACCTCGGCGGCGGCCAGGTCGAGATGATCGAGCCGACGTCCGCGGGACGCAACATCCGCCGGGCCGGTCTCGACTTCCTGCAAGGCGACGTTCTGCTGGAAAAAGGCCGGCTGCTCGATCCGGCAGCGCTTTCGCTGGCGGCGTCGGCCAACCATCCGAGCCTCACTGTAGTGCGGCGACCGCTGGTCGCCATCATCGCCACGGGCGACGAGTTGCTGCCGCCCGGCGGCGCGCTGGGCCCCGACCAGATCATCTCGTCCAACGCCTATGGCGTCGCCGCCGCGGCGCAGTCGGTTGGAGCGCGCGCGCTCGACCTCGGCATCGCCGCCGACCGCCAGGACGCCATCGCCGCCCTGGTTGGAAAAGCCGTCGAGGCTGGCGCCGATGTCATCGTCACCCTCGGCGGCGCCTCGGTCGGCGACCACGACCTGATCCACGACGTGCTGACCGGCGAAGGCATGCGGCTCGATTTCTGGAAAATTGCCATGCGCCCCGGCAAACCGCTGATGTTTGGCCGGCTTGGCAATATCCGCTGCATCGGCCTGCCCGGCAATCCGGTGGCAAGCCTCGTCTGCTCGCAATTGTTCCTGAAACCGCTTTTGGCGCGGCTGGGCGGGCGCGATTACCGGCACGACATCCGCACCGCGCAGTTGGCTGCCGCGATGCACGCCAACGATCTCAGGCAGGACTACGTACGGGCCGCGGTGCGCGAGGTTGCCGGACAGCTCATCGCCACACCGTTCAGCATCCAGGATTCCTCGATGCTGAGGATGCTCGCCGACGCCAACGGCCTGATTGTGCGCGAGCCCTTCGCCCCCGCGGTCGAAGCCGGCGACGCATGCAGCGTTCTGATGTTACGCTGAACAAAACGTCAACGCATTCACTAAACTTTAAACGGTTGCGGAACACAACTGGAACAGATAGTGTTTGTTCTGGGTTTGTTTTCTGATTCTGATTTTGGAACCCGTTGGGGGCTACCATGCTGACGCGCAAGCAACATGAACTTCTGATGTTCATCCACGAACGGCTCAAGGAAAGCGGAATCCCGCCGTCTTTCGACGAGATGAAGGAAGCGCTCGACCTTGCCTCGAAGTCGGGCATCCACCGGCTGATCACGGCGCTCGAGGAACGCGGCTTCATTCGCCGGCTGCCGAACCGGGCGCGCGCGCTGGAGGTGCTGCGCCTGCCCGACTCGATCGCGCCTGGCCTCAATGCGGCGAGGAAATTCTCGCCCAGCGTCATCCAGGGCGGCCAAGGCAATCTCGGCCGCCAGATCAAGCCTGCGGCGCTCTCCCGCACGCCCACGCCCAGCAATGACGATGACGTCGTTTCGGCTGTGTCCATTCCGGTGATGGGTCGTATCGCCGCCGGCGTGCCGATCGACGCCATCCAGCACCAGACGCATTCGATCACAGTGCCGCCGGATATGATCGCGGGCGGCGAGCATTACGCGCTGGAGGTCAAGGGCGATTCGATGATCGAGGCCGGCATCTTCGATGGCGACACGGTCATCATCCGCAACGCCAACACCGCAAGCCCTGGCGAGATCGTCGTGGCGCTGGTCGACGACGAGGAAGCGACGCTGAAGCGCTTCCGTCGCAAAGGCGCCTCGATCGCGCTCGAGGCCGCCAATCCGGCCTATGAGACCCGCATCTTCGGTCCGGACAGGGTCAAGGTTCAGGGCAAGCTGGTTGGGCTGATCCGGCGTTACTGAGCTGGAGGCGGCTTAGTGTCCGCCTTCTCAGGCCTCTCGTAAGGGGCCAGTCCCCTCGCCTCACGCGAATATCTTCGTTGCTCATGCCAGGGGCGGTAGGGTTTTTCGACGGCATAGCGAATGACGGGCCGCGCTGTCGCTGACTGCGGGTCGAAGAAGACGGCAGCGCTGCCGTCGCGAGCAAGCTGGCGCTTGGTGACGACAAGAACGCTCGGATCGCGGCAAGGATTGTAGGCCGTGGCGTCGTCGATGACGATGAGGTCGGCAAAGCCGCAGGCCGGCCTGGCGCTGTTGCGATTTTCCGCCAACGCGACGATCGCGCCGGACGGATGCCGGCCGATGCAGAGATCGCCCGTGCAGTAAAAGGGCGATCCCGGCGGCAGGTCGACGGGGTCGGCGATGCCCAGCGCGCCTTCGGCGAATGTCTCCGGCGGCACGATCGTCTCGGCCCTGAGCGCGCGTTTCCAGTTATCGGTGGTGAACTCGTTGGAGCTGGCACGGTTGATCGCGAGCTCCCCGCCGCCGATCGGCATCGCCACCAGATGCGCGTCCTCGGAGATCAGCAGATCAGGCGTGCGCACTTGCGGAATGGCCAGCAAGGCAGCAACTGCGAAAGGAATTGCAGCCAGCCTGAGCCAGGTGGTGGCCATGGTGGCGATGACGAGCGCGATTGTCGCCAGCAGCACCGACTGGATCGAGATCAATCCCACGGCGTCGACCGGTGACCACTCTGAAATCCACGCCGAGATCGCGATCATGGCCGTCAGGCCTTTGCCCATCAAATAGAGGAAAGGCCAATCGAAGCCGAACGGCATCATGACCGCGCTGGCGACGGCGAGGAACATCACGACGGTGACGATCGGCATGATCGCCAGATTGGCCAGCAGGCTGAGCGGTGAGACGCGCTGGAAATGCCAGATGGCAAACAGCGCCGTGGCGGTTCCGGCAATGATCGACGTCATCGCGGCGCCGCCTGCTCCGACCGCCAACTTATGCGACATGAACCGCAGGAACGAACGCTTTGCCGGCGGCGCTCTCATTTTGCCGGCGCGGTAGTCGGCCCAGCCGGCATAGGCGCCGACGAGAGCGGCGGTCGCCGCGAACGACATCTGAAAGCTCGGGCCAACCACTTCATGCGGCGATACCAGGATGACGGCGATGGCCGAGATCGCCAGGTTGCGCATCGTCAGCGCCGCCCGGTCGAACAGCACGGCGACCAGCATCACCGCCAGCATGATGAAGCTTCGTTCGGCGGCGACCACGACGCCGGAGATCACGAGGTAGCCGGCAATCGATATCAGTGCGATGCCAGCGACATATTTCTTCACCGGACGGCGTGAGGAGAAATCCGGAAACAGCGCGAAGGCGCCACGCAGCAGAAGCATAACCGTGCCGGCGACCAGCGCCATGTGCAGGCCCGAGATCGAGATGATGTGGTAGATGCCCGTCCGCCGCATCGCTTCGTTGATGTCCTCGGGGATGCCGGCGCGAATGCCGACGATCAGCGCCGCGGCAATTTCGCCTTCGGGTCCGCCAACGGTGCTTCTGATGTGATCGGCGATGTTTTCGCGCGCGTTCTCGATCGTCGAAGCGATGCTCGTCCCTGCCGGCGGATCGGTTGTCGGGATGACCTGCGGATCGCCGAGGAAGAAGCCGCTGCCGCCGATGCCGGAAAAATAGCTGTCGAAGGAAAAGTCGTAACTTTCGGGGCGGACCGGTCCGGTCGGCGGCAAAAGCCGTGCATAACCCGTCACCAGCGACCCTGCCTTCATTTCGGGTGGGATCCTGCGCGCCGAAAGCCTGACGCGATCCGGCGCGTAGCGCAGCTGCGGATGCGCGGTCGAGATGAGGTCGATGGTCAGCCGCACACGGCCATTGGCCATTTCCTCGGCGATGACGACGCGCCCCGTCAGCCGCGTCTGGATCTCGGAGCCAAGCATCGGCGTTGCGGCCCGCCAGGTCTCGACCTTCGCGGCGACGAAGCCCAAAGCGCAAAACAGCGCCGCCATGCAGACGAGATGCGTCTTCGGCCAGGAGCGGGAAACCGCCGCGCATACGGCCATCAATGCTGCCGCTGCCAACGGCCTGTAGAGATCCGGCTCGGCGCCCAGGGAAAAATAGAGGATGACCCCGGCGGCCAGGAACACCGGCACCAGCAGGAAGGCGATGCCTCGGTCGAGCTCGGTGGTTGCGGCTTCGGCGACGCTCCGGCGAAGCGCGGGAAACGAGGCACGGCGGAATTGCCTGCGGATCCGCTCGACGGCTGCCGGCGGAGAAGGCTGGCGGGCGGCACCGCCGTCCGGCGGCAAAATCTCGGTAGCCGGACGCGGCGCCGGAAGCGAAACCGGCGTCGCTTCGTCAGGCACAGTGGCGGCAAACAGCAGGCGCTCGCTGACGCCAGCCGTCACCCCCTCGCCCTCCTCCGCGCCCCGGCCACGTCCAGCCATCGGGTCTGCCCCTTGCGCCCCAGACCTCCTATGCTACATGAACGCCGACCGCGCGAAAGTCCGCGCATTCACGTCTGCTTCAGTGCCAGCCTGAGAGTTCCATGTCCGACAAGGTCGTCACCCGTTTTGCCCCCTCGCCCACCGGCTACCTGCACATCGGTGGCGCGCGCACGGCGCTGTTCAACTGGCTCTATGCCAGGCATACGGGCGGCACGATGCTGCTGCGCATCGAGGACACCGATCGCGAGCGCTCCACCGAAGCGGCGACGGCCGCTATTCTCGACGGACTGACCTGGCTCGGCCTCTCATGGGACGGCGAGGCCGTCTCGCAATTCGAGCGCGCGCCGCGCCACCGCGAGGTGGCCGAGGAGCTCGTGCGCCTGGGCAAGGCCTATTACAGCTACGAGACGCCAGCCGAGCTCGAGGCGATGCGCGAGACAGCGCGGGCCAAGGGTCTGCCGCCGCGCTACAACGGCCAGTGGCGCGACCGCGATCCGTCAGAGGCGCCTCCCGGCGTCAAGGGCGCGATCCGCATCAAGGCGCCGATCGAGGGCGAGACCATCGTGCACGACCGCGTGCAGGGCGAGGTGCGCTTTCCGAACAAGGATCTCGACGACTTCATCATCCTGCGTTCGGACGGCAACCCGACCTACATGCATGCCGTGGTCGTCGACGACCATGACATGGGCGTGACCCACATCATCCGTGGCGACGACCATCTCACCAACGCCGCGCGCCAGACCGTGATCTACAACGCCATGGGCTGGGCCGTGCCGTCGATGTCGCACATCCCGCTGATTCACGGCGCCGACGGCGCCAAGCTGTCGAAGCGCCACGGCGCGCTCGGCGTCGAGGCCTATCGCGCGATGGGCTATCTGCCAGAGGCCCTGCTCAACTATCTGGCCAGGCTCGGCTGGAGCCATGGCGACGACGAGGTGATGTCGATCAACGATATGATCTCCTGGTTCGACATCGGCGACGTCAACAAGGGCGCCGCGCGCTTCGACTTCGCCAAGCTCGAGGCGCTGAACGGCGTGCACATGCGCCAGATGGACGACAACGCCCTCCTCGACGTCTTCGTCGCCACCTTGCGCTATCTCGAAGGTGGCCCGGCGCTCGCGGCAAAGCTCGACGACAGGCGCAAGGCGCAGCTGCTGGCCGCCATGCCCGGCCTCAAGGAGCGCGCAAAGACGCTGGTCGAGCTCGTGGACGGAGCCGCCTTCCTGTTCGCCGAACGCCCCCTGCAGCTCGATGAGAAGGCCGCGGGGTTGCTCGGTGGTGAGGCGCGCGCAATTCTGCGCGGGGCCAATGCCGCGCTCGCGGCGGTCGCCGGCGAATGGACCGCGGCGTCGGCGGAGGCTGCGATCCGCGACTTTGCGCAGGCAGGCGGCCACAAGCTCGGCGCCGTGGCCCAACCGCTGAGAGCCGCGCTTACCGGCCGGAGCACCTCGCCCGGCGTGTTCGATGTGCTTGCCGTGTTGGGACGCGACGAAAGTCTAGCGCGGATCGGAGACCAAATCGATTAGGAGCGAACTGGCCCAAGAAGATTGGCATTGAAAGGTGTGTTTCGCAGTGCAACATTAGGCCTTGGCCCAATCTGGCACGCACCTCCTAAAATGCGGTGGTAAGTTCGCGCATTCCGGTGATTTCGACGTGTCGTTTGCAGGAATTGCCTTGCCGGCATGAGGAAACATAAAGGAGTTTGCAATGAGCGAAGCTGCGACAAAACTGGAACCGGGCGGCAAGGCGCATGGGTCGACCGCCAGGCTCGAACTCGCCGGCAAGACCCATGAATTCAAGGTGCGAAGCGGCTCGACCGGGCCCGACGTCATCGACATCGGCGCGCTCTACAGCACAACCGGGGCTTTCACCTACGATCCCGGCTTCACGTCGACGGCGAGCTGCGAGTCGGCGATCACCTTCATTGACGGCGATGCCGGCATCCTGTTGCATCGCGGCTATCCGATCGACCAGCTTGCCGAACATGGCGACTTCCTCGAGGTCTGCTACCTCCTGCTCTACGGCGAATTGCCGACCAAGGCGCAGAAGGACGACTTCGACTACCGCGTGACGCGCCACACCATGGTGCATGAGCAGATGTCGCGCTTCTTCACCGGCTTCCGCCGCGACGCGCACCCGATGGCGGTGATGTGCGGGGTGGTCGGCGCGCTGTCGGCCTTCTATCACGACTCGACCGACATCTCGGATCCCTACCAGCGCATGGTCGCCTCGATGCGGCTGATCGCCAAGATGCCGACCATCGCGGCGATGGCCTACAAATACCACATCGGCCAGCCCTTCATTTATCCGAAGAACGAGCTGAACTTCGCGGCGAACTTCCTGCATATGTGCTTTGCGGTGCCCTGCGAGGAATACAAGATCAACCCGGTGCTGGCCCGCGCCATGGAGCGCATCTTCATCCTGCACGCCGACCACGAGCAGAACGCGTCGACATCGACCGTTCGGCTTGCCGGCTCCTCGGGCGCCAATCCGTTTGCCTGCATTGCCGCCGGCATCGCCTGCCTGTGGGGTCCGGCGCATGGCGGCGCCAACGAGGCGGCCCTCAACATGCTGGGCGAGATCGGCCATGTCGACCACATCCCGGAATTCATCGCCCGCGCCAAGGACAAGAACGACCCGTTCCGGCTGATGGGTTTTGGCCATCGCGTCTACAAGAACTATGACCCGCGCGCCAAGATCATGCAGAAGACCGCGCATGAGGTGCTGGGCGAGCTAGGCATCAAGGACGATCCGCTGCTCGACATTGCGATGGAGCTGGAGAAGATCGCTCTGACCGACGAATATTTCATCGAGAAGAAGCTTTATCCGAACGTCGATTTCTACTCCGGCATCACGCTGAAGGCGTTGGGCTTCCCCACCACAATGTTCACCGTGCTGTTTGCGGTTGCCCGCACCGTCGGCTGGATCGCGCAATGGAAGGAAATGATCGAGGATCCGCACCAGAAGATCGGCCGCCCGCGCCAGCTCTACACAGGCGCCACGGAACGGGACTACGTGCCGATCGCGAAGCGGTAGGGATCGGAAATAGGCAGTGGGGCAGTAGGGAATAAGGCGCCTACTGCCTACTACTGCCTACTGCCTTCTTGATGCACCCCAGAACCACTCCGGCGGCGATTTCGCCGGAGGGTCTCTCGGTTGCCATGCGCCTCGCGATCTCGGCGAAGCCCGATATCTGCCAGGCGCGCAGGCCGGTATCGGCAAACAGGGCTTCCAACTGGCGCGCCAGGTTCTCCGGCCTGACATACTGGTCGTAGAACTCCGGCACCAGCGCGCGATCGGCGATCAGGTTGGGCAGCAGCGCCGACCACGTCGTCACGAGATGCTGCGCCAACTGTCTGGCGATCGGGTCAAGCATATAGCTGGAAACCATCGGAACACGGGAAAGAGCCAGCTCGAGCGAAACTGTTCCCGACGCGATCAAAGCCGCGTCGGCCTTGCCGAAAGCCTGCCATTTGCGCTCCGGATCGGTGATGATCTCGGGTTTCTCGTCCCACGTCGCGACCGACATCCTGACCAGGTCGGCGACATGCGGTACCGTCGGCAATAGCAGGCGCAACCGGTGGCCACGCTGACGCAAGACCGACACCGTCTTGCCGAACGGTTCGATCAGCCTGCGCACCTCGCCGCGGCGCGAGCCGGGCAGCACAAGTAACGTCTTGACGCGGTCCTCCGACAGGTCGCGAGGCAAGCTCTGCGCCTTGGCCGCGCCAAGCACGCCCGGATCCTGCGTCAGCCGGTGGCCGACGTAAGTGCCGGGCGGCCCGCCGAGGCGAGCGAGCGCCTTCACCTCGAAAGGCAGAATGCAAAGGATATGATCGACATAGGGCTTCATCGCCACCGCCCTGCCCGGACGCCATGCCCAAACGCTCGGGCAGACATAGTGGACGATCGGGATGGCGGGCGCGCCAGCGCGGACTTTTTTGGCGACACGCAACGAAAAGTCCGGGCTGTCGATGGTGATCAGGCAATCCGGCCGCTCGGCCGCGACCGTGGCGGCCGTCTGGCTGATCCGCCGCATCAGCCGCGGCAGGTCGCGCAAGACGGCGCTGAAGCCCATCAGCGCGATCTCACTGCCGTCGAAGAGCGGTGTCAGCCCCAATTCCTGCAGATGCCGGCCGCCAATGCCGACAAGCTGGATCTTGCGACCGGTGGCGTTCTCGAGCGCACGCACGATGTCGGCGCCGAGCAGATCGCCCGACTCCTCGCCGGCGACGATGGCGATCTTGAGCGGCTTCTCACCGGTCATCAGTCGGTTCCATCGCGCGGAATCCGACGATGAACAAGCCAAGCGCATTGGCTCGTGATAGTGTCGTCGGGCCTTCGAGAATGAGCGAGCGGCCGGCCTCGACGGCTATCCCGGCCAGGCCGGCGGCATGCGCGGCCTCGATCGTCTCGGGACCGATGGACGGCAAATCCGCGCGCAACTCCTGACCGGGCTTGGCGCATTTGACCAGCACGCCGCGCGTCTTGCCCGCGAGCCTGCCGTGTCCGCGCAGTTCGCGCGTTCTTTCGAGCAGGCCCTTGGTGCCTTCGACGCCTTCCAGCGCGATGGCCCGCCCCGCGATCGCAATCGCCGCCTGGCCTATGTCGAGCGCGCCGATGGCCTTGGCAGCCGCACGGCCCGCCTCGATATCACGCCAGTCGGACTTGCTTGGCCCGGTCGCCGTCAACGTGCCTTCACCGGCCGTCAGTTCGGGGACGACCTCATGCGCGCCGACCACCTTGATGCCCCGCTTTTCGAGCCCCCGCGTCAACACCTTCAAAAGTCCGTCATCGCCACGGGCCAATGCAGCGATCACCGACGGTACGATCGCCAACAGCCCGAGACTGGGACGCATGTTGCTCAGCCTTGGCCTGCGCTTGATTTCGCCGGCAAGGACCAGATGGGTTACGCCGTGGCGTTTCAGCGTGGACACCAGGGAGCCGATCTGCTCGAGCGCCATGGTGACGTGCTCGTACCGGCCAAGCTGTTGCTCGCGGTCAGCCTCCCCCTCCATCAACAGAATGAAGGGCGGATAGCCGTGCGCGGCCAGACCATCGGCCACCTCCACCGGCAGGCTGCCGCCACCGGCGATAATCCCGACCCTGGAGCCCGGCGCAAGTTCAAGCGCTGATCCGGTGGGATCAGCCCTCGTCATCGCCATCGTCATCGCCACCACCGCCCTTGAGCGACGGGACGGCATAGTGCCGCTTGCCGCGACTGGTGATGAAATCGATGATCTTCATGGCCGTTGGCGACGAGGCGAATTCCACCTTGGCGATTTCGACATTCTCGGCAACGGTCCGGGACCGGTCGAAAATCATCCTGTAGGCCCTGCGCAGCAGGTAGATCTCAGAGCGCTGCAGGCCGGAGCGCTTCAGGCCGATGATGTTCAAGCCGCGCAGGCTGGCGCGATTGCCGACGGCAATCGCATAGGGAATGACATCACCGACAAAAGCCGAGCACCCGCCGAGAAAGGCGTTGTCGCCGACACGCACGAATTGATGAACGGCGCTGAGGCCGCCGATATAGACGTTGTCGCCGATCTCGCAGTGACCGCCAAGCGTCGCGCCGTTCGCGAAGGTGGCATTCTTGCCGACAACGCAATCATGGGCGATGTGAGCATAGGCAAGGAAATTGCCGTTGTCGCCGACAGTCGTCTCGCCGCGGCTGGTATCGGTGCCGACATGCATTGTGACGCCTTCGCGGATCGTGCAGTTCTCGCCGATGACCAGCGTCGTGCGGCCGCCCTTGTGCTTTGTGTTCTGCGGCGGGCCACCCAGGATCGCCATCGGATAGACCTTGGTCGCGGCGCCGATGGTGGTCGCGCCCATCACCGCGACGTGGCTGACCAGTTCGACACGGTCACCGATAACCGCGTCGGCGCTGACATGGCAGAACGGCCCGATGCGGACGCCCTCGCCGATCTGGGCGCCGTCTTCGACGACCGCGGAAGGATGGATTGATGTCTGGATTTTCATAAGCATTTCGAACCGTCAGCCGGCAACCATGGCCGAGATCTCGGCTTCCGCCGCCTTCGCGCCGTCCACCATGGCCTCGCAGGCGAATTTGAGCAGGTTGCCGCGCATCTTGATTTTCTTGACATGGATCTTCAACTGGTCGCCTGGGCCGACCGGTTTGCGGAATTTCGCGTTGTCGATGGTGAGAAAGTAAACCAGCGACGGCTTTTCCGTGTTGAGGCTGCGGATGCAGATCGCGCCGGCCGTCTGAGCCATGGCCTCGATGATCAGGACGCCCGGCATCACCGGCTGTTCCGGGAAATGACCCTGGAAATGCGGCTCGTTGATGGTCACGTTCTTGATGCCGACGGCCGAGTCGTTGCCGTCGATATCGACGATGCGATCGATCATCAGGAACGGATAGCGGTGCGGCAGGAGCTTCATGAGCCCCATTATGTCAACCGCCTCGAGTGTCGTCGCAATCATATCAGCCATTTCCGTCGCTCTGCTTGCGCGTCCTGGCCAGCCTGCGCAGCATCGCGATCTCACGCATGGCTTCCGCCATCGGCTGCGCCGGATAGCCTCCCCAGACCTCGCCCGCCGGCACGTTGCTCATGAATCCGCTTCTCGCCGCAAGCTTGGCTCCCGGGCCGATGGTCAAATGATCGGCGAGGCCGACACCGCCACCCATGGTGACGTTGTCGCCCACGACGACGGAACCGGAAATACCCGAAAGCCCGGCTATAATGCAATTGCGGCCGATGCGAACATTGTGGGCGATCTGCACCAGATTGTCGATCTTGGTGCCTTGTCCAATGATGGTGTCGGACATCGCGCCGCGATCGACGGTCGAGTTGGAACCGATCTCTACGTCGTCCTGGATGATGACGCGCCCGATTTGCGGCACGCGCTCGGGTCCCTTGGCGCCGCCCACGAAGCCGAACCCGTCCTGGCCGATCCTTGCGCCGCCATGTATGATGACGCGGTTGCCGATCAGTGCATATTGGATGCTGGCGCCCGGACCGACGTAGCCGTCGCGGCCTATCTTGCAGGAACGGCTGATGATGGCGTGGGGTGCAATGACCGTGCCGGCGCCTATGGAAGCGTCGGGACCGATCACGGCGCCTGCCTCCACGATCGCACCGGTTTCGACATGCGCGGACGCATCGATATGCGCCTGCGGGGAAATGCCGGTTTCGCCGGTCATCGGCCCCGGGGTGGCGGCTTGCGGAAAGAGCAGCCGCCCGACCATGGCGAAGGCCTGCTGCGGACGCGGATGCACCAGCACCGCGATCCCCTGCGGGGCTCTGCTGGCGAAGTCGGCGGGACACAGGACGGCAGCCGCCTTGAGCGACTGCATCAGGGCGAAATTGCGCTTGCCGTCGACAAAGACGAGCGCACTATCGCCGCCCTCATTGGCGGGCGCCAGCGCTTCGATGGCGACATCAGCCTGCGAGGTATCTACGAGATTGGCGCCGGTCAGATTCGCGACCTCGCCAGCCGTATACCGGCGCGAAGGCGCGAAGAACACCGGGTCGGTCATTCCACAAACATTATCCAGCTAGGTCGGATCAGTCTCTTCCGGGCCGTCAGGCGGCACGGAAACATCGTGACCCGCGGATTAGAAACGGGTCGCAATGCCGAAGTTGAATTCCTGCACGTCGTCACCCGGCTGCTTCTCGACCGGGATCGCATAGTCGATGCGGATCGGGCCAAACGGCGAAGCCCACATCAGGCCGACACCGACCGAAGCACGCAAATGCATGTCAGCCGAGCCCGCCTTTACCAAGCTTGGATCAAGCTTGTTGCCATAGAGCGTTGCGGCATCGGCGAACACCGCACCACGCAAGCCGAAGCTTTCCGGAATGACCGGCAGCGGGAACTGGGCTTCGGCCGAGGCATTGAAATAAGTCGTGCCGCCGAGATGGTCACCACTGTTGTCGCTGGCAATCGGGCCGATACCGCCATAGGCAAAGCCGCGGATCATGCGGTCATTGCTCTGGAAGTGATCGAAGATGCGCAGATCGCCGTTGCCGTAGCCTGCGATATAGCCCGCGCCGCCCGAAACCAGGCCGACCAGGTCGAGCTGCTCGGACAAGGTCTGGTACACGCTTGCACGCCCGGTAACCTTCACCCACTTGGCATCACCGCCAAGGCCCGCGAACTCGGTCGTACCAGTGACGTAGAGGCCCTCATGCGGATTCTTCATGTCGTCGATGGTGTTGTAGACCAGCCCAAGGCTGACCGAGGACTTGACCCACGGGCTTTCGGCAACGCCGTCACGGATCGCCGGGGAGATCGTGCACTTGCTCGGATCGTAGATCCCGCTGGTCAAGCAGCCGTCGGCGATCGAGTACTTCTCTTGCGAGATATTGTACGCCAGCTGAGTCGAAATGCTGTCGGTGATCGGCAGGCCGAAGCGAATCGTCGCACCAGTGACGTCCGTGTCGTAGTGGTTATATTCGCGGGTCGACTTGTAGATGTCGAAGCCCGCCGCGATGCGCCGCCCGAGGAAATAAGGCTCGGTGAAGGAAATTGCGTAGTCGCGCGAGTGCCTGCCGCCGCCGGCCGACAGCTTGATGTACTGGCCGCGGCCGAGGAAGTTGCGCTCGGTGATCGAACCTTCGACGGACGGACCGGGCGTGTCGCCGCCGGTCGAATAGCCGGCGCCGATCGAAAACTCACCGGTCGACTTCTCGACCACGTCAACCACCAGCACGACCTGGTCGGGTGCCGATCCGGGAACGGTTGAGATGTCGACTTTCTCAAAGTAATCCAGTGCTTCCAGCCGCTTCTTCGCGCGCTGGATGAGAACCTGGTTAAAGGCGTCGCCTTCGCTGACATCGAATTCGCGACGGATGACATAGTCGCGCGTACGGTCGTTGCCGCGGATTTCGATGCGCTCGATATAAGCCTTGGTGCCCTGGTCGATGGTGTAGACGACCGAGATCGTATGATTCTCAAAATTGCGATCGCCGCGCGGCGTCACCTGAGCAAAGGCATAGCCCGAACCCGCGACCTTCTCCGTCAGAGCGACGATCGAATCCTCGACGTCCTTGGCGTTGTAAACATCGCCCTTGTGGGTTTCGACCACCGAATCCAGCGACTTCGAGTCGACCTCGGGAATGGTGCTCTCGACGCTGATGTCGCCAAAGGTGTAGCGCTCGCCTTCCTGCACGGTGATCGTGACCGTGTATTTGTTCGTGGTGTCGTCGAGCTCACCGACGGCGGAAACGACCTGGAAGTCGGCATAGCCGTGGTTGTAGTAGAAGCGGCGCAGCAGCTCCTGGTCGGCGCGCAGCTTGTCCTCGTCATAGACGTCATCGCGCAGCACGAACGAAAGCCACGACGAACGCTTCGTGTTGATCACGTCCGACAGGCGGCGGCTGGAAAAAGCGCTGTTGCCGACGAAGTTGATGGCCGCGATCTGGGTGCGGCCGCCTTCCGTGATGTTGAAGACCACGTTCACGCGGTTGTCGCCGAGGTCCATGATCTGCGTGGTCACGGCGGCATCGTCGCGGCCGATGCGCCGATAGGCAGCCTTGACCGCCTCGACGTCGGCATCGAGCGCCTGCTGCGAGAAGGTCGCGCGCGGCTTCAGCTGAATGGCGACTTGAAGGGCGTTGTCCTTCAGCTTCTTGTTGCCCTGGAACAGGACCTGGTTGACGACTTTGTATTCGGAAACCTTGACGACCAGGGTCGAGCCGACCTGATTGATCTGGACGTCAGAGAACAGCCCGGTGCCGAACAGAGCCTTCACGGCGCTGTCGATATCGGCGCTTGAAAACGCCTTGCCAGGCTTGATCGAGATGTAATTGCGGATGGTTTCGGCATCGACACGCTGGTTGCCGCTGACCTCGACCCTGCTGACGACTGCTGCTTCGGCTACCGATGTGGCAACGAACTGCACTGCGAGCGCGCCTGGCAAAACCAGGGCGGCGGACAAAGCCGCCGCGGACGCGGCGCTCAAAAACTTGGATGCTGCCTTCATCGGGCTTTTGTACCTTTTTCTCGTAGTCCCCACGGCGAGAAAACCGGACGTGCGGTATTTTCCCTTACCGTATTAACCGGATTTTCCCTACACGCAAGGCTCCCGGTTAATTTGTATTTACTTAACCCTGATGCGTGGCTTTCGCGTCACGCATATCCCCACGCATGGTAAACGGCGTCTCAATATGGTCGGGGCCGAAGCCAAATTTCTTCATGATTTCAGCACCCAAACAGATCATTCCAAAAAACGAAGCCCATGAACCCGAGCACCAGAAGGAGGCCGGCCCGGTAGGCCATCTCCATCATCCACTCCGACACGGGCCGCCTTATGACGGCCTCCACGCCGTAGAACAAGAGGTGGCCGCCGTCGAGAGGGGGAATCGGCAGAAGATTGAGAATCCCTATCCCGACTGACAGGAATGCCACAAGCTGCACCAGCCACTCGAAGCCGAGTTTGGCCGCCTGACCCGACATTTTTGCGATCTTGATCGGCCCGCCCAGCTGACATCTGTCCTCGCGTCCGATGACGAAACGCTTCAGGAACTGGCCGGTGCGCTCGATGACGTGCCCGGTTTCCTCGACGGCCGCCACCAGCGCCCCCGCGGGCGTGTAGGAAACCAGCCGCGGCTGCCCGAGCTCGGCGTTGTTGGCGACGCCGATGATCGCCACCTTGACCTTGTTGCCCAGCGCATCCTGCTGCTCCATGGGCTCCGGCGTCGCCGTGACGGTGATCTCCTTGCCATCGCGCAACATGGTGAAAGTGATGGCGTCGCCGCCTCGGCCCGAGACCAGGCGCTGAACGTCGGCGAAGGTCTCCACCTTGCTGCCGTCGACTTTGACGAATCGGTCGCCGGGCTGGATGCCTGCCCGCGCCGCCGGGCTGCCGGCGGTGACTTCGGCCACGGTCGGCTCCATGACCGGGCGGCCGTAGAGCGTAAACAGCACCGCGAACACGGCGATCGTCAGCAGGAAATTGAACAGCGGTCCAGCGACCACGGTCGCCGCGCGCTTCCAGATCGGCTGTGTGTGGAAAGCGACCTCGCGCTCGGCCTCGGTCAACGATTCGATCGCTTCGGCGCTCGGCTGGCTCGATGTCGCGTTCATGTCGCCGACGAATTTGACATAGCCGCCAAGCGGTATGGCGCAAAGCTTCCAGCGCGTGCCGTGGCGGTCGTCGAAGCCGAAGAGTTCGGGGCCGAAGCCGATGGCAAAGGCCTTCACGCCGATGCCGCACCAGCGGCCGATCAGATAGTGGCCCATCTCATGGACGAACACCACGACGGTGAGCACGAACAGGAACGGCACCAGGGTGCCTAGCACAAACCCTTGAGTGCTGAAGAGCGCGTGAAGAATCTCGTTCAAGTCATGCCCTCAAATTCGCCCAGCGCGACGGTCTGCCGCGACTGTGGCATCAATCCGGGCGAATCCGTGGCACGCGTCGTTTTTCGCCCAGTGGCGACGCCATTCAGTTCGGAAACAGCCCCATTGCCGGTTGGTCGGCGCCCGCCGCGATCCAACCGATGACGTACAGGGCGAAAGCCGCCGCGACAAGCCCGTCGACCCTGTCCATGAGGCCGCCATGGCCGGGAATGAGATTGCTCGAATCCTTGCAGCCGTGCCGGCGCTTGACCCAGGATTCGAAGAGGTCGCCGATCTGCGAGACGATCGAGAGCGCCAGAGCGGCAAGGCCAAGCATCGCGAGATTGCCGGCCCCCGCCACGATTGCCAGTGCCAGTCCCGCAACCACGCCGCCGACGGCCCCGCCCAGCGCGCCGCTCTGCGTCTTGCCGGGCGAGATCGACGGCGCGAGCTTCGGGCCGCCGACCGCGCGGCCGACGAAATAGGCCCCTATGTCGGTCGCCCAGACCACGGCGAACAGGAAAAGAATGGCGATCAGTCCCGCGTGGTTGTCATCGCGCAGATGGGCGAGCGAAAAGCCGGACAAAGCCGCGTAGGCCAGCCCCGATGCCTCCCATTGCGCCGCTCCCTTCAGCCGCGCGGCGACGGCGACGATTGCAGCGAGACCTGCGACCAGAAGCAGCAGCCACAGCGCCGGCAGGCCGGCAATCAGCGCGACAATGAAGGTGGCGATCAGCGCTTCCGGCAGAAAGCCGAGCGTCGCGCCGGCTGCCGAACGGCACATGCGCGTCCATTCGTAGAAGATCGCTGCCGCGATCGCCGCGCAGAACAGGCGGAACGGCAGCGCCCCAAGCCAGGTCAGCGTGAGCGTGACCGCCGCCATCACGATGGCCGAGATGACGCGCTGCTGGAGATTGCTCATTTGGACGGCGCCTAGGAGGCGACGTCGCGGGCGGCAAGCCCGCCGAAACGGCGCTCGCGACCGGCAAAGTCCCGCAGGGCATCGGCAAGATGCTCCCGGCTGAAATCCGGCCAGTAGCAGGGCAGGAAGACAAGCTCGCTATAGGCAGCCTGCCACAGAAGGAAGTTCGACAGCCTGAGCTCGCCGCTGGTGCGGATCACCAGGTCGGGATCGGGAATGCCTTCGGTGTCGAGCGACCCGGCAAAGCTCTCCATCGTGATCGCATCGCTTGTCATTTCGCCGCGCGCCACGGCGGTGGCGAGCTTGCGCGCGGTGCGCACGATCTCGTCGCGGCCACCATAGTTGAAGGCAATGACCAGCGTCAGCGCCTCGTTGCCGGCTGTCAGCGATTCAGCCTCCTGCAGCAGGCTCGTGATGTCGGGCTGCAGCCCTTCCCTGTCGCCGATCACCCGCACCCGCACGCCGTTCTGGTGCAGCTCGGCGAGGTCGCGGCGGATGAAGAGCTTCAGGAGGCCCATCAGGTCGCTGACTTCGGATTTCGGCCGCGACCAATTCTCCGATGAGAAGGCGTAGACCGTCAGGTAGGAAATGCCGAGCTCAGGCGCGGCGCGCACCGTCTTGCGCAGGGCCTCGACGCCGGCGCGATGGCCGGCAAGCCGCGGCAGGCCGCGCGCCTTGGCCCAGCGTCCATTTCCGTCCATGATGATCGCGACATGCGCGGGCGTTGCCATGGTCTCGCTTTCGAGCCGGTGAGAAACCGACCCTAAACCTGCATAATTTCAGCTTCCTTATCGGAAAGCAGGTGATCAATGTTGCTGATCATCTCGTCGGTCAGCTTCTGAACCTGGTCGGAGCGCTTGCGATGATCGTCTTCGCTGATCGTGCCGTCCTTTTCAGCCTTTTTCAGGAAATCCATGCCGTCACGGCGGACGTGGCGAACCGCGACGCGGGCGTTCTCGGCATAGCCATGCGAGATCTTGACCAGTTCCTTGCGACGCTGCTCGTTGAGCTCGGGCAGCGGAATCCTGAGATTGGTGCCGTCGACGATCGGATTGAAGCCGAGATTGGCTTCGCGGATGGCGCGGTCGACGGCGCTGACCATCGACTTGTCCCAGACCGAAACCGAGATCATGCGCGGCTCCGGCACCGTCACATTGGCCACCTGGTTGATCGGCATCGTCGTGCCGTAGGCCTGGACCTGGACGGCGTCGAGCAGGTTGCTGGAGGCGCGGCCGGTGCGCAGTGAAGCGAGATCGTGCTTGAAGGCCGCGATCGCCCCGTCCATGCGCCGCTTGAGGTCGTCGTACTCGCCACTCATGATCATCTCCTCGACCCGTTCCCCGGGTTCACTGCTTGTCTTCTAGTCGTTCCGAACCGGCAATCGTTTAGCCGACTCCGGCCCCAGTCAATTGTCCGCGACGATCGTGCAACGGCCGCCACCCCTCAGAATATCGCCGAAGCCACCCTTTTCGTGGATCGAATAGACGATTATCGGAATGTTGTTTTCGCGCGCAAGTGCAATCGCTGCCGTGTCCATGATCGTAAGCCCGCGTTTGATGACTTCGGCATGACTTATGCGGTCGAAACGCACCGCGTTCGGATCCTTCTTGGGGTCGGCCGAATAGACGCCGTCGACCTGCGTGCCCTTGAACAGCGCGTCGGCGCCGATCTCGGCGGCGCGAAGTGCTGCGGCCGAATCGGTGGTGAAGAACGGGTTTCCGGTGCCGCCGGCGAAGATCACCACCTTGCCCTGGTTCATATAGGCGGTCGCCTGGCGCTGCGAGAAGCTTTCGCAGAGCTCGGGCATGGCGATGGCCGAAAGCACCACCGCGTCGACCCCGATCTTGTTCAGCGAGGTGCGCAGCGCCAGCGAATTGATGACGGTGGCCAGCATTCCCATGTGGTCGCCGGTGACGCGGTCGCCGCCCTTGGAGGCGACGGCCACGCCGCGGAAGATATTGCCGCCGCCGATGACGACGCCGACCTCGATGCCGAGCGCCAGCGCCTCGGCGATGTCGGCGGCGATGCGGTCGACGACCGAAACGTCGATGCCGAAATGCTGTTCTCCCATCAGCGCTTCACCCGAAGCTTTCAGCAAGACACGTCGATAGAGGGGCTTCACCGTCATCTGGTTCCTCGAAAATCTCGGCGCGGCAAATCTGGAGGCGAAAGCTGCCCCGCTTCGCCTGGCGGCGCTGGCATGATGGTTCGACCCGATACACGAAGGGCGCGGCGATGTCACGCCGCGCCCTTGCGCAAAATCCCAGGCTTTTTCGATCAGTTGCTGCTGATGCTGACCGCCTCGCCTTCGACCAGGACCGGCAGCGAATAGCTGGAAGGCTTGTCGCCGGTCACGGTGCCGCCCGTGACCCTGACCTGGATCTGCGAGCCGAAATACGGATGAGGAAATGGTGCCGCAACGCTGCTGACGGCCCCCAGCCGCTGACGAAGTGCGGCAGGAATTTCGAAATCCAGCGCCCCGAGGTTGTCCTGCAGTTGCGCGAGCTTCGTCGCGCCGAGGATGACGGTGGCGATGCCGGGCTGCGTCGCAACCCAGTTGATCGCCACTTGGGCCATGCTGCGTCCGAGTTCGGCGGCGACCTGTTCGAGCTCCGCCACGATCGCCCAGTTGCGGTCGCTGAATTTCTGGAAGCCCGGATGCGTGGTGTTGCGAAAACCGTCGAGCCGTCCGGCATTCCCGGCCTGCGTCGGCCGGTACTTGCCGCTGAGCAGCCCGCTGGCCAGCGGGCTCCAGACCATGATGCCGGCGCCGTGACGCGTGGCCAAAGGCACGAATTCATGCTCGATCATGCGCTCGGCCAGCGAATATTCGAGTTGCAGGGCCGATATCGGCTCATAGCCGCGCAGTTCGGCGACCGCCTGCGCCCGGCCGGCATACCAGGCCGGCACGTCGGAAAGGCCGATATGGCGCACCTTGCCCGCGCGCACCAGGTCGTCAAGCGTGCGCAGCACCTCTTCGGCCGGCGTCAGCCGGTCCCAGACATGCATGAGATAGAGGTCGATATAGTCGGTTCCAAGCCGCTTCAGCGAAGCTTCGACCGCGCGCATGATGTTCTTGCGGCCGTTGCCGCCGGCATTCGGATTGCCCGGTTCCGAATTGAAGCTGAATTTGGTGGCGATCACCGCCTTGTCGCGCAAGCCGCGCTCGGCGACGAATTCGCCGAGCCAGGTCTCGCTGGTGCCGCCGGTATAGAGGTCGGCGGTGTCGAAGAAATTGCCACCTGCCTCGACATAGGTGTCGAACATGGCGCGGGCGGTTTCCCTGTCGGCGCCCCACCCCCATTCGGTGCCGAAGGTCATGGTGCCCAGAGCCAGCCGGCTGACGCGCAGGCCGCTGTTGCCGAGCGTGTAATAGGTCATGCTCATGATGTTCTCCGATCTCGTCTGCCTATTGGCCGGGGGTCGATTTGACCCAGGGATTGCCGCGCTCATGCGTCATGCGGAAGGTGAAGCCGTTGACCTTCCAGCCGGCGCTCGAGCGGGTCAGGTGGTGCTCATAGGTGCCCCACACTTCCCAGAGCGGATCGCCATTGCCCTCCATCCGGTTCCAGGCATAGCCGTTGGAACGAACGGTCGCCGCATCGGCCTCGATGACGACCTGATGGTTGGTGCGCAAATGCAGGCTTGTCTTGCTGCCCTTGAGATTGGCTGCCCAGGCGCCGATCAGATCATCGGAGGCGATGGTGGCCGCAGGCTGACCGGAGAGGCTGCTGAAGTCCGCCGTTACACGGTCGGCGAAGTAACTGCGGGCAAGCTTCCAGTCCTGCGCATCGACGGCGCGGTCGATGGCATCCGCGATACGAATGACGGTGCGCTCGTCGGCGAGCGCCTGCCAGTCTGGCGCCGGTTCGGCTCCGCCCGCATCGATCGGCGCCAGTGCCAATCCTGCCGCGAAGGTCGCACGTCTCAACGCATTCATGTCTCTTCTCCTTGAGAATCGGCCCGCGGCCGACGTGTTGGCGACAATGTAGGCCAACGTGCCGGCATCGATAAGATTGCATTGTTCGCAAAGACTATGCGATATTGTTCATGAATGGATCGCGACCTGCTCACACACCTGCCTGTTGTCGTTGCCGTCGCACGTCGCGGCGGCTTCGCGCTTGCCGCGGCCGAGCTCGGCATGAGCCCGTCGGCCGTCAGCCATGCGGTGCGGCAGGTGGAAGAGCGTATCGGCCAGCCGTTGTTCGCGCGCACGACGCGCAGCGTTTCGCTGACCGAGGCGGGCAAGGCATTGGTCGAGACGACAGGCCCTGCCCTTCAGGACATCGCCGAACGCTTGGACCGCATCCGCGGCATCAAGGGCCGGCCCTCGGGCCTGCTCCGGATCAATGCCTCCAACATCGCGATTCCCTTGGCGGTGACGCCCGTGGTCGCGGCCATGGCCGAGCGCTATCCGGATGTGACGGTCGAGGTTTTCGCCGAGCAGGGCCTTGTCGACATCGTCGGCGAGGGATTCGACGCCGGCATCAGGCTGGGCGAGATGATCGCGCAGGACATGGTCGCGGTGCGGCTGACGCCGCCCTTCAAGGCCGTGGTCGTCGCTTCGCCCGCCTATATCGGAAAGCACGGCCGCCCGCGCGACGTGGCCGACCTCGCCAAGCACAATTGCGTCGGCTACCGGCTCGTCCGCTCCGGCGGGCTCTATCGCTGGGATTTGAACGACAACGGCAAGGATGTCGTGATCGAGACCCGCGGCACTGTCGTCGTCACCGATTCGCTTGGCGCCATCGATCTTGCGCTTGCAGGCGTCGGGCTGGCCTATGTGTTCGAGCCGCTGGTGCGCACCGATCTTGCTGCCGGGCGACTGGTCCAGATCCTACCGAAGACGGCGATCGAGGAGCCGGGCCTCTTCCTCTACTTACCGCGCCGGGCAGCGATGGCGCCAAAGCTGAGAGCCTTCATCGACACCGCAAATGAGATCGGCCGGGCATCCTTGCGGACACCCGGCCGAGTTGCCTGAGCTCTTTAGCCTTGCTCTATCTGCAGGCTATTTCTTGACCGCGGCCGCGACTTCCGCCGCGAAATCGGTCGTTTCCTTTTCGATGCCTTCGCCGAGCGCGAAGCGCAGGTAAGCGCTGACCTTGGCCGGAGCGCCGATCTCCTTCTCGGCATCCTTCAGCGCCTTCTCGACAGTGATGTCGGGATTGAGCACGAAGGCCTGCTTCAGAAGCACCACCTCTTCGTAGAACTTGCGCAGGCGGCCCTCGACCATCTTCTCGATGATCGCTTCGGGCTTGCCGGACTGGCGCGCCTGGTCGGCGAAGATCGCCTTCTCGCGCTCGACCGCGGCCGGATCGAGTTCCTCCGTGGTCAGCGCCATCGGATTGGTGGCGGCGACATGCATGGCGACCTGACGGCCGAAGGCGTTGGCGGCATGCTCATTGCCGGTGGTCTCGATCGCGACCAGCACGCCGAGCTTGCCGAGGCCATCGGCAACCGCGTTGTGGACGTAGGTTGCGACAGCCCCGTGCGGAACGGTGAGCTTGGCCGAGCGGCGGAAGCCCATGTTCTCGCCGATGGTGCCGACCGCGTCCTTGATGGTGTCGGTGACCGACTTGTCGGAGCCCGGATACTTGGCCGCGGCCACAGCCTCGGTCGTGCCATAGGCGAGCGCCACCTTGGCAACATTGGCGACGATCTCCTGGAAGGCGGCGTTGCGCGCAACGAAGTCGGTCTCGGAATTGACCTCGACAATGGCAGCCTCGCGCACGCCGGAATCGACACCGATCAGGCCCTCTGCCGCGGTGCGGCCGGCCTTCTTGTCGGCCTTGGAGATGCCCTTCTTGCGCAGCCAGTCGACGGCCTCTTCCATGTTGCCGTTGGTTTCATTCAACGCCGCCTTGCAGTCCATCATGCCCGCGCCGGTCAAGTCGCGGAGTTCTTTGACCTGTGCAGCCGAAATGCTCATTGTCGCCTCTTTGTTTCAAATGCGCCGACGCACCATCGGTACTCGATGATGCGCCCGGCAAAAGCGCTTTAGCGCGCCAACTTATTGGAAAGATGAAGGCCGGAGCCGGCCTTCGCTTTTCAAGCTTCCGGAGCTTCGGTGGCCGGGGTATCGAGCGCCGGCTCGACCGGAGCCTCGGCAGACGCGCCGATATCCATGCCAAGCGCGCCCTGCTGGCGGGCGATGCCGTCGATGGCAGCCTTGGCGATCAGGTCGCAATAGAGCTGGATGGCGCGCGCCGCGTCGTCATTGCCGGGGATCGGGAAGTCGATCTTGTCCGGATCGCAGTTCGAATCGATGATGGCCACGACCGGGATGCCGAGGCGCTTGGCCTCGAGGATGGCGATCGCTTCCTTGTTGGTGTCGATGACGAACATCAGGTCCGGCGTCGAGCCCATGTCCTTGATGCCGCCCAGCGCCTTGTTGAGCTTCTCGCGCTCGCGGTCGAGGTTGAGGCGCTCCTTCTTGGTGAGGCCCTGGGCCTCGCCGGCCAGCGTCTCGTCGAGCTTGCGCAGGCGCTGGATCGAATTCGAGATCGTCTTCCAGTTGGTCAGCATGCCGCCCAGCCAACGCGAGTTGACGTAGTACTGGGCCGAACGCTGCGCAGCATCGGCGACGATGTCCGAAGCCTGGCGCTTGGTGCCGACGAACAGCACGCGGCCGCCCTTGGCGACGGTGTCGGAAACCTGCTTCAGGGCCTGGTGCAGCAGCGGCACCGTCTGCGAGAGGTCGATGATATGGATGTTGTTGCGGGCGCCGTAGATGTAGGGCGCCATCTTCGGGTTCCAGCGGTGGGTCTGGTGGCCGAAGTGAACACCAGCTTCCAGAAGCTGGCGCATGCTGAAATCAGGCAGAGCCATTCTTTAGTTCCTTTCCGGTTGGCCTCCACGGACACAGGCATTTCGGACGGATGTCCTGATGCCACCGGAGGTTTCAGCCGGATTTCTCCCGGGCAGACACCAAAGTCCGTGTGTGGAATGAGCGCGCATATAGAGGGGAAGTGCGACAAACGCAAGCGCTGCCGCGTCTTCCAATTCAGCGTGCGGCGATCAGCGCACCTGTACCGATCATGGCGCCGCCGGCAAACCTGTTCATAAGGCGCATGCGCCTCGGTGTTCTGAACCAGACCGAGGCCCGCCCGGCTAGCGCCGCATAGACGCCCATCGTGGCAATATTGACGCTGATGACGATTGCGACGACGAGCAGTCCGTCGGCGAAGGTCATGGTATCGAGGTCAAGGATCAGCGGCATGATCGATGCGTGAAACAGGATTGCCTTGGGGTTGCCGAGTGCGATGGAGGCGCCGAGGAAAAACGACCTGGACAACTTCGCTTGAGTTGCCTGCGACTCGACTGCCTGGGTACCGGCCGACCGCCACATCTTGATACCGAGAAACACCAGATAGGCCGCGCCCGCATACTTCAAGGCGAGAAACACCCATTCGAAGGTCTGTGCCAACGCCACAAGACCGAGCAGCGCCAGAATCACCAGCACGGCGTCACCGGCGGCAATGCCGACACCGGCGATGAATGCCCTGATAAAGCCACGCGACACGCCGTTGGTGATGACGGCGAACATCGATGGGCCGGGTGTGGCGGCGGCAAGTGTGATCGCCGCGCAGTAGGCTAGAAATGCTGTGAACGTCATGGTCGTATCTTCCCGTTCGGAACCCGCACGCGGCGGAAGATCGCCACGATTTCCTCGCGGCTGCACTCGATGGCGCCCAGCCGCACTGCGCGGTCGCGCTCGAAGCCGGTTATGTCATAGTGCGGCGCCGATGTCTTGGGCGGCCCCTGGTAGGATGAGCGCTTGAGCGCGAGTTCCGCTGCGAAGCGATGCAACTCGTCGGTGTCGTCGGCCATCAGGTGGCACCAGCGGTGGCCGGCCCATTTCCAGATCGCCGCATCGACATAGACAGCCATCGAGCTTGCCGCACTCCTACCGACATGGGCGGCCCGCCCACTTCACCCGGGCCGACCTGAAGTCAGTGATGATAGAAGGGATTCGGATAGGAAATGAAGCCGCCGCCGGCCTGGAGCTCGGCGACGATCCCGGTCACCGCTTGCTGCATGCGCGAGCGCAGCATGACGAGCGCCTCGTCGATCGAGCCGCCATAGGCATGCAATCCCAACGGCTCGGGCACGCGGATATGGGCGCAGCGCGGCCCCGCGGGTTGCGGAATGAAGCGGTTGATGGTGTCGCGCAACGTGCCCTTGCAATAATCGTTGCGGATGCGCTTCAGATGCTCGGCGATCTCTTCCTGGGTGATCGTTTGATTGGCGAAGGCCCATGGGCCGACGCGCTGGATGCGCTGGATTGTTTCCGTCAGTTTTCGCACGCGTTTCTGCTCATCGGCATCGGCCTTGCCCTCACGCAGCCATCGGCGTGAGTGCCGCAGCAGTTCGGCCATGTCCAGGCCCGGCTCGGCAGCAATAGCGGCGGCTACCTGCCGTCCAAGTTCAGCCAGCGCGCTTTGCTGGCGGACGGCATAGGGAGCGCCCTCCTCCGCCGTCAGGCCACAGGCCCGTTCGTCGCGGGACAGCAGGGTTGAATAGATGCGGTAGACGCGTTCCGACGGCGAGCCGCCTGCGGCGCCCTCGATTTTCAGGCTTTTCTCGACATAGGCGCATTCCCGGGCGAGCGCCTGCTCGACATTGCCGGTGAAAGCAAGTTTCCAGACGACCGGAGCAACCCAGGCGTTGAACTCCTTGTTCATTTCGCGGCCGCGCTGCAGCGCCTCCAACCCCATCCCCACCGCGCCGGGAAGCAATGGCCCGACGAAATTGCCGTGCCAGCCGACGCCGCCTTCCGGATGAAGCAGCACGCCATG
The DNA here is from genome assembly GCF_004791585.1 of Mesorhizobium sp. M1C.F.Ca.ET.210.01.1.1. GTDB lineage: Bacteria > Pseudomonadota > Alphaproteobacteria > Rhizobiales > Rhizobiaceae > Mesorhizobium. The sequence continues at coordinate 293,792 of NZ_SRUU01000003.1, forward strand.
GCCCTTGAGCGCCCAGTCGACCGAGTGCGCCTTGGCCGCCTCGTTGTTGCCGGGGATCTGCGCGATCAGATTGTTGGCCAGCCAGAACTTCTGCATCGGCCGGCCAAGCCCGTTTACCACGCCATGCGTCGCCCAGGACGCCGCCAGCGGGCTGACGCGCGAGACGACCTCCTTGTCGATCATCCAGTCGGTGAAGAATTCCGGATGGTTGGGCGTGATGAATGTCGCCTGCCCCGCGCCGCAGCAGGCCTGCAGCTTTTGCTGGTCGGCCGCGGGAAAGTCGATGTGGCGGACATTGGCGACGCCGCGCAAGCCGGCGAGCCGATTGAACGGCAAGAAGTCGCGAAAGCCTGGAACACCACGCAACATGACGATCCGGTTGACGATCGTCATGACATTGATCAGCGCCGGATTGGGTCGCGGCGCCACGAACACGTCGATCCTGCCCAAGCTATCTCCCCCGAAATGCCGTCAGGAGAAATTGGGATCGGATTGCGGCGCCTTCAAGTCGGGCCGAGTGCGAGCCCGCTTGGTGGTTAATCCGCTGCTACTTCGACGCTGGACAGGGCTTGGTCTGATCGAACAACGACAGGTTGACCAGCTTGCCGGTCATCGAGAAGTCGCCATAGTCCATGACGAGATCGCGCGTGATGCCGTTTTCGTGCAGCTTGAAGCTGATCCGGTATTCCGGCACTTCCTCGCCGCTTTTGTCGGTTTCGTCGAAATAGGCGATGTCGACCGGCCAGTATTTTTCCGTCGCGAGCTTGGCGAGCGCCGGTGCCTCCGGATCCGACTTGTCGGCATCGGTCTTCTTGCCGACGACGACGGTGGTCGTCATCACCTTGTTGGCGTCTTCGGAGCCGTCGAACAGATTGGTCTGATAGAAGTTCTCGCCGCTCTCGGCCTTGCCGATCAGTTCAACCAGGTGCTGGGTCGGGAACTGCGTGGCGGCGAGTTCGAGTGTGTTCTTCTCGGGCTTGTCGATGTCGACCTTGAGGCCTTTCGGCTCCCTGGTCGCCATGCCCTTGACCTCCTTGTCGAGGTTCTGGTCGACGAAGGACTTCGTCACGAAGGAGAAGGTCTTGCCTTCGGCGTCCTCGAATGTCGTGGTCTGCTGGTCGGTCAGCCTGGTGTTGTCGCTGGTGACGATCTGGGTAACGAAGCGGAACTTCACCGTGTAGCCCTCGCAGGGAGAGCCGTTGAACTCATACACCATGCGGCCGGAAATGCCGGTGATGCCCGAGCGGTCGGACGCCTTGTTGAGGGTGAGGTCGTAGACGGCACGGTGCGCCTGCAGCGCGGGTACGGCAAACGCCGGAGCCATCGGGACGGCCGTCGACAGGAGAGCGGCGGAAAGGAAAAGGCGCGTTACGCGCATGTAGTGCTCCGATCGTCGCGGCCGATGGCAGGCCGCAGGGAAAGATGGTCCAGCTTAAAAAAAGTCGTGGCGGAAGCGAGGCAAAAATAGCAATTTCGGCCCGGCCAACGCGGCGCCTTCCAGCAATAGGGAAAACCAATGAGCGAAACAATCGAAAAGCGGCTAAGCGATCTTGGCGTCACCATTCCGGCCGCCGCCGCGCCAGCGGCCAATTACGTGCCCTACTGCCGGACCGGCAACCTGCTGTTCACGGCCGGGCAGTTGCCACTCAACGACGGCAAGCTGGTGGCAGGCCTGCTTGGCCGCGACATCGACACCGCCGCCGGCAAGGAAGGCGCAAAGTTCTGCGCCATCAACGTCCTGGCGCAAGCCAAGGCAGCGCTCGGCGACCTCGAGAAGATCCGTCGCCTGGTGAAGATCACCGTCTTCGTCGCCTCGGCGGCCGACTTCGTCGAGCAGCATCTCGTCGCCAACGGCGCTTCCGACTTCCTGGTCGCCGCCCTCGGTGAGCGCGGCAAGCATGCCCGCTCGGCCGTCGGAACCGCCTCGCTGCCGCTCAACGCCGCGGTGGAAATCGAAGCGATCTTCGAAGTCGAGTGAGAAGAGCCTGCCATGACCGACCTTTCCTGGCTGATCGCCCGCCCGGTCGCGCATCGCGGCTTTCATGACATGAACAAGCAGCGCTGGGAGAACACGCTCTCGGCTTTTGCCGCGGCGGCCGAGCGCGGCTATGCCATCGAATGCGACGTGCATATCTCGTCCGATGGCGTTCCTGTCATCATCCACGACGGCGACCTGAAACGCCTGGCCGGCGAGGACGGATTCGTCTGGCAGCGCACCGCGGCCGAGCTCACGGCGCTCAAGGTGGGCGGCACGAAAGATCATGTGCCGACGCTGCAGGAGGCGCTCGATCTGATCGACGGCCGGGTGCCGCTGGTGGTCGAGCTGAAAGGCGTTGCCGGCCACGACCAGGGGCTGGTGGCGAGCGTCGGCAGGCTGCTCAAGCGCTACAAGGGCAAGGTAGCGATCATGTCGTTCGATCACTGGCTGATCCGCGACTTCGCCAAGGATGCGCCGGGCATCCCTGGCGGGCTGACCGCCTACGGCAAGGACAACCGGCTGATCGAGGCGCATTTCGCCATGCTGGCGCACGACCTCGCCTTCACCTCCTACGCCGCCGGCGACCTGCCCAACCCGTTCGTCAGCTTCGTGCGCGAAAGGCTCAGGATGCCGGTCATCACCTGGACCGTGCATGACCAGCCGGCGGTCGACCTCACCTTCAAATATGCCGACCAGATGACCTTCGAGGGCTTCGAGCCCGATCTGGTCAAGGTCGCCTAGAGCCGGATGATTTCAGGTCGAAACGACCTGAAATCTGATCCGCCTCTAAATCAATCCAAAGAGAGAGCATGATGTCGTCCGAAAACCGCTTCACACTTTTCGGCGTCATGCTCTGAGGCGGGTGCCTGAAACGTGACTTGTAGCGGCCCTGATGACGCTTAAATAAGCCCCATGGATCAGGGTGACGACGACGATGGACGGACAGCGAATGCGGACTATGCGATCCGCATCGCGGCGGGCATCGGCGCGTTCACCTGCGATGAATGGAACGGCTTCGCCGGGACCACGCGCGGCGGCGGTGAAAACAGCTACAACCCGCTCGTTTCATACGCCTTTCTGAGCGCGCTGGAGGATTCCGGCTGCTCCGTGCGGCGCACCGGCTGGCAAGGCCACCACCTCAGGCTAGAGAATGCGCAAGGCAAGCTGCTGGGCGCCGCGCCCTGCTATCTCAAGTCGCACAGCCAGGGCGAATATGTCTTCGATCATGGCTGGTCCGACGCCTTCGAGCGCGCCGGCGGGCGCTATTATCCAAAGCTGCAATGCTCTGTACCGTTCACGCCGGTCACCGGCCCTCGCCTGCTGGTAAGCAAGGGCGAGGACGAAGGCGCAGTGAAAGCCGGACTTGCCACCGGCCTCAAACTTGTGACCGATAAGCTTGGCGTGTCTTCCGCGCATGTCACCTTTGCGACGGAGACCGATACGGCGACCTTGGAGGCGGCCGGCTTCCTGCACCGCACCGACCAGCAGTTCCATTTCTTCAACGAAGGCTTCTCGAACTATGACGACTTCCTCGCCACGCTTGCCTCACGCAAGCGCAAGGCGATGAAGAAGGAACGGCGCGATGCGTTGGCGGACGGCATCAGCATCGACTGGCTGACCGGCAAGGACATCACCGAAAGGGCCTGGGACGATTTCTTCGCCTTCTACATGGACACCGGCGGCCGGAAATGGGGCCGACCCTATCTCAACCGCCAGTTCTTCTCGCTGATCGGCGAGCGCATGGCCGACGATATTTTGCTGGTGATGGCTAAGCGGAACGGCCGCTACATCGCCGGCGCCATCAACTTCATCGGCTCGGATGCGCTCTACGGCCGAAACTGGGGCTGCATCGAGGATCATCCCTTCCTGCATTTCGAAGTCTGCTACCACCAGGCGATCGACTTCGCCATCGAGCACAGGCTGAAGGTGGTGGAGGCAGGCGCGCAAGGCGAGCACAAGCTGGCGCGCGGCTACCAGCCGGTTACCATGCATTCGGCGCACTACATCGCCCACCCCGGCCTGCGCAACGCAGTCGGCGACTATCTGCGCCGCGAGCGGCGCGAGGTGGAGCGGATGGGCGAATATCTTGAAGAGCACACGCCTTTCCGCAAGGATCTCAAGGACTAGGGCCGAAATCGTCGCGCACAGGTTCCAGTCCCGCATGGTCGATCTCGCCTGACTTGCCTTGCCGCATCACGGCGGCCCCGCTACATGGGGCGGAACAGCAAGATCCGGAGCGCCCGCCATGGCCGAAGCCACCTACGATCCCGGTAACATCTTCGCAAAGATCCTGCGCGGCGAAATCCCTTCGCACCGCATCTATGAGGACGACGCGGTCGTTGCCTTCATGGACGTGATGCCGCAAGGGGCGGGCCATACGCTGGTGGTGCCAAAGGCGCCGTCGCGCAACATCCTCGACGCCGATCCGGCGACGTTCGGCCCGTTGTTTGCCGTGGTGCAGAAAGTGGCGGTGGCGGTGAAAAAGGCTTTCAATGCCGATGGTGTCACCCTGCTGCAGTTCAACGAACCGGCCTCCGGACAGACCGTCTATCACCTCCATGTCCACGTCATCCCGCGCTTCGAAGGTGTGCCGCTGAAGCCCCATTCCGGGCAGATGGAAAAGCCGGAGGTGCTGGCCGAGAACGCCGGCAAGATCCGGGCGGCGTTGGGAAATTGAAACTGGCAAGTCCGTCGACATGAGAGGCAGCTCGACAGCCTCGAGCTTGCAAGCGCGATTTGGCATGCTGCAAGAACCTCCAGGCAGCTCGACCTTCCGGAAGGCAGATTTTTGAGTCCGGCAGGTTGCGTGCCGCGCCGAGTGCGATCGTTTGCACTCGAATGGCCTGGTTAGGGAATATCGAACCTTCTCCCGGTAAAACGCTGAGCAGCAGCGGGCTATCGGGTTTCAAAGCCATGGAAAATTCGGTTGCAACATCGTCGCTCCTGACGAGGACAGCCGTCGGACGCGCTTTTCTCATCGCCCTGGCGGACGCCTTTCGACGCCACCGGCTGCTGCACGCAATGGCCGTCGCCGCCCTGCTTCTGGCGACCGCGGTCGGCATCCACACCGGAAACAGGCCGGATTTCGGCGTGTTGAAGGAGTACGCCCAGTATCTTCTTATAGCCTTCTGGATCTGCGGCTGCGTCTTCGCTCTCGGAAGCTTTTTCCACCTGGCGCTGATCAAGCGAGATCCCGAGCCGCTCGGTGTCTTCCTGAAATCGCTCGGCAGCTTCTTCGGCGACGCCGAACGCACTGCCAACAGCCTGAACGGCCTGGCCGCCAGCATCGGCTTCATGTCCGCCGTCGGCGTGCTGAAGGGAGCCATCGCGATCCTTTCCCCGTTTGCATGGGACAAGGCGCTGGCTCACGCCGATCGGGTCCTGCATTTCGGCCGGGCACCGGACGAGTGGCTGTGGTTCATCGTCCAGTCGCCACTCGCGCTGAGGCTGCTCAATTTCGCCTACAATTTCTGGTTCATCACCCTCGTCGCCACGGTTTTCATCGCTTGCATTACTCGCATCGATACAAAGCTGCGTCACCAGTTCCTGATGAGTTTCATGCTGGTGTGGACGCTGGGCGGCTTTTTCCTAGCGATGGGATTGTCGTCGGCCGGGCCGTGCTTTTTCGAGCGGCTGGGGCTCGGCACTGATTTTCGTCCGCTCATGCAAGCACTCGCCGCCGCCGATCGCATCTATCCGATCTGGGCGCTCAGCACGCAGGACATGCTATGGGGCGGCTATACCGGCGCGACCAGCGGCAGCATCGGAATATCCGCCTTCCCTTCCATGCACGTGGCGATGGCGGTGCTTTTCGCCCTCTACGCAACGCGCCGCTCCCGGCTGGCCGGTGTGCTGATGTGGGCATTTTCCGGTATAATCATGATCGCTTCGGTCGCGCTCGGCTGGCACTATGCACTGGACGGATACGCGGGCGCGCTCTTGTCGGTCGCGATCTGGAAGGCATGCGGATATTTCCTGAGCCGATTCGCTCCCGAAGGGGTTTCTGAGGCTCAGGAGCAGGCATCTACGCCAGCTTCCGGAAGGCCAGCGGTTCTGGCCCGTAATCAAGCCGTTGCCGGATCGCCCTGGCGCACTCGGCGGGATCTTGCCGCGATGTATCGACCTCAAAATCGTAAACGCCCGACCTATGCACCTCTTCCTGCCAAAGGCCGACAGGCAGCGGCACCGGGTCGTCGACGGAGCCGGTCACATACGCTCCGTCCGCTCTACTCGCGGCGCGCCTTTGCATGATCACCTCCACCGGGCAGCGGACCCCGACAAACAGTACCGGCAGGCCAGCGAGGCGCCGGGCGCATTCGTGCAGGATGCCGAGTGGCCTCGAATAGTTGTCGTGATGACCAACGTCGGTGACGACGTTCAAGCCCAGCCGGCTGTGTGCCGCGATGGATTCATAGAGCCCGGCATAGAGGTTCGGCACGACGGTTTCGAGATCGGGACGTTCGCCGCCGGGACGCAGGCCTATGCCGGGGCGCAGCCGCGGCGGCGTTGCCCGCGCATAAGCATCGACGCCGAGATTGATCCAGATGCCGTCGAATGTCTCCTGGATCGCCAGGGCGATGCTCGACTTTCCTGACCGCGGCGCACCGTTGAGGATGATGATTTGTCCAGCCAATGCCGGTGTCCTCCAACAAAAAAAGCCCCGTTGCCGGGGCTTTTTTGATTTCCAAGCCGATCAACCCTTGCGGGGCAGTTGCGGCACCAGGCTGCGCTTGCCGCCGTCCTTGCCCTTCGGCTCCGGCTTCTGCGCCACTGCCTTCTTGGCGACGGACTTCTTGGCCACCGCCTTCCTCGGCTTCGGCGCGTCCTCCGGCTCTTCCTTCTTCGGCTTCACCGGGGCTTCGTCGGCGAGCGACTCGAGTTTCAGGCCGGTCTCGCCGGTCTCCTTCTTCTCGACGGTGACGCGCACCGTGCCGCCCTTCTTCAGCTTGCCGAACAGCACTTCGTCGGCCAGCGGCTTCTTGATGTGCTCCTGGATGACGCGGCCGAGCGGACGCGCGCCCATACGCTCGTCATAGCCCTTGTCGGCCAGCCAGGCGATCGCCTCCGGCGCCAGGTCGAAGGTGACGCCGCGCTCGGAAAGCTGGGCCTCCAGCTGCATGACGAACTTCTGCACCACCTGGTGGATCACCGGCACTGGCAGCGAGCCGAACGGGATGATCGCATCGAGACGGTTGCGGAACTCCGGCGTGAACAGCCGGTTGATCGCCTCGACGTCGTCGCCCTCGCGCTTGGTCGAGCCGAAGCCAATCGCCGCGCGCTGGGCGTCAGAGGCGCCCGCATTGGTCGTCATGATCAGGATGACGTTGCGGAAGTCGATCTGCTTGCCGTTGTGGTCGGTCAGCTTGCCGTGGTCCATCACCTGCAACAGGATGTTGAACAGGTCCGGATGCGCCTTCTCGACCTCGTCGAGCAGCAGCACGCAGTGCGGATGCTGGTCGACGCCATCGGTCAACAGGCCGCCCTGGTCGAAGCCGACATAGCCGGGAGGCGCGCCGATCAGCCGCGAGACGGTGTGGCGTTCCATGTATTCCGACATGTCGAAGCGGATCAGTTCCACGCCGAGCGAGGCCGCAAGCTGCTTGGCGACTTCCGTCTTGCCGACGCCGGTTGGGCCCGAGAACAGGTAGGAGCCGATCGGCTTCTCCGGTTCGCGCAGGCCGGCCCGAGCCAGCTTGATCGCCGAGGTCAGTGCGGTGATCGCGGTGTCTTGACCGTAGACGACGCGCTTCAGCTCGACATCGAGGCCCTGCAGCACCTTCTCGTCGTCGGCCGAAACCGTCTTCGGCGGAATGCGCGCCATGGTGGCGATCGTCGCCTCGATCTCCTTGATGCCGATCGTCTTCTTGCGCTTGGCTTCCGGCACCAGCATCTGCGAGGCGCCGGTCTCGTCGATCACGTCGATCGCCTTGTCCGGCAGCTTGCGGTCGTTGATGTAGCGCGCCGAAAGCTCGACAGAGGCCTTGATGGCTTCAGACGTGTAGCGGACCTTGTGGAACTCCTCGAAATAGGGCTTCAGGCCCTTCATGATCTCGATGGCGTCCTCGATGGTCGGCTCGTTGACGTCGATCTTCTGGAAGCGCCGCACCAGCGCGCGGTCCTTCTCGAAGAACTGGCGGAACTCCTTGTAGGTGGTCGAGCCGATGCAGCGGATGGCGCCCGACGAGAGTGCCGGTTTCAACAGGTTCGACGCATCCATGGCGCCGCCGGACGTGGCGCCGGCCCCGATCACGGTGTGGATCTCGTCGATGAACAGCACAGCGCCCGGATAGTCCTCGAGCTCCTTGACGACCTGCTTCAGCCGCTCCTCGAAGTCGCCGCGATAGCGGGTGCCGGCCAGCAGCGTGCCCATGTCGAGCGCGAAGATGGTGGCGTCCTGCAGCACCTCGGGCACGTCGCCTTCGACGATGCGCTTGGCCAGGCCCTCGGCGATCGCCGTCTTGCCGACGCCGGGATCACCGACATAGAGCGGGTTGTTCTTGGAACGGCGGCACAGCACCTGGATGGTGCGGTTGATCTCGCTCTCGCGGCCGATCAGCGGATCGATCTTGCCGGCCTTGGCCTTGTTGTTGAGGTTGATGCAGTAGGCCGTCAGCGCGTCCTGCGGCTTCTTCTTGCCGTTCTCCTCCTGCGGCTCGGCGCCGTTCTGGCCGCCCTGCTCGTCCTCCGCGCCGCGCGGCGTGCGCGACTCCGAGGCGCCGGGGCGCTTGGCGATGCCGTGCGAGATGTAGTTCACCGCGTCGTAGCGGGTCATCTGCTGTTCCTGCAGGAAATAGGCGGCGTGGCTCTCGCGCTCGGCGAAGATCGCGACGAGCACGTTGGCGCCGGACACCTCCTCGCGGCCGGACGACTGCACGTGGATGACGGCGCGCTGGATGACGCGCTGGAAACCGGCGGTCGGCTTGGAATCCTCGTCGTAACCGGTGACGAGGTTGTCGAGCTCGGTGTCGATATAGGTGAGAACGGTGTGCTTGAGCTCGTCGAGGTCGACGTTGCAGGCACGCATGACGGCGGCCGCCTCGGTGTCGTCGATCAACGCGAGCAGCAGATGTTCGAGCGTTGCATATTCATGATGCCGCTCGTTGGCGAATGTCAGCGCCTGATGTAGCGCCTTTTCCAGGCCTTGGGAGAAAGCCGGCATGTTACCTCACTTCTTCTCCATCACGCATTGCAGCGGATGCTGATTCTGTCGGGCGAAATCCATGACCTGAGACACTTTGGTCTCGGCCACCTCGAATGTGTAGACCCCGCACTCGCCCACTCCATGATTGTGAACATGCAGCATGATGCGTGTGGCGGCCTCGCGGTCCTTCTGGAAAAAACGCTCCAGGACGTGGACCACGAACTCCATCGGAGTGTAGTCGTCGTTGAGGATGAGGACCCTGTAGAGGCTGGGCTTCTTGGTCTTGGTTTTGGTGCGCGTGATGACCGCCGTGCCGCGACCGGGATCGTTGCGGTCGCCGTCACTTTGCATTCGCACCACGCTTGCCGTGGCAGTCAAACCGATCGTCACGTAGTCCTGCCTTTTCGAATCCTCATGCGAGTTCAACATGTAGGTCTTCGATGGCCGATTTTAAGCCCTTCTGTTTAGCTGACAATATGGCTAGGTGGGCAAACTTCAGCGAATTTCTCAATCGTGAATGCGGCGTTGCAATCGCGCATGAAAAAACCCGGCCGCGCTTCCGCGACCGGGTCCTTTACGCAGGCCGGCTGGCCGTACCGGATGTAGTCGGGCGAAGTTACTTCGCCTTGGCGACGACCGATTCGAACGGCTTGTAGGCTTCCTTGGCGAGCTCGGCATACAGGTTGCCGATCTTGCTGGCCTCGGCCACGAAGCTCTCGTAGCTCTGCTTGGCGTAGTCGGTCTGGATCTCGATGGCCTTCTCGATCGACTTGGCGGAGAACAGCTTCTCGACGGCGGCGCTGCCGGCCTCGAAGCTCTTCTTGGTGTATTCGCCGGCTTCGGTGGCGATCGCCTGCGCGCCCTTGGTGAGCGAGGCAAAGCTCTTCAGCCCGGTGTCGGCAAACTCCTTGCCGTATTTCGTGAAGTCCTCATAGGTCTGGGTCATTTCATTCTTCCCTTGGTTGAAACGCCCATTAGCCCCGGGCGCCCTTGTGCAATGCACCTCAACATATTGTGCGCTGCACAAAAAGTCAAGATTCCCTTGAGCCGCAAGGGGCCAGAGCGCCAGCGACGGCTAAAATTCGAATAAACAGAGGCACAAATCGCCGGAAAATGGTGAACGCGGCGGTTACCATAAACGGATTGGTAACGCTGACCGCGATAGCTTGGCCGGAAGTGAGGCAGGCACCCCTCTGCCGCCTCCGGGGCAACGAAAATTCAGGGTAAATAACGGTGCGTCAGGCGTTGTCGGGCTTCGTCTCCAAATCTTCATTCTCCTTCAAGGCGGTCATGATCACCGCGCTCGCGGTGACGATTGCCGCCGCCGATGTCGCATCGGCTCTTGCCGCGAAGTCCGCGGCCATCGTCGTCGATGCCAAGACCGGCAGGGTGCTCTATTCGGCCGACGCCAACGGCCGGCGCTATCCGGCTTCGCTCACCAAGATGATGACGCTCTACCTCACCTTCGAGGCGCTGGCGAAGGGCAGGATCGGCAAGAACACGCCGGTGCCGTACTCGGCCCATGCCGCGTCCGAGCCGCCGACCAAGCTCGGCGTGCGCGCCGGCGGCTCGGTGCCGGTCGAGACCGCGATCCTCTCGATGGTGACCAAGTCGGCCAACGACTCGGCGACCGCGCTGGGCGAGCTGTTGGGCGGCAGCGAAGACAATTTCGCTCGCATGATGACGGCCAAGGCGCGCCAGCTCGGCATGAACGGCACCGTCTTCCGCAATGCCAACGGCCTGCCCGATCCCGGTCAGTTCACCACGGCGCACGACATGGCCATGCTGGGCATTGCGCTGCGCGAGCACTACCCGCAATACTACGGCTATTTCGCGCAGCGCTCGTTCCTTTACGGCCGCCAGCGCATCAACGGCCACAATCGCCTGCTCGGCCGCATCAAGGGCGTCGACGGGATCAAGACCGGCTACACGCGCGCTTCCGGCTACAACCTGGTTTCCTCCGTCGCCGATGGCGATCGCCGCCTCGTCGCCGTGGTGATGGGTGGGGCTTCCGGCCGCAGCCGCGACAACCAGATGGCTTCGCTGATCAACACCTATCTGCCGCGCGCCTCGACCCGCGGCGGCGGCAATCTGATCGCCAAGGCGGGCGGCGACGGCCCGATCAAGGCGCTGGCCAAGGTTTTTCTGCCGAAGCATGACGCGCCGACCCCGGACGAAAAGCCGGCGATCGACGACACCGAGGTCGCGTCTGCCGACGACAGCGCTCCGGTCGCCGAGGAAACCAAGCCGGTGATCCAGGTCAGGAAGGTCAAGACGGTTGCGGTGGCCGCCATGGCTCCGGCGCCGGCGCCCCAGGAAGCCACGTCCCAAGCCGAAACCACGTCCCAGGCCGTCGCCGCTTATGCCGAGCCGGCTCCAGCGGCCGCACCGGCCGTCGATCCGGTCAAGACGTCCTCGGTTCCATCGGGATGGGTGGTGCAGGTCGCGTCCTCGCCGACGCAATCGGGAGCCCAGGCTCTCCTGGACAAGACGAGCAGGCAGGCGCCGAAGGCGCTGGCCGATGCGTCGGGCTTCACGGTCGCGTTCGATAAGGGCGGCGTCACCTACTACCGCGCCCGCTTCGGCGGCTTCGGCTCGAAGGACGCTGCCTGGAAGGCCTGCGATGCGCTGAAGCGCAAGAAAATCTCGTGCTACGCCGTCCAGCAATAGGCGGCTTTTGAAACTCCCCGGAAAGTTCCGCGTCGAAGGAGACTAGTCGTGATTGGAGAGCAAGACGTCCTTGGCTTCATTGATCCGCGCCGCCAGGACAGACGTGCCGCCGACATCGGCGTTCAGGCGCTGCATCAGGCGGCGGTGCGCCTTGCGGATATCCGCCGCGGCAGCCCCCGCTTCAAGACCAAGGACCTTGTAGGCCTCCTCCTTAGTCATGGCGCCCGCACCTGGCGCAACACGCAACCCTTCGCCACCGTCCGGCTGCGCGTCCTTGCGCCAGGCGGGAAAACGGCCGTCAAGATACGTCTCTAGCAGCTGACGGCTCTCCGGGTCCGGCCGCAGCTCGACATAGAGCTGCTGTAGGTCCACAATCCCCATCGCGCCCAGCATTCTTCCCTCGTAGTGGCCGGCCAGGACGAGGCCCTCGAGCTTGCCGCTGTCCTGGTCGAGGTCCATTTCGAGAGCCGCGGTGCGCACGGTCGAGCGTTTGGCCGCGACAGGCCTCGGCGGCGGCCGGCTCGCTCGCATCCATGCATACCAGCCGGCCGCCGCAACCATGAGCAGGCCGCCGATGCTGCTGCGGCCGACCACGAGCATCGTCGCGCCGATCAGGCCCAGCAGCGCGGGCCCAAGCGTTCTAAGACTGTCTGCCATCCTGGCGGGGTCGGCGCGCACAAAGAACGTCGCGAAGCCGAAAAGCACCAGAAGCAAAGCCGCCAATGCGATGATCACGCCCATCGGTTTGCACCGCCATCCAGATGATTGTGCATGGAAATCAAGATGTGGCGTAGGTGCGGCGCTTGCAAGCCCCACACCGGACCAGCCGAAGGGGCCAGCGACGTAGCGACCGATCAGCCTTGCGCTAAAGCAGCCCCAGTTCGGCGAGTTCCAGCCGCAATTTCGGCGGCATCTCGGCGAGCGCCGCCTTGCCTTTGCCGAGATCGGCCGGGGCGTCGGAAGGCTTGAGATAGCGCCAGCCCTGGAAAGCGCGGCGCGGCTGCCAGTCGGTGCGCACCACTTCGGGATCGAGCACCAGGTGACAGCGGCCGATGCCTTCGCCGTCGACGAAAGGCCGGATCTCGGTAATGAACTGCCGGCACTGGACGTTGCCCTTGATTACCCAATAGAGCGAGCCGCCGTCGGTGATCTCCTCGCCGCGCGTCGGCACCATGCGAGTCGTGTGCCAATGCTCGGCCGGCTCGCCGGCGCGGCGCCGCTCGTCGAGCCGGAAGGCAATCCACTCTTCCAGGTCCTCGACGCTGTCGCAGCCGACGCAGAGTTTGATGAGATTGAGAGACATGCCCCAAGATTTAGCTGGGCAGCCCGATGCGTCAACGTCTTGTCCGACTTCTCCACAGGGCCAGTTCGCAGCGCCAGCCGGCGCTCAGCACTCAACCACGTTGACAGCCAGCCCGCCGAGGCTGGTTTCCTTGTACTTCTCGTTCATGTCGAGGCCGGTCTGGCGCATGGTCTCGATCGCGGCGTCGAGCGGCACGAAATGCGTGCCGTCGCCCTTGATGGCCAAAGAGGCGGCGGTCACCGCCTTGACCGCGCCAAGCGCATTGCGCTCTATGCAAGGCACCTGCACGAGACCGCCGACGGGATCGCAGGTCATGCCGAGGTGATGCTCGAGCGCGATCTCGGCGGCATTCTCGACCTGCTCTGGCGTGCCGCCCATGACGGCGCAAAGGCCGGCGGCAGCCATCGCCGAGGCGGACCCCACCTCGCCCTGGCAGCCGACCTCGGCGCCCGAGATCGAGGCGTTGGACTTGATGATGCCGCCGACGGCGGCGGCCGTGAGCAGGAAGTCGCGGATGCTCGGCTGGTCGGCCTCGGGATGGAAATGCAGCCAGTAGCGCAGCACCGCCGGCAGCGTGCCCGCGGCGCCGTTGGTCGGCGCGGTCACCACGCGCCCGCCGGCGGCGTTCTCCTCGTTGACCGCCATTGCGTAGATCGACAGCCAGTCGTTGGCGAGCAAGGGATTGGGACGGTTCTGCTGCCACTGCTCCTGCAGCTTGTCGTGTAGCTGGCGTGCGCGCCGGCGCACCTTCAGCCCACCCGGCATGACGCCGTCCTGCGACAGGCCGCGATCGATGCAGCCCTTCATCGCGCTCCAGATCGCGTCGAGGCCGGCGTCGAGTTCCTCGCGCGACATGTGCTTTTCCTCGTTGACGCGCTTCATCTCGGCGATGGAAAGCCCGCTCTTGGCCGCCATCGCCAGCATCTCGAGCGCATTCTTGAAGGGGTAGGGTACCTTCTTGCCTTCGGTCGTTACCGAGCCCTTGGCCTTCAGGCGCTGCAGTTCTTCCTCGGAGACGACGAAGCCGCCGCCGATCGAATAATAGATGCGCTTGAGCAGCAGCCGGTCGGACGCGTCATAGGCATAGAACGCCATGCCGTTGGCATGGCCGGTCAGCGGCGTCTTGCGGTCGAGCACCAGGTCCTTGGCCGGATCGAAGCGATAGGACGGGTGGCCGGGCGGCGAGATCCGTTTCTCCGCGCCGATGCGAGCAACGATGCCGTCCGCCTCGTCCGGGTCGACAGTCTGCGGCGTCTCACCGGCCAGTCCGAGGACAACGGCGCGGTCCGAGCCATGGCCGATGCCGGTATAGGCAAGCGAGCCGTGCAGGCTGGCGCCGATGCGATCGACCTTGACGCCGGCCGGACGCGGCCAGTCGCCGGCCAGGACCTCGTCCAGGAAGCGGCGCGCCGCCGTCATCGGCCCCATCGTATGCGAGCTCGATGGGCCAATGCCGATCTTGAACAGGTCGAAAACCGAAAGGAACACGCGCCGTTGTCTCCTGAAGGCAGCTCAAGACTCACATATAGGAATTCCTGGGATTTTTCCGCTGTTTTGCGTGCCGCGGCTCGGCGTCCGCCGACCTTGTTTGCTCCGGCAGCGACATGGCCAGGTGCTTGTTTCAGTCATCGAAGCGCCGGCGCGGCCTGTGGTAGAAGATTGCATGGGCGATTCCATACATCTTTCGGCCGCCGATCTGGCGTCGCTGGCCTTCTTCCTGGTCGTCTGGGTGCTGCACACGCTGGCCTCGGACGGCAAGCTCGTCAGCCGCGTGTCGCTGACGACTGCAATGAACGCCCAGCGCGAGGCCTGGATGCGCAACATGGCCGAGCGCGAGGTGCGCATCGTCGACACAGCCATCATGACTGGCCTGCAGCAAGGCACTGCCTTCTTTGCCTCGAGCTCGCTGATCGCGCTCGGCGGCTGCTTCGCCCTGCTCGGCGCATCCGACCGCGTGCTCCAGGTGCTGGCCGACCTGCCTTTCGGCGCCGCCTCGTCACGCGAGGCCTTCCAGACCAAGGTGTTCGGCCTTGTGCTGATCCTGGCCTTCGCCTTCTTCAAGTTCGGCTGGGCCTACCGGCTGTTCAACTACTGCTCGATCCTGATCGGGGCGGTGCCGATCCCGCATGGCGCGGCCTCGCGCAATCCAATCAGCGAAACGGCGGTTTGGCGCGCGACGCGCATGAACGTGCTTGCCGGCAAGCACTTCAACTCCGGCCTGCGCGCCGTCTTCTTCTCGATCGGCTATCTCGGCTGGTTCGTCGACCCGGTCGTGTTCGTGCTCTCGACGCTTGTGCTGCTGGCGGTGCTGGTGCGCCGCCAGTTCTTCTCGCACGCCCGTCAGGCAGTGCTCGGTCAGCCGCCCGGCGCCGGGAAAGGCTGATCGATCCGGCCGGAAAGCCAATAGGCGAAAAGCCCGATCCACTCGCGGACTGCCGTTGTGGTCGCCTGCAGCGCGTCGGCCGGGTTGTCGCGGTAAAGGCCGATGCCTTCGCGGCCAGAGGTTCGGTAGTCGACCGGCCAGGGAACGGTCGAAAAACCTGCCTTATCGAACAGCGCCTTGGCGCGCGGCATGTGGAAAGCCGACGTCACCAGCAGCCAGGTCTCGCCCGGCTTCGGCTCCACGAGCCGGCGGGAAAAGACGGCATTCTCATAGGTGTTGCGGGACTTGTTCTCGAGGATCAGGCGATCGGGCGCGACGCCAAGGGCGCCTAGCAGTCGCGGCGCGGTGTCGGCATCGCCCTCGCCGTCGAGGAAAAGCTCACCATTCCCGCCTGAGACGACCACTTTCACCTGTGGGAAACGCCTCGCGAGGATCGCGGTCTCCACCATGCGGTCGCCGCCGCTGTTCAATTCGTAGCCGCCGCGGGCGAGATTGATGGCGCCCTCGAAGCCGCCGCCGAGCACGACGATGCCGTCGACTTTCTCCGGCAGCGCGGGCTTTGGAAAGCGTTCTTCCAGCGGCGTCAGCATCATTGCGCCGACCGAGGTCCAGGCCGACAGCGCAAGTATCAGGAAGGCGAGCACGCTGCCGGTGGCAGCCAGTCGCCGGCGACCGAAAAGCGCCGCCAGCAGACCGGCAAGCAAAAGAAAAATCGCCAGGTTGAGCGGCTGGACGAAAAACCAGAGGATCTTGGAAAGATAGTAGAACATCGCTCACCCCTTTCAGAAGAGGGACGACGCTACCACCACTTTTCCGGCTGAAATTTGCCCGCTGCCTGTTCGATGACATGCGCGGTCTGGAACAGCGTTTCCTCGTCGAACGGCCGGCCGATGAGCTGCAGGCCGAGCGGCAGGCCCTTGCCGTCGAGACCGGCGGGCACCGAAATGCCCGGCAGGCCGGCCATGTTCACCGTCACCGTGAAGATGTCGTTGAGGTACATTTTCACCGGATCGGAATTCATGTCCTCGTCCGCTACGCCGAAAGCGGCCGACGGCGTTGCCGGGGTCAGGATGACGTCGACGCCCGCGGCAAAGACGTTCTCGAAGTCGCGCTTGATCAACGTGCGCACCTTCTGCGCCTGCAGGTAGTAGGCATCATAATAGCCTGCCGACAGCACATAGGTGCCGATCATGATGCGACGCTTGACCTCGCGGCCGAAGCCGGCGGCGCGCGTCTTCTCATACATCTCGACAATGTCCTTGCCTGGCACGCGCAGGCCGTAGCGGACGCCGTCATAGCGCGCGAGGTTGGACGAGGCCTCGGCCGGCGCCACGATGTAATAGGCCGGCAACGCGTATTTGGTGTGCGGCAGCGATATGTCGACGATCTCGGCGCCGGCGTCCTTCAGCCAGGCAATGCCCTTCTGCCAGAGCGCTTCGATGTCCTCCGGCATGCCGTCGACGCGGTACTCCTTCGGAATGCCGACCTTCATGCCCTTGATCGGCTTGCCGATCACCGCTTCGTAATCCGGCACCGGCCGGTCGACCGAGGTCGTGTCCTTCGGGTCGGAGGAGGCCATCGACTTCAAAAGGATCGCGGCGTCGCGCACGTCGCGCGCGATCGGCCCGGCCTGATCGAGCGACGAGGCGAAGGCGACCACGCCCCAGCGCGAGCAGCGGCCATAGGTCGGCTTGATGCCGACCGTGCCGGTGAAGGCCGCGGGCTGGCGGATCGAGCCGCCGGTATCGGTGGCGGTGGCCCCGGCGCAGAGGAAGGCGGCGACGGCCGAAGCCGATCCGCCCGACGAGCCGCCCGGCACCAACTGGGCATTGTCCAAAGTGCGCGCGGTCTTCGTACCGCCGGCCGAGACGAAGCCGCCGTCACCCTGATGCGTCGTCGGCATCACCACAGTGTCGAGGCGCGAACGCCGCCACGGGTTGATGACCGGGCCGTAATAGGAGGTCTCGTTGGAGGAGCCCATGGCGAACTCGTCCATGTTGAGCTTGCCGAGCATGACGGCCCCGTCGGCCCACAGATTGGCCGTGACGGTCGATTCGTAGCGCGGCTTGAAGTCGTCCAGCACGTGGCTGCAGGCCTGGGTGTGGACGCCTTCGGTGGCGAACAGGTCCTTGATGCCGAGCGGAATGCCTTCCAGCGCCCCGCCCTCGCCCTTCCCGAGCCTGGCATCCGACGCCTTGGCCATCTCGCGCGCCTTGTCGGCGGTCACCGCGACATAGGCATTGAGCACAGGATTGGCGCTCTCGATCGCCGAGAGATAGGCTTCCGTGATCTCGGCAGCGGAAATCTCCTTGCCGCGCAGCTTGGCGCGGGCCTCGGAAATGGTGAGATGTGTGAGGTCGCTCATCAGGCAAGGCTCTTTTCGTAAAACACCGACCATTCGGAGTCGGGATAATCCAGCACCGGTCCGCAACGCGAAAAACCGGCGCGCTCATAGACGGCCCAGGCGGCGGGATGGCGGTCGCCGGTCTCCAGAACCAGCCGTTTCAGCCCTTCCTGCCGCGCCAATGACTCAACCCGCGCGACGATTTGCGCGCCGATCTTCCGGCCGCGATGCGAAGGCCGCGTGTACATGCGCTTGACCTCGCCGGTCGCCTCGCCATGGCGCCTCAGCGCGCCGCAGCCGACGGCAATGCCATCGTCGCGGGCGATGAACACGGTCGTGTCCTGGCCGGCCATCTGCTCGACGGTCAGGTGATAGCAATGTTCCGGCGGCGTCAGCTCGAGCAGCGCGGCGTTGAGCTCCGCGACCAGCGCGCGCACATCGTCCTGCAAGGGCGTCTCGACGGCGATCTCGACGGCCATTCTGGCCTACTCCACGACCTTGGGAACGAGGAAGAAGTTTTCTTCCGTTGCCGGCGCGTTGGCGACGATATCGGCCGCCTTGCTGCCGTCGGTGACGACATCCTGGCGCTCCTTCATCTCCATCGGCGTGACCGAGGTCATCGGCTCGACGCCCGAGACGTCGACCTCGTTCAGTTGCTCGACGAAGCCGAGGATGGTGTTCAGCTCGCCGGTCATGCGTTCGGCATCCTCCTCGCTCACCGCAATGCGGGCAAGGTGCGCGACGCGCTTCACGGTCTGAAGATCAACGGACATGTCTATCGCCTCGGGAAAACCAGTGCGGCTATAGCGGCGCGGCGCTTGCGGCGCAACATCGATCATGCCGGCCGATCGGCCTGCGGGTGCTTCGAGCGCCGCCTAAAGGCAGCGCAACCCCGTCGCAGAGGAGCGAAACGCCTTAGATCGTGATCGCTTTGCCGATCTCCGGTAGCGCCACCTTGACGCCCGACCCTTCCATGCCGGCCACGAATTTGTCGGCGGTCTGGTCGATGATCGGGAAGGTGCCGAAATGGCATGGAACGACCGTATCGAAGCTGAAAAAGCGAAGGCAGGCAAGGGCCGCCACCGCGCCGCCCATGGTGAAGCGGTCGCCGATGGGCACGATGCCTATCTTCGGTTCATGCAATTCGTTGATCAGCGCCATGTCGGAAAAGATGTCGGTGTCGCCCATGTGGTAGAGCGTCTTGTCCTGCGGGAAATGCAGCACGAGCCCGCCCGGATTGCCGAGATAGGTGTTGGTGCCGCCCTGCCCGCCGAACGAGGAGGAATGCAGCGCCTGGACGAAGGTGGTGGTGAAGGGACCGCAATCGACGGTACCGCCGATGTTGCCGGGATTGATCTTCTTGTCGCTGACGCCCTGGCCTACGAGATACATGCAGATCTCGAAATTGGCGACCAGCATGGCGCCGCTTTTCTTCAGGACTTCGATCGCGCCGCTGACATGGTCGTTGTGGCCATGGGTCAGCAGGACATGGGTAACTCCTTCCGCCGGCCCTTCCCAGCCGCCGGTCCAGGACGGATTGCCGACCAGGTACGGGTCGATGAGGATGTTGGCGTCCTTGGTCTCAAGGCGGAATGCCGAATGACCATACCAGGTCAGTTTCATGAATGGGTTCCTCGATTTTCTTGCTACCAAAGGATAGAACGCCGACGGCAAATTGAAAGTCCTGCGGCCGATCAAAAAGCCGCGCGGCGCAAGACCGGGGAGAGCTGTTGAGCATCATCAGCATTGAGGAATTGCCGGCACGGCTCGCTGGCGGCCGCACGCTTGCCGGCCTCGATCTGGGCGACAAGACGATCGGCGTCGCGGTGTCGGACCGCGGCCTGTCCTTTGCCCACCCGCGCCCGGTCATCCTGCGCAAGAAGTTTTCGCTCGATGCCGCCCAGTTGCTGGCTCAGCTTGAGAAGGACAATGTCGGCGCCATCGTGCTTGGCCTTCCCATCAACATGGACGGGTCGGAAGGCCCGCGCGCACAGAAATCCCGCGCCTTCGCGCGCAACATGGCGACCCTGTCCGACCTGCCATTCGTGCTGTGGGACGAGAGGCTTTCGACGGTCGCCGCGGAACGGACGCTGATCGAGATGGACTTCTCGCGCAAGAAGCGCGCCGGCAAGATCGATTCGGCGGCCGCCGCCTTTATTCTGCAGGGAGCCCTGGACCGGCTTCAGTCACTCGGCAGAGCCGGTCAGGACTGACCGGGCCTTCCCGGCGCCGCCTGATCCATTCGGCGATCTGGCGCCGGCGGCGGAATGCCACCAGTCCGAGCAGCAGGAAACTGTCGAATACGCAGGCCCGCGCGACCATGCCGGGGATGATCGCAGGATCGATACCGAGCATCTGGCCATAAAGCTGGAAGACCAGGTCGTGGAGTTGACGGCTCAGCATCACATAGCCGAAATTGATGTCGTTGAGCGACAGGAAGAACCAGCCCCAGAAAAGGACCAGAGGACCAGCCCAGAATGCGAACAGGGCTCGCATCAGCGGCGACCCCCGGGCCCGGTTTCGGGGCGGCTTGAGATGCGGGACAGGAGCGTGCTGTGCGCGGCGCCCGCCGCCATGCGATGGGCGGTCAGGCGGGCTTCGCTCTCATTGAAGGTCATCGCGGCCAGCGCCGAGCGGCGCTCGGCGAGCACCGCGACATAAGACGCAAGCAGCGCCGTCATCTGGATGGCGACCACCATGAACAGCCCGTTGATGCCTTGCGCAGCGCCGCCGACAAGGATGATCGAAAGCAGGAAGGAGGCTGAGATGAAGGCGATCCGCACCACAGCATCGCCGGCATCCGGCCTTGTCGCGATGTTGAGCAGCGTCTCGACGAAAGCCCAGCAGAACAGCAGCGCGACAATCAGCAGCGCGATCGAAAGCGGCGCCACGACCGCGGCGTGCTCAAGACCCGGGAAACCGCTGCCTTGCACCGATACGCCGAGCACGCCGAGCGCCGAGGCGATGCCGCGGGTCCCATCCATGCAGATGTAGGCCAGCAGGGCGAAAACGACCGCCCAGTGCAAGGCCAGAAATGATGTCAACACGTGCCGCATACGCTTCCTGCCTGGCGGAGCACGGGACGCCCATGGTTAACACTTCCCTACTCCGGTGGGCAGAGTGGGCTCTGCGCAGTTTCTCTGCAACGGAAACCATTTGTTAAGGTTAACGGCAATCCACAGGCCGGCGATGGACCGTGCTCCGGCCCTGTTCAGGCCAGCGGCGGATAGAGCGTATCGATGATCATGCGCGCGTCATGCCGCGAATCGAGCATACCGTAGGTGGTGCGCCATTGGCCGCCGAGCCGTGTTTCGACGAAGGCGTCGGCAATCCGCCCTGCCCCCAGCCGACGCAGCTCCGCCGCCGCTGCCGACAGCGCCAACTGCTCGGTCAGAAGCCGCGCCGAGCCCTCGTCGGTCGCGGACACCTGCATTGCCGCCTTGAGCACGCCTATGGTGCCGCGGCCGCCGGTGCCGAGGTCGCGGTCGATGCCGGCCAGCACCTCCTCGAACAGGCCGGGCGCGCGGCCGAGCACGCGCAGCACGTCCAGCGCCATGACGTTGCCCGAGCCCTCCCAGATGGCGTTGACCGGAGCCTCGCGATAGTAGCGGGCAAGCGGCGCTTCCTCGACATAGCCGTTGCCGCCGAGGCACTCCATCGCCTCGTAGAGCAGCTGCGGCGCGATCTTGCAGACCCAGTATTTGACCACCGGCGTCATGGCGCGGGCAAAGGCCGCCTCGCCGCGATCGCTCGCCGCCTCGTCGAAGGAGCGGGCCAGCCGGAACGACAGCGCCGTGGCTGCGGCGACGTCGAGCGCCATGTCGGCCAGCACCCGCTGCATCAGCGGCTGGTCGATAAGATTGGCGCCGAACACCTGGCGATGACGCGTGTGGTGAACGGCTTCGGCGAGCCCGGCCCGCATGATCGCCGACGAGGCGACCGCGCAGTCGAGCCGGGTCAGCGTCACCATGTCCATGATCGTCTTGATGCCGGAGCCGGGCTCGCCGACCATCTCGCCGATGGCGTTGACGAACTCGACTTCCGACGAGGCGTTGGAGCGGTTGCCGAGCTTGTCCTTCAGGCGCTGGAAGCGGAATCCATTGCCCGAGCCGTCACCCAGGATGCGCGGCACGAGGAAGCAGGACAGTCCCTCCGATGCCTGGGCCAGCACCAGGAAAGCGTCGGACATCGGCGCCGACATGAACCATTTGTGCCCGGTGAGCCGGTAGAAGCCGCTTCCCGTGCGCTCCGCCCTTGTGATGTTGGCGCGCACGTCGGTGCCGCCCTGCTTCTCGGTCATGCCCATGCCGAGCGTCAGCCCCGTCTTCTGCACCGGCGGCTTCTGGCTCTGGTCGTATTTGCGCGTCGTCACGCGCGGCGCCCATTCGCGGAACAGTTTTGGACTTGCCATCAGCGCCGCCAGCGAAGCGCTAGTCATGGTGATGGGGCAGAGATGCCCGGTCTCCAGTTCGGCCGTCAGATAGAAGCGCGCCGCCCTCACCTGGTGCCGGCGGCCGATCTCGGCGTCGCCGTTTTCCCAGACCGAGGAATGCAGGCCGCCAGCAACCGAGCGTCGCATGAGCGCATGATAGGCCGGATGAAACTCGACCAGGTCGATGCGCCGGCCCTGACGGTCATGTGTCTTCAGTTTCGGCGTGTCCACATTGGCGAGGCGGGCGAGCTCCTGCGCCTCGTGCGTCATGACGAAACGGCCAAGCCCGTCGAGATCCTTGCGCACCGGATCGGAAAAGCGCTCGGCAAGCTGGATGAGCAACGGATCGCACCGCCATGCATTGCCGCCCGTCAGCGGCGGCGGCTGGTTGATCACCTCGTCGGTCACGCCCAATCCTTCAATTGGCAGAAAAGCCGTTACTTGTCTGAAGGCCGCGGTCGCGAATCCGAAGCCACCGCTGGGTTATAGCCCAAGCCACGCAACGAAAATACCGGGGAGAACGCCCGCGATCCCAAGCTTGCGCTTGCGGCTTTTCAGACCGCACCCTATAGCAGCGCCTTGAGATGACCGACGCTTCGTCCCTGCCCCTCTTTCCGCACCGCCATCTTCTGGGCATCCGTGATCTTTCCCCGGCCGACATCGAGCTGCTGCTCGACCGGGCGGACCGCGCCGTTGCGATCTCGCGGCAATCGGAGAAGAAGACCTCGACGCTGCGCGGCCGCACCCAGATCAACCTGTTCTACGAGGCCTCGACCCGCACGCAATCGTCCTTCGAGCTGGCGGGGAAAAGGCTCGGCGCCGACGTCATGAACATGTCGGTGGCGAGTTCATCGGTGAAGAAAGGCGAGACGCTGATCGACACCGCCATGACGCTCAACGCCATGCGGCCGGATATCCTGATCATTCGCCATCAGTCGGCGGGCGCGGCGGCGCTTCTGGCACAGAAAGTCGGCTGCTCCGTGGTCAATGCCGGCGACGGCGCGCATGAGCACCCGACGCAGGCGCTGCTCGACGCACTGACCATCCGTCGCGCCAAGGGACCGCTGTCGAAGCTGATCGTGGCGATCTGCGGCGACATCCTGCATTCGCGCGTCGCCCGCTCCAATATCATACTCTTGAATGCGCTTGGCGCGCAGGTGCGGGTCGTGGCTCCCTCGACGCTGCTGCCAGCTGGCATCGACAGGATGGGCGTGATCGTGGCGCGCTCGATGGCCGAGGGGCTGAAGGATGCCGACGTGGTGATGATGCTGCGCCTGCAGCGCGAGCGCATGGAAGGCGCCTTCGTGCCGTCGATCCGCGAATATTTCCGCTATTTCGGCCTCGACGCCGAAAAGCTGAAGGCAGCCAAGGACGATGCGCTGGTCATGCATCCAGGACCGATGAACCGCGGCGTCGAGATCGCCTCGGAAATCGCCGACGGGCCGCAAAGCGTCATCCAGGAGCAGGTCGAGATGGGCGTTGCCGTGCGCATGGCGGTGATGGAAGCGCTGCTCGACCCGCGCCGCAATCATGAAGGGCGCGGCGCATGAGCGTGACGGTCCTCAGCAAGGCGCGCGTCGTTGACCCCTCGCGCGGCGTCGATGAGATCGGCAGTGTCATCGTCGACGGGAAGAAGATCGCCGCTGCCGGCAAGGCGGCGCTGAACCAGGGCGCGCCCGAGGGTGCTGTTGTCATCGACTGCGCAGGCAAGACGGTCATCCCGGGTTTGATCGATGCCCGCGTCTTCATCGGCGAACCCGGCGGCGAGCACCGCGAGACCATCGCCTCGGCGAGCGTGGCGGCGGCGGCCGGCGGCGTCACCTCCATCGTCATGATGCCAGACACCAATCCGGTGATCGACAATGTGGCGCTGGTCGAGTTCGTGCTGCGCACGGCAAGGGACACGGCGAGCGTCAACATTTTTCCGGCGGCGGCAGTCACCAAAGGGCTGGAAGGCCACGAGATGACCGAGTTCGGCCTGCTGCGCGAAGCCGGTGCCGTCGCTTTTACCGACGGCCGCCATACGATCGCCAATGCGCTGGTGATGCGCCGCGCGCTGACTTATGCCCGCGATTTCGGCGGTGTGATCGCCCATGAAACCCAGGATGCCGACCTCGCCTCGGCCGGCGTAATGAACGAAGGCCTTTATGCGAGTTGGCTCGGCCTTTCCGGCATCCCGCGCGAGGCTGAGCTCATCCCGCTGGAGCGGGACCTGGCGCTCGCGCGGCTGACAGGCGGCGCCTATCATGCCGCCAAGATTTCGACCGCGATGGCGGTCGGTGCGGTAAGCCGGGCCAAGGCGGACGGCGCCAATGTCACGGCGGGCGTGGCCATCCACAACCTTTCCCTCAACGAGAACGATGTCGGTGAATACCGTACCTTCTTCCGGCTGACCCCGCCTTTGCGTGCCGAGGACGACCGGCTGGCGATGATCGAGGCGATCAAGGACGGCATCGTCGACCTCATCGTCTCCTCGCACGACCCGCAGGATGTCGACACCAAGCGCCTGCCTTTCGCCGATGCCGCCGCCGGCGCGATCGGGCTGGAGACGCTGCTTGGCGCCGCATTGCGGCTTTACCACAATGGTGACGTGCCTTTGCTTAGGCTGATCGAGACGCTCTCGACCGCGCCGGCAAGATTGTTCGGACTGCCCGGCGGCACGCTGAAGCCGGGCGCTGTGGCCGATCTGGCCGTGGTCGATCTCGACGAGCCATGGATCGTCAGCGAGAGCGGCCTGCGCTCGCGCTCGAAGAACACCTGCTTCGAAGGCGCGCGCCTGCAGGGCAAGGTCTTGCAAACGATGGTGGCGGGCCGCACAGTGTTTTCAGCCTGAGCACCGCAGAGCGGGAACGTTCAGGCTGACAAAACAGGAAATGCGGGGGAAACAATGGGTTACGGGCTCGCGCTCATCTTCGGCTACCTGCTCGGCTCGATCCCGTTTGGGCTCTTGATCACCCGCGCGGCCGGTCTCGGCGATGTGCGCCAGATCGGCTCCGGCAACATCGGCGCGACCAATGTGCTGCGCACGGGCAACAAAGGCCTCGCCGCGGCGACACTGGTGCTCGATGCGCTGAAAGGCACGGCGGCAGCCCTGATTGCCGGACATTTTTCGCCCGACTTCGGGCTGCTCGCCGGCTTCGGCGCCTTCCTCGGCCATCTCTTTCCCGTCTGGCTCGGCTTCAAGGGTGGCAAGGGTGTCGCCACCTATCTCGGCGTGCTGATCGGGCTGGCCTGGCAGGGCATGCTTGTCTTCGCCGTCGTCTGGCTCGCCATGGCTTTCCTGTTCCGCTACTCCTCGCTGGCGGCGCTGGTGGCGGCGGTGGTCGTGCCGATCGCGCTCTATTTCATCAGCACGCCGCAGATCGCCGGCCTGTTCGCCGTGATGAGCCTGATCGTCTTCATCAAGCACCACGCCAACATCTCGCGGCTGCTCGCCGGCACAGAAGGCAAGATCGGGGCGAAGGGGTGAGCGCGCCCGCCGCCGGCCCGCGCCTCAGCGACCGGCAGCGGCTTGCCTGGCTCCGCCTGATCCGCACGCCGAATGTCGGCCCTGCCTCGTTCCGCGAATTGATCAACCGCTTCGGCTCGGCGGAAGCCGCGCTCGAGATGCTGCCCGAGCTGATGATTTCAGGCGGCGCGAACCGCATCGTCCGCATTCCTTCCGTCGCCGAGGCCGAGGCGGAACTGGATGCCGCGCGGCGCGCTGGCGCCCGCTTTGTCGGCATCGGCGAGGCCGACTACCCGGCTTTGCTGAAGACCATGGACAACCCGCCGCCGCTGCTGGCGGTGAAGGGTGAAGGTGCGGTGTTTCGTTTGCCCGCGGTGGCCGTCGTCGGCGCCCGCAATGCCTCGCTTGCCGGCATCAAGATGGCGCGCATGCTGGCGGGAGACCTCGGCCGGGACGGTTACGCCATCACCTCCGGCCTAGCGCGCGGCATCGACACGGCGGCGCATCAGGGCAGTCTTTCGACCGGCACCGTCGGCGTGCTGGCCGGCGGCCTCGATGTCCCCTACCCGCCCGAGAATGCCGGTCTTTGCGACGAGATTGCCGAGCGCGGCGGCGCCATCGTTTCGGAAATGCCGTTCGGCTGGCAGCCGCGCGCGCAGGATTTTCCGCGCCGCAACCGCCTGGTCGCCGGCATGGCGCTGGGGCTGGTCGTGGTCGAGGCGGCGCAGCGCTCCGGCTCGCTGATCAGCGCCAGGCTGGCCGGCGAGATGGGCCGTCTGGTCTTCGCCGTGCCGGGCTCGCCGCTCGACCCGCGCGCCGCCGGCTGCAACGCCCTGCTCAAGGACGGCGCCACGCTCGTCACCGAAGCGGCCGACATCCTGGACGCGCTGGCGCCGCTCGCTGGCGTCCGCGTTTCCCGCGGCACGCCGCTCGCCGAGGCGCCCGACCTGTCGGCACTGCCGCCGCCCGGCGAGAGCGAGCGCGCCGACGTGCTGGAGGCGCTCGGCCCGACGCCCGTCGGCGTGGACGAGATCATCCGCCACACCGGCCTGGGCGCCGCGCAGATCGCGATGGTCCTCCTGGAACTCGACCTCGCCGGCCGGCTCGAACGCCACGCCGGTGGGAATGTGTCGCTGATCTTCGGTCGCTCCTGAATCGCTCTAGCGGAACAGGTATTTGGACACTTCCGGATTGCCGCGGCGCCACATCACATTGTCCAGGAAATAGTGGTGCACGTTGATGAAGATCAGCACGATGAAGAAGAACAGCGAGGACCCGAGGACTTGCCTGTCGTAGGGGATCAGGGCACTCATCACGAACGGGATCAGCCAGAAGCCGAGATATCCAAGCGCGCCGCCCCCGACGATGAATCCCAGCACCCGAAGCCTGTAGAGAGGTCCGAGAAAGGACAGCATCTTCGGTCGCGGTTTTCCTGCGGCATCCGCGACGTCGCGCTCGACATTGGTCTGATAGCGCCAGACCACCGCCAGGTATTGCAGCGAGTGAAGCGCCGGCACGACAAGCAGCCAGAGCGGGTTTACCCTTGCAATCAGGATCCATAGATAAAGCGACGCGACATAGGCGACGATGCCGTTATACGGCAGGGCGCGGCCGTTCCGTCGCCAGCGATTGATCAGCATCAGAACTGTGGCCGCTGTCGAGGCAACGGCCGCGAGCAGGGCAATGTTGGCGATCCAGGAAGGTGCGGCAAATGTGTAGTATTGCAGGCCATAGTAATTCCCCTGGGTGACTGCCGTGTTCGTCTGCAGCCAAGCCAGGATCCAGACAGCATAGCTGTTGACCAGCAGCACCTTCTTGTCGCGATCGTCGAAGAATTTGCGCTTCAGCACGGCGTCCACCATCAGCATGCCGTAGCCCTGCTTGACGTAGTGCCAGCCGACGAAGAAGAACATCGCGTTGGCCGCGTATCCGAGCAGGCGCGTGTTCGTCGTGGCCGCGCCATAGGCAAAGAACGCGCCCATGATCACGGGAACGACGATGCCCGCGAATATATAGCGAAGCTGGAGGCTCCGGTCGTAGCCGTTGCCGCTCACCTTGCGCCCGAAATTGCGGTAGAAGATCTGGTATGAATGGGCGAAGTGGGGATAGTTGACCAGATATGCCACGATCACCATCGTCGCGGCCACCAACCCTTCATATTCGAGCGGCACCAGGAACAGGATCGGCAGGATCACGAACGCGCTGCCGCCGAGCATGAGGAAGTCGGCGACCGGGCCGAAGAGATATTTTCCAGGTGCCGCCGCCTTGGGGGCTGAAGCATCTACCGAAAGGTCAAGTGCCATGGTCGAGCTCTCCTTCGGGAAAGTCGACTGTAGTCACCAAGGAGTCCGGCCACAAGGTTGGGTTGGTGGTCGAGGGCAGTTTCCGGTGAATGAAACGCGCCCGGTCACTTCCTCCTGCAATTGGCGGGCGTGCGAGCTGTCCCGGCGTTGGGTGCCTCGTTCCAGCAGGGTCTAGCGCTTCAGAAGGTCTCGGTTGAACGTGATGCCGGTGTCGTACCCGTGCGGCATATCGGCTGCGGCCTCCCTGAAGCTGCGCTCCACGTCAGCCGTATAGACCCCGTCGTTCGCCAGGCGGTCCCAGATGAAGAAACACACCACCAGGGCGAGCAGCAGCAGGATTGTTCGCATCGGAACCTCCCTCAAGCTCCCGAAAGCGCCTGCTATTATGATCCTGCGTGAGGTTTTACACAAGCGACCGCTAATATAACAACCTGCACCTGGTCCTACAGAGACCTCAGCTGGTGCCCTAGATGGGCAGTTGCGTGCGTTTCGGCGACTGCAACTCACGCCCCATCTTTGCCGCCTGGAAGATCGTCATCAAAACCAGGATTGGCTCGCCCTCGGTTGGGTTGACCATCAGGGCGACGCGCCCAAGCTCGTCACTCATGGCGCAGGTCCAGTCTTTGACCGCGATCACTTTCTTCTCGGCCAATTCGGCCTCCCCTTGGACGCCTCAGTCCGCATGATCCAGCAGCCTGGTCACGGCAACGTCACGACGACGTTCGGAATTGGCGCGATCGATGCCGTCCACGGTGATGGCGAACATCCCGTTTTCGATCCTTGCTATCCAGCCCTTCGCTTTCAGATACCAGAGATGAAATTCCAGATGCTCTCGCGGACAGCCCGACAAGCGTTCGAGTTCTTCATCGCCAATGCCGGGATTGTTGACGTCTTGCCGGCGTTTTACATAAAGAAGCGACAGCAGTTTGGCTTGAATGACGACGTCCCGCTCGAGCCCTTTGGCGTCGCTGGCTTCCTCGCTCAGTCCGCGTCGAAGGCTCAAATGATCTTTATACTGGACATCGTATTGGGCGCGCTTGACCGGATCTTTGAGCGTATTGTGGGCTTCTACGATTTCGCTGAAGCGTGACTCATTGCCGGTGTCCCGATTGTCGGGATGGTAGCGCATCGCAAAATAACGAAATATCCGTTCAATGGTCTCCGAATTCGCGTTCGGGCTGATTTCAAGAAGTTCGTAGTAGTCGACGAACATGTGGCGCTTCCACGGAATCGATATTGCGAACTCTCCGACGCCAGCATTGCGCAACCGTTCCGCCCATGCAAGCCGGCTTCCCCACGAAGGCCGGCCCGGCGCCTTTACCTCCCGCGACGGGCGGGAGCTTGGGTATATATCAGTCGGCCATCACTGGCTGCCGAAAGCGATAGACTTGCCGGCGACGATACTTGCGGGCTGGAAGAGGAGCCACGCTACGAGGATGTAAGTGATCATGCGGCGCTCCTCGGTTTGGCAGGGGTGCTTGATCGAGAGCCCGGCTTGCTTTGGTGTTGGATTGAGGTTCGCAAGCCGGGCTGTGCGCCGACTGATGGGCGGGGGGCTTGGGGTTATCAGCCGGCGCGCTGCAAAGTGCCTGAGTTGCCGACAGGTCCACAATCGGCTGAGGTCCATCCTTCCAACGGCATTGGTCCGAATAAAGGAAAGATATAGCCCCCTATTCCGTTGGGGCACCGACCCACTGCCCTGGTAGAAGGCAAAAAAATGCGACGGCGAAATCGAGTGACTGAGCGCTGGACGCCGGCACCGCCTAAGCCGCGCGATCTCTGACAAACTATTGAATGTTTTGGAAAAATCTTGGTGAGCGCGATGGGATTCGAACCCATGACCTACTGATTAAAAGTCAGTTGCTCTACCGGCTGAGCTACGCGCTCCCGCGGGCTCGAAACGCCGCCCTCGAAATTGCGCGGAACATAGGGAGAGTGCCGCGACCGGTCAACCGGAAAAAGATGGCTTTCCAACCGGAGTTTTGCGGCACTTTCAGGGGGCCTCGAAGGTACTTCCGACCATGGGCGGGCGCCCGGTCCGTGAAAGATCGCCCGGCCCCGATATGGGTCAGATATTTCAGAAGTTTCAACAATAACAATTGGTTGTGGCTGCATTTGGAACCATTGCAACCCTAAGCCGTTTCTCCGGCAAAAGGGACGTCAACCGCTCTTTTCGAGGAGGAGAACCATGAGAAAGATCGTGTCGGGCTTGCTTGCCGCCACCTTGTCGGTTTCGTTCGCCGCAGCAGCGGCGGTGCCGGTCAACGCCGCTGAGGTCTACGTCCCGCAGGCGTCGCCTGCCTCCCCGGACATCCAGAAGATCGAAGCCCGCAATGGCGATCTCCAGTGGAGACATCGCAATTGGCGCGGCAGTCCTCGTTTCTCGCGCAATGACAGCGGTGCCTGGTGGAACGGCCATCGCGGCTATCGACATTATCGTCACGGCTATCGCCGGCACGGCGACTACTGGTTTCCGCTGGCTGCTTTTGCCGCCGGCGCGCTGATCACCGGGGCTATCGTCAACAGCGAGAACAACCGTGTCTATCGCGGCGATGCGCATGTGCAGTGGTGCTATGACCGCTACCGCTCCTATCGCGCCTCGGACAACACCTTCCAGCCTTACAACGGCCCGCGTCAGCAGTGCATCTCGCCCTACTGACGGCCTCCAGTCAGTACCCAGAGCCGTTGAAGAGCCCGTGCCTCGAGAGGCACGGGCTCTCTCTTTGTGATACTAGTTCGTGTTCAGCGTCCTGCGCACAGCGTCGCGCCACCCAGCCAGCTTTGCCGACCGTGTCGCAGCGTCCATGTCAGGCTTGAAGCGCTTATCGAGCGCCCAGGTCTTGGCGAAGTCCTTCGCCTTTGACCATACGCCTGCCCTTGATCCCGCAAGCCAGGCGGCACCGAGCGCCGTCGTCTCCAGGATCGTCGGACGGTCGACCGGCGCATCCAGAATGTCGGCCAGACGCTGCATGGTCCAGTCGGACGCCACCATGCCGCCATCGACCCGCAGCACGGTCTTGGCGGAAGCGCCTTTCCAGTCCTTGCGCATGGCGTCGAGCAGGTCGCGCGTTTGGAAGGCGACGGATTCCAGCGCCGCGCGGGCGAACTCCGCCGGCCCCGAATTGCGTGTCAGGCCGAAGATGGCGCCGCGCGCTTCGGCGTCCCAATGCGGCGCGCCGAGGCCGACGAAGGCCGGCACCAGATAAACCTGCTGCGCCGGGTCGGCGGTTGCCGCAAGCGCACCGCTCTGCTCGGCCTTGCCGATCACCTTGATGCCGTCCCGCAGCCACTGCACGGCGGCGCCCGCGATGAAGATCGAACCTTCCAGCGCATAGGTGGTCTTGCCGTTGAGCCTATAGGCAATGGTGGTGAGCAGCCGGTTCTTGGAGCGCACCAGGTCGGCGCCGGTGTTGAGCAGCGCGAAGCAGCCGGTGCCGTAGGTCGATTTCATCATGCCGGGCTCGAAACAGGCCTGGCCGATCGTCGCCGCGTGCTGGTCACCGGCGACGCCGAGGATCCTCATCTCGGCGCCGAACAGGCTCTTCTCGGTGACGCCGAAATCATCGGCGCAATCCTTAACCTGCGGCAGGATCGCGGCCGGTATGTTCAGGATGGACAGCAGCTCGTCGTCCCAGACATTCTTCTCGATGTTGTAGACCAGCGTGCGCGAGGCGTTGGTGGCGTCGGTCGCGTGCACCTTGCCGCCGGTCAGCCGCCAGATGAGGAAACTGTCGATGGTGCCGGCGAGCAGCTCGCCCGTCTCGGCGCGCTTCCTGGCTCCCTTCACCTTGTCCAGCATCCAGGCGATCTTGGTGCCGGAGAAATAGGGGTCGAGCAGCAGGCCGGTCTTGCGCGTGAACTTTTTCTCCAGGCCCTGCTTCTTCAGTTTCTGGCAAAGCGGCGCCGTGCGCCTGTCCTGCCATACGATCGCATTGTGGATCGGCTTGCCGGTCGCCTTGTCCCAGATGACAACGGTCTCGCGCTGGTTGGTGATGCCGATCGCCGCCACGTCCGATGCCGCGCGGCCAGCGGCTTTCAGCGCGGCCTTCACCGTCGCGACGACGCTCGCCCAGATGTCTTCGGGGTCATGTTCGACCCAGCCGGAAGCCGGATAGTGCTGCGTGAATTCCTGCTGGCCAATGCCCGCAACCTTCATCTTGTCGTCGAAGAGGATAGCCCTGGTCGAGGTCGTCCCCTGATCGATGGCCAGCACAAAACCGCTCATTCGGCATCCCTCCACTTCTCATGCAACAGGGGAGACGGGAATCACCCGCCTCCCCCGAGTATGCAACGCGGGCGTCGCCGCCTGCGTCAGACGTTTACTTCTGCCAGCTCTTCACCAGCTCGTCATAGTTGACGGTGATCGGCTTGTCCTTCTCGTTCTCGACCTTAAGCTGCGGCGCAAGGTTACCCTTCGAGACGGCGTCCTTGTTCCAATAGTCGAGATCATGCTCTTCGGCCATCTTCGGGCCGATGTCGCCCTGGACGCCCGACTTCTCGAGACGGCTCAGGACCTTTTCCTGGTCGGCGCAGAGCGAGTCCATCGCTTCCTGCGGGCTCTTGGCGCCCGACGACGCGTCGCCGATATTCTGCCACCAGAGCTGGGCCAACTTCGGATAGTCCGGAACGTTGGTGCCGGTCGGGGTCCACTGCACGCGAGCCGGCGAGCGGTAGAACTCGATCAGGCCGCCGAGCTTCGGAGCCCGCTCGGTGAAGCTCTTGTCGTGGATGGTGGAGTCGCGGATGAAGGTGAGGCCGACATGGCTCTTCTTCACGTCGACGGTCTTCGAGGTGACGAACTGCGCATAGAGCCAGGCGGCCTTGGCACGGTCGGTTGGGGTCGACTTCATCAGTGTCCAGGAACCCGCGTCCTGATAGCCGAGCTTCATGCCGTCCTTCCAGTAGACGCCATGCGGCGACGGCGCGACGCGCCATTTCGGCGTGCCGTCTTCATTCACGACCGGCAGGCCGGGCTTGGCCATGTCGGCGGTGAAGGCGGTGTACCAGAAGATTTGCTGGGCGATCGTGCCCTGCGAAGGCACCGGACCCGATTCGGAGAAGGTCATGCCCTGGGCTTCCGGCGGCGCGTAGGCCTTCAGCCAGTCGAGGTACTTCTGGATGGCGTAGACCGAGGCCGGGCCGTTGGTGTCGCCGCCGCGGGCAACGCAGGAGCCGACGGGACGGGAGTTCTCATCGACCTTGATGCCCCATTCGTCGACCGGCTTGCCGTTCGGAATGCCCTTGTCGCCGTTACCGGCCATAGACAGCCACGCGTCGGTGAACCGCCAGCCGAGCGACGGGTCCTTCTTGCCGTAGTCCATATGGCCGAAGACCTTCTTGCCGTCGATCTCGCGGCCGGTAAAGAAGGCGGCGATGTCCTCATAGGCCGACCAGTTGACGGGAACGCCGAGGTCGTAGCCGTACTTGGCTTTGAAATCGGCCTTGTTCTTCTCGTCATTGAACCAGTCGTAGCGGAACCAGTAGAGGTTGGCGAACTGCTGGTCCGGCAGCTGGTAGAGCTTGCCGTCTGGCGCGGTGGTGAACGACTTGCCGATGAAATCGTCGACGTCGAGCATCGGGTCGGTGACGTCCTTGCCCTCGCCGGCCATCCAGTCGGAGAGGTTGCGCACCTGCTGATAGCGCCAGTGCGTTCCGATCAGGTCGGAATCGTTGACCCAGCCGTCATAGAGGTTCTGGCCGGTCTGCATCTGGGTCTGGATCTTCTCGACGACGTCGCCTTCCTGGATGACGTCATGTGTGACCTTGATGCCGGTGATTGCCGAGAAGGCCGGCGCCAGCACCTGCGACTCATAGGAGTGGGTGGCGATGGTTTCGGAGACGACCTTGATTTCCATGCCGGCGAAAGGCTTCGCGGCATCGATGAACCACTGCATCTCCTTTTCCTGGTCGGCGCGCGAGAGCGTCGAGAGCGGGCCGATCTCCTTGTCAAGGAAAGCCTTGGCTTCGTCCATACCGGCATAGGCGTTGCCGGCCCCGAGCAATAGGACAATAGCGGTCGTTGATGTTAAGATTTGCCGTCGCATGAGGTTCCTCCACATTTAGGTTTTCAAGTGCGATCTGGAGCGGCCGCCAGCACGCGGTCGCTCCAACAGTTTCCCCCTCTATACGTAGCGGAACACGCCAATGGCGTAGACTACGGAGAGAGCGAGAGCCCACCACAGGTTGGGCCCAACGAGACCCAGCCAAGCGAGATGGATAAAGGCGCTGCCGAGCAGCGAAAGGAAGAGGCGGTCACCGCGCGTCGTTTCGAAGCGCAGCACGCCGACGCGCGGATTGCCGCCCGGCGAGACATATTCCCAGGCAGCCATGCCGAAGAGCAGCAGAAAGATGGTTCCGAAGAAGGCCGCCGTCGGCCAGGTCCACGCCATCCAGGAGAGGTCGAGGTTCATGATCATACCCTCCCCAGGGCGAAGCCCTTGGCAATGTAGTTGCGGACGAACCAGATGACCACCGCGCCGGGGATCAGCGTCAGCACGCCGGCGGCGGCCAGCAGACCCCAGTCCATGCCCGCGGCCGAGACGGTGCGCGTCATGGTGGCGGCGATCGGCTTGGCGTCCGTCGTCGTCAGCGTGCGCGCGATCAACAGTTCCACCCATGAGAACATGAAGCAGAAGAAGCAGGCCACCCCAATGCCGCTCGCGATCAGCGGCATGAAGATTTTCACGAAGAAGCGCGGGAAGGAATAACCGTCGATATAGGCGGTCTCGTCGATCTCCTTCGGCACGCCGGACATGAAGCCCTCCAGGATCCACACCGCCAGCGGCACGTTGAACAGGCAGTGCGCCAGCGCCACTGCGATATGCGTGTCGATGAGGCCGAAGGCCGAATAGAGCTGGAAGAACGGCAGTGCGAACACCGCCGGCGGCGCCATGCGGTTGGTGAGCAGCCAGAAGAACAGGTGCTTGTCACCGAGGAAGCGGTAGCGCGAGAAGGCGTAAGCCGCCGGCAGCGCCACGGTGACCGAGATCACCATGTTCATCACCACATAGGTGATGGAATTGATGTAGCCCGAATACCAGGACGCGTCGGTGAAGATGATGCTGTAGTTGCGCAGCGTCGGCTGGTGCGGATAAAGCGTCAGCGACGAGATGATCTCCTGGTTGGTCTTGAAGCTCATATTGATGAGCCAGTAGATCGGCAGCAGCAGGACGATGATGTAGATCGTCGGCACGATCCACCACCAACGCGATTCCTCGCCTCGGCGACGCATGAGCCGCGCGATCTCGTCTTGCGACAGAGCGCTGCTCAGTCCTTCCGAAACCGTCGTCTCACTCACTCTGTTCGTTCTTTCGTTGACGCCGGTCATGTCAGCGCTCCGCGTCATAGTTGGTCATCACGGTGTAGAACACCCATGACAACAACAGGATGATCAGGAAGTAGACGAGCGACATGGCCGCCGCCGGACCGAGGTCGAACTGTCCGAGTGCGGTCTTGACGAGGTCGATCGACAGGAAGGTGGTCGAATTGCCGGGACCGCCGCCGGTCACGACGAAGGGCTCGGTGTAGATCATGAAACTGTCCATGAAGCGCAGCAGCACCGCGATCAGCAGCACGCGCTGCATCTTCGGCAACTGGATGAAGCGGAACACCGCCCAGCGCGAGGCGCCGTCGATCTTGGCCGCCTGGTAGAAGGCGTCCGGGATCGAAACCAGGCCGGCGTAGCAGAGCAGCACGACTAGGCTCGTCCAGTGCCAGACATCCATGATGATAACGGTGACCCAGGCGTCGATCGGATTCTGCACATAGTTGTAGTTGATGCCGAGCTTGTTGACGTAGTAGCCAAGCAGGCCGATGTCGTTGCGGCCAAAGACCTGCCAGATCGTGCCGACGACGTTCCACGGAATGAGCAGCGGCAACGCCATCAGCACAAGGCAGACTGGCACGCCCCAGCCCTTCTTCGGCATGTTGAGCGCGATGAAGATGCCGAGCGGGACCTCGATCGCCAGGATGATGAAGGAGAAGATCAGGTTGCGCACCATCGCTTCCCAGAAGCGGTCGGAGGCGAGCAGCTCCTCGAACCATTCCGTGCCGGCCCAGAAGAAGACGTTGTTGCCGAACGTGTCCTGCACCGAATAGTTGACGACGGTCATCAAGGGGATGACGGCGGAGAACGCCACCAGCACCAGCACCGGCAGGACAAGGAACCAGGCCCTGTTGTTCCAGGTCTTTTCCATCTATGCCCCCATCTCGACGCGCCATGAATCGGCATAGATGTTGATGCCGGCCGGCTCGAAGCGGACTTTTGGTTCGGCCGGCACCTCGTCGTCCTCGCCGATGACGGCGGCGATCTCCTTGCCTTCGAGAT
Organism: Mesorhizobium sp. M1C.F.Ca.ET.210.01.1.1; assembly: GCF_004791585.1. Taxonomy (GTDB): domain Bacteria; phylum Pseudomonadota; class Alphaproteobacteria; order Rhizobiales; family Rhizobiaceae; genus Mesorhizobium. Next base: position 330,120 of record NZ_SRUU01000003.1, read on the forward strand.
TGGCGCGAACGACTTTGTGGCGGCCGACATCCTCGACCTTGCTGACGGACACCGCCATGCCTTCACGGCCGAGCCGCACATATTCGGGACGAATGCCGAGCTCGACGGGACCGGCTTCGGCCTTCGGCGTGCCGGGCAGCTCGATGCGCTGCGAGCCGAGCTTCGCGGTCCTGCCTTCGAGGGCAACCGGCAACACATTCATGCCGGGCGAACCGATGAAATAGCCGACGAAGGTGTGGCGCGGCCGCTCGAACAACTCGGCCGGCGTGCCGATCTGCACGATCTCGCCGTCATACATGACCACGACGCGGTCGGCGAAAGTCAGCGCCTCGGTCTGGTCGTGCGTGACATAGACCATGGTGTAGGCGAAGCGGCGGTGCAGTTGCTTGAGCTGCGAGCGCAGCACCCACTTCATATGCGGGTCGATGACGGTGAGCGGCTCGTCGAACAGGATCGCGTTGACATCCGAGCGCACCAGGCCGCGGCCGAGCGAGATCTTCTGCTTCTGGTCGGCGGTCAGCCCGCGCGCCTTTTTCTTCGCCAGCGAGGCGAGATCGATCATGTCGAGCGTCTCGCGCACCTTGCGATCGACATCGGCCTCCGGCACGCGGCGGTTGCGCAGCGGGAAGGCCAGATTGTCGTAGACGGTCATGGTGTCGTAGATGACCGGGAACTGGAACACCTGAGCGATGTTGCGCTCCTGCGTCGACAGATTGGTCACGTCCTTGCCGTTGAACAAGAGCTGGCCGTGCGAAGGGTGGAGCAGCCCCGAAATGATGTTGAGCAAGGTGGTCTTGCCGCAACCCGACGGCCCGAGCAGCGCATAGGCGCCGCCGTCCTCGAAGGTGTGGTGCACCTCCTTCAGCGCGAAATCCGAATCCTTCTTCGGATTGGGCAAGTAGGAGTGGCGGATATGGTTGACATCGATGCGCGCCATCGTTTCCTCCTCAGGCCGCCAGCTTCGACGCCGTCACGGCGCGGCCGTTCTGGTCGAACACCATGATGTGTCGTGGATCGATGAACACCTCGACTTCGTCGTCGGTCTCGAAATCGAGGATGCCGTGCGCGAGCATGACCCAGCGCGCATCGGCGAAGTCGAGATGGACGAAGCTTTCCGAGCCGGTGATCTCGGTGATGGTGACCTTGGCTCGCACCGGCACGGCGCCGGCATTGGGACGCTCGAGCGACAGGTGATGCGGCTGGAAGCCGATCGTGTAGCTGGCGTCCGGAATGCTCAGCAGTTCCGGCGGCACCGGCAGCTTGACGCCGCCTTCGAGCAGGAAATCCGACCCTTTCTTGGCGAGCACGATGGTGTTGAGCGGCGGGTCGGCGAAGGTTCGCGCCGTCACCAGGTCGACCGGTTTGCGGAACACTTCGACGGTCGGGCCGAACTGGGTGACGCGCCCCTCCGACAGCGTTGCCGTGTTGCCGCCGAGCAAAAGCGCCTCGTGCGGCTCGGTCGTGGCGTAGACGAAGATGGTGCCGGCGGCGGCGAAGATCTTCGGCAGCTCGGCCCGCAATTCCTCGCGCAGCTTGTAGTCGAGATTGGCGAGCGGCTCGTCGAGCAGGACCAAGCTGGCGTTCTTGACGATGGCACGGGCAAGCGCCGTGCGCTGCTGCTGGCCGCCCGAAAGGCTGAGCGGCGTGCGGTCGAGATAGGGCGTGAGCTTGAGAAGCGCGGCGGCGTTGCGGACTTCCTTGTCGATCTTGGCCTGCTCGACGCCGGCGACCCGAAGCGGCGAGGCGATGTTCTCGTAGACGGTCATCGCCGGATAGTTGATGAACTGCTGGTAGACCATGGCGACGTTGCGCTTCTGCACCGGCTGCCCAGTGACATCCTTGCCGTCGAACCAGACCGAACCAGTTGTCGGTGCGTCAAGCCCGGCCATCAGCCGCATCAGGCTGGTCTTGCCGGAAAGCGTCGGCCCGAGCAGGACGTTCAGCGAGCCGTGCTGAAGCGTCAGCGACACGTCGCGGATATGCTCCTGCGCGCCGACCGTCTTCGTCACGTTTCTCAATTCCAGCATCACGCCTCCTCCCGGGCCTTGCGCATTATCGGGCGACCCTCATTCGGCCGCCGCGACGTGGCGCCGGCCGCGCATGAATTCTTCGAGCGCCGCGGTCTGCTCGCGGCTGAAATGCAGGCCGCGCTTGGTCCTGCGCCACAAGACGTCCTCGGCGGTGACCGCCCATTCGTTCTCGACGAGATAGCGCACCTCGGCCTCGTAGAGGTCGACGCCAAAATTGCGGCCGAGATCGGCGTTCGACTTGGCGAGCCCAAGCAGCTTCTCGGCGCGCGTGCCGTAAAGCCGGGTGAACCTGCGCGCCAGCCGCTGGTCGAGGAACGGGTAGGCGTTCTTGAGCCTGGCGACCTGCGCGTCGAAGCCGGTCGCCGGAAAATCGCCGCCTGGCAGCGGCGCATTGGCGGTCCACGGCTTGCCGCGCTTGCCGAGAAATCCCTCGATCTTCTCCAGCATCGATTCCGACAGCCGGCGGAAGGTTGTGATCTTGCCGCCGAAAGCGTTGATCAAAGGCGCTGCGCCCTCCCCGCCATCGGCCTTCAGCACATAGTCGCGCGTCGCTTCCTGAGCCTTCGAGGCGCCGTCGTCATAGAGCGGGCGCACCGCCGAATAGGTCCAGACGATGTCCGAACGCTTCACGGCTTGAGCGAAATATTCGCTTGCCGCGGCGCAGAGATAGTCGACCTCGGCGTCGCTGATCTTCACGTCATGCGGATCGCCCGGATAGTCGCGGTCGGTAGTGCCGATCAGCGTGAACTCTTCCTCGTATGGAATGGCGAAGATGATGCGCCCGTCCTTGTTCTGGAAGAAATAAGCGCGCGGGTCATCGAACTTCTTGGCGATGACGATGTGGCTGCCCTGCACCAGCCGGACGTTGTGGACGTCGTTCTGCCCGACCGCCTTTGCCAGCACCTGGTCGACCCAAGGCCCCGCGGCGTTGACGAGAAGGCGAGCGCGGACTTCCTCGGTCTCGCCGGTCAGCACATTCTGGATCTTTATCGTCCAAAGCGCTCCGTTGCGGCGCGCGCTTATCACCTTGGTGCGAGTGCGGATGACAGCGCCGCGGTCGGCCGCATCGCGGGCATTGAGCGCCACCAGGCGGGCATCGTTGACCCAGCCGTCCGAATATTCGAACGCCTTGCGGAAGAGCGGCTTCAGCGGCTTGCCGGCCGGATCGCTGGCCATATCCAGCGTCTTCGTCGCCGGCAGCAGCTTGCGCCCGCCGATATGGTCGTAGAGGAACAGGCCGAGCCGGATCAGCCAGGCCGGACGCAGGCCCTTGGCATAGGGCAGCACGAAGCGCATCGGCCAGATGATGTGCGGCGCGTTCTTCCAGAGAATTTCGCGCTCCATCAGCGCTTCGCGCACCAAGCGGAATTCATAGAACTCGAGATAGCGCAGACCGCCGTGGATCAGCTTGGTCGAACCAGAGGACGTCCCGCTGGCGAGATCATTCATCTCGGCGAGGTATACCGAAAATCCGCGGCCGACGGCGTCGCGGGCGATGCCGCAACCGTTGATGCCGCCGCCTATGACGAAAATGTCATGGATCGGGGATGCGTTCACAGGGTTCCTCCACGATTTTCGCATTGCACCATTTTTGTGTTTCGCGAAACCGTAGGGGAATTATTTCGAACTAAGAACGAATGTCAAACGAAATATCACAGATGCGTGAGATACCCGCAAGACGGCCCTTTATCCGAGCGCTGTCTCGATCAAACGAACCTCAGTTTCCTCGCAGATCCTGCGTACCGAGGGGATGTCGCAGCGGTCGGTGATGAAGGTGTTGACCTGCGACAGATGGCCGATGCGAACCGGCGCCGTGCGTTCGAATTTGGTCTGGTCGGAGACGAGAATCACGTGACGCGCATTGGCGATGATGGCTTGCGCCACCTTCACTTCGCGAAAATCGAAGTCGAGCAGCGCGCCGTCATGGTCGATGGCCGAGGCGCCGATGACGGCGTAGTCGACCTTGAACTGGCGGATGAAATCGACGGCTGCTTCACCGACGACACCGCCGTCGGAGCCGCGCACGACGCCCCCGGCGATCACCACCTCGATCGAAGGATAGATACGCATCCTATTGGCAACATTGATGTTATTGGTGATGACCATAAGCCCGTTATGGTCGAGAAGCGCCTTCGAGACAGCTTCCGTCGTGGTGCCGATATTGATGAACAGCGAGGCGTTGTCGGGAATCAGCCTGGCCGCGGCGCGGCCGATCGCCTCCTTCTCATCGGCAGCGATCTTGCGCCGCGCCTCATATTCCATGTTCTCAATGCCGGAGGGAAACAGCGCCCCGCCATGAATGCGGGTCAGCAGCCGCTGATCGCAGAGATCGTTGAGGTCCTTGCGGATCGTCTGCGGTGTGACGCTGAAATGCGTCGCAAGGTCATCGACCAGCACCCGGCCATGATCCTTCGCCATCTGGATGATCTCTGCATGGCGTGGCGAAAGAAACATCCGGCATCCTCCATTTTCGCTTTTCCCGTCTATATCGGAAAACGAAAACAATGAAAAGGGATAAGCCGGCTAACGAAATTCATATGATCGCAAAGACAAACTGGTTCGCAACAGGACCTGTGCCGTCACGCAAGGCGTCGCGCGACCTCGGTGACGACATCGAACGCCGCATCGATATCGGCGGCCGTAGTCTCAAACTGCCCCACCTGGAAGCGGATCGCCACCCGCCCGTCGACGCGGGTCTGCGTCAGATAGATGCGGCCGCCCGTGTTGATGGCATCGACAAGGCGCAGATTGTGCTCATCCGCGTCAGCTCCCGCCGGGGTGCGGTGGCGGAACGAGAACAGCGACAGCATCGGCTCGGTGACGATCTCGAAATCCGCTTCTCCGGCCAGGCGTTCGGCAAGACCTTCGCTCCAGGCGACATGGCTGCGGATCATGGCACGCAGGCCTTCGAGACCATGAGCACGCAACAGGAACCAGAGTTTCAGCGCCCGGAATCGGCGGCCAAGAGGCACGGTCCACTCCGAATAGTTGATAATGCCGTCATGACCATGCGTCTTGAGGAATTCGGGTTTGATCGCAAGCGTGCGCACGAGATCTTCCGGCTGCCGAATGAACTGCATCGAGCAGTCGAACTGCGCGCCCAGCCATTTATGCGGATTGAAGACGATTGAATCGGCGCCTTCGACGCCAGCCCAGAAATGGCGGTATTCCGGGCAGATCATCGCCGATCCGGCCCAGGCCGCATCGACATGCAGATAGAGCCCGTGCCGCTTCGCGACAGCCGAAACGGCGGCGATGTCGTCCGTGCCGCCCGTGCTGGTGCCGCCGACGCAGGCGATAATGCCCGCCGGCAGCAGGCCGGCGTCGCGGTCGGCGATGATCGCCGCTTCGAGCGCCGCCGTTTCCATGGCGCGGAAAGGGCCGGCAACCGGGATGCGGACGAGGTTCTCCTCGCCGATTCCGGCAATCCAGATCGCTCGGTCGACCGAGGTGTGGACCTGGTCGGAGGAATAGACACGCAGTCTCGCCTGCCCCGCGAGGCCCTGTCTGTTTCCCTGCCATTGAAGCGCGCGCTCGCGCATGGTAAGCACCGCGGCAAGCGTTGCCGACGATGCCGAATCCTGGATGACGCCGGAAAAACCTTCGGGCAGCCCGAGCGCCTGGCGCATCCAGTCGACGACGCGGGTCTCGAGCTCGGTCGCCGCGGGCGAGGTCTGCCACAGCATGCACTGCGCCGCCATGGCCGAGACCAGATATTCGGCCACAACCGAAACCGGCGCCGCGTTAGCCGGGAAATAGGCGAAGAAGCGCGGATGCTGCCAATGCGTCATACCGGGCACGATCTTCGCTTCGAAATCGGCGAAGATCTTTTCCATCGGCTCCGCCGTTTCGGGCGGCGACTCCTCAATGCTCCTGAAAATCTCCCCGGGCGTGATTGCCGGCCGCACCGGCCGGTCGCGCAGGCTGGCCCTGTAGTCCGCGCCCCAATCGGCTGCGCGCCTCGACCAGTCGCGGAATTCCTTGTTATCCATGCATCCTCCCGGCGGCTGTCCGGACGCAGGTCGACCGGGCATCTCAATTTTGATTGACATGCCAAATACAGCAAGGCAACGGCTGCGTGGACGGGCGCCCTACCCCGGGAAGTCCGGCAGGCTGGCGAAGGCCGTCTTCAGCGCGTTCGACCAGCCGTCGGAGATGGTGCGGTAATATTGATCGTCCTGGCCGATCCGCCTCTTGAGCCCGACCTTGAAGGCGTCGTTCTCCAGGTAGAGCAGGTCGAGCGGCAGACCGACCGACAGGTTCGACTTCAGCGTCGAATCGAACGAGACGAGCAGCAGCTTTACCGTCTCCGCCAGGCTCATCGCACGGTCATAGGCGCGGATGATGATCGGCTTGCCGTATTTGGTTTCGCCGATCTGGAAGAACGGCGTGTCCTCGGTCGACTCGATGAAATTGCCTTCCGGATAGATCATGAACAGCCTGGGCGGACTGCCCTTGATCTGGCCACCCAGGATGAAGGAGGCGTTGAAATAGGAATCGGCCTTTTCGCCGGCCGGCAACGAATAGGCGATCACTTCCTTCACCGTGTCGCCGACCAGCCGCACCGCCTGATACATGGATGGTGTTTCAAGCAGCTTCTCGTGGCGATCGCCGACTGCCTTGGTGCGCTCGTCGAGCAGGCTGACCACGGCCTGGGTCGTGGCGAGGTTCCCCGCCGACATCAGCACGATGACGCGCTCGCCGGGCTGTTCCCAGACATGCATTTTCTTGAAGGTCGAGATCGAATCCATGCCGGCATTGGTGCGCGTGTCCGACATGAACACGAGCCCGTGATCGATCTTGAGGCCGACGCAATAGGTCATGATTCTTTTTAGCAGCGAATCCTGGCGGAAATTACTGCTCCACCGTGACGGTGACGGCAAGCTTCTCTTCCGCTTGCCCCAGCAGTATCCCCGACACCGGCGAGGCATCGCGATAGTCGCGTCCCGTCGCCACCCTCACATAACGTTCATCGGGAGAAATACCGTTCGCGGGGTCGAAAGCAACCCAGCCGAGCCCCGGAACATGCGCTTCCGCCCAGGCATGGCTCGCCGCTTGCTCGACCGAAGCGTCCATCATCAGATAGCCGCTGATATAGCGCGCGGGAAAACCCATGGCACGCGCCGCGGCGGCGAAGATGTGGCTATGATCCTGGCAGACCCCGCTCTTCAGCGCCAAGGCCTCCTCCGCCGCTGTGACGACGCTCGTCGTGCCCGGCTTGTAGTCGACGCGCTCCCGGATCGTGGCCATCAGCCTGTGCAGCCGCTCGATATCGGTCCCCTCGCCCGCCGCGCCCGCCAGTTCGCGAATGCCGTCGCCGGCGGTCGTAAGCGGCGTTTGCTGGCCGAACAGCCAGAGCGGCGCGAAACCATAGTGCGGGCCGGATACGCCGGCCGTGTCGCGCGTCGTCACCTCGCCCGCTGCCTCGACCGTAATGGTGTGGTGGCCGCCCTCGGCACTCACCAGCCGCGTGTCGTTGCCGAAATGGTCGGTGAAGCGCACCTCCTCGCGCGCGCCGTCGATCTTGATCGCCCAGGACGCAACCGTCTGTGTCGGTCCGCTAACCGGCAGCAGGCGCAGCCGCTGCAAGAGATACTGCACCGGCGCGTCGTAGCGGTACTCGGTCCGGTGGGTGATCTTGAGCCGCATGGCGCTTGTCTCTCCAGCGCTCAGTAGAACCGGTAGTCCAAGGCGATCTCGTCGCCCAGCCTGGTGTTGTCACGAATGAATTCAACCAGGAACTCGTGCAGGCCGTGGTCGAAAATGTCCTTGATCGACCCCTTCTTCAGCATTGCCTGGATCTTCTCGGCCGTCGCGTGACAGGCATGGCGCTCGCCATAGTCGTCGGCGAGGAATTTCAGATGTTCGCCAAGGAAGCGATAGCAGAAGGTGAGCGAGCGCGGCATGCGGACATTGAGGATCAGGTAGTCGGCGATGTTGGTCGGCTTGTACTCGGCATCATAGACCCAGCGATAGGAGCGATGCGCCGACACCGAGCGCAGGATCGATTCCCATTGATAATTGTCGAGCGTCGAGCCCACCCAGGAGATGGACGGCAAGAGCACATAGTATTTCACGTCGAGGATGCGGGCGGTGTTGTCGGCGCGCTCCACATAGGTACCGAGCTGCGAGAAATCGAAGATCTCGTTGCGCAGCATGGTGCCGTAGAACGAGCCGCGGATCAGCGCCGTCTCGCGCTTGATGGCATCGAGCACGGTCGGCAGGTCGCGCTCGTCGATCGGCCTCGCCAGCATGCGCTTCAGCGACATCCAGGCTTCGTTGATGCTCTCCCAGGTCTCACGCGTCAGCGCCGTGCGCACCATGCGCGCATTGTTGCGCGCCGTCTCGATCGACGACATCGTGCTCGACGGATTCGAAGTGTCGCGCAGCAGGAAGTCCGACACGTTGGCGACGGTGTAGTCCTGGTATTTCTGCGAGAACGCATAGTCGGAGCCGGCGCTGAGCAGCACCGAGTTCCATTCCTCAGACGCGTTCTGAGTGCGTGTCAGCGCCATGCGCAAACCGGCATCGACCAAGCGCGCCATGTTTTCGGCCCGCTCGATATAGCGATTCATCCAGTAGAGACCGTTGGCGGTGCGGCCGAGAAGCATGTCAGGCCCTTCGGGCTAGCGAATAGAGAGTAGCGAATAGCGAATAATGGCTGGTCGAAGTCCGGTCGACATTGTTCTGTCCCATCTGCTCACTGCCGGCCTCTTCAATCATCGAGCACCCACGTGTCCTTCGTCCCACCGCCCTGCGAGGAATTGACCACGAGGGATCCTTCCTTCAGGGCCACCCGGGTCAGGCCGCCAGGCACAAGCTGGATGCGGTCCGAGACGAGTACATAGGGCCTGAGGTCGACATGGCGTGGCGACAGGCCCTTCTCGGTCAGGATCGGGCAGGTCGACAGCGCGAGCGTCGGCTGGGCGATGTAGTTCGCCGGCTTCGCCTGCAGCTTCTTGGCGAACTCTTGGCATTCCTTCTTGGTTGCCGCCGGACCGACCAGCATACCGTAGCCGCCGGAGCCGTGCACCTCTTTGATGACAAGCTCGCTGATGTGCTCCAGCACATATTTCAGGCTGTCCGCCTCCGAGCAGCGCCAGGTCGGGATGTTGCCGAGGATCGCCTTGCGGCCGGTGTAGAACTCGACGATCTCGGGCATGTAGGAATAGATCGCCTTGTCGTCGGCGATGCCGGTGCCCGGCGCATTGGCGATGGTGATGTTGCCGGCGCGATAGACGTCCATGATGCCCGGCACGCCGAGCGCCGAATCTGGCCGGAAAGTCAGTGGATCGAGGAAGGCGTCGTCGACGCGCCGGTAAAGCACGTCGATCTGCTTGTAGCCTTCGGTGGTGCGCATCGTGACATGGCCGTCGACGACGCGCAGATCCTGCCCCTCGACCAGTTGCACGCCCATCTGGTCGGCAAGGAAGGCGTGCTCGAAATAGGCGGAGTTGTAGGAGCCCGGCGTCAGCACCGCGATGGTGGGGGCGCCCTTTGTGCTCTGCGGCCGCACCGCGGCAAGCGACTGGCGCAGCAGCTGCGGATAATTTTCGACCGGCCGCACCTTGATCTGCTGGAACAGCTCCGGGAAGAGCTGCATCATCGTCTCGCGGTTCTCCAGCATATAGGAGACGCCGGACGGCGTGCGGGCATTGTCCTCGAGCACATAGAATTCGTTCTCGCTGATGCGGACGATGTCGACGCCGATGATGTGGGTGTAGACGCCCGCCGGCGGCCGCACGCCGATCATCTCGGGCAGGAAGGCTTCGTTCCTAGCGACAAGATCCCTGGGAACGCGCCCGGCGCGCAAGATTTCCTGACGGTGATAGATATCGTCGAGAAAGGCGTTCAGCGCCTGCACGCGCTGCTCTATGCCCTGCGTCAGCCGGCGCCACTCCTGGCCGGAAATGATGCGCGGGACGATGTCGAAGGGTATTAGCCGCTCCGAGGCTTCCTGCTCGCCATAGACGGCAAAAGTGATGCCGGTCTTGCGGAACACGCGCTCGGCGTCCTGCATTTTCTGGGTGAGCCTGGCCGGGTCCTGTTCCTTCAGCCAGCGATCGTAAGCTTGGTATGGTCTTCTCAATCCGGAGACTTCCGGAAGCATTTCGTCGAAGGCTGCCAATCGCGTACTCCCCTCTGGAACCATTTCACTGGCCTCGCCGGAGAAAATCAAGCGCAATCGGTGATTTGGGCGATGGCGACGGTCACTCTATGCAAACTGCCTAAGATTAGGGCAGCCGGAGCGATGCCGGGTCAGGCACTGCCTCGCGGCGGGGCATTGCCGGGGCGCTCAGAACGCCCGGAAGGTGACGATGGTGAAGGTGTCCTTGATTCCGGGCAGAATCTGCACCCGCTCGTTGATGAAGTGGCCGATGTCTTCTTCGTCATCGACATAGAACTTTGCGAGCAGGTCGTAATTGCCGGCGGTCGAGTAGATTTCGGAGGCGATCTCGGCATCGGCGAGCGCGCTGGCGACCTCATAGGCTTTGCCCAGATCGCACTTTATCTGCACGAAAAATGCCTTCATTGCCCGATCCTGCCAGTCTTCACCAATAAGCGGCCCTTGTGGCAGACTGGCGACAGGCTTTCAAGCATCAGGCTGCACGAGCCCTGGCGACCGCTTGCCGCAATTGCGACCGGCATGCCGCACCGGCTACGAGCTGCCGCCCATAACGAGCGACAGAGTGCCCCTTGGGCCGGGCATCCCCTGGCAGCGGCGGGTACCAAGAATGTTCTGCAGCGATGAAACCGCGGCGCGCCGATGCGCGTATGTTAGATTGCATTCGCAAGCGAATTCCGGGGAGGCAGGTCATGCGCCGCGTATTGTTCGCATTAGCTCTCGTTCCAATGCTCATCGCTTCGATGGCCCTGGCCGGCGACGCCGAGATCAAAGCGGCCCAAACGGTCATCGACAGCCAGCTCAAGGCCTTCCTGGCCGATGACGGCGCCACCGCCTACAGCTTCGCCGCCCCGAACGTGAAGCGGATCTTCCCGACGGTCGAGACCTTCATGAACATGGTCACCAACGGCTACGCGCCGGTGCGCAGGCCGCAGAGCTACAATTTCGGCAAGGTGGAGCAGACCGGACCGGCCTCGATCATCCAGCAGGTACTGATCGTCGGCCCCGACGGCAAGGACTATGAAGCGGTCTATACGCTGGAGCAGCAGCCGGACGGTAGCTTCAAGATCACCGGCTGCAGCCTGCGCGCCTCGACCTCGGTCAGCACCTAGCCGCCGATATCAATACCGAGCCCTCCCGCCGGACATGTCAAATACCGCGCCGGTGTTGAAGCTTGACGCATCAGAACAGAGCCAGAGCACCAGCGCCGCGACCTCGTCCACCGCACCCAGCCGCTTCAACGGGCTGGCGCCGATCATGTCGCTGACGACTTCATTGCCGAGGCGTCTGATAAGGTCGGTGTCGATTGGACCAGGCGCAACGCAATTGACGCGAATACCGGTGTCGCAGACCTCGCGTGACAGCGCTTTGGTGAAGGCGATGACGCCTGCGCTCGCCGCCGAATAGGCGGCAAGATTCGGCAAGCCTTCCTTGCCCGCAAGCGACCCCATATTGATGATGCGGCCGCTGCCGGCCTGGCGCATGACCGGCAAAACCTGGTGCGTGACCTCGAACGTTCCGAGGAGATTGACACCGATGATGCGCTGCCATTCGGCCGGATCGAAGGTCTCGAAGCCGTGGTAAGGGCCGAGGTAGCCAGCATTGTTGACAAGGATGTCGATGCGGCCAGTTCCAGCGACAATCTCAGTCAGGGCGGCCTTTATGTCACCGGCCTTGGTCACGTCGACCGTCTGGTTGCGGATTCCGTCGGCCGGCACTGGATCCGCGTCCCAGATCCAAACGTCGGCACCCGACCGGGCCAAATGCGCGGCCACTGCCCTACCAATGCCCCTGGAACCACCGGTGACGATCGCCGTCTTGCCGGCAAAGTCGTATGTCACGGCCATGGCTGACCCCTCGAAGCGCAAATCTGCGCCCGAGTTGCCTATCCGTCAATCGCCGGAGAGCCGCGGCTAGATGGCCGCAATATCGCCCCGCGCCCAGCCTTCCGAAATCTCCGCCGCGCGCGCCTCGAAGGCCTGCGCCTCTATCGCGGCGCGGATGTCCTGCATCAGCCTCTGATAGTAGGAGAGATTATTCCAGGTAAGCAGCATCGCGCCGAGCGATTCCTGCGAGCGCACGAGATGGTGCAGATAGGCGCGTGAGTAGTCGCGCGCAGCCGGGCAATCGCTTTCCTCGTCCAGCGGACGTGGATCGTCGGCATGGCGGGCGTTGCGCAGGTTGATCTTGCCGCGACGCGTATAGGCCAGGCCATGGCGGCCGGCGCGCGTCGGCATCACGCAATCGAACATGTCGATGCCGCGCGCCACCGATTTCAAGATGTCGTCCGGCGTGCCGACGCCCATCAGATAGCGCGGCCTGTCGGCCGGCAGTTCCGGGCAGGTGATCTCCAGCATCTCCAGCATCACCGCTTGCGGTTCGCCGACCGCCAGCCCGCCCACGGCGTAGCCCTTCAAGTCCATCGCCTTCAGCGCCTGCGCCGAGCGCACGCGCATGACCGCGCTGTCGCCGCCCTGGACGATGCCGAACATCGCCTTGCCCGGCTGGTCGCCGAACGCGGTCTTGCAACGCTCGGCCCAGCGCAGCGACAGCTCCATGGCGCGCTCGATTTCCGTCGGCTTGGCCGGCAGCGCGGTGCATTCGTCGAGCTGCATCTGGATGTCCGAATCGAGCAGCCCCTGGATCTCGATCGACCGCTCCGGCGACATCTCGTAGGGAGCCCCGTCGATATGCGAGCGGAAGGTGACACCCTTCTCGGTCAGCTTCCTGAGTTTCGACAGCGACATCACCTGGAAGCCGCCGCTGTCGGTCAGGATCGGATGCGGCCAGCGGGCAAACTCGTGCAGGCCGCCGAGCTTTGCTATGCGTTCGGCGCCGGGCCGCAGCATCAGATGATAGGTGTTGCCGAGGATGATGTCGGCGCCGACGCCGCGCACCTGGTCCATATACATGGCCTTGACGGTGCCGCCGGTGCCGACAGGCATGAAGGCCGGTGTGCGGATCTCGCCGCGCGGCATCGAAATCAGGCCACGCCGCGCCCTGCCATCGGTGGCGGTGAGCTTGAAGGAGAACGTCTCAGCCATCGAATTCCTTGTCGTGCACCGGCGCGCCGGCTGCCTGTTCGTCGAGCGACTGCCGGTAGCGGATGCAGCCGCGCATGAATTTCGGCCAGGGCGGCACGGCGATCGCCGGCTCGGTCTTTTCCGGCAGCAGGTCCCAGAGGTCGGGGTGATGCCAGCACAGATCATGGCCGGTCGAATCGCGGTGCGCGCGAATGCCGGCGCGCAACCTCTTCACCTCCGCGATCAGCGCATCGCGGTCCAGTCCTTCCAGATCATCGTCCATCGCTCGTCTCCGCTCGGAAAAGCAGGCTGGCGTCGCCGTAGGAGTAGAACCTGTAGCTATTGTCGGTGGCATGCGCATAGGCCGAACGCATCGTCTCCAGCCCGCTGAAGGCCGAGACCAGCATGAACAGGGTCGAGCGCGGCAGATGGAAATTGGTCATCAGCATGTCGGCTGTCCGGAAACGGTAGCCTGGCGTGATGAAGATATCGGTCGGTCCCGACCAGGGCTCGATCCTGCCGTCTTCGCGCGCGGCACTTTCCAAAAGGCGCAGCGACGTCGTGCCGACGGCGACGATGCGCGCGCCCCTTTCCCGTGCGGCATTGAGCGCCTGCGCCGTCTCAGCGCTCACCGAGCCGGTTTCGGCATGCATCTTGTGGTCGGCGGTGTCGTCGGCCTTGACCGGCAGGAAAGTGCCGGCGCCGACATGCAGCGTCACGAAGCGGCGCTCGATGCCCTTGGCGTCGAGCGCTGCGAACAGTTCCGGCGTGAAATGCAGGCCGGCCGTGGGTGCGGCGACCGCGCCCTCTTCCCTGGCATAGATGGTCTGGTAGTCGCTGCGGTCGCGCTCGTCGTCGTCGCGCTTGGAGGCGATGTAGGGCGGCAGCGGGATATGGCCGACGGCGTGCATTGCCTCGTCGAGGAACGGGCCGGACAGATCGAAGCCGAGCAGCACCTCGCCAGCCTCGCCCTTCTCGATCACTGTCGCGTCGAGCTGGCCGAGGAAACAGGAGTTCTGGTCATGGCCGAAATGGATGCGGTCGCCTGCGGCGATGCGCTTGCCCGGCCGCATGAAGGCCTGCCATCGGTCCGGCGCCACCCGCATGTGCAGCGTGGCTTCGACCTGGGCCATCGCCTCGCCGCGCCTGCGGATGCCTTTCAGCTGAGCCGGGATGACCTTGGTGTCGTTGAACACCAGCACGTCGCCGTCCTTGAGCAGCGACGGCAGATCCCGCACATTTCGATCCTCCAGGCCGTCGCCTGGTCTGACGACCAGCATCCTGGCGCTGTCGCGCGGTTCGGCCGGGCGCAGCGCGATGCGCTCCTCCGGCAGATCGAAATCGAAAAGGTCGACGCGCATCAGTAGAGCCGGATGAGCAGCGCTCCGGCCAGCAGCAACACGGCCCCGGCGACGCGGCCAAGCGAAATCTCGCGCACCGCGACACCGAGGAAGCCGGCGCGGTCGACGAGCATGCCGGCCAGCAGCTGGCCGGCGACCAAAAACGCCATTAGGGCGGCGGCGCCGATGCGAGGGGTCAGGATGGTCGAGAGCGTGACGTAGAAGCCGCCGAGCACGCCGCCGGCGACGAACAGCCAGGGCGCCGGCGCCTTCCAGTCGAGCGACACACCCTGCAGCTTCACCACGGTGACCGCGATGATGCCGAGCACGATGGCGCCGGACAGGAAGGAGAAGGCGGCGGCCGCGACCGGAAGGCCAAGACCGCGCGCCAATTGCGAATTGATCGGCGCCTGGATGGCGATGAAGGCGCCGGACAGGATGCCAAGCAGCGACCAGACTGCGCCCATCATCGTTATGCCCTTACTTGACGTCGGCCGCGACCTTCAGCGACACGATCTTGTCGGGATCCTGCACCGGCTCACCGCGCTTGATCTTGTCGACATTGTCCATGCCCTCGATGACTTGCCCCCAGACCGTGTACTGGCGGTTGAGGAAGGAGGCATCGTCGAAGCAGATGAAGAACTGCGAATTCGCCGAATTCGGGTTCTGCGCGCGCGCCATCGAGCAGGTGCCGCGGCCATGGTTGGCGTTGGAGAATTCGGCCTTCAGGTCCGGCTTGTCGGAACCGCCCATGCCCGCGCGGGTAGGCGCGAAAGAGGGCTTCGAGGAATTGCCGAACTTGACGTCGCCGGTCTGCGCCATAAAGCCGTCGATGACGCGATGGAACACCACGCCATCATAGGCGCCTTCACGGGCCAGTTCCTTGATGCGGGCGACATGGCCGGGCGCCAAGTCGGGGTACATTTCGATGACGACCTGACCCTTGGTCGTTTCCATGATGAGCGCGTTCTCGCGGTCCTTGATCTCAGCCATGTCAGAAAATCCTTTTGAAAATTGAGGGAGTTATTTGCCGTCGGCAGCGATGCGAACCTTGATCATGCGGTCGGGGTCGCTGACGGTGCCGTTGTCTGCCTCGTCGCCCTTCTTGATATTGTCGACCAGCTCCATGCCGCTGACCACCTTGCCGACGATCGTGTATTGGCCGTCGAGATTCGGCGCCGGCGCGAACATGATGAAGAACTGGGAGTTGGCCGAATTCGGGTCCTGCGAGCGGGCCATGCCGACCACGCCGCGGGTGAATTGCTCGCTCTGCGAGAATTCGGCCGGCAGGTCCGGAAGGTCGGAACCGCCGGTACCGACGGCCTCGGGGTTGAAGCCCTTCTTCATGTTGCCGAACTTGACGTCGCCGGTCTGCGCCATGAAGCCGTTGATGACGCGGTGGAAGGCGACGTTGTCATAGGCGCCGTCACGCACCAGCTTCTTGATCTGCGCGACGTGCTTGGGCGCCAGATCAGGACGCAGCGCGATGGTCACATCGCCGTCCTTCAGCGTGATGACCATGGTGTTTTCCTTGTCGGCTGCGACGGCAGGCAGGGATGCGGCCACGAGGCCGGCAAGCACGACGAGGAACAAAGCAAGCTTCTTCAGCTGCATGAACTCTTCTCCGAAAGGTTATTTCGCAAATTTGGCGGCGAGCGCACCGGCAACGGCCGCCGGCACGAATGGTCGGATGTCACCGCCCATCGACGCAATCTGGCGGACAAGTGTGGCGGTAATGGTGCGCACCGAAGGGCTGGCAGGCAGGAAAACCGTCTGCAGTTCCGGCGCCATGGTCTCGTTCATGCCGGCCATCTGCATCTCGTAGTCGAGGTCGGTGCCGTCGCGCAGGCCGCGGATGATGATCGAGGCGCCGTGCTTCCTGGCCGCGTCGATGACCAGGCCATCGAATGAGACGACCCTGATGCGGCCGCTGTCGCGGCCGAACTCCGCTTTGGTCGCCGCCTCGATCAGCTTCACGCGTTCCTCAAATGAAAACAGCGGCGTCTTGCCGGGATGGACGCCGATTGCGGCGTAGACCGTGTCGGCTACGGCGAGCGAAGCCTTCAAGACATCGAGATGCCCGTTGGTCAGCGGGTCGAAGGAGCCAGCGTAAAGGGCGGTGCGTTCGGTCATGGCAGGCTTCTAGCGAGCCTCTCAAACAAAGGCAAATCCCATTGATGTGGCCGGCCGTGAACCTTTTCACGGACATGAACGACAGATGAATGCGACGATCACGAACGCTTCACGCAGCGTTCACTAGGTTGCCGCTTCAGGAGATGAAACCAAAACACCATCTTTATCGTTGTAAGCGCAGGAGAACACGCAAATGCTGATCTACATGCTTGCCACTGCGATGACCATCGTGATGCTGATCGCAACCGCATTCGGACTGCATCAGGAAGCGGCGCGAGTGCGCGTCAAGGCCAACACCAAGCGGCTCGATGGCTTCGTTGCCCGCAAGTCCTACCGTCACTTCTGATTTCCAGTAACGATTGCACCGGCCCGTAGGCCGGTGACGCTAGCCAGGCCCTATTCAGTATCGGTCTGGCCCGGCTCTTCGGACCCGGTCTCGACTGCTGAACTGTCTTCAGCTTCCTCGTCCGACTGCGGCTCCGAAATCCGTTCCACCGAGACAACCTTCTCGCCTTCGGCCGTGTTGAAGATGGTCACGCCCTTGGTGGCGCGGCTGGCGAAGCGGATGCCTTCGACCGGCACGCGGATGACGGTACCGCCGTCCGAAACCAGCATGATCTGATCATCATTGCCGACGGGGAAGGTCGCGACAAGGCGCCCGATCTCGGCCGTCTTCGAGACATCGGTGGCGCGGATGCCTTTGCCGCCGCGCCCTGTCAGGCGGAAGTCATAGGACGACGAGCGCTTGCCGTAGCCGTATTCGGTCACCGTCAGCACAAGCTGCTCATGCGCCTTGAGGAAGTCGTAGCGGTCTTCGGAAAGCTCGGCTTCCTCGCCGATCTCCTCATTGGTCAGCGCGATCTCTTCCTCCTCGCCGGAAGTTTCGGCGGCAAGGCGGCGCTCGGCGGCAGCGCGCTTGAGATAGGCGGCGCGTTCCGCGGGTGACGCATCGACATGCTCGATCACCGACATCGAGATCACGCGGTCGGTCTCGGCCATGGCAATGCCGCGCACGCCGACGGAATTGCGGCTCTGGAAGACGCGCACGTCGCTGACCGGGAAACGGATACACTGGCCGGAGTTCGCCGTCAAAAGCACGTCGTCGTTGTCGGTGCAGGTCTCGACGCCGAGGATCTCGTCGCCAGCTTCCTCCAGCTTCATGGCGATCTTGCCGTTGCGGTTGACCTGGACGAAGTCAGAGAGCTTGTTGCGCCGCACGGTGCCGCGCGTGGTGGCGAACATCACGTCGAGCTCGCCCCAGCTCGTCTCGTCCTCCGGCAGCGGCATGATCGTGGTGATGCGCTCGCCCTGCTCGAGCGGCAGCATGTTGATCAGCGCCTTGCCGCGCGACTGCGGATTGCCGACCGGCAAACGCCACACTTTTTCCTTGTAGACGATGCCGCGTGAGGAGAAGAACAGCACCGGCGTATGCGTGTTGGCCACGAACAGCCGGGTGACGAAATCCTCTTCCTTGGTCGACATGCCGGAGCGGCCCTTGCCGCCGCGGCGCTGCGCCCGGTAGAGCGACAGCGGCACGCGCTTGATGTAGCCGGAATGGCTGACGGTGACTACCATATCCTCGCGCTGGATCAGGTCCTCGTCTTCCATGTCCGCCCCGCCCTCGGTGAGCTCGGTGCGGCGCGGCGTGCCGAACTCGTCGCGGACCGCGATCAGCTCGTCCTTGACGATCTGCTGGATGCGCGCGCGGGAAGACAAAATATCCAGAAAATCAACGATTTCGGCACCGATCTTGTTCAGCTCGTCGGCGATCTCGTCACGACCGAGCGCGGTCAAGCGCTGCAGCCGCAGATCGAGGATGGCGCGGGCCTGCTCCTCGGAGAGATTGTAGGTGCCGTCCTCGTTGATGCGGTGGCGCGGATCGTCGATCAGCTTGATCAATGGAGCGACGTCATGGGACGGCCAGCGCCGCCCCATCAACTGCTCGCGCGCCGTCTGCGGATCCGGCGCGGTGCGGATCAGCTTGATCACCTCGTCGATATTGGCGACGGCGATGGCGAGGCCGACCAGCACATGGGCGCGCTCGCGCGCCTTGCGCAAAAGGTACTTGGTGCGCCGGCTGATCACTTCCTCGCGGAAGCCGACGAAGGCCTTCAGCATGTCGATCAGCGTCAGCACTTCCGGCTTGCCGCCGTTCAGCGCCACCATGTTGGCGCCGAAGGAGGTCTGCAGCGGCGTGAACCGATAGAGCTGATTGAGGATGACGTCGGCGACCGCATCGCGCTTCAATTCGATGACGACGCGGTAGCCCTGGCGGTCGCTCTCGTCGCGGATGTCGGAGATGCCTTCGATACGCTTGTCGCGCACCAATTCGGCCATCTTCTCGATCATCGACGCCTTGTTCACCTGGTAGGGAATCTCGGTGACGATGATCGATTCACGGTCGTTGCCTCGCGCCTCGATATTGACGCGGCCGCGCATGACGATCGAGCCGCGGCCCGTCGAATAGGCATTGTAGATGCCGGAGCGGCCGAGCACGATGCCGCCGGTCGGGAAGTCCGGACCGGGTACGATCTCCATCAGCGACGGCAGGTCGATCGCCGGGTTGTCGATGATGGCGATGGCGCCATTGCACACCTCGGCCAGGTTGTGCGGTGGGATGTTGGTGGCCATGCCGACGGCGATGCCGCCCGAGCCGTTGACCAGAAGATTGGGGAAGCGCGCGGGCAGCACCTTCGGTTCGCTGCCCGAAGCATCGTAAGTATCCTGGAAATCGACGGTTTCCTTGTCGATGTCCTCCAGCAATTCGTGCGCGACTTTGGTCAGCCGAGACTCGGTGTAGCGCATCGCCGCCGGCGGATCGCCGTCGATCGAGCCGAAATTGCCTTGGCCGTCGATCAGCGGCACGCGCAGCGACCAGTCCTGCGCCATGCGCACCAGGGCGTCATAGATGGAGGCGTCGCCATGCGGATGGTATTTACCCATCACGTCGGCGACCGGGCGCGCCGACTTCACATATTTGCGGTTCCAGTGGTAGCCGCTCTCATGCGAGGCAAAGAGGATGCGGCGATGCACAGGCTTAAGGCCGTCGCGCACGTCGGGCAGCGCGCGGCTGACGATCACGCTCATGGCGTAATCGAGATAGGAGCGCTGCATCTCCTCGATGATCGAAATCGGCTCGATGCCGGTGGGGCCGCCGTCCGGCCCGCGCGGTGTCTTCTGGTCGGTCAAATCAGGTCACAATCCAGTCGGGAATCACTGGCTGCTTATATAGGAAGCCGGGCCGAAACTCCAATGGCGGCCGCACTTTTCCAGAGACAATTTCGGTGGTAATTTCAAATGGATACCGCTGATTGCGACGATATGGCCAAACTGCATTTCGCCGCCACAGGGGCAAGGTCGGCCATGGATCGTCTCCCTCGGGCGGAAGCTGCAAACGCAATGAACTCGACCTCGTGGCTGCCTCTGCGGGCGCTGAGCGGCTGGACGGCAAGGGACCTCAACGGCGATCTGGCGGCGGGCATCACGCTGGCGGCGATCGCCATTCCCGAACAGATGGCGACGGCCAGGCTCGGCGGCTTCCAGCCGAAGATCGGTTTCTTCGCATTCGTTGCCGGATCGGTGGCCTTCGCGCTGTTCGGCGCCAATCGCCACCTCTCGGTCGGGGCGGATTCGACGATCACGCCGCTATTCGCCGGAGGCCTTGCATTGATCGCGACATCCGGCTCGCCGCACTATCTGGCGCTGGCGGCCATGCTGGCGCTGATGGTTGGGCTGCTGGTCGCGCTCAGCGGCATCTTACGGCTCGGCTGGATCGCAGATCTCTTGTCGGTGCCGGTCACGACCGGGTTCCTCGCCGGCATTTCCGTCCATATCGTCGTCTCGCAATTGCCCGGACTGCTGGGCCTGCCGCCGGAAAGCGGCGAGACGCTGCGGCGCATCGGCGAGGTCGCCGGCAATATCCACCTCACCAATCCTTGGAACCTCGCGCTCGGCCTTGGTGTATTCGCGATCGTCTTCATTGCCGAGCGCATCAGCGCCCGCATCCCGGCGGCGCTGATCGGCATGGTGCTGGCAACGCTCGCGGTCGTCGTCTTCGGGCTGAAGGATCGCGGCGTCGAAGTGCTAGGCGCCTTGCCGAACGGGCTGCCGAGGCCCGGAATGCCGATCGTCGGCTACCGGGACGCTCAGGCCCTTGTTCCGCTTGCGCTGCTGATCGCCATCGTCGTCATGGTGCAGACGGCGGCCACCAGCCGCTCTTTCGGGCCGCGGGACGGCGAAGCGCCCGACGTCAACCACGACTTCGTCGGCGTCGGCGCGGGCAGCATCATGGCCGGCCTGTTCGGCGCCTTTGCCGTGAATTCCAGCCCGCCCCGCACGGCCATCGTTGCCCAGACCGGCGGCCGCTCGCAACTGTCGGGCCTGATTGCAGCGGCCATTGTGCTGGTGCTCGGCACCTTTGGGGGGAGTCTGCTCGCCAACGTGCCGCAGGCAGCCCTTGCCGGCGTGCTCTTGTTCGTCGCCCAGCACATATTCCGCTGGCAGGTCTTCGCCAAAGTCTACCGCCAGGCGCCGGTCGAGTTCGCGCTGATCCTGATCACCATGATCGCGATCGTCGTCCTGCCAATCGAGACCGGCGTGGCGATCGGCATCGGCCTGTCGCTGCTGCATGGCATCTGGGGCTCGACGCACACGGAGCCGATCGAGCTGGCGCAGGTGCCGGGCACGTCGGTCTGGTGGCCGCCGAGCGGTTCCAGCGCGGGCGAACAGCG
Source organism: Mesorhizobium sp. M1C.F.Ca.ET.210.01.1.1 (assembly GCF_004791585.1). Lineage (GTDB taxonomy): Bacteria > Pseudomonadota > Alphaproteobacteria > Rhizobiales > Rhizobiaceae > Mesorhizobium. The sequence goes on from NZ_SRUU01000003.1 coordinate 351,501, forward strand.
CCCCGGCGTGCTGGTGGCCGCGTTCCAGGCGCCGCTTTCCTTCGTCAACGCCGATCGCTTCAAGCGCGGCCTTGCCGACCTGATCGACGCCAGGAGCCAGGACGTGAAGCTGGTGGTGTTGGAGGCCAGCAATATCGTCGAGATCGATTACACCGCTGCGCAGGCGCTGATCGATACCATCGGCCATTGCCGCGACAAAGGCGCGGTCTTTGCCATCGCGCGCATGGAATCGCTGCGCGCCCAGGCGGCGCTGAAGCGGTTCGGCATCGCTGACTTTGTGGGTCCGAAGCGGATATTCCACAGTGTCGACGCTGCAATCAAGGCGCTTGGTCCGGGTCAACAGCAGGACGAAGAGCAATGATGTGCACGCGACCCATTGTTCCGGTCGGCTTCAACCCTCTCGCCTTGCGCGGCGGGCGCGATAGGCACCCGGCGCCTCGCCTATCTCGCGCTTGAACCGCCGGTTGAAGGTCGACAGGTCGTTGAAACCGGCGTCGAAAGCGATCGTCGAGATCGCTTCGTCGGACGCGCGCAGCCGCACTGCGGCCCGGTGCAGCCTGGTCCTCAACAGGAACTGGTAGGGCGTCATGCCGGCGACATGCCGGAATGTGCGCAGGAAATGATACGGGCTGGTCGCCGTGCCGTTGGCAAGGTCGGTCAGCGACAGCGGCCGTTCGGCGTTGAACTCGATCAGACGCACCGCCTCGGCGACGCGTTTCTGGTCGCGGCGGCTGGGTGTGCGGGCGGCCTTGGCAGGGTCGGCCGCAGCCGCCGCGACCACCGCGCCGGCGATGCGCAGGCCGAGTTCCTCGAGCGCCTCGCCGTCACCCGTTTCCCGCGCGGCCTCCGCTTCAGCCAGCAATGCCGCCAGCGCAGGCAAGGGCGGCAGGCGCGGCGTTGCGAAATCGAGCTTGCTCGCGCCCGGCACGCCGGCGGCGATCCGTTCCATATAGGCCGGAGCGAAATGGAAGGAGAGGCAGCGGTCGCCGGCGCCGTGCTCGTGCCCGCACTCATAACAGGCGCCGGGATTGCCGAGCAGGATGGCGCCAGGAGCCAGCATCGCCGTGCCCTGGCGCGTGCGATAGCGGAAGGTGCCGCTGGTCACGGCTGCGACGCAGAAGCTGCGGTGCTGCTCCTCGAACGGTCTGTCGCCGACGCCGGCGGTGCAGATCACGTCGGACACCTGCCAGCCTCGACCCGATGCAAGGTTTCTCGCGGTGGTCGTCATTGCGTGGAAGATTAGCAACTTTTCCCAAGCGCAGAACCCTGCCTTGCCCCTATTGCTCGCCCTCTCCTGACAAACGAGGCAGCAACCATGACCGATCCCTTTGCCGAAGCCCTGCACAGCGACGGCCCCGATCCGGACCTCGCCGAAAAATTGAAACTTTACGGCCGTTTCATCGGCGCCTGGACGTTCGACGCCACGCGCACCTTGGAGGACGGCACCAGGCTCACCGGACGTGGCGAGGTGCATTTCGGCTGGGTCCTGGAAGGCAAGGCGGTCCAGGACGTCTGGATCCTGCCCGCACGCGATGCCGGCCCCTCGCCGTCGCTCGGGCCATGGACCTTCTACGGCACGACGCTGCGCGTTTATGATCCCGGCGCGGACGCCTGGCACATCTTCTGGAGCGATCCCCGCAATCAGTACTACAGCCGGCAGCTCGGCCGCGCCGAGGGCGACACGATCGTCCAGATCGGCGCCGACGGCAGCGGTTCCTCGGTGCGCTGGAGCTTCTCGCGCATCACCGAAAATTCGTTTCGCTGGCTGGGCGAACGTTCGCATGACGGCGGCGCGACCTGGCGCACCGAGGTTGAGTTTCTGGCTCGCTGCGCGACTCCAGCCTGATCCGCCAACCCATTGTAACGACGGAGAAAATGATGTTCGACCATATCTCGATCGGCGTTCGCGACAGCGACACCTCGAAGCGCTTCTACGATGCAGCGCTCAAACCCCTCGGCTACACCTGCCTCAGCCGGTCGCCGGGCTCGCTCGGCTACGGCAAGGAAGCGGTGCGCTACTGGGTCAATGACGCCGGCCAACCCGTGCCGGCGGATAACGACTCCGGGCTGCATTTCTGCTTCGCCGCGCCGACGCGCGCCGGCGTCGATGCGTTCCACGCGGCGGCGCTGCGCGAAGGCGGCAAGGACAATGGTCCGCCGGGCCTGCGTGCCGCCTATGGTGACAACTACTATGCGGCGTTCGTCATCGACCCTGACGGCTACCGGCTCGAGGCCTATTGCGGCGAAGCGGACTGAGCATTTGCAGCCAAGCGGAATCACTTGGCGTCGCAGAAATGCGGCTAGATAAACAGATAGAGCGGGATGCAGACTTTCTATTGGCCTGCATCCCGCTCTATCCGCTCTGATTTCCCCTTCCGCCTGTTTCCAGCGCCCTGGCTTTGCTCTACCAATTGCAGAGCTTGGGCGTCGCCCGGCAGGAGGGGATCAGCGATGCCGAGCTTCGACAGCCTGTTCAACGCCTTCGTTACCATCCTGGTGACCATCGATCCGCCGGGGCTGGCGCCGCTCTTTCTTGCCGTGACGCGCGGCATGAACCGCGAGGAGCGTCAGCAGGTCTCGGTACGCGCCTCGGTGATCGGCTTCCTGGTGATGGCGCTGTTCGCCGTCGCCGGCGCCTCGATCCTGTCGGTGTTCGGCATCACGCTGCCGGCCTTCCGCGTCGCCGGCGGCTTCCTGCTCTTCTTCATCGCCTTCGAGATGGTGTTCGAGCGCCGCCAGGACCGCAAGGAGAAGATCGGCGACGTCGCCATCACCAAGGATATGATCCACAACATCGCCGCTTTCCCGTTGGCAATTCCGCTGATCGCGGGGCCTGGCGCAATCTCGGCGACCGTGCTGCTGTCGGGACATTTCGAGGGCTTTGGCGCTCAGGCGGCGCTGGTCGGCATCATCGCGATCTGTCTCGTCCTCACCTATTTGGTCTTTGCGCTGTCGGAACGCATCGACCGCATCCTCGGCCAGACCGGCCGTTCGATCCTGACACGCCTGCTTGGCGTGATCCTCGCGGCGTTGGCCGTGCAGTTCGTGGCCGATGGCGTCAGGGCGCTGATGGCGGCCTAGGACGCCTCTTTCCCTACCGTCCTACTGCCCTACTTCACCGCCGTATCGACCACCTCGAAATCATGCGTCACTGTCGCCGTCTTTGCCATCATGGCCGTGGCCGAGCAGTATTTGTCGATCGAGAGGTCGATCGCCCGTTTCACCTTGTCGCGCGACAGGGCGCGACCCTTGACGATGAAATGCATGTGAATGCGTGTGAAGACGCGCGGCTCGGTCTCGGCCCGGTCAGCGTCGAGCTCGACCACGCAGTCCTCGACCGCCTCGCGGCCTTTTTCCAGGATATGAACGACGTCATAGGCCGAGCAGCCGCCGGTGCCGATCAGCACCAGCTCCATCGGGCTCGGCCCCGGCGTCCGGCCCTCCGGTCCATGCGCCGTGCCCAGCACCACCTTGTGACCGCTGCCGGACTCTCCGACGAAGGTGCGTTCCTCGACCCATTTGACGCGTGCTTTCACGATGATCTTCCTTGCAATACTGCCCTACTGACCGAACGCAACGGCGTGCATGATGCGGCCGGGCAGCAGAGTGAAAACGCCAGCGCCGACCAGCGCGAACAGGTAGAGCTTTATCATGGCGCCACGATGCGCGGCCACCTTATGGGTGTGCGCATACCATACCGCCAGTGGCGCGGTGACAATCACCAGGATGGACAGGATATGGATCGGGCTGAACGGGCCGATCAGGCGGATCTGCTGGATCCAGAAGCTCGAGATGGCGATGACCAGCATCAGCGCCGCCCAGGCATAACCCATCACGCGATGGCGCGTCGTTCCTTTTGGCAGCGCCAGCTGCGCGCCGCCTACCGCCAGCGCGGCGAGGGCGGCGAACGCGTGCCATGGAATGGGAGGCGGCGCGGATAGAAGCGGTCCGAGCGACATCGCGCCTCCCCTCAGATGACCATGTCGTGAAGCTTAGAACGGAATCTCGTCGTCGAGCTCGCGCGAGGAACCGCCGCCGCCCCTGGAACCGCCACCGCCGCCACGGCTGAAGCCTTCGTTCGGGCCGGACTGGCCGAAATCGGAACCGCGGCTGTTGCCGCCGCCGGCATAGTTGCCGACCTGGCCGCCGCCCTCGCCGCGCGCATCGAGCATCTGCAGCTCGCCGCGGAATTTCTGCAGCACGACTTCGGTCGTGTAACGGTCATTGCCGGTCTGGTCCTGCCATTTGCGTGTCTGCAACTGGCCCTCGACATAGACCTTCATGCCTTTCTTCAGATACTGCTCGGCCACCTTGGCGAGCTGATCGTTGAAGATGACGACATTGTGCCACTCGGTCTTTTCCTTGCGCTCGCCGGAATTCTTGTCCCGCCAGCTTTCCGACGTGGCGATGCGGATGTTGACGACCGGATCGCCCGAATTCAGGCGGCGGATTTCAGGGTCCGCTCCGAGGTTGCCGACCAGAATGACCTTGTTGACGCTACCCGCCATCATACTTCTCCGCGCTCATCCGAAACAAAATTTAAGTCGCTCACCTTACAGCCTGCAGGTCGCCCATGCCTGCAAAGGCTGGCTTTTCCCACAAGGTTTTTGTTCTCTTTTCGTTCTAGTCCGGACCATTGTTTCTGTCAAGGAATGTCAGCAACAGGTAGTATTCCTGCGCAGGAAGCAAAGGGGGTATCTCGGTGGACATCGTCAAGCATGAGGATCAGCCGCGCGAAAATTGGCGGACCGGAGTGGAAACCCGCATGCACACAGCCGCCGCCAACGGCGCGGCCGAGCTTTGCATATTCGAGCAGTGGGTGGCGCCCGGCATGGGCGCGCCGACGCATAGGCACTCAGTCGAGGAAGTTCTGACGGTGATTGCCGGTGAAGCCGAAATGTGGATCGACGACCGGCATGCCGTGCTCACTACCGGACAGTCGCTGATCATTCCCGCACTCCGCAGGCATGGCTTCCGTAACGTTGGTCCCGGCACGCTTCACATCCATGCCGTGCTTGCATCGCCTGTCTTCGAGGCAACCTTCGACGGAGCCGCGGAGCCGGTGAGACGCTGGACATCATAAAACGAGACTTGCCAAACCAATAAGTCTCGACTTATGCTTTGTGCATGATCGAAGCAGAGATTTTCCGGGCCCTCGCCGATCCGACACGGCGCGCCGTCTATGAACGGCTGGCGGCCAGCGAATTGACGGTGTCCGAGTTGCGCGCCGGCATGAGCGTGTCGCAGCCGGCGGTCTCGCAGCATCTTGCCGTGCTACGCGGCGCCGGCCTCGTGGTCGAGCGGCGCGCCGGCCGCAACGCCTACTACCGCGCCGACCCGCAGGGGCTCGATCCGCTTCTCGGCTGGATCGAGCGCTACCGCGCCTTCTGGCCGGAGCGCATCGAGAGGTTGAAGACGGTTTTGAAGGAAATGGACCAATGACGGCAGAAAAACACCCGGCAGCGGCCGATGCGCTGCTCAGCTTCGAATGCGAGCTTCCCGATCCGCCGGAAAAAGTCTGGCGGGCGCTTACCGAGCCCGAACTGCTCGCGGCCTGGATGATGCCTAACGATATGAAGCCGGAGGCCGGGAAGCGCTTCGCTTTTGCCGGACCGGACGCGCCGATCGAATGCGAAGTGCTCGAGGCCGAGCCCGGCAGGCTGCTGCGCTACTCCTGGCGCGAGCGGCCGAGCACAGACCAGTTGCCGGCATTCGACAGCCCCGCCTTCGACAGCGTCGTCACCTTCACGCTCGCGCGCACGATTTCCGGCGGCACGCATCTCAGCATCGTCCATGACGGCTTCGTGCTGGCTCAGCAGCCTGTCGTCGCCGTTGCCGGCGCCGGCTGCAGGCTTTCGCTCAGCGCGCGCAAGAACCCGACCGCCGCCAATGCGCCCTGCATGATGCTGCGCGCGGCCTGACCAACCGAGGAGACCTAGCTCATGAGCGCCCTTGCCAACCTGGTGCCGATGGTGATCGAGCAGTCGAGCCGCGGCGAACGCGCCTTCGACATTTTCTCGCGGCTGCTGCGCGAGCGCATCGTCTTCATCAACGGCGAGATCAATGACAGCGTGTCGGCGCTGGTCTGCGCCCAGCTCCTGTCGCTGGAATCGGACCATCCCGACAAGGAGATATCGATCTACATCAACTCGCCGGGCGGCGTGGTGACCAGCGGCTTCGCCATCTACGACACGATGCAGTATATCTCCTGCCCCGTATCGACGGTGTGCATGGGTTTTGCGGCTTCGATGGCCTCCTTCCTCCTGATGGCCGGCACGCCGGGACGCCGCATCGCGCTCCCCAATACCAGGATCGTGCTGCATCAGCCGCTGGGCGGCTTCCAGGGCCAGGCCTCCGACATCCAGCGCCACGCCGAGGACATTCTGCGCACCAAGCGCCATATGACGGAACTCTACGCCAAGCATTGCGCCCGGAGCTACGAAGAGGTCGAACGCACGCTCGACCGCGACTATTTCATGACCGCCGAGGAAGCCAAGGCCTGGGGCCTCGTCGACCATGTCTACGACACACGCAAGAAGGCGGCCTGAACGACGCGCGGCAATTTGATTGCCGCCGCGTCTGGCCTCGCTTCGGCCGCGGACCTATAGTCGGCGGATGTTCACGCATCCGAAATCCAGCCTGTGCATCGCCTTGGCCGCGTTCGCCGGCCTGCTGACAGCCGGCGCCGCCTTCGCAGACGACAGTTCGGCGCAGAAACTTCCAGGCGTCAGCGACGACTATCGCATCGCCAAACCTGCGCCGCAGCCGGAACCGGACGACGCGCTGCCCGCCGGCGGCAACGGCACATTCAAGATCGGCGATACCGACGTCAGGATTTCCGGCAGCATCACCGTCGACATGGCGACAGGCGGCATCAGGCCTCCAAACCACTGAGGCGTTTGCCGCCGGTCGGTGAAGCAAATGACCGCCGCCTCACAAAAATGTAAGCCCCGCCACTGCTTCCGCAGGTGGACGGGGCTTTCATGGATCTGAAACCCAACTTTAGCCGGGAGTGGACTGCCGGCGTTCTGTTTCGGATGCTACGCGGCATTCAGCCGACGATCCGACTATGGTCTCTGATTGTACGGATTCGACAAGTCACGGTTTGTCGGACTGGCGCTCGCGCCTGTCCTGGCACTTATGCCTGCCGCGGCTCCATCAACGCGTGGAGCCTCAAGGGACTGTCCGGTGGCGTCATGCTCCGCTCCTGGGTCCGTTGCGACAATGTCGTTCGAAGCGCAAATCGCTATTGCCTGCGGCGTCTCGCAGGCCACCTTTGGGTGACGAGGCCATCGAAAGACGGCCGGCTTCGGTTGACGTTTCGAGACTGCTCCCGTGAGTTGCCGGCGTCAACCGTCGAATAGCCGGTTACCGAAAAATGTGATCGCTCGGAGGTTACGTCCAGGTAAGTCGAATGCCTTTCGCCGATCGGCCCGAGCGGCTTTTGCGATCATTGTTTCCACAACGCTTTGTCAGGAGCGTGTTCGGCCTTTGTTCTTTCCGCTTGCCCGCCCGCGCGAAAGACGGTTAAACCTCTTGAGGGCGTCACTCGAAGTTGCAGCGAAACGACCTACATAGGGGATGGCCGGGATGTCCCGCCAATCCAGCAGATTCCAGACCTGAGGCGGCGACCGGCAATGGCCGACCAAAAATACCTTTCCATTCGCGGGGCGCGCGAACACAATCTCAAGAACGTCGATCTCGACCTGCCGCGCGACAGCCTGATCGTCATGACTGGACTGTCGGGGTCCGGCAAGTCGTCGCTCGCCTTCGACACCATCTATGCCGAGGGCCAGCGCCGCTATGTCGAAAGTCTCTCGGCCTATGCCCGCCAGTTCCTGGAGATGATGCAGAAGCCGGACGTCGACCAGATCGACGGCCTGTCGCCCGCCATCTCGATCGAGCAGAAGACCACATCGCGCAACCCGCGCTCGACGGTCGGTACCGTCACCGAGATCTACGACTATATGCGCCTGCTGTTCGCGCGTGTCGGCATCCCCTATTCGCCGGCCACCGGGCTGCCGATCGAGAGCCAGACGGTCAGCCAGATGGTCGACCGCGTGCTGGCCCTGGAGGAAGGCACGCGCCTCTATCTGCTGGCGCCGATCGTGCGCGGCCGCAAGGGCGAGTACCGCAAGGAACTCCTGGAACTGCAAAAGAAGGGTTTCCAGCGCGTCAAGGTCGACGGCGTCTTCTACGAGATCGCCGACGTGCCGGCGCTGGACAAGAAGTACAAGCATGACATCGACGTGGTCGTCGACCGCATCGTCGTGCGCGGCGACCTCGCGACGCGGCTTGCGGATTCGATGGAAACCGCGCTGAAGCTCGCCGAGGGCCTCGCCGTGGCCGAGTTCGCCGACAGGCCGCTCGACGCCAGCCAAACGGGCGAGGACTCGGTCAACAAGTCGAAGAACGAGACGCATGAGCGCATCATGTTCTCGGAAAAATTCGCCTGCCCGGTGTCCGGCTTCACCATTCCCGAGATAGAGCCCAGGCTGTTCTCCTTCAACAATCCGTTCGGGGCCTGCCCGACCTGCGACGGCCTGGGCAGCCAGCGCGCGATCGACGCCAACCTCGTCGTGCCGGACGAGAACGTCTCGCTGCGCGACGGCGCGATCAGCCCTTGGGCCAAGTCGACCTCGCCCTATTACGCGCAGACGCTGGAAGCGCTCGGCAAGGCCTACGGCTTCAAGCTCGGCGACAAATTCAAGGATCTGAGCGCCGAGGCGCAACAGGCCGTGCTGCATGGCACGGGCGAGCGCGAGATCACCTTCCAGTATGACGACGGCCTGCGCTCCTATAAGACCACCAAGACTTTCGAGGGCGTCATCCCCAATCTCGACCGGCGCTGGAAGGAGACGGAATCGGCCTGGATGCGCGAGGAGATCGAGCGCTTCATGTCGGCCACCCCCTGCCCCGCTTGCAACGGCTACCGGCTGAAGCCCGAAGCGCTCGCGGTCAAGATCGCCGGCAAGCACATCGGCGAGGTGACCGAGCTTTCGATCCGCAAGGCCGATCGGTGGTTCACCGACCTGCCGGCGCAGCTCAACGAGAAGCAGAAAGAGATCGCGGTCCGCGTGCTCAAGGAAATCCGCGAGCGGCTGCGCTTCTTGAACGATGTCGGCCTCGACTACCTGACCCTGTCGCGCAATTCCGGCACGTTGTCGGGCGGCGAGAGCCAGCGCATCCGACTCGCTTCGCAGATCGGCTCCGGCCTGACCGGCGTGCTCTATGTCCTGGACGAGCCTTCGATCGGCCTGCACCAGCGCGACAATGCGCGCCTGCTCGATACCCTGAAACACCTGCGCGACATCGGCAACACGGTGATCGTCGTCGAGCATGACGAGGATGCCATCCTGCATGCCGACTATGTCGTCGACATCGGCCCGGCCGCCGGCATCCATGGCGGCCAGATCATCGCGCAAGGCACGCCGCAGCAAATCATGGCCACACCCGCCTCGATCACCGGCAAATATCTGTCGGGCGAGCTCGAAGTGGCGACTCCGGAGGTGCGCCGCGAGGCGAAGAAAAACCGGCGCATCAAGGTGGTCGGCGCGCGCGGCAACAACCTGAAGAATGTCACGGCGGAAATCCCGCTCGGCACCTTCACCTGCGTCACCGGCGTCTCCGGCGGCGGCAAGTCGACCTTCCTGATCGAGACGCTGTTCAAGGCGGCCTCGCGCCGCATCATGGGCTCGCGCGAGCATCCGGCCGAGCATGACCGCATCGAGGGCCTGGAATTCCTCGACAAGGTCATCGACATCGACCAGTCGCCGATCGGCCGCACGCCGCGTTCCAACCCGGCGACCTATACCGGCGCCTTCACGCCGATCCGCGACTGGTTCGCGGGCCTCCCCGAAGCCAAGGCGCGCGGCTACCAGCCGGGGCGCTTCTCCTTCAACGTCAAGGGCGGCCGCTGCGAAGCCTGCCAGGGCGACGGCGTCATCAAGATCGAGATGCACTTCCTGCCGGACGTCTACGTCACCTGCGACGTCTGCCACGGCAAGCGCTACAACCGCGAGACGCTCGACGTGCTGTTCAAGGGCAAGTCGATCGCCGACGTGCTCGACATGACGGTCGAGGAAGGCGTCGACTTCTTCTCCGCCGTGCCCGGCGTTCGCGACAAGCTGGAAACTCTGAAGCAGGTCGGCCTCGGCTACATCCATATCGGCCAGCAGGCGACGACGCTGTCGGGCGGCGAGGCGCAGCGCATCAAGCTCGCCAAGGAACTGTCGCGCAAGGCGACCGGCAAGACGCTCTACATCCTCGACGAGCCGACCACCGGCCTGCACTTCCACGATGTCGCCAAGCTGCTCGAAGTGCTGCATGAACTGGTCGACCAGGGCAACACAGTAGTGGTCATCGAGCACAATCTCGAGGTGATCAAGACCGCCGACTGGGTGCTCGACCTCGGCCCCGAAGGCGGCGACGGCGGTGGCGAATTGGTTGCGTCGGGCACGCCGGAAGCGATCGTGCGCGAAAAGCGCAGCTACACCGGCCAGTTCCTCAAGGAACTTCTGGAGCGGCGCCCCGGAGGCAAGCGCGAAGCGGCCGAGTGATGGCAAACAACGGCCTCGTCTCTGTCGAAAGCCGCTTCAGCGTCGGTGAAACCATCGACCGGCTGGTCGAGACCGTCACCCGGGCGGGATTGCGCGTATTCGCCCGGATCGACCATGCCGCCGGCGCGCATGAAATCGGAGCTTCGCTGCGCCCGACTGAATTGTTGATCTTCGGCCATCCCAAGGGCGGGACGCCGCTGATGCAGGACCAGCAGCTTGCGGGGATCGATCTGCCTATCAAGGCGCTGGCCTGGCAGGATGCGCAAGGCAAGGTCTGGCTGTCCCACAGCGATGCGCATTGGCTGGCCGAGCGCCACGGGCTTGGCGACACAAGCCACAATGCGGTCGCGGCAATTGCCGCAGGCATGGCAAAGGTGGTCGCGGCCGCTGCCGGAGTCGATCAATCATGAGACTTGCCCGGCCCAAAGATCTTGCAGCCATCGTCGCACTGACCACCGAAGCCTACGCCCCCTACACCGCTCTGCTCGGCGCGCCGCCCATCCCGGTCACCGAAGACTACGCGCCGCGCATCGAGCACAGCGAAATCTGGCTGCTCCAAGAGGATGGACAACTGGCCGGGCTGATCGTCCTCGAACGGCATCCAGATCACGCCATGATCTTCAGCGTCGCCGTAGCACCTGCCTTCCAGGGCAGGAAGCTCGGCATCAGGTTGCTCAACTTCGCCGACGAGCAAGCCCGACTGTGGGCGGTACCGGAGGTGCGGCTCTACACCAATTCGCGCATGGAACGGAACATCGCGCTCTATTCGGCCTATGGCTATCGCGAGACGGGCCGGCGGCCCAATCCGTACCGGCCGGGATGGACTGTGGTCGATATGGCCAAGCCCGTCGACAGAGTGGCCTGATCAATTCGCAAAACTGGGAGGAAGACGATGACCAGCCAAGGAAAGATCCGCTCCGGCATGGGCGGCTGGACCTTCGAGCCCTGGGACACGTCCTTCTATCCGGACAAGCTGTCGAAGGCCAAGCAACTCCACTATGCAAGCCGCCAGGTGACAAGCATCGAAGTCAATGGCACTTACTATTCCAGCTTCAAGGAGCCGACCTTCGTCAAATGGGCCAGCGAGGCGCCTGACGGATTCGTCTATTCGCTGAAAGGCAACCGCTTCGTCACCAACCGCCGCGTGCTGGGCGAAGCGGGCGAATCGATGATGCGTTTTCTCGGCTCAGGCGTCGCCGCGCTCGGTGACAAGCTGGGGCCGATCCTGTGGCAGTTCGCGCCGACGAAGAAATTCGACGCGGATGATTTCGAAGCGTTCCTCAAGCTCTTGCCGGATAAGCAGGACGGCGTGCCGCTGCGCCATGCGCTGGAAGTCAGGCATGACAGCTTCATCGTGCCGGAGTTTCCGGCGCTGGCACGCAAATACAATGCCGCGATCGTCTACGCCGACCACGCCAAATATCCGGCGATCGCCGACGTCACTGGCGACTTCGTCTATGCGCGGCTGCAGACCGGCAGCGATGACAATCCCGACTGCTACACGCCAAAGGGGCTCGACGAATGGGCGGCGCGGGTGAAAACCTGGGCGCAAGGCGGGCAGCCGGCCGACCTGCCGCGCGCCGATCCCAAGATCGATGCGCCGGTCAAGCCGCGCGACGTCTTCGCCTACTTCATCACCGAGGGCAAGGTGCGCGCGCCCTTCGGCGCCATGGCGCTGATGAAGAGGGTGACCGCTTAAGCGGCGAGTCTTTGCCGCGGTCGGAACTTGCCGGGCACCTCGACCGTTTTGCCTATCTCGCCGGGGCCGGTTTTCATAGCGGCTGAACGAGCAGAACGCCGGCCAGGGCTGCGGTATCGGGAGAACCGGAAGAAAGCGAGGTGAGATGGCTGTCATCCTCATAGGGGTGTTGCTCACCGTCGCCGGGATTGTGTACTTGGCGGGTGCAGTCCTCTGGCGCGGGCAACTTAGCGATCCGGCACCTGCAGCCTCGGATCGCCAGAAGCCAAACCTCGCAACGTCTGGCCCGACGCTTGAGCCACGCCGGCGCGGCCTCGGTTTCCTAGGCCTTTCACAGAATTGGCCAGGTCTGCTGATGATGGCGGTCGGCCTTATCCTGCTATTGTTGGTAGTGATCCTGTAACGCAGGAATTTCCGGCATCTTCACCGCAATCGTAACGCAATCGATACTTCCTTGCCGCACAAATGCACCTACGCCAGGTTGTAGAAGCCCGGCGTCGGCAAGGACGGGTGCATGCTGCTCGACTACAACTCATTGCTGCTGGCCGTCGGCTTCTCCGCCGCTTGCCTCAGCCTCACGCTGTTCGGAACCTGGCTGACCGCCCGCTCCGACAAGTTCCTGCTGACATGGGCAATCAGCGTGCTGGTCATTGTGGCCGAGGTCTTTGTCTATGATGCCTATATCGAAGCGCCCGGAACGGCTCTCGGCGTCCTGACGGTGGCACTGCTGCTGTTCGGTTTCTCGGTGATGATGGGCGCCGCTTACCAGTTCCGGACCGGCCATTCTCCGCTGCCGCGCATCGCCCTTGGCGCCGGCATCTCCTTTGCCGTCGCGCTGCCGCCCATGGCGCTCGGCTATGACGGACTGGGCTTCATGTTCGACAATTCGCTTGCCGCGCTGCTTCTGTTCGGCACGGCGCATGAATATTGGAAAGGCCGCGCGGAGGCGCCGGCGCAGCTCATTGGCGTGGCGCTGCTCTACTCGCTGACCGCGGCGTCCTTCGTGCTGTGCGCGGCTGTTTTGGCGTGGGACGGCAAGCTCGTCCTCGGTCACGCACCGAACAACTGGGCAGAGGATCTGAGCCTGGTCATCGTCATCGCCTCGATGACCGGCATCGGCGCGCTGTCGCTGGCGCTCAACCAGGGGCGGCTCGCGCGCCATCACCAGCGCGAGGCGCAGACCGATGCACTGACCGGGCTGCTCAACCGCCGCGCCTTGTTCGCCCTCCATGGCAAGCTGCCCGTCGGCGCCTTCACGGCGGTGGTGGTGTTCGACCTCGACGGCTTCAAGGCGATCAACGACCAGCACGGCCACGCCGCCGGCGACGAGGTGCTGAAGGTGTTTGCCGAAGAACTCTTCGGCAACCTGCGCCCGAACGATGTCGCCGCCCGCATGGGCGGCGAGGAATTTGCGCTGGTGCTGAAGCGAACCCTGCCGGAGATGGTCGAGAGTACGGCCGAACGTATAAGGATGGCATTCGCGGCGCGAACGATCGAAACAGAGACGGGCCGGTTGAAATGCACGGTGAGCGCCGGCTTCGCCTTCGGCAGCAACGAAGGCGCGAGCTTCGATAAGGTGCTCAGCGCCGCCGACAAGGCGCTTTATGCGGCCAAGCGCGGCGGCCGCAACCGCGTGCTCGACTTTCGACGCTGCGCTTGAGACTTGCCAGCCGTCAGTGGCGCCCGATCACTTCATTGTAGGTGTCGAGGTCGACGTAAAAAACCTTGGTTATTTCGCCCAGCAGATCGTCCTCGTCGTAGCCTTGCGACATCAGGATGTTGATCGCCGTCATGATGTCCACGCGTTCAATGAGGCGTCGCTTCTGATAGTCCTCGACAAAACGTTCCATCGCCTTCCCCTGGCAAGTTCTTTGTTGGACGCATTGACCGACAATCACTGGGGAAAGCTAGGCGGGCTTGCTTGCGTGGAACTTGCGGCCGCCCCGCCCCTTCCCTTCATTCGCGACTGGTACGGAAAGCGGCCGACTCACCAAGGCCAAGAAAAGACTAGCATGCCGTACTATTGACGCCAGAGCCCTGAACAACTTCGTCTTCCTTGGGCGCAGCGACGCGAAGTGGAGTGGAGACCCAAGGATCCATCCCGTTACTTCGGAGCGTCACTAACGGTGCAGAATTTGGAATGGTTGAAGCGCCGCGCAAAGAATCTATTCTGTCGCGCAGTGCTCCTCGACCAGCGTCACGGCATGGCAACTGTGTTCATGCGAAAGCTGTTTTATCTCGAATGATGGCGTTGAGGACGACCAGGAGCTTCCTTGCGACGGCGATGATGGCGAGTTTCTTGGAGCCGGAGCGGGCCGCAAGGTCGGT
>NZ_SRUU01000040.1 GCF_004791585.1 Mesorhizobium sp. M1C.F.Ca.ET.210.01.1.1
CCAGAAGCGAACCATCGACGACACCTGGCGACACATCGGACACCTCGTCGCCACCATAGAACCCGACGAATGCTCAAACTACTTCAACAACGCCGGATACGCTTCCGTCAAAACCTGAAGCGCTCTAAAGCAATTCCAGGAAAGGTGCGAGCGGCTTTCCGTCCGGAATTACGCGACCAGAGTGATGGTGGACGCGATCAGCAGCACGGCGGCGATGCCGACGAACAGGGCATAGATGCGCGGCCGGTCGAGCAGCAGCGCATTGCCCGAAATCCAGGCGGCAGTGGCGCCGCCGAGCGCGAACAGGAAGCCGTTGCGGTGGCCGAAGGTCATCGAGGCGGCCATCAGGCCGCCGATGATCAGCGCCCCGAACACGATGATGACGGCAACGGCGTATTTCTCGAAATCGTTGCCGGCGCCCATTGCCGGCCCCATCGCATTCAGATTCGGCAGGTCGTCCGGATCGAAGGGGTTGGCCGAGCCGTATTCGTCTTGACCGAGGGATTCGCGCATCATTCGTTCTCCGCTGAGCGGCAACAAACCATCAACGCTTGCCAAGTGCAACCGGCAACGCCGTCGCGCCGATGCGTTCGCCGCCCGGCTGGTGCCGACGTGCCACGGTTTCCCGGTCGGTCACAACGGTTTGGGGGCGCATGGGGTTCCACAGGCTTGATCTATCTGGAAAAATCGCTGCGCACGATGCCGTGCCGCTGCAGCTTGTCGTAGAAGGTCTTGCGCGGGATGCCGAGCGCTTCGATGGTGCGGCGGACGTCGCCGTCGTTGCGACCAAGTGTCTCGCGGATGATATCGGCCTCGTAGCGTTCCAACCGTTCCGGCAAGGGCATGGAGGCATCCGAATCGGCCAGCTGAGGGGACGGGCTGCCGCCAGTCTCCTCCAATCCGAGCACGAAGCGCTCGGCGAAATGGGCGAGCTCGCGGACATTGCCGGGCCAGTCGTGTTCCCTCAGATGGCGCTGGACCGCGGCCGGCGCCGCGGGCACCGGGCGATGGAAGCGGGATGCGGCGCGCTCTGCGAAATAACCGAAAAGCAACGGCACGTCGTCGCGGCGTTCGCGCAGCGGCGGGATAGAGAGCGTCACCACGTTGAGCCGATAGTAGAGGTCCTCGCGGAAGGCGCCGCGCTGGCTCGCGTCGCCAAGATCGACCTTGGCGGCGGCGACGACGCGCAGGTCGACCGGCCGAACCTCGTTGGTGCCGAGCGGCGTCACCTCGCGCATCTCCAGAACGCGCAGCATCTGCACCTGCGTCGCGGCCGGCATGCTTTCGATCTCGTCGAGAAACAGTGTGCCGCCGCTTGAATGCTCGATGCGGCCGACGCGCCTCTTCTGCGCGCCGGTGAAGGCGCCGGCCTCATGGCCGAACAATTCGCTTTCGATGACCGTCTCCGGCAGCGTGCCGCAATTGAGCGCGACGAAATTGCCCGTGGCGCGGCGGCTCCAGCGGTGCAGCAGGCTCGCCACCACCTCCTTGCCGGAACCGGTCTCGCCGGTCACCAGCACGTCGACATCGGTGTCGGCGATCTGTCTCAGCGTGCGGCGCAGCCGCTCCATGGCCGGCGTCTGGCCGATCAGCGGCAGGCCCTCCTGCGCCTGCTCGGCCGCTTCGCGCAGGGCGCGGTTCTCCATCACCAGGCGGCGCTTCTCCGCCGCGCGCCACACACTTTGCGCCAGCCGGTCGGCGGCGAAGGGCTTGGTGATGAAATCATAGGCGCCATCCTTGATCGCCTTGACGGCCATCGCGATGTCGCCATGCCCGGTGACGAGGATGACGGGGATGTCCGGGTCGAGGTCGACCACGCGATCGAAGAGCTGCAGCCCGTCCATCTCGGGCATGCGGATGTCCGACACCACGACGCCGGCAAAGCCGGCATCGAGGCCGGCAAGCGCCTCGCTTGCCGAGGAAAAGGCAGAGACGGAAAAGCCGGCGAGCTCCAGCGTCTGTTTTGTCGCCCTTAGCAGGTCGCCGTCGTCATCGATGAGGATGACGGCATTGCCGTTCGTCATGTCGGGCCTGCCGTCGAGAGATGGATGGTGAAGCGGCTGCCGCTCTCGCTGCTCGCCACCTCGATGCGGCCGCCATAGTCGGCGACGATGTCCTTGGAGATGACAAGCCCAAGCCCGAGCCCCCTTTCCTTCGACGTGTTGAATGGCGTGAACAGCGATTTCAGGATCGCCGGCGGGATGCCCGGCCCGTTGTCGGACACGATCAAGGCAACACCGCCGGCGGTTTCGCAGGCGGACACCTCGACCCGCGCATCGTCGCGGCCTTCCAGCGCTTCGAGCGCGTTCTGGAACAGGTTGATCAGCACCTGTTCCAGTCGCAGCCGGTTGCCCATGACCTTGAGCGACGGCCGCGGCAGCGTGATCGCCAGCGCCTCCAGCCGGCCGGCAAAGCGGCTCCTGAGCAGCACGACCGCGCCCTCGATGACGCCGCGCAGTTCGACCGGCTCGGCCGCCGTGCGGCCCTTGCGGGCGAAAGCTTTCAGCTCTTCGGTGATGGAGCCGATGCGCTCCGTCAGCGCGGCAATGGCGCCGAGGTTTTCCTCGGCCGGCGCCGTCTGCTTGCGCTCCAGGAAGACGCGTGCGTTGTCGGCATAGGCGCGGATGGTCGCCACCGGCTGGTTGATCTCATGCGCGACGCCGGCGGCGACCTGGCCGAGGGTCGCAAGGCGGTTCGCCTGCACCAGTTCCTGCTGCATCACCTGCAGCCGGGCCTCGGTGCTGCGGTGATCGGCGATCTCGGCCTGCAGCCGGTCGCGCGCGAGGCTGAGGTCCTGGGTCCGCTCGACGACGCGGCGTTCCAGCTCGGCGCGCGCCGCCTGCTCGGCGGCGATCCGCATCTGGGCGGACTGCCGGCGCCACAAAAGATAGGCGGCCAGAGCGAGGAGCGGAACGAGGACGCCGAGCGCCAGAAGCCGCATCTCGCGCTGCGCGGCGGCAATCGGCGCTTCCGCCGGCACGAGATAGTCGAGCCGCCAGGGCGTCGAAGGCACGGCCGTCGACAGCCGTAGATATTCCGCGTCGCTGCCGCCTGGAGTGATGGCGTGGACAAGCGCGACATCGGCGCTGAGCGCTTGTGGCTTGGTGATCGGCAAGGGCACCAGCGGCGCTTCGCCGAACTGCTGGCTGGCGCGGATGCCGGCCAGCACCGGAGCGGCCAGCGGCGCCGTCGTCATGAAGCGCCAGGAAGGCACGCTGGTGATCAGCACCACGCCATGGTCGTCGCTGACATAGGCCGGGCGGTTGGCCTCGTGCCAGTCGGCCTCGAGCTGGTCGAACTCCATCTTGACCACGACCACGCCGAGCGGTCCCGAGGCGCCGTCGACGCGGCGCGAAATGTAAAGGCCGGGGCGCTTGCTGACACTGCCGAGCGCGAAATACTCGGCCGTGCCGGACTGCATGGCGCCGGAGAAATAGGCGCGGAAGCTGTAGTCGCTGCCGACGAAGCTCACCGGCTCGCGCCAGTTGCTGGAGGCGATGGCGAAGCCGTCGGTGCCGGTGACGTAGAGCACCGAGGCCTTGGTGCCCGACACCAGCCCTTCCAGCTTGCGGTTGAGAACATCGATCGCGGCAGGGCTGCGCTGCGTCAGGGCGTCGTTTACCTGCTGATCCTCGGACAGGAGCAGCGGCAGCGCGCGCGGATTCTCCAGCACCGCGCGCAGCAGAGCGACTTTGAGGTTGGCGTCGGTGCGGCCTTGCGCGGCCAGCGCCTCGACCTCGGTCGAGCGGGCATAGAGCCCGGCGCCATAGAGCGCCGCCGCGACGATCGCGAGCGCCACCGCCGCAAACAGCAGCCACGCGCGCCGCGCCCGCCCGGCAAGCAGCTCGGGCGTCGGGGACAAGGCAGCAGCGGGGCGTTGCAGCATGCCGCATTTGTGCATGATTTCGCACAAAGCACAAATCAACCTATGCGGATCGTCGCACGGCGCGTTCAACAATACGGGTCGAGGGGCCGAAAAAATCCAGCAGAATCAATGAGCGGAGCTTCCAAGCGGAATCTGGCACGCGTGTTGCAAATGCATCCGCAGCAGCCGCGGGGCTGCGGAGGTCAACTGCCCCAGGGAGGTCGAGCGTCTCGATCGGGGCTGAACGGAGGACATCATGCAGACAGCAATCGCTGCCGCGGATCCGCGCGGCAAGGTTCCGTTTTACCGGCATCTCTACGTGCAGGTTCTGGTGGCGATCGCCGCCGGCATCCTGCTCGGTCATTTCTATCCCGACTTGGGCGCCTCGCTGAAACCGCTCGGCGATGCCTTCATCAAGCTGGTGAAGATGGTCATCGCTCCGGTGATCTTCCTCACCGTTGCGACTGGCATCGCCGGCGTTTCCGACCTGCACAAGGTCGGCCGCGTCGCCGGCAAGGCGATGATCTATTTCCTCGTCTTCTCGACGTTGGCGCTCGTTGTCGGCCTCGTCGTCTCCAACGTGGTCCAGCCGGGCGCCGGCATGCACATCAATCCGGCGACGCTCGACGCCACCAAGGTGTCGACCTTCACCGAGAAGGCGCATGACACCACCATCGTCGGCTTCCTGATGAACATCATCCCCGACACCATCACTGGCGCCTTCGCCCAGGGCGATATCCTGCAGGTGCTTTTCTTCTCGGTGCTGTTCGGCGTGGCGCTGGCGCTCGTCGGTGAGCGCGGCCGCCCGGTCGTCGACTTCCTGCAGGCGCTGACCGCGCCGATCTTCCGCCTCGTCGCCATCCTGATGAAGGCCGCCCCCATCGGCGCTTTCGGCGCCATGGCCTTCACCGTCGGCAAATACGGCATCGGCGCGATCGCCAACCTCGCCATCCTGATCGGCACGTTCTACCTGACGTCGCTGCTTTTCGTGCTGGTCGTGCTGGGCGCGGTCGCATGGTACAACGGCTTCTCCATCCTGGCGCTGATCCGCTACATCAAGGAAGAGCTGCTGTTGGTGCTCGGCACCTCGTCGTCGGAAGCAGCACTTCCCGGCCTGATGGCCAAGATGGAGCGCGCCGGCTGCAACCGTTCGGTGGTCGGCCTGGTCATTCCGACCGGCTATTCCTTCAACCTCGACGGCACCAACATCTACATGACGCTCGCCGCGCTTTTCATCGCCCAGGCGACCGACACGCCGCTCACCTTCGGCGACCAGATCCTGCTCCTGCTCGTCGCCATGCTGAGCTCCAAGGGCGCCGCCGGCATCACCGGCGCCGGCTTCATCACTTTGGCCGCCACGCTCTCGGTCGTGCCCTCGGTCCCGGTCGCCGGCATGGCGCTGATCCTCGGCGTCGACCGCTTCATGTCGGAATGCCGGGCACTGACCAACTTCGTCGGCAACGCTGTGGCGACCATCGTCGTGGCGCGCTGGGAAGGTGAGCTCGACCAGAAGCAGTTCGCAGCCGCCATGGCCGGCCAGTTGCCGGAAGAGGCAGACCTGTCGCTGTCGGAAGGTCTCCAACCAGCGGAGTGATCAAACAATTCCGGGAAACCGCCCAGCGGTTTTGGCCCGGAATTGAGCGAACAAAAAGAAGGCATCCTCCCAAGCTATGCAGGCCGCGGCTCGCCCGTGGCCTGTTCTTTTTGCCGGCCGCCGCATAGGCTGCGCGCGCCGGATTCCCGGCTGAACAGTCAACCGTGAGGGGCGGTCCATGAGCAGCGCGTTTCCCGAAATCTACCTCGTCCGCCATGGCGAGACGGAGTGGAGCGCGTCGGGCAAGCACACCGGCCGCACCGACATTCCGCTGACCGCGAAGGGGGAAGAAGCCGCGCGCGGCGTGGCGGAACGTCTCCAGGGCCTGACCTTCCAGGCTGTCTGGTCGAGCCCGTCCCAGCGCGCCGTCGACACCTGCCGGCTTGCCGGCTTCGGCGAGCGCGCCGTGAAGAAGGCCGACCTGCAGGAATGGGACTATGGCGCCTATGAAGGCGTGACGACCAAGGAGATCCTTGCCGGGCGCCCGGACTGGCAGCTTTTTCGCGACGGGTGTCCGAATGGCGAGACGGCAGCCGATGTCGGCGCCAGGGCAGATGCTGCCATAGCCGAGCTGCGCACCGTTGCCGGCAATATGCTGATCTTTTCAAGCGCGCATTTCCTGCGCGTATTTGCAGCGCGCTGGGTCGGACTGCCGCCGGCAGGCGGAGCGTATCTCGTGCTGGATACGGCGAGCCTCAGCATTCTCGGCTACGAGCACGACCTGACGGAGCCGGTCATTCGCCGCTGGAACCAGAAGTAGTCTGGCTCTCGCTATCGCTCGGTAAGATTGGCCAGCTCTTCGGCCGTGAGATGCCGCGCCTTGCCCTTGGCGAGATCGCCGAGCTGGAGCGAGCCGATCGCTACCCGCACCAGCCTTAGCACCTCGATGTCGAAAGCGCCGAGCAGGCGGCGGATCTGGCGGTTGCGCCCTTCGTCGAGCACGATCTCCAGCCATGCCGTGCGTCCGCCGCTGCGCAAGGGCTTGATCGAGCTTGCCGTCAGCAATTCACCATCGACGGCAACACCCTGGCGAAATTGCTCCAGCATCGCCTCGTCGGGAACGGAAGCGATCTGCACATGATAGGTCTTGGCGACATGCGAGGCCGGGTCGAGCAGGCCATTCGCCCAGCGCGTGTCGTTGGTCATCAAGAGCAGGCCTTCGCTCGCCTTGTCGAGGCGGCCGACCGGCGACACGAAGGGCAGGTCGAGATCGGCAAGGCAGTCGTAGACGGTGCCGCGGCCCTCTGGATCGTCACGCGTGGTGACCAATCCACGCGGCTTGTTGAGCATCAGATAGACCTTGCGCTCGGCGACGATGTGCTCGCCGTCGACGGTGATGCGTTCGCGGCCAAGATCGACACGCAGTGATGGATCGCGCGCAACCTTGCCCGCCACACGCACGCGCCCTTCGGCCACCAGCAGCTCGGCCTGCTTGCGCGAGCATAGCCCGAGCTTTGACAGCGCCCTGGCAAGGCTGACCTTCGCTGCGACGGGTCGTCGAACATTGTCGGGTGGGCGTGCCAAGGATTCCGCTTTCGAACTCAACTGCGAACGGATGCCACGTCGGGCGGCATCGCCGCAACCGTTCGATCACTGGCAGGGATCTTGGCCGCTCTTGCCGAGGAGAGTTCTCAGGCGAGCCTTCAAACTCCGTAGCGACACGCTTCGCCTGAGGTAGAGTTTGCGGATGCGCCGCCGCACGCGACGGACTGCTTGCCTGAGCGCGTCGTCCGCGTTTCGCGTTCCATGCCCGATGCGTATCGGCGGGCCGAGCTAGAGCCTGGACATCCGCGCCGAGAGCCTGAAGACGGCTGGCCGGTGCTCTGCATGACCGACGGCGGGGCCGTGATCGGCACCGCGGTCGATGCCGTTCGCGCGCAGGCCTTTTGTCTTTCGGGCACCAATGGCGGCTGGGGTTCATCGCGCCATGGCTAAAGCCGGGGCCGATCGGTCGCCGCGAAGTCACTGGTCCGGCGGCGCGCTCAACCGCCGGTAAGAGATGCCGTCGAAGGTTGCCGTCAGGAAGCTCTTGACCGACATCCTGCGCTTGCGCCCGTCGCTGCAGGCATAGACCGGCCAGCCGGCTTCGCTGCATTCGCTGGCCGTGCAGATATGGGTAAGGCAGTTGCCGGCGGTCAGCCGGAAGCCGCCCTTTCCGGCGAAGCCCTGCAGCAGGCTGCCGTCCGCCGAGCGCCACGTACGCTGGCGGAATTCCGGCCGCAAGGCGAGGGGTTCGATGGGGACGGCGAGGTTGCCTGTGCCAGTACGCGCCATCAACTGAAGACGGTAGCGGGCCATTCCGGTCGCATAGGCGGTCACGAGATCGGATTCACCCAAATAGGCAGCCGCCAGCTCGGAACGATCCAGGAGACGGGCCAGCCGCTCGCCAGCTCCTGTTGGCCCGACCAGGGCAGCAAGGGCGACAAAGGCCAAACAAGCGCGCACCATTTCGATTTCCAGCAGCCATGTATCTCAGGCCTGCCAGCGCCCCCGGCCGCCTTCCATACCATCCCGCCAATCGGTGCGCGGTGCAAGCTGCTGCTGGAGGTAACCGGAACGGATCACCCGGCGGGAGCCGGCGGCAGCTCGAACAGGGTGGCTCCGTTCTCCCGACCTTGATCGACATAGCCGATAACCCGGAACCATCTTGCGACGTCCGGTCCATGCAGCCAGCTGCGTGAATGTACGGGAAGGTTGCCGGCGAGCGCCTGGATATGGCGGATATGACGTTTGCAGAAGCGCACGGTTGCCGCACTGAAGAAATCCTCCTGTGCGGCAAACAGCGTGTCGGCGGCGTCGCCATGCTCATGCCAGGCGATGATGGCGACGGTCTTGTCGCCCTGGACCAGCGCATGCGCCCGGCCTTCCTTCAGGTTCATCATCAGATTGTCGTAGGCGGCCTTGCTGTCCTTGCCGGACGCCAGGTACTCGTCCGACATTCGCTTGGACAGGCCGTGGAAAACATCCTCGAGGTCCCCGACGGTCGCTGCGCGTGCTCTCATTTCTCCTCCTGACAGCCCGGCAGGTAGTTTGCCCTATCGATGGAGGATCACCAAGCAAATGAAATCCGCCATCGGCCCGATGCGCGCAAATGCATTTTCATCGCCGAGTGCCGCCTGCGATTTGAAGGGCGGGCCGAGATAGCGCGGATGGACCTGGGCGAAGAGATTGCGGCTATTACTCGCTCGAGCGAAGGAGAGGTGGAGGCCTTCGCCGAAAAGATGCGGCGGCGAAACCGCGGCCGAGCAAGGCCAACCGATCGATGCCGCGGAGCGTGGCGCACCGCCGTCGCCCCAATTCGGATCGCGCGGAAATTCCTGACCCTTCGCGATCGATCACGACCTCGCCGCCGGTATACGGCTCAAGCGGCCTTCATCGCACTACAGATTTCTTCGACCAGCATGGCGGCCGAAACCGAACCGGGGTCCGGATGACCGAGCGAGCGTTCGCCGAGACGCGCGGTTTTCTGCATGGCGCAAAGCGATCACTGGTCGGGATGACCAGACCCGGATTTCAGGCGGGAAACAGGAATGCCTGAGCGGGATCGAAGAAGATCCGCCGGCTCGCAGCGGCATCGGCGCCCGCCGGTTCGGCTGCATCCGAGGACGGCCTGACGTCGATCTCGTCGCCCGACCCGGTGCGGGCCACGACGCGCCGGCGGTCGCCGAAGAAGGCCGTATCGACGATCTCGACGGCGAGGGACGCGTTCCCCGACACGGGGGTCAGGCGGAACGCTTCCGGCCGCACCATCAATCTGGCCGTCTGGCCGCGGCTGAGCGCATGTGTCGCTTTCACGCCCTTGACGATCGAGCCGTCGGCCAGCCGCACCGTGGCCGCGCCGCTCTCGGTCTCCAGATGCTCCGCCGGCAGGAAGTTGGAATTGCCGATGAAGCCGGCGACGAACTCGCTCGCGGGCCTGAGATAGAGGTCCTCGCCGGTGCCGATCTGCTCGATGCGCCCTTCCTTGAACAGAGCGATCCGGTCGGAAAGATGCAGCGCCTCCTCCTGGTCGTGCGTGACGTAGAGGATGGTCACGCCCGTCTCGCGGTGGATGCGACGGATCTCGGCCTGGATTTCCTGGCGCAGCTTCTTGTCGAGCGCCGACAGCGGCTCGTCCATCAGAAGGATCGGCGGATCGTAGGCGAGCGCGCGGGCAAGCGCGACGCGCTGCTGCTGGCCGCCCGACAGCGCGCCCGGATAACGGTCGGCGAATTTTTCGAGGCGCACCAGCGCCAGCATGTCGGCGACCTTGCGCTTCACCTCGCCGTCCGGCCGGCGGCGCACACGCAGCGGAAACGCGACGTTCTCGGCGACGCTCAGATGCGGGAACAGCGTATAGCGCTGGAAGACCATGCCGATGTTGCGTTTGTGCGAAGGCACGGCAAGCAGCGACTTGTCTTCGAGCAGCACGTCGCCCGAGGTCGGGTCTTGGAAACCGGCGATGGCGTAGAGCGTCGTCGACTTGCCGGAGCCGGACGGCCCGAGAAAGGTGAGGAATTCGCCCTTGGGCACGTCGATGGTGACGTCGTGGACGGCGACGAAAGCACCGAACGTCTTTCTCACCGCGCGAATGGAAAGGAATGGCCGGGTCATCTGGAAGATCTTCTGCGAAGGAGTGCGGTCACGATCATCAGGCACAGTGTAAGGCCGACGAGCAGGCTGGAGGCGGCGGCGACGACCGGGCTGAGGTCGGCGCGCAGGCTGCCCCAGATTTTCACCGGCAAGGTCTGCAGGGTCGGGCTCGCCATGAAGATTGCTACCACCACCTCGTCCCAGGAGGCGAGGAAGGAAAAGATCGCCGCCGAGAAGATGCCGATGCGGATCGAGGGCAGGGTGATCCTGAGCCTTGCCTGCAGCGGGCTGGCGCCGCAGACGATCGCCGCATCCTCGATGGATTTGTCAAAGCCTTCGAGCGCGGTGGCGATCGGGATGATGGCGAAGGGCAGCGCCAGGATGGTGTGGGCGATGACGAAGCCGATCGTGGTGCCGGCGAGCCCGATGCGCAGGAAGAAGGCATAGACGGCGATGGCGAAGACCACGACCGGCAATACCATCGGCGTGAGCAGCAGCCCGCGCAGCAACTGCCGCCCGGGAAATTCGCCCCTGACCAGGCTGAAGGATGCAAGCAGGCCGACCAGCACCGAGAGGATGGCGGCCATCGCGGCGATCTTCGCGCTGGTCAATGCCGCGTTGATCCAGGCCGGGTCGGCCAGCAGTTCCTGATACCATTTGAGCGTCCAGCCGGTCGGCGGGAAGGCCAGCCACCGCGACGAGCCGAATGACAGCAGGATGATGAAGACCACCGGCAGCAAAAGGAAGGCGGCGACCAGCGCGGTGAAGGCTGCGAGCACCGCGCGCAGCCAGCCGAGCCGGTCGTAGTCGAGGAGCATCTCAAAGCCCTCCCGCGAGGCGCCTGGCGCCGACCATGCGCAACTGGAGCGCATAGAGAGCCATGGTGACGATGAGCAGGACGAAGGCGGCGGCGCTTCCCAGCCCCCAGTTGAGCAGCGACTGCACCGTCTGGGCGATCATTTCGGCCAGCATCATGTTGGAGGTGCCGCCGAGCAGCGCGGGCGTCACGAAATAGCCGAGCGACATGACGAAGACCATCAGCCCGCCGGCGGCGATGCCGGGAAGCGACAGCGGCAGCAGGATGCGGCCGAACGCCTGGAACGGGCTTGCGCCGCAAAGGGCTGCCGCGCGCAGCGTCATCGGGTCGATCGCGCGCAGCGCGCCGATCAGCGGCAGGATCATGAAGGGCAGCATGATGTAGACCATGCCGATGGTGACGCCGGCCAGGTTGTTGATGAGCGGCAGCGGCTCATGGATGATGCCGAGGCCCATCAGCGTCCTGTTGATCACCCCGGTGCGCTGCAGCAGCACCATCCAGGCATAGGTGCGGGTGAGAAGGTTGGTCCACATCGACAGGATGATGATGCCGAAGACGATCGAGCCGAGCGCCGGCGGCATGATGGCCAGCATCCAGGCGACCGGAAAGGCCACGACGATGGTGACGGCAGTGACGACGGCGGCGACCAGGAAGGTGTTGAGGAACACCCGCACATAAGTGCCGCTGCCGAACAGCGCGGCGTAGTTCTGCAGGCCGGGCTCGGGATCGGTGACGCTGCGCAGCAACAGCGCCACCACCGGGACGACGAAGAACAGGCCGACCAGGGTGAGGGCCGGCAAAGCGCCGCCGCTGCCGGCCATCGAGCCGCGTCTGAGGGGAGTTCCTTGCATCAAGCGGGGTCCCGTTGTACCGACAGGGCGCGGCTTTCCGCGCCCCGCCGGTATCAAGTGGCGGCTACTTGGTCTGCCAGGCGTACCAGCGCGTGGCGATCTCGTCGCGATGCTCGGCCCAGTAGTTCATGTCGAGATTGATCTGGCCGTCGACATGCGCGTCGGGCAGGCCTTTCACCACGTCGGCGGGCATCTCGGCCTTGGCCTTGGTGTTGATCGGCGCGTAGCCGCTCGCCTCGGCGAATTTCGCCTGGCCGGTCGGGCTGGTGGCGGCAGCGAGGAACTTCATCGCGCCGTCCTTGTTCTTGGCGCCCTTCGGAACCACGAGAACGTCGGCGGCGGTGAGGTTCTGGTTCCACGAGACGCCGACATCGGCGCCGTCCTTCTCCAGCGCGAAGACACGGCCGTTCCACAGCTGGCCGAAGGCGGCTTCGCCCGACGCAATGAGCTGCTGCGACTCCGCGCCGCCGCCCCACCAGACGATGTCCGACTTGATCGTGTCGAGCTTCTTGAAGGCGCGGTCGAGGTCGAGCGGATAGAGCTTGTCGGCGGGCACGCCGTCGGCGAGCAGCGCGATCTCGATCACGCCCGGAGCCGACCATTTATAGAAGGTGCGTTTGCCGGGAAACTTCTTGGTGTCGAACATATCGGCCCAGCTCGTCGGCTCGCCCGAGACGGCGCCCTTGTTCCAGGCGAGAACGAAGGAATAGTAGAAGCTGCCGACGGCATGTTCGTTGCTGAAGCGCGGATCGAGACCGCCCTTTGGCACGGCGGCGAAGTCGATCGGTTCGAGCAGCCCGTCCTTGGCGGCCTTGATGGCGAAATCCATCTCGACGTCGACGACATCCCAGGTGACGTTCTTGGCATCGACCATGGCCTTGAGCTTGCCGTAGTCGGTCGGGCCGTCCTGCAGCACCTTGATGCCGGAGCTCGCCGTGAACGGCTCCGCCCAGGACTTGGTCTGCGCTTCCTGCGTGGTGCCGCCCCAGCTGGTGAACACCATTTCGTCGGCCTTGGCGGCTGTCGCCGCCAGCAACCCGGCGAGGACGCCGACTAAGATCAGTTTCATGTCATTCTCCTCTGATTTCTCTGTTCCGTTTCTTGTTCTTGTCAGTGCACCCTGGTCATGCCGTTCTCAGCGCATGACGAAGGGATCGGGGATCGGCTCGTCCGAGGTCTTGATCCAGACGGATTTCGAGCGCGTGTAGTCTCTGATGGCATCGAGCCCACCCTCGCGGCCGAGGCCCGACAGGCCGTAGCCGCCGAAGGGCACGAGCGGCGACACGGCGCGATAGGTGTTGACCCAAACGACGCCGGCATGGATGTCGCGCGCCATGCGGTGCGCCTTGCCGAGATTTGAGGTGAAGACGCCGGAGGCAAGGCCGAAGGGCGTGTCGTTGGCGAGGGTCAGCGCTTCGGCCTCGGTGCCGAAGGAAAGCACGCTGAGCACCGGCCCGAACAGTTCCTCGCGCACGCAGGGCAGGTTGCTGGCGCCGGCGTCGATGATGGTCGGGGCATAGTAGAAGCCGGTGCCGGTACCGGGACGCATGCCGCCAGTGACCAGTACGCCGCCGGCAGCGATACTTTCGGCAACGATGGTTTCGATGCGGTCGCGCTGGCGCAGCGTGGCTAAAGGCCCCATCTCGGTCGCCGGGTCCTGCGGATCGCCGATGCGGATCGCTTCGGCCTTGCGCTTCAGCCGGCCGAGGAACTCATCCTTGACCGAACGCTCGATGAGCAGCCTTGATCCGGCGACGCAGCTCTGTCCGGTCGCGGCAAAGATGCCGGCGACGACCGCATTGGCGGCGCTGTCGAGGTCGGCGTCGGCGAAGACGACGACCGGGCTTTTGCCGCCGAGCTCGAGCGTCGTGTAGGCGAGGTTTTCCGCCGTGTTCCTGACGATGGCGCGCGCCGTCGACGGGCCGCCGGTGAAGGCGACACGGGCGACCAGCGGGTGGCTGGTCATGCGCCGTCCGCACTCCTGGCCGAAGCCGGTAAGGATGTTGACAGCGCCGGGTGGGAAACCGGCTTGGCTAACCAACTCGGCAAAGGCAAGCAGCGGCGCCGGTCCGTCCTCGGAGGCCTTCAATACGACCGTGCAGCCTGCCGCAAGCGCCGGGCCGAGCTTGACGGCCGAGAGGAAGAGCTGCGAGTTCCATGGTACGATCGCCGCAACCACGCCGATCGGCTCGCGGCGGATGGTGACGTCGAGATCCGCCTTGTCGATCGGCACATGCGCGCCTTCATGCTTGTCGGCGAGCCCGCCATAGTAGCGGTAATAGTCGCCGACATAGGCGATCTGGGCGCGAGTCTCGCGGATGATCTTGCCGGTGTCGCGCGTCTCCAGTTCGGCCAGCCGGCCGGCATTGGCGGCCACGAGGTCGCCGAGCCTGACCAGCAGTTTTCCGCGCGCGGTCGCCGTCATCGACGCCCAAGGTCCGGAGCGTAGCGCGCGATGCGCGGCCGCGACGGCGCGGTCGACGTCGACTTCGCTCGCCGCCGGCATCGTCGCCCACGGCGCGCCGGTCGACGGATCGACGCTGTCGAAAGTAGCGGACGGCTCGTCGAAGCGGCCGTCGATGAAGTTCCTGAAGAGAGCGTCGGTCATGGGCTCGCGATCAGAGGAAGGCCGGCATCACCCGGTCGATGAACAGTTGCAGCGATTTCTTCTTGCGCTCGTGCGAAAGGCCGCTGTCGATCCAGATCGAATACTGATCGTAGCCGAGCGCCTCATAGGCTTTCAGCCGCGCGATCACTTCGTCCGCTTCGCCGATCACCAGGTTCTGACGCATATTGTCCGGCGCATATTGCGGCATGGCCGCGATCTCGTCGGCGGTCAGCGGTTCCAATATGCCTTGATGCACCGGCTTCTTGTTCTGGAACCAGGCGCCGAACTGGCAATAGAAGCTCGACAGGTCTTGGCAGAGGCGGTTCGTATCGCCCGTGTCTTCGGCCACGAAGGTGTGCATCAAGAGCATGATCTCCGGTCGTGCAACATCCGGATGGGCGGCGCAGGCGGTGTTGAAGCGCTGCATCAGGCTTGCCACTTCTTCGTCGCCGGACGCCAGCGGCGTCACCTGCACCTTGCATCTGTTGGCGACGGCAAAGTCGTGCGAGTTCGGGTCGCGCGCCGCCACCCAGATCGGCGGGTACGGCTTCTGCAACGGCTTCGGCGAGGAGGTGGTGGAAGGGAACTGCCAGAATTCGCCGGAGAACTCGAAATCGCCGTCCCAGAGGCCGCGGATTGCCGGGATGATCTCGCGCATGCGCTGGCCGGCCCCCCAGGCGTCGAGCCCGGGAAAGACGCGCTGGTATTCATAACTGTAGGCGCCACGCGCTATGCCGATGTCCAGCCTGCCGCCGGTGATGACGTCGGCCATCGCCGCCTCGCCGGCAAGCTTGATCGGGTGCCAGAAGGGCGCGATCACGGTTCCGGTGCCGAGACGAATGCGGCTGGTCTTGGCCGCCAAATAGGCGATGTTGATGAACGGATTGGGCGAGATGGTGAATTCCATCCCGTGATGCTCGCCGATCCAGGCGGTCTCGAAGCCTGCCTCTTCCGCCAGGAGGACCAGCTCTTCCAGCTCGCTCAGCAGCTCCGAATGCGGCTTGGCGAGGTCGAAGCGTTCCATATGCACGAAGAGCGAGAACTTCATCCCTGGTCACCTGTGTTGAGCGAAGCGGCATCGGAGCGGGCCAGCGGCCTCACTTCGCCTTCGACCTCGTTGCCGACATAGACGCCGAACGCATCCTCAGTGCATTCGCGCACATAGCGCGCCAGCATCGAACGGATCGCCGGATCGGCAATCTTCAACCCGTCGATCGCGTCGATGTCGATGAGGCGGATGCCACGATCGCTGGAGGCCGGCACGTCGAAGGTGCCGCGATAATAGACATGCGTGCGCGAGGCGTTGCCCGCATCGTCCCAGACGGCGAAAAGAAAGCCGAGCTGGGCCTCGATGGACTTTGCGGCCAGAAGCCCGTTGAGGCTGTTGCCGTCGCTTGCCGAGCCCAGTCCCCGGCCGCGCGGCAATTCGAGGAAGCCGTCCGTCGTTTCCAGGAACAGGATGCGGCCGCCATTTTCGAGAATGGCGCCGACATCGGTGCCGGGCTGGGCGGCGGCCAGCGCCTCTTGGCTGAGGCCAGGCGTGATGTAGGCGCCGCGGCAATAGCCGAGCGGCTGCGCGGAATTGTGCTGGAAGTCGCGGACGCGGCCGATGAGGATCGAATGATCGCCGGCCTCGACCAGGCGCTCCATATCGCAGTCGAAGCAGGCGACCGAGCCATCCAGAATGGGGCTGCCGGTTCGTCCCGGCTGCCAGTCGACCGAGGCGAATTTGTCCGGCGCCTTCGAGGCGAAGATGCCGGAGGCCGATTTCTGGCTCTCGTTGAGCACGTTGATGGCGAAGCTCTTCGATGTCGCGAACACCGGATGTCCCAGCGCCTTGTGGGCGATGCACACCAGCACCAGCGGCGGATCGAGCGACACCGAGGTGAAGGAGTTGGCGGTGAAGCCGCGCGGCTCGCCCTCCGGCCCGATCGTGGTGACGATGGTGACGCCGGTCAGGAAGGAGCCGAGCGCGCGGCGGAACTCGCCGCTGTCGAACCCGGCGTCCGCTGCCGCTCCATTGGTCTGCCCGGCCGTTTCGCCCTCCGCGAGGAAGTCGGCGATGTGGCGCGT
Organism: Mesorhizobium sp. M1C.F.Ca.ET.210.01.1.1; assembly: GCF_004791585.1. GTDB lineage: Bacteria > Pseudomonadota > Alphaproteobacteria > Rhizobiales > Rhizobiaceae > Mesorhizobium. Next base: position 16,381 of record NZ_SRUU01000040.1, read on the forward strand.
GGTCAGATCGGGCGCCGCCACCGCCATCATGTGCCGCTCGCCTGCAAGCACGGTGCAGCGGCCCTGCGGCGCCAGCCGTGCCATCGCGGCCGACATTGCCGGCGAGGAATTCCTGTCATCCGAGCCGGTGATGAACAGGGCGGGCATGGCCAGCGTTTGCAGACGATCGGCGTGATCGCCATCGGCGCGGGCGAACAGGCGATAGGTGCGGGCGTAGCCCTCGGGGTCGACCTTGCTCAACGCGGCTGCTGTCTTTGCGGCGGCTGCCATGAGTCCGGCCGGAACCGGATCGCCGAACCAGCGCGCGATGGTCTGCGCGGCGCCCGCCGCGTCGCCGCGGCCGGTGAGGGCGGCGGCGCGCTCGCGGACGGCTTCGGCCAGTTCGGGCGGCCGGCGGAAGACGGCGTTCAGCGACACGATGCGGCTGACGCGCTCCGGAGCTTGCAGAGCGAGTTCCTGCGCGACCAGCGCCCCCATCGAATGGCCCACGACAGACACCTTGGCGAGGCCGAGATGGTCGAGCAGCCGGATCGCCTGCCTGGCGTAGTCGGCGAGTTCCGCAGCTTCCGGCGGCAGCGGCGAGCGGCCGTGGCCGAGCATGTCGATGGCGATGACGTCGAAGCGGTCGGCCATGCGCTCGATCTGCGGCTGCCAGATCGCCGCGTTCATGCCGACGCCGTGAATGAACAGCACAGGCGCGCCCGATCCGGCACGGACGAAGCTGGTGCCGTCGGGCGCGGCACCTTCAATCCACTCGGGTGCGACGGCGTCAGCCATGCAGATCCCCGAGCTCCTTGAGGTCCTGGTAGCGGTCGCCGATGCGGTGATGCGGTCGTCCGCCGATCGAAGCGCCGAGCGCCACGATCAGTTCGTCCGGCGCCGGCGCATCGCCGATCTGGAAATGCACTGTCAGGTAATGCGAACGCCGCCCCTCGTCGTTCTTGTCCATCAGCGGGATCATGATCGGCGTGTTCGGCCCGCCACGCAAATTGGTGAAGGCGAGATAGGTCTTGGCGCCGACGGCGCGGCGATAATGGTTGCCGAAATGCAGCGTGTGGATCAGCGCCGAGGCGTGCTCGATCTCGCCCGAGGTGCCGCATATGGCGGCCTTGCCGTAGCCTTCGATCGCCTCGCCCGAACCGGCGGCGGCGATGATCTCGCGCGTCAGCATTTCTCCCAGCACTGGCGCACAGGCGCGGATTTCGGGCGAGAGGTCCTCGGTGAAGCCGCGTCCCGCCCAAGGGTTCGTCAGCACCGCGGCGACGCCGATCAGGCGCAGCGGGCGGGGGGCCGCCTTGCCGCCTTCGATCAGCGTGTTCTCCGTGTAGGTGACGATCTTGCGAATGGCTGGCTGCATGAAATCCTCTGTCGGGCGACGCTGCGAATTCCTATGTCGTCTTATGGTATACCATACTATGGAGCGCCGAGTACCTTGTCAACTCGCTATGGAATCTGTTTTCGTGGCGGACCCAGGGAGGCAGCACATGCAGGACGATTCGCTTCGCATCGATCGCAGCGCCAAGACATTGAGAACATTGGCGTTGGAGCGCATGCGCGAAGCCATCATGGACTTCCATTTCCAGCCCGGTGAAAGGCTGGTCGAGCGGCCGCTTTGCGACCAGCTCGGCGTCAGCCGTTCGGTTGTGCGCGAGGTTTTGCGGCAACTGGAGGCGGAAGGTCTGGTGCAGATGATCCCCGGACATGGGCCGGCCGTGGCCAAGCCGGATCTCGGCCGGACCGACGAAATCTACGAGCTCCGGGCCTTGCTCGAGGGGATCGCGGCGCGCGCCTGCGCGCTATCGGCGACCGACGCGCAGCTGGCCGTCCTTGAAGGGGCGCTTGAAAATCTGTTCGCGGCCTGGGCGTCCGGCAAGCCGCCGGCGGTAATGCGGGCGACGACCGGGTTCTACGAAGCGCTGTTCGAGGCCGCGGACAAGCGCGTCGCCTGGGAGATCGTCAGCGGGCTGAACGTGCGTATCAACCAACTGCGTTCGATGACGATCGCCTCGGCAAACCGTCGTGAGCCGGCGATCGCCGAGATGAACGCGATCATGGACGCGATCCGGGCGCGCAGGCCGGAGGAAGCGGAAGCCGCGGCGCGGCGACACGTCGAATCCGCCTGGAAGATCGCGCGGGACAAACTGCGCCTTGACCCTCGCTAGCCATCCGACACTGCCAAAAAATCGGATCTCGCCACCGGGTAGTGGGTCAGCCGCGCGTTACGTCGGCAATGGCCGCTGGTGTTACTGACAAGCTTTGGGAAATTGATGATATTGTCGCGCTGATCGAGGCTAAAGAGGCAGAGAAGCCTCTGGTTCGCGGCCCCTGCGAAAAGTCCTGATCAAGGCGGTTGGCGTTGATGAGGAGATCACGGGGCGGGTGGAGGTCAAGGAAGTGCGCCCCGACAAGCCGATCTGCAAGATCGAGACCAGCCTGCGCAATGGCCAGGGCGAGCTTTGTCTCACCGGCACCGCGACGGTGTTCACCGTGCCGTTGCAGGGTGCATGAGCGCGGTGGATGGCCAGCGGGCCGGCATGGCCGCCGACGGCGAACGCTGGCGCGTGCTGTCGCTGCTTTGCCTGGCGGTCGTTCTGTCGCTGACCACCTGGTTCTCGGCGACCGCCATCCTGCCCGAATTGAAGCAGGAGCTTGCGCTCGGCCCCGGCGGTGAGGCCTGGCTGACCAACGGCGTTCAGGTCGGCTTCGTGACAGGCGCGCTGGCGGCGAGCCTGGTCAACCTTCCAGACCTGGTGCGGCTCAGCCGCCTGATGGCAGCCGCGGCGCTGGCCGCCGCGCTTGCCAATGCAAGCCTGCTGCTCCACCCCGGGCCGGGCGGCGTCATCGCCGCGCGCATCGTCACCGGCATGGCGCTTGCCGGCGTCTATCCGCCGGCGCTGAAGCTGGTCGCCACCTGGTTCACGCGCGACAGGGGGCTGGCGCTTGGCGCGATCATCGGCGCGCTGACGATCGGCTCGGCGCTGCCGCATCTCTTCCGCGCCGTTTCGACTTCGTTCGACTGGCGGCCGGTGGTTGCCGCCGCCAGCGTGGCGACGGCGATCGGCGCGCTGCTGTTCCTGCTTTTCGCCAGGGAAGGTCCCTATCCCTTCGGCAAGGCCGTGTTCGAGCCGTCGCGCATCGGCCGGGTGTTTCGCGAGCGCCCGCTGCTCTTGGCCAATCTCGGTTACCTTGGCCATATGTGGGAGCTCTACGCCATGTGGGCCTGGCTGCTTGCCTATACGCGCGCGGCCTTCGAGGCGCAGGCGATCGGATCGGCCGCGGCCGCCTCGCTTTCGACCTTCTTCTTCGTCGCCTCGGGCATCCTCGGCTGCCTGATGGGTGGCTATCTGTCGGACCGCATCGGCCGCACCGCGACGACCGCCGGCATGATGATCGTCTCGGGAAGCTGCGCGCTGCTGATGGGTTTCCTGTTTGCCGGTCCGCTCTGGCTCTTCATGCTGGTCGCCGTCGTCTGGGGCATTTCGGTGATCGGCGATTCGGCGCAGTTCTCCGCCGCCGTTACGGAACTCGGCGACCGCCGCTTCGTCGGCACCGCGCTGTCGCTGCAGCTTGGGCTGGGTTTCGCGCTGACGGTGCTCGCCATCTGGCTGACGCCGCGCTTTGCCGACTTCATCGGTGGCTGGCGCTGGGCATTTCTGTTGCTGGTCCCAGGCCCGCTTCTCGGAGCGGCCGCCATGCTATGGTTGCGAAACTTGCCTGAGAGCGTGAAAATGGCGGGCGGTCTCCGTTAGGGAGGCGCTGCCGATCACCATGACGCGCATCAGCCTGCCGGGGCATCGGATGCCGGGCCTCGAAAACAGCCTGTCGGAAAACCAGTCGATCCTCGGCACCATCCGCGCGGTTTTCGGCCTGACGTTGAAGCGAGCCGAAGTCAGGTGCCGGAGTTTGCCGCCAGCTCGGCAGCCTGCTTCATCTTGAGGAGTTGCTGCGCGGCGGCCGCGTTGTCGCCGCCGCCCTCCACATGCACGGTGGGAACGGCGATCTTGATGCCGTTCTCGTCGAACGCCTTCTTGATCATCATGAACGCTCGCCGCTTGATGCCGAACTGAGTTCCCGGCTTGGTCATCAGCTTCATCCTGAGGTCGATCCCGGAGTCGCCGAAGCTGTCGACACCTTGCATCTTCAGCGGCTCAATCGTGTCGGCTGCGAACTCGGGATCCGCGGCCAGCTCCTGGCCGATCTTCTTGATGAGCCTGCGAGCAAGGTCTACGTCAGAATCGTAGGTGATACTGAGAGCCATCTTGTCCATCACCCAGTCACGGCTCATGTTCTGGACGGCGCCGAGCTCGCCGAACGGCACGGTGAAGATCGGGCCGCGGTGATGCCGCAGCCTGACCGACCGCAGGCTGAACGATTCGACAGTGCCCTTATAGCTGCCGCTCTGGATATACTCGCCGACACGGAAGGCATCGTCGACCATGTAGAAAACGCCGCTCAGGATGTCCTTGACCAGTGTCTGCGAACCGAAACCGACGGCTACGCCGAAAATGCCCGCGCCGGCGATCAGGGGTGCGATCTGCACGCCGAGTCCGGACAGGATCGTCAGCACGCTGACGGCCGCGATGAAGACAGCCAGCACGTTGCGGAATATCGGCAGCAGGGTACGCAGCCGGTCGCTGCGGGCAAGGTCGTCGGCATCGGACCCGTCCTTTGGCGCAAGCTCCATCCGATAAGCGATCAACGCTTTCGCCAGCTGCCAAAGCAGATCCGCAACCAGGAGGACGATGATGCTGTTGAGCAGGCCTGAAATCACGATCGCGCCGGCTTCACTGCCGGCAAGGGCTGCGGCCCTGATGCGCCAGAGATAGGCGAGCCAGGCGACCGCAGCGCCGATCACCGCTGCCCTGGCACCCCTGACGATGATCACGTTCAGCATGGTGCCGAGGGCACCGCTGCGCTGCGCTCTGCCGGCGATAGCCTGTGCGACGTTGCCAACCCCACTCACCGCCGCCGGCAACAGCAACGCATAGAGGCCGAGCCACAGCACGCCGAGCAGTCCTGCCACCCAGGCCAGCCAAAGCGCGATCAGATAAAGCGTCAGCAGCGATTGCCTGGCAGCGGATGCTGTCCTGGCCGGCCGTCGCCAGACGATCTCGATGCCGATGGCCAACATGCCCAGGCCGCAAAACAGGGCAGCCACCCGCGCCACGTCGATGGAGAAACCGATGCTGGGCATGAGGCTGACCAGGGCCCAGCCGAACAGCAGAAAGCCGGCGATGAGGCTCACGCGCCGAAGCCAGAACCGCTGTGCGATCTCAGCTGCGACGGGGATTGCCGTCGGCGTCCCAGCCGACGGTCTGTTTCCCGCGCCGGCAAGTCCAAACAGCAATCTGACGATTGCGCGGACGACACGCAGGGCGATGAAGGCGAGCAACAAGGTCAGCACGATGCGGCGCAGCAAAGGCGGCCATTCGAAGGCAAGGAACGAACCGATGCCGGCCAAGGCAAACGTCAGCAAGGCCGCGACCTCGGACAGAGCCGCCTGTCCAGGGTCGACTGTTCCGTCGGAACCGTCCCGCGCCAAAGCACGGTGGACCAGCAACTCGGCGCCGGAGCCGACGGCAATCAGAACCGACAGGATCAGGATCACCAGGCCGGGCCTGCCTGAATTCACGTCGCGCGAGATGGCGCCGGCGGCGTTAGCGAGCTCCTGCGGGATGCGGGGAATGGCGCCGGCGAGCGCGCCGAAACGTGCGTGGACGGCTGCCTCCCAGCTCGAGATCGTGTCGGCTAGCGATGCGGCAGGCGGCTCCTCGGCGGCCGGCGGTATCTTTCCTTCCAGCCATACCTTCACCTCCGGGTCGGATAGCAGGTCGAGGAACTGCCGTGCCTTTTCGGGCGGCACGCCGACGGGAGGTTGCTGGGCCCAGGAGGTCCCAGGCAGCACCCAAAGGAAAATCGCAACGACAGCCGACAGCACAATGCCAATTCGAGTGGGCAGTGCGTTGCTCATCGAGCGCTCCGGCTACTTCCACTCAATGCACGTGCACAACCACGTAGCGTCCGCCATAGGGCTGATAATAGGTGCTGCCGCAGTGCCACAGCACAACGCCGTTAATTGAGCTCTTCACACACCCCGCGGGGAGCCTGGCAACGTAAATAGTCGAACGGCGGATCGTGCGGCGTGTCGTACGCCTCGCGACCCCTGCGACACTGCCGGGCGTGAGCGGACGGCCAACTTTCGCCTGCGCGTCGCCGATGACGGGGGCGAACGGTACAATGGCGTCGATGACGCCCGCAAACATCAAGCCGACGACGATCCCGGTAGCGCCGGTCAGTCTCAAGTTAGGTCTTATCATTTTTGCATCCTCCCAAAAGCTCACCACTCAGTTTCGCGGCCGATATGACCACGCGCCCGACGCAAGCCTGTGCCAAACCCGAGATCGGGCCTCGCCCACTCACTGATCCCCGCATGCCAGGGGCGGTTTTTGTTAGCATTTTAGAATATACTAATTATAAGGCGCTACTTCTATCCGGATTGCGCAAATTTCATCGAAACTGCTTGCAACGATAACGCGGCGCAAATCTCGGCATGCGTTACGCCCTGGTCATGATCTCCCGGCACGCTGAAGTGTTTCCTTCGGAGACTCGCCGAAGAACAGGCGATAGTTCGTCGCGAAGCGGCCCAGATGATTTACCCCCACATCCATAGCAATCGTTGTAACGCTCAAGCCGTTTGCACGTGCAGTGGTAAGGAGTCGTCTGGCTTCGTTGAGGCGGAGCGCTCTGATGAACTCTAGCGGGGTCGCAGCGAATGTGGTGCGAAAGGCGTACTCCAACTGCCGGCGGCTGGCACCGATTTCCTTGCACAGTCGAACAATGGGTATGTCTTCCCGGATATGCGAGCGGATGAAATCCTCGGCCGCCGACGCTTGTCTAAAATGCCGACTCGCGGAACCTGCTGTCCCGGTCCCACGACTATCTGTGCCCGCAAACGCGTCAGCCAACAGCCCCAGATATTCCACGAATGCACCTGGAGGCTGCTCAAGCAGAATTGGATCGCATGCAGCTGTCCCGAGGTGGTCTGCCATCGACTTCATCTGGCTTCTTATTCTTTGCGCTTCGTCGGCGGCGAGCCGAACTGCCGCGGGGCGATCGTTGATATGTTCGAGAACCATGCCCGCGGCAATCGACTGGATTTCCATCCAGGTCGCGGTCGGAACAATGGCGACTGCGTAAGTGAGACCGGGCCGGACGGTCGCCGTCACGCTCGTGCCGGCAGGGATTGCCAGGACCAAGTCGTCTTCGAGCGGAATGCCGCATATTGTCGACCCGCAGGCCCGCTCGATAGCCACCAACGCCACCGAGCCTGGATCGAAACCGCCTCTGGCGCGGAAGGCGCAATTGAATTCTGGCAGGTCGAGCGCCCACTTGCCGGGGGACTGGATTTGCCGGATGCGCGAGGGGAGCCAGCCTGCGGAAAGCCTGTCGACCGTCACGGGCAGACCAGAGGCGGCGCTGGTAAGGTCGTCAGGGCCAAGTAGCACATCCCTGTACGAAGGCGATGAAGGCCACGTGGTCAAGCAAGGCGTCCTTTGCGCAAAGTGGATAGCAGGACGGTTATATTAGGTATAGCTTAAGCGCAAATTGCGCGAGGTCAATTGGCGCGCAAATACCGCCGACGAACGGCTTAGTGGGGGTATCGCGTGCGCCCAGATTGACAGAGCGCGCTGGGTGAGGGTTCATCCAGTATCGAGGCCGAGTCTCAGTTCTGTGCAGTCGGGGCTGCAAAGACGACAAGTGGGGACGATGATGAAGAAGTTTCGTTTGGCCGCCTTGGCAACGACAGGCGTGTTGGTACTTGGTTGGGCCAATGCCTTCGCAGCGGATTTCACCAAGCCGCAGGATGAAGGTTGGACCTTTACTGTCGCCCCATATCTATGGGCGTCGGGCATCAAGGGCGAAAGCGGCCTCTTCGGATTCCCGCCTCAGGATGTCGATGTGAGCTTCAGTGACGTGCTGAACCACCTCAAATTCGGGTTTATGGGGCTCGCGGAAGCTCGCAACGGGCCGTTCACGATCAGCACGGACATAGTGTACGCCGAGCTCGACGCCAACATAGGCACCCCGAAGGGAATCCTCGCGTCCAATATTGATGCGACGGTGAGCACGTTCATGGGGACGGCGCTCGGTGGTTACAGTGTTTACTATCAGGATGGAGCGAATTTCGATCTTGTGGCCGGCGCCCGCCTCTGGTCGGTCGACAACCGTTTCGACTTCCATGGCGGTCTGCTGGACGGCACGTCAGCGAGTGACGGCGATACATGGGTGGATCCAGTGATCGGCGCCAAATTCAAGGCCGATCTCGGTAATCGGATCTACCTGGCGGGCTGGGGCCTTGTCGGTGGTTTCGGCGCAGGTTCCAAATCCATGTGGGATGTGATGGGCGGCGCCGGCTATCAGTTCAACGACAAGATGTCGATGTTCGTCGGCTATCGGGCCGTGCACGACAACTATAGCCACGACGGCTTCGTGAACAAACTCACTCAGCAGGGTCCTATGCTGGGTTTCACCTATCAATTCTCGGCCGCCCGATAGGGGATTGACCTGAGATGCTCGGCGCCTGTGCTTAGTGCTGGGCTGCTTCCGTTTCTATGGCTGAATTGACGTACTGACTTGCTGTGCACGTCGGTTACCGGTCGGCGATGGCGCTACGGCGCAGGGCAGTCCTGTCTCGCAGAGCCGTAGCAGCTCACCTGTTCCAATTTCTGGCGCCGCCCAACTTCATCCAGGCCAGTGCCATGTTCTCGGTGGTGTTTTTCGTCAAGTTCGACGAATTGGATATCCAGCCGTGGAAGATCGTAATTCTGGTCCCCGTGCTGTTTTCGATGTCCTGCCATACCTCGCATTTGGAGTGGATTGGCAAGGCGCTAACGGTGGGCCAAGGCGGGCAAGCAAGCGAGATCGTGCGTTCGGGGAAGAGCGCCTGAGCTACCACATAAAAAGCTGCTCTTATCGTCGGCCGTGGCCGGGCATACCTCCAAGGCCGCATTGGCAGGCTCTAACGACACGTCGCCATGCGAAGCGACGCAGACCAGAGGCCAAAAAATACATCCTTTGCGCAAAGTGGATAGCAGGAGGGTTGTATTAGGTATAGCTTAAGCTCGAATTGCGCGAGACCAAATAGCGCAGGAATATCGCCGATGTACGGCGAACGGGGAGCATGACCAGGCAGGACCATTTGGAGGCATGCGCACAGGGGCATCGAGCGCCCGGCGGCGATCGTGCCTTGTGGAGCCGGCGGCTTCCTGGAGAAGCCATGGCGGTGCTGACACGCTTTTTTCGGAATCCAAGAGATATCGCGGCAAGCCGGCGGCCGATGTCGATGTCGAGAACGTTCGCTGCCCCTTGGGTTCCAAGGAAATGATCCGCGCCAGAACGCTAGACGCGCCATTGTTTTGAGTAGGACGGTATGAATTAGCAGAGCAGGGGCACAACATGAGCAACGATCGTGACTTCCCGGCCGAAGCCGGTACCACCAACAAAATCACGCGGCGCGACGCATTGATGGCCGGCACGGCCGCAGCCCTTACACGATTTGCCGCGCCCGTTGGCCTTTCGGGGGCGCTCGCTGGCCTTGCCAGCGTTCAGGCTGCGGCAGCTCAGCCTTCGCGGCCTAACATTGTCTTCATCGTTACGGACGATCAGGGGTGGAAAGACGTCGGTTACCATGGCTCAGACATCAAGACACCCAACATCGACAAGCTCGCCGCGGAGGGGGCGAAGCTCGAAGAATATTACGTGCAGCCGATGTGTACGCCAACGCGTTGCGCCCTCATGACCGGCCGCTATCCGCTACGCTATGGTATGCAAGTTGGCGTCGTCCCTGCTGCGGGGACCTATGGCCTTCCGCTTGACGAAACCCTTCTTCCGCAAGTCCTCAAGGACGCCGGTTATCAAACGGCGATGAGTGGCAAATGGCACCTTGGCCATGCCAAGACGGATTACTGGCCGAAACAACGTGGATTCGATTCATTCTATGGGGCCACAGTCGGCGAGATCGACCATTTCAAACATGCTTCGCATGGTATCGCGGACTGGTACAGGAACAACAAGCCGATCAAGGAGCAGGGTTTCGACAACATCCTGTTCGGTCAGGAGGCTGTCCGGGTCATCAACACCCACGATCAGAAAAAGCCACTCTTTCTATACCTCGCATTCACCGCGCCCCACACGCCCTTCCAGGCTCCGAAGGAGTATCTCGACCACTATAAGAACATCGCCGACGAGAACCGGAGAACCTATGCCGCCATGATCTCGGTGATCGATGACGGGGTAGGAAATGTCGTGGCCGCCCTCGAGAAGAAGGGGATTCGCGACAACACCCTTATCGTATTCATGAGCGACAACGGCGGCGTCATCAACTCGATGTTTACGGGTGACTCGAAGGTGGAAGGCAAACTTCCCGCCAACAATGGTCCCTATCGTGACGGCAAAGGTACCCTCTATGAGGGAGGCACTCGCTCGGTTGCCTTCATGAACTGGCCCGGCAAGATCAAGCCTGGTGTCTTCAACGGCCTTATGCACGTCGTCGACATGTTGCCAACGCTGGCTGGGCTGGCTGGTGCCAAGCTCGACAAGAACAAGCCGCTGGACGGCATGGATATGTGGCCGGCCATCAGCGATGGAAAACCTTCGCCGCGCACGGAGATCGTCTACAACGTTGATCCGATGTCCGGCGCGGTACGTGAGGGCGATTGGAAACTCGTATGGTCAGCAACGTTGCCGCAAAAGATCGAGCTTTTTGATCTGGCCAAGGACAAATCGGAAGCCACCAATCTGGCTGACAAGGACCCTGACAAGGTCAAGGAGTTGCAGGCAAGAATTACCGAGCTTGCGAGCCAGATGCAGCCTCCGCTGTTGCTGAAAGAAGCGGTGCGGTTGACGTACTTCACACCTCTGGTGACACCGAGCCCGCAAGAAATGTTCGCTGCGGGGGACTGAAAGGCGGATGAAATCTTTCGTCCAAGCGAGGTCACCCTTTGACGGCGCCGCCGCAACTGCTCATGAAAGCAGTGCGGCCTCGCCACCGATGGCGGCCGATCCGTCAACGCTGCTCAGCCCGGGGGACTGAGGGCTACGACAATCAACACGACTGGGAACCGGCTCCAGTTGCGCATTCACGAGCGGTTCCAGTCTCAACAAAGGCTGGACGGTCGTCGACATGAAGAACGACTGGAACCGAATTTGCGGCTTCGTCAAATGACAGGATGACACGCGCAATGAACCAGCATACGGCGAAGCGGCTTGCCTCACCCGATCGACAGCGCGGGCCTGGGGGCGAGGCTCCGCACCCCGATATGGTCTGGATTCCCGGTGGCGAGTTCCTGATGGGCTCGGACCGGCACTATCCTGAAGAAGCCCCAGCGCATCGCGCTCGCGTCGACGGCTTCTGGATGGACCGCTGCACCGTGACCAATCGCCAGTTCGAGCGCTTCGTCGCCGAAACCGGATATGTGACGCTGGCGCAGAAGCCGGCGAACGCAGTCGACTATCCCGGCGCAAAGCCGGAGATGCTCGTGCCTTCCTCGGCCATGTTCAAACCGCCGCCTGCGCCGGTCGGCACCCATAACCACTACGCCTGGTGGATATACGTTGCCGGCGCAAACTGGCGCCATCCCCGGGGACCGGCTAGCTCGACCGCGAAACTCAAGGACCATCCTGTCGTGCACATCGCCTACGAGGATGCGGAAGCCTATGCGAGCTGGGCCGGGAAGGCGCTGCCAACCGAGGCCGAGTGGGAGTTCGCCGCGCGCGGCGGGCTGGACGGCGCCGAATTCGTATGGGGCGACGAACTGACCCCGGGAGGCCAGCATATGGCCAATACCTACCAAGGCGAGTTCCCGTTCCGCAACGATTGCGAGGACGGCTACGAATGGACCGCGCCGGTCGGCTCGTTCCCGGCAAACGGCTATGGACTCTATGACATGGCCGGCAATGTCTGGCAGTGGACTGTCGACTGGTATCAGGAGCATCGCCGGATCGAGAGCCCCTGTTGCACGATGGACAATCCCCGCGGCGGCGAGCGCGAGGCGAGCGTCGACCCGCTGACGCCCGACATCAGGATTCCGCGCAAGGTCACCAAGGGCGGGTCCTTCCTATGCGCCCCCAGCTACTGCCGGCGCTACCGCCCGGCCGCTCGCATGGCGCAGTCGGTGGACACATCGACCTGTCACCTCGGCTTCCGCTGCATCACGCGCCCAGCCTGATGAAGGCTGCACCTGCGCTCGGCAAGTGCCATTGCGCGGAGAAAGTCCGAGACCGCGGGTCCGGGCAAATGCGCGGGCAGGTTAGAGCAATTCCAGGAAAAGTGTGGAACGGTTTTCCGTCCGGAATTGCGTAAAAACAAAGAGATAAGCGATTCGGCGTTTCCGTGAAACTCTGAACCGCTCTAGCGGAACGATACCGGCCCTGTTTCAGGCCCGCGGATACCGCCGAAGATACCAAGGCCTCGGCCCGTTGGACGAAGTTTGCCGAACCGCGATGAAATTCGCTGAAGCACGACTTCCGTGCCGAAGAGGGGATGCTGCCAGAGGCGGAATCCAAGTAGACGAAATCTGGTTTTATTTTCAGGTAGTTGAGGATTGCGCAGCGGTAATGGCGACCAACAAAATATTTCTATGGCTTGGTTCGGTTCCTGAATATCACGCCAGCTAAACGCCAACCACCAGCGCCCCGCCCGTCAAGCCGGCGCCGGCCGCTGCGAGCAGCAATTTCTCGCCCGCTCGAATGGGATTAGCGCTATGAGCAACCGACAATGACAGAGGTATCGTCGCGGCCGACGAGTTGCCGTAGTCGGCGATGGTCTTGACGATCCGCTTATCCTCGATGCCGAGCGACTTGCCGACGGCGTTGAAGATGCGGGCATTTGCCTGGTGCGGCACGAAGCGCGCGACGTCCGGCGCCGAAAGGCCGGCCGAGGCCAGCGCCTCGAGGGAACAGCGGCTCATCATCTCCACGGCCTTGGCGAAGACGTCACGGCCGTTCGCGATCGTCATGCGGGTTTCTGCGGCGTCGATTTCGTCGGAGAACGGACGGTTGCTGCCACCCGCCGGGATGTGGATCAGGTCGTAGGCGGAGCCGTCCGCGGCAAAAGAGGAGCCGAGGATGCCGTGGCCGGGATCGCTTGAGGGGGCGAGCACCACGGCGCCCCCGGCATCGGCGAACAGTACGGCGCTCGCCCGCTCGGCCGGGTTGATCCGGCGGCTCAAAATGTTGGCGGCGATGACGATGGCCGGCTTGTTGTGCAGGCGAACGAAGCCGTCGGCGAAGGTCAAGGCATATATGAATCCCGCGCACGCGCCCGCCAGGTCGACCCCGCCGGCCTTTTCGAGGCCGAGCCTGTGCGCCACTAGCGGCGCGCTCGGCGGCAGCAGGTGGTCAGGCGTCGAAGTCGCCAGCAAAAGCAGACCGATCTCCTTGCGATCGATCCCGGCTGCCTCCAGAGCCATGGCGCCCGCCTTGGCCGCCAGACCCGAAAGCGTGTCGCCGGGCTCAGCCCAGAAACGCGAGCAGATGCCGGTGCGCCCCTCGATCCAGCCTGCGTCCAGCCCGAGGCTCGTCTCGATCTCGGCATTGGCGACCCGGCGCGCCGGCACGTGATGGCCAAGGCCAATGATGCGCGCGGTGCGGTTCATCTCCTGTCGCCTGCAAGCTCGGCCGCCTCGTCTATTGCCGCGTAGAGGCGGTCGAGCTCATCCGAAGTCACGCAGTAGGGCGGCAGCAGGTAGATGACGTTGCCGAGAGGCCGCACCAGCAATCCTCGTTCGAGGAAGAAGGCGCGCAGCCTTGGGCCGACCTCAGCGAGATAGCCTGCATTGCCGACGCTGAGATCGAGCGCGGCAATGGTGCCGGTCGTGCGCACATTCTCGAAACGCGCGTCACCCTTGAACCGCGCAATCTTCTCCGCCTGCATCCGCGACAACGCGACAACGCGCTCCGCCACAGGCTCGTCGTTCCAGATGCCGACATTCGCAAGTGCCGCCGCGCAGGCGATCGGGTTCGCCGTGTAGGAGCTCGAATGGAAAAAGGTCCTGGCTCGGTCCTTTGAGTAATGCGCACGAAAGATCGCATCGGTGGCAAGTGTCGCCGCAAGCGGCAATGAGCCGCCTGTCAGTCCCTTGGAGGTGCACAAAATGTCGGGCGCGATCGCTGCCTGCTCACAGGCGAAGATGGACCCGGTGCGGCCCCAGCCGGTCATGACCTCGTCGGCGATGAAAAGCGTTTCGGTGCGCTCGGCAATGCGCTTGAGTTCGGCGAGAACTGAAGCCGGATACATGAGCATGCCTCCGGCGCCGAGCACCAGCGGCTCGACGATCAGCGCGGCAACACCGCGGTCGCGCGCCAGCCGTTCGAAGGCGTCGAGCGTTTCCTGCTCCCGGCCCGCGGCGGGAAATGGGATGGTGTCGACCTCAAACAGCAGCGGCTCGTATGCGGCATTGAAGACGCCGCGCGCGCCGACGCTCATCGTGCCGATGGTGTCGCCGTGATAGCCGTGCTCCATGACGACGATGCGCGAGCGCGGCGCGCCGTTGTTGCGATGAAAGCCGAGCGCCATTTTCAGTGCCACCTCGACGCTGGTCGAGCCGCTATCGGAAAAGAAGACCCAGTCGAGGCCGGCCGGCGTCATGTCGATCAGCGCCGATGCCAATTGCTCAGCTGGCTCGTGGCTGAGGCCGGCGAAGATCACCTGGTCGAGCGCCTCGCTCGCCTCCCGGATCGCCGCCATGATTTTCGGGTGGCGGTGGCCGTGGGTGATCACCCACCAGGAGGAGATCGCATCGAGTATGCGCTTGCCCTCGCGTGTCTCGACATAGGCGCCTTCAGTGCGCGCGATCGTCGGCGGCATCGGCTCGGTGGCATGCTGGGTGAAGGGATGCCAGACCGCGGAGCCACTCATGACCGGCCCTCCGTGAAGTCGGTCGCGTTGAACGAAGCCCGCATGGCCGCGAAGAGCGCCGCCGGCGTCAGCGGGTCGACCCGCGGCAGGCGACCGAGAATGCGCACCTTGCCCATCTCGGCGATCGTCTTTTGCGTATCGGCCATCTCGTCGCCGATGAATGCGATACCGAGCAGCGGCATGGAGCGGGCACGCAGAGCCTCGAGCGAAAGCAGGGTGTGGTTGATGGTACCGAGCGCCGTGCGCGCGCAAAGAATGACCGGCAACTGCCATTCCCGGAAAATATCGATGAACCTCGTCTGCCGATTGAGCGGCACCATCAGCCCGCCGGCACCTTCGATGATGAGCGGGCCCGGCAACTCTGGAAGCGAGAGTTTTGCCGCCTCGATGGCAACGCCGTCAATTTCGGCCGACCGATGTGGCGATAGAGGCATCTTCAGACGATACACTTCCGGCACGACGCGCCCGGCGGGCAAGCCGGAGAGACGGGCAACGACTTCGCTGTCAGTCTCCTCGTCGAGACCCGATTGAACCGGCTTCCAATAGAAGCCGTCGAGCAGGCCCGCGAGGCCAGCCGAAAAAACAGTCTTGCCGACACCGGTGTCGGTGCCGGTCACGACGATCCGTGCCGTCATTGCCAGCGCTCCAGTTCCTCGGCAAGAGCATCGAACAGCGCCGAAACGTCGGCCGCGCCGACATTCAACGTCAACGAAATGCGCAGCCTCGCCGTGCCCTCCGGCACAGTTGGGGGGCGGATGCCGCGCACGTCGAAGCCGCGTGACTGCAAAGCCTCGGCCAGCGCCATGGCGCGCGCGTTGTCGCCGACGATGATCGGCAGGATCTGCGAACCGCTCGCAGGCAAGCCGAGCTCCTCGGTCCTCTTGCCCGCAAGCGTGACCAACTGGGCCAAACGCTCGCGACGATCAGGCTCCTGGGCGACGATGTCGAGGGCCGCCGCCGCTGCCACCGCCATCAGCGGCGAGGGCGCGGTGGCGTAGATGAAGGGACGGCAGCGGTTGACGAGATAGTCGCACAGCACCGCGGGAGCGGTGACCAGCGCGCCGGACGCGCCCAGCGCCTTGCCGCAAGTGTGCAGCACCACGACGTTGTCGCGGCCTTCGAAGTCGTGCGCGAGCCCGCGCCCGTCCGCGCCGTAGACGCCCGTGGCGTGCGCCTCGTCGACAAACAGGAATGCATCGTGGCGGTCCGCGACCGCGATCAGCTCGCCGAGCGGCGCCCGGTCGCCATCCATGCTGTAGAGGCTCTCGACCACGATCCAGGGTCGGCCGGCGCCGCCTCGCGCGCGCCAGGTCCGGATTGCATCGTCCACGGCACTCGCATCGTTGTGCGCGGCTTCCGCCACATCGGCGCGACCGGCCCGCGCCCCCTCATGGGCGCTGGCATGGATGAGTTCGTCCAGCACCACCAGGTCACCCTTCTGGGGCAAGGTCGTGAGCACCGCGAAATTGGCGACATAGCCACCGCCGAAGAAAAGGGCGCGCTCCGTGCCGAAGAAGCCGGCTGCCTTGGCTTCGAGCGCCTCGTGTTGCGGGTCATTGCCGCGCAGCAGCCGTGAGCCGGTCGCCCCGACGGGGGTGCCGGCGGCTAGCGCAGCCGCAACCGCTTCAGCCAGGCGGCTTGAGCGCGCGAGGCCGAGATAGTCGTTGGAGGCGAAGTCGGCGCCCGCGCGGGCGCTAAGGCTCCGTAACCGGTCCTTGCGAGCCAGCCCGCGCAAGCTGGCCTCATAGCGGTCGAGCAGCGCTCGGCCGTTCGCCCGCCGGTTCACTGGGCGTCGCGCTCCATCGGCTTGATGCCCAGCCGGCGGAACAATGCGCTGTCCTTGTCCTCTCCGGGGTTCTCTGCGGTCAGCAAGGTGTCGCCGACGAAGATGGAGTTGGCGCCGGCGAAGAAGCACAGCGCCTGCATCTCGTCGCTCATGGCCGTGCGGCCGGCGGAGAGTCGCACATGCGATTTCGGCATCATGATGCGGGCAAGCGCGATCGTGCGCACGAATTCGATCGGCTCGATGGGCTCGGCCTCGCCGAGCGGCGTGCCCTCGATGGGGATCAGCATGTTGATCGGCACGCTGTCGGGCGGCTCCGGCAAGTTGGCGAGCGTGACCAGCATGTCGATGCGGTCTGCCTTCTCCTCGCCCATGCCGACAATGCCGCCGCAGCAGACCTTGATGCCGCTGTCGCGGACGTTGGCAAGCGTGTCCAGCCGGTCTGCGAAGGTCCGGGTCGAGATAACCTCGCTATAGTAGCGCTCGGAGGTGTCGATGTTGTGGTTGTAGTAGTCGAGGCCGGCCTGCTTGAGCCGCAGTGCCTGGCCGAGGTCGAGCATGCCGAGCGTCATGCAGGTTTCCATGCCGAGCGCCTTCACGCCCTCGACCATGGCCACCACGGCGTCCATGTCGCGTTCCTTGGGGCTGCGCCAGGCGGCCCCCATGCAGTAGCGCGTGGCGCCTGCGTCGCGCGCCTTCCGGGCTTCGGCGATGACGCGTTGCACCTCCATCAGCTTCGAGGCCTTGAGGCCCGATTGATGATGCGAGGACTGGCTGCAATAGCCGCAATCCTCGGGGCAGCCGCCCGTCTTGATTGACAGCAGGCGCGAAAGCTGCACCCGGTTGGGATCGAAATTCTCGCGGTGGATCGTCTGGGCCCGGAAGAGCAGGTCGTTGAACGGCAGATCGTGGACTGCCTGTGCCGCTTCCCGGCTCCACTGGCTGGACGCTCCTCGAGTCGAGCCCAAGGCGGCATTCAACTGTAGTTCGACGTTCATGCCATCTCCATCGTTTGGATGTTCATTCGCGACCGAATTCCGGTGAACGGAGCTTCTATTGGCCAAACTGGACATTTATTGCCGGCTCATGAGCGCCGGTTTCTGTTCAAAGGTCACGCGCGTTGATCAAAGACACGCTTCGCTACCGGCAATCCAGCCCAATATCAAGGATCGGCGCGCTATGCGTGATCCATCCGACGGAAATCAGGTCGACGCCGGTTGCCGCGATCGCGCGCGCCGCCTGTGCGGTCACCCGGCCGGATGCCTCGGTGATGGCGCGGCCGCCGACCATCGCCACCGCCTGGCTCAGCTGCTCGACGGACATGTTGTCGAGCAGGACCGCGTCGGCCCCGGCCGCAAGGGCGATGTCGAGTTGCTCGAGCGTATCGACCTCGACCTCGATCTTCACCATGTGGCCGGCACGGGTGCGTGCCCGCTCGATGGCGGTGCGAACATCGCCGGCGATCGCGATGTGATTGTCCTTGATCAGCACGGCGTCGTCGAGGCCGAAGCGGTGATTGGCGCCGCCGCCGGCACGCACGGCATATTTCTCCAGCGCACGCAGGCCAGGGGTCGTCTTGCGCGTGCATACGATCTTGGCCTTATGGTCCCGCACGGCATCGACCACCGCCGCGGTCTGCGTGGCGATGCCGCTCAGATGGCAGAGCAAGTTGAGGGCCGTCCGTTCGGCCGTCAACAGCGCACGGGCGGGTCCGCGCACCGTCGCGATCACATCGCCGGCCGGGATGGCGGCACCATCCGGATGGATGATTGCGACGTCGACCCTGGGGTCGATCAGCTCGAAGGCGAGGGTGGCGACATCGATGCCGGCGATCACGCCCGGCTGCCTTGTCGCGAGCACCATCGTCGCGGTGGCGTCAGCGGGAACGATCGCGTCGGTGGTGAGATCGCCGGCGCGTCCAAGATCCTCGAGCAGGGCGGCGCGCACGAGCGGCTCCACCATCACGCGCGGCAGCGGCGTCAGCGTCATGGTCAAGCCCTTCTGCCATATGGCGCGGCGGTGTCGGATCGAGTGTCGGGAAGGAACGCCGCTGCGAGCGTCTCGTCGAGCGTCAACCGTAACGATTTAGGCTGAGCGCTGCGGCGGGGGAAATCGCTGCGGAAATGCGAGCCTCGGCTTTCCTCGCGGCGAAGGGCGGCGTTCGTGATCATCAGAGCGACCAGCGCGGGATCGGACGCCGCATCGCCTGCGGTGGCAATCGGCCCTAACGCTCTCGCCGCATTACGCAGAGCCTCGCCGTCGCGCTCGATGCCGAGCGCGTGCGAGACGATTGGTCGGACGCACGAGGCGTCTGGTCGCGGTGGCACGATAATGGGCCTCGGCCGTCTGGGCATGCTCGGGGAGCTGGCGGCGACGCTTGTCGCGACCCAGGCGGCGGACACCACGGCTTCGATGAGCGAGTTGCTGGCGAGGCGGTTGGCGCCGTGCAGGCCGGTCCGGGCGACTTCGCCACAGGCCCACAGGCCGCGCAGCGAGCTGCGTCCGCTGGCATCCACCGCCACGCCGCCCATGTGATAGTGGGCGGCGGGTCGCACCGGGATCGGCTGGGCGGCAGGATCGATGCCGGCCTCGCGGCAGAGCGATGCGATCGCCGGGAAGCGTTCTGCGAACTTGGATCCGAGACACCGCCGCGCGTCGAGGAACACGCGATGCCCGGCTCGAAGCTCGCGCCACACACCCCGCGCCACGACATCGCGCGGCGCGAGCTCGCCGCCCTGCGTGTCGCCAAGAAAGCGCCGACCACGCTCGTCGACGAGCACCGCGCCTTCGCCACGCACCGCCTCGCTGACCAACGGCATCGGGTGCCGAGCGCAGTCGAACGCGGTCGGATGGAACTGGACGAATTCGAGATCGGCGAGTTCCGCACCCGCACGCGCTGCCAGCGCGAGGCCTTGGCCGAACGAGCCGACCGGGTTCGTCGTATGGTTGAACAACCCTCCTATGCCGCCGGTCGCGAGCACCACGCTGCCCGTGGGAAGCGAGACCGCGTCGCCGTCTCCAACCACAAGCACGCCGGTGATTTCGCCGTCCTCGACGAACAGTCGCCGCACTTCGGCGCCTTCGAGGATCGCTATCGAAGGTGTGCGCCGCACGGCGGCTGCGAGCGCGCGGACCAGCTCACGGCCGGTGGCGTCGCCGCCGGCATGCACGATGCGCCGGCGCGAATGCGCCGCTTCGAGCCCGAGCAGGAACGAGCCTTGCGACGCACGGTCAAAGGCAACGCCCAACCGCTCGAGGAATTCGATCGCCTGAGAAGCCGCTTCGACAACTCGCCTTGCGGCTTTTTCATCGCAAAGTCTGTCGCCGGCCGCGAGCGTGTCGGCAAGGTGCAGATCGGGATTGTCGTCGGCGCCGAGGCTTGCCGCCAGGCCGCCCTGGGCGAGCGCGCTGGAAGTTTCATCGCCCAGAGGGGCCTTGGAGATGAGGACGACCGGCTCCGGGGCGAGATGGAGCGCCGTCGCCAGGCCGGCAATGCCGCCACCGAGGATGACCGGCCGTCCGTGGAGGTGGTGCATGGTCATATGACGAGCATCCGCTCCACGGCCCGGCGCGCCCGCTCGGCGACATGTGGATCGATGGTGACGACGTGGCGGTTCTGCTCGAGCGCGGTGCGGATGTTGGCGAGCGTGATGCGCTTCATGTGCGGGCAGAGATTGCAGGGGCGCACGAAATCGACGTCGGGATGCTCGACGGCAACGTTGTCGCTCATAGAGCATTCCGTCATCAGCACGACGCGCGCCGGCCTGTGGCGTGCGACATAGTCGGACATCGCCGCGGTCGAGCCCGCGAAATCCGCCGCCGCGACAACCTCCGGCGGGCACTCGGGATGGGCAAGCACAGTGACGCCGGGATGCGCCAGGCGCAGCTCGCCTATGTCGGCGGGGCTGAAGCGCTCATGGACTTCGCAATGCCCCTTCCAGGCGATGATCTCGACCGCAGTCTGCGCCGCGATGTTTTTCGCCAGATATTCGTCGGGCAGCACGATGACACGTGGCGCACCGAGGGATTCCACTATCGCCAGCGCATTGCCTGAGGTGCAGCAGATGTCGGACTCCGCTTTTACGGCGGCGGAGGTGTTGACATAGGTCACGACCGGCACGCCGGGATAGCGTTGCCGCATCAGGCGAACGTCAGAAGGGGTGATGGAGTCGGCCAGCGAACAGCCGGCGCCGAGATCTGGAATGAGCACCGTCTTGCCGGGATTGAGCAGCTTGGCCGTCTCGGCCATGAAGTGCACGCCGGCGAGCACCATGACGTCCGCATCGACCCTCATCGCCTTGCGGGCCAGCGCCAGGCTGTCGCCGACGATGTCGGCCACGCAATGGAAGATCTCCGGCGTCTGGTAGTTGTGCGCCAGGATGACGGCGTTGCGCTCGCGCTTTAGCGCGAGGATCGCTTCGATGTCGTCGGTGAAGGCCGGCCATTCGATCGGCGGGATCACCCGGCGGACACGATCGTAGAGAGATGCGGCGGTCGAAAACGGGGCTGGCATCGGCGCTCCAATTATTCTCTGAATGAGTATAATTTGGATATATACTTACTTTGAGAATAAGGGCTGTCAAGAGCGGGATAGTGGCAATTTAGTCCCTGCGACTACCCGCTCGTCCAGGACGGCGTGGCGGAAGCGGAAGAGTTTCGCCGGCCGGCCGACCGTGTCTGCGGTTGTCTCTCCCGTCTCCTCGACCAGTTCCTGCTGCTCGATGAGGCGGCGGAAGTTCGGCTTGTGGAGCAACCTTCCGGACAGCGCCTCGACGGTGCGTTGCAGTTGAAGCAAGGTAAAGACCGGCGGCATCAGCTCGAACACGACGGGCCGGTATTTGATCTTGGAGCGCAGCCGCGCGATTCCGGTGGCCAGAATGCGCCGATGATCGGCTGTCATCGAGGTCCCAAGTATGGGGAGGGAGGCGCTTTGCAACGACCCGCGCGTCGCCTCTTCGACTAGGGCTGCTTCATAGAGAAGCTCGTATCGTTGCAGAACGAGTTCCTCGTTCCAGCCGTGGTCCTCAAAGCCAAAGGCGACCGCAGCCCTATGCCGACGTTCACGCCGCAATGAGGGGTGGCTGGCTTCGTCCGCCCAGGCCAGCAGGCGCGGCTGCAGTATTTCGACAACCATCGGTGGGGCGCCGGGGCGGTGGTCTTCCCAGGGGAAATAATCGTACCAGCTTCGCCACGCGCGTTTACCCCCCGCGGCATGCTCCGCACGCGTAAGGGCAAGATAGCTGATCGAGATCACCCGCTGCTGGCGCTGCTCGCCGATTCGGTCGCGGTCGGCGAACGTATAAAGCTGCTCGATATAGCCGAGCTGATGGTCAGTCTGCTGTTCCACCCAGGTCCTGAGGCCGAATTGAAGGGAACGATGACCAAGCTCGAACGGACCAGAGGGCAGGGCGTTGGCTGGCCCCACGGTGAGAACACTCGGCTGCTGATCCGCCACCGCCACGACCACTGCGATCAGATCCACGGTAGCGTCATGGGCTCTGTCTGATGATCGTTCTATTCTGTCGTCTGCGGAAGGTTGGTCCTGCATGTTCGCCCAAGGGTTATCCGTCTTGAGCGACGGATTGGATCGCCGCGAAATTGGACCGCAGGTCGCGGGCCGTCAACGGCTGACCTGACCGCGGCATCGGCAGGTGTCGGTTGTCACAAACGGGGCTGCGGAGCAGGGTGGGCATGGCACAGCAAGAGCAATCGCGATGAAATTCGCTGAAGCACGACTTCCGTGCCGAAAAGAACAAGTACAGTTGCTAGCCGAGGCGAGAGCGCAGAGGCTTCGAGAGGGGAAGTCGGGCAAAGAGGGAAGCGGTGCCCAGACGCGGCTTAGGGGACCAAAATCGATCCGTAGGATGGAGCCTGATTTCTCTCTGGTTTTCCAGCCATTTAGCCAAAACCGACGTTGCGGTCCCATTCCGCTGTGGACCTCTTGGCGGCGCAATGTGTATCGCGCGGCCATGATAAGCGAGAGGCGGGCTGGCTGCAGCCCAAACAATCCACCGTACGTTGCGCCGCTGCGGAGGCGGCGCATGAGCCCAGACTACCGCGCTGCCGCCACCTGGATCGAGCAGGCTATCGGCTGCCTGGCCGAGGCGGTCGAGTGCATGCCCGATGATCACTTCCTCGCTGAGCATGCCGCAGCGCACGAGGCGTCGCGGTCGCCGTCGGTCGACCCCGCCGCCAGCGTTCTGGAGCGCGAATGGTGGCGCCGAGATCGCCTCACATATTACTACAAGGACGGAACCGCGGCTTCGGTTTTGCGTCTGGCGCCTAAGAGGAACGTCGGCGAGCGACATTCGGATGGGTTTGACGGTAGTAGTGGATTGACGCACGCCTGGTGACCACCGCCGCCTACATTTTGGCGAGCTTCGACTTAATGTCCAAGGACTCCTCCGAGAGGGCTACTCCAGCAGTGGCATAGCTGCCGGCCACGCTCGCATTTAGATTTGCTAATTCGGGCAGAGGCGACGGTTCCTCAATAGTGAGCAACTGGACTGAGTTTCGTCATCCGTTCCCTGGCCTCGTCGACCCGTCGTTGTTCAGATCTGATCCGGCCGCAAAGGGCGAGGCTGATACAGACGCCTGGGTTGTCGTCCAGCAATTCGTTGGCACGGTTAAGAGAGCGTTCGGCACGCTTCACGCGTAGGCGGGCCCTCGCCAATTCAAAGTCGAAAATTTCGGCCATCTCGCCGCATCCTTGGTATTTGCGGTCCCTTCAAAACGTCAACTGGCGCCGACATCGTTGGTTCCGACACGGCTCGCAACCGGCTGTCATATCGTGTCAGGGAGGGCAGGCTGATGGGCGCGTCCGCCACCCTCACCGCATTGGCCTTCGGCATCGTCCTGACCACCGCTCTGGGGATCTGGCCGGACGAAGCGATCCAGCGAACCGAACAGCATCGCCGAACTCGATCGGCTGATAGCCAATGCGTAGAGCCACCGCTAATTGGTTATACAAGCCATGCGACTCCAGTGCTTTTGAAGGTAAGCAGCTATCTCTTCCGTCTCATCGGGCGAACCCATTTCCGGCAGGCCAGCCATGTCGACGATTTTCACGGAAGGCATAGATCCCACTAGCGCCAGCAGTTGCTGGTTGCACTGGAATGCTATCATTCTTGCGATCACGTCGGCGCGGCCGCAGACCGTCGGCAACAACAGCCTGTCCATGGTAGCGGCAAGGCAGGCTTCATAAGCCTCTTTCGGCGTCTCAGCGTGCGCTGAGCCGACCGACATTGCAGCGATGACTGCAGATGCCATTCGTAGAGGACGAGCGCTCATTTTCCCCACCATCGAGTGCCGTTTGCCTAAAGCGAGACGACATTCCTTAGAGAATTTATAGCGGGATTTCAGAGGCGAGATGTAGGACGGCGGCCAGCGGAAACGCGCGCGGTGAGGGCGCATTGTCAGCGTGCTCGCTGCAACCAGAGTGCTTGGAACCCGAGATTAGCAAGGCACGTTCCTTTCGACGGGTCACATGTGGCCTGAAAGGAGGAATTAAAATGAACATCAAGATGCTCACAATGGGCGCGATGGCGCTTGCAATGATGACTGGTTCGGCTCTCGCCGCTGGTAACACGTCCGCGCTCGACGATCCGGCCAAGATGTCACCGTTCTTCACCGATGCCGGCTTGAAAACGATGAAGTCGGAAAAGGATTTTGCGGCCGCATGGAAGGCCATGAAACCCGATGAACAGAAGGCGGTGTTGAAAGACTGCGGCGATGCCACTCTTAATAAGTCGCATGCAGATTTCTGCGCGATGGCCAAGAAGATGGGCGGCTGAAACCAGCTTGCGGCCGAAACTGACCGTCGAAGGCGGACTCTCAGGTCCGCCTCGCGCCCGTAGGGCCAAGGTAGCTTGAAGTCATGTTCACCGTCACAGGAACACCCAGGTTCACCGTCACCCAATCCCCGTCGATATGGGTGACTTCGCCGACGACCTCGATCGGCTGGCCTTTCTTCACCGAAGACGTCTTGTCGACGATCGAGTGTGGGAAGCCATAGCTTGGGATCGAGACGCTTACCCGATCCTCTGTGACGCGCCGGCGCACTGTTGCGGTGATCGCGACCCCGCCTATGTTGATGCCCTTCGCCATGCCTTGAGGATAGGCGGGCTGCAGCTTAATCAAGCGATTGCTAATGTTCTGGTGGAACCAAAGCGGCCTGTGGCTCTTACTACACCGAGCGGTCATGTCCCGCTCCTTGGGCCTGTATAGCCCGTCGCCACACATCCTCCCGGCGACGGGCTTTTCAATGGGCTGCTAGAAGCCGCCGTAGCAAAATGGCCCGACTGCTTGGCTAACGAGGGGGGGAATGCTTGTGCAGCCGGGCCAAGATAGGCTGGGGTGGACAAGGAGAGGGGTAGTTCTCCGTCCCAGCCCACTCGTAGCATGATCCCCAGCTATTGCCTTGGTCAAGCGATCTCTAATATGACCCAATGAGATTGTCATCCAGCCGCTACCTCCTGCGCGGGGCCGACCGGGCTTTTATCTTAGGCCTCGGCGGTCTCCAACCTGGACCGGATCCTGCCGATGGCGTTTACGATGGCCTCAGCCGCCTCACGGCCGAGCGCGAATGCCGCGGCGCCGGCCGAGACGATCGGAACCTCCAGTTCACCAACCATGCGACGACGCCGGAGAAGAAGAGGCGAGATCCATGAGTCTCAACCTTGCGACACTAGCCGCCGTTGTCGAACTTGAGGGTTGAGCCAAATCCGAAAAGCCCAGCCAAACCGCCGCCCGTGGCACACTCCGTGGTCAGATTTGGTTTCGTCAAAGCTTCAGCAATGCCCTGAAGGGACATGGCTCTCGATCGATCTCAGATCATTGTCGACCTGGTTGATGTTGTCGATGTGTTTCAGGAAGTCTTCAACGGACCAGTCCATGTCGAGGTACTCGAACTTGCTGCTAGCCAGCGCGCCGGCCGCGGCAACTGTCACGAAGATCAGGCGTCGCGGCACACTCGCCCATCGCAGTGCGCGCAAGCGCTTAGCGCCGCTCCGTTTGCGCCACTGGTCAGACCGATTGTCGTGCCGAGACCTATCCAAGCACTTTCCCCCGCTCGGGAGATGCTCCTAAATGTGAGCGAAGTCTATGCTTGGAGCAGAGCGCCACCGTATTGCCCCCACAACCGGTCGCAGTCCCATTTCCTTAGGCTTGGCGTTCCTGGCAACCCATAGAGAATCATCGCCCCACGCACGTCATATCCGAGCACCGACGCATTGGCGACAAACTGGATGGCGCGTCCTAAGCTGATCGCGCCGATCCGGGCTTCAATTTTGCTGGTGAGGTCGATCACTCCGAAGATTTCCGCGTCCGCGCCTCGGCCGGCCAGAACAGCCGTCGAGAGCGCATCGTTCAGGACAAGGAGCATCGCGTAAGTCCCCGTAGTAGCAGCGCTATCTAACTTACAGGCGCGAGATTTGTTCCGCGTCCTTAAAACGATTTCTCATCAGCTATCCAGTTCAAGAGGGAATTTGGCTCGTCAGCTTCATGCACTATGATCTGGGATACATCGATTTGGAGCAGAGACGCGGCGCATAGACCGTCTCCTGGTCGATCAGCACGGTATCGACGACACGACACATCTCGATGAGCTGCTGCCAGTCGCGCCTGTTGCGGGCAAACCGTGACACCTCCCGCGCCGCAACCGCCCCGACCTTGCCGAGACAGACCTCGGCGACCATCCGATCAAAGCCGGCGCGCGCGACGCCGCCGGCGGCAGAACGGCCGAGATCGTCATCGATCGTCTCGACGCGAGACCAGCCAAGGGCCGTCAGGCGATCGCGCATCGCATATTGAAGCATGCTGCTCTCACGATTGTGCAGGACCTGATGGGCTGACGACTGCCGCACATACAGGATCGCTTTGCGCTCCAGATGGTGCGGCCCAATCTTCTCATGCATCATGATCGGCGCCCTCCCGTTGTCCGGCAGCCTCGCCGTCGACGTGCCCGAGGATCAGGCTGACCATCAGCTTCGTCACTGATCGGCGCGTCTCGGCCGGCAGCGCCTGCCATTGCGGCGTCTGCACCGTGTTGGCGTCGTTCGGCTTCGAGAACAGATCGAACTGGTATGTCGTGGGCTGGCGCGGCATGGACATCTCCCCGATTCGCGTGAGAGCCCAATGCTGCGCCCATCTCCGGCGATTGCGATGGGGCGCGCGTGTCGTGGACCAGTTTCGCCAGGGTGCCCAGCGCGGCAAGGTCGACGTGCGGAGCAGTCGTGATGCGCCAACTCTTACTGAGGATCCGATCGAACATCCACCCAGGAACCTCCAGCCAGCGATCCGATACCCGGCCAGAAAGACTGCAGCGGAAAACCACTGCGTCGCTCTTGTCGATCAATTCATGAATATGGACTTGGCGGCCCGCCCAAGGATGCCAGGGATAAGCAGCTCGCGCTCCGGGCCGTCCCGTGGGTGTTCCGTCGCCGAGTTGTTCAACTCAGAGCGCCCGCACCAGGCGCTCGGCATGGACTGCCCGGCCGAGCGTTACACGCCCTCACCGCGCCCCTATACCGGTCTGCCCGATCTCGACTATCCCTTTCACGATAAGGCTGTCACCGTCACCACCTGCGGCCGCATCTGCTACAATCGCAAGAAGATCAACCTCAGCCTCGTCTTGGCCGGCCAGACCGTCGGCATCAAACAGGTCGAAGACCATATCTGGCTGGCCAGCTTCATGGACTATGATCTGGGCTATTTTGATGATGAGACATGCAGGCTCGAACCACTCCACAACCCCTTCGGGCCAAAAGTGTTACCCATTGGACTGCACCCCTTCCGTGAGACAGTAATCAGTAACAGTTCTCCCTGCTGTGGATAGCGTTTGATGTCGTTTGGCGTAGTTGCATGAGATCGGTTTCGTATTCGTCCGGCGAGAGATAGTCGAGGG